>NZ_FOIN01000013.1:0-13122 GCF_900102365.1 Thomasclavelia cocleata | reverse complement strand
GAAGGATTAGTAGCAAAACCAGGAAATACAGTAGATACTAGTACACCAGTAAAACCAGGAGATACAACAAGTATAAAAACTGGAGATAATGGTTTACTTGGAATTTTTGCAAGCTTATCAATGTTAAGTTTAGCTGGACTAAGTTTATTAAGAAGAAAAGAAGATTAATAATTAAAATTAAATTTTTACTATAAATATAGACAAACTTTTATACAAGAGTTATACTTGAATTGTATAAGGTTGTTACTTTAAGTAGGCAAGACTTAAAACAGAAATGTTTTAGTCTTGCCTTTTAATATATTTAGATTATTAACAGTATTTTACTGATTAATAATAGATTTAAAAGATAGGGGGATTTAGTTTTAACGGATGTATGAAAGGAGGATGGATATGAAAAGGATTTTAAAATTTATTTTGTGTACATTCGTTATATTTGCATCTTTGACAGTTAATTTTGTTCATGGAGAAGATGGGGATTTTGCAGGTGGTGGAGTTGTTGATAATCCATATTTAATTAATTCAAAAGAAGATTTGATTAAAATGTCTTTACTTGTAGATAGTGTAGATGGTTATGCTAATGCTTACTACAAGGTGATGACAGATATTGATATGGAGGAGGTTGACTTTACCCCAATTGGAAGTAAGAATAGTTTTTCTGGAGTCCTTGATGGTAATGGGCATGTAATTTTTAATTTAAAGATTGATAGCGATAAAGATCAAGTTGGACTAATTAGTTTTTTAAATGGAGGAACTGTAAAAAATTTGGGAATTGAAAGTGGTTTTGTTCAAGGGGGCAGTAGAACTGGAGCACTTGCAGGTAGAACTATGTATGCCAATATTATCAATTGTTATTCAAAAGCAGATGTAAGTGGAACAAATGATGTTGGTGGAATAGTTGGAATGTTTAATAATTCAACAATAGCTAACTGTTATGTATGGGGGAATATAAATGGTAGTGGTGTAACGGTTGGAGGAATTGTTGGTGGGGCTAATCGTAGTATTGATCCTGCGACCTCAACAATTTTAAAGAACTGTTATAGTTTAGCTAATGTAGCAGGTGGTCAATATGTTGGAAGTGCGATTGGTTATGATGAAAGTACAGCAGGGTCAAGATATGAGATTACAATGGCTAATATTTATTATGATGGCTCAGTAGTTGGAGTTGGAAATAATGAAGGTCGTAGTGGAGTTAATGGGGTAGAATTAGCATCTTTTCAAGATGGGAGTTTATTAGAAAACCTAAATAGTAATAGTGAAGATGGTTACACTTCTTGGGTAAAGGGGGCAATTGGGTATCCTGAGTTTGATGATGGTATGTCAGAATGTGGATTGATTGGTAGCGGAACTAAAAATATACCTTATTTGATTAGAAGTGTAGATGATTTAAATTTAATGTCAGAAATTATTAATAATGATACAACATATGAGAGTGCATATTATAAACTGACAACTGATCTTGATATGAGTGGAATTGATTTTAATCCAATTACACGTTTTACAGGTGTTTTTGATGGGGATCAGCATTATATTTTAAATCTTAATATTAATACACCATCAATAGAAAATACAGGGTTAATAGGTTTTTTAAATGGTGGAACGATTAAAAATCTTGGAATTGAAAGCGGTACGATTATAGGTGGTAATCATACTGGAGCACTTGTAGGTAGAACTATGTATGCCAATATTATTAATTGTTATTCAAAAGCAGATGTAAGTGGAACAAATGATGTTGGTGGAATAGTTGGAATGTTTAATAATTCAACAATAGCTAACTGTTATGTATGGGGGAATATTAGTGGTGAAGTAACAGTTGGAGGAATTGTTGGTGGAGCTAATCGTAGTATTGATCCTGCTACCTCAACAGTTTTAGATAATTGTTATAGTCGTGCTAGTGTTGTTGGAAGCCAGCATATTGGTGCAGTTGTTGGATATGATGAAGGTGTTCATGGTAAGGATTATCAAACTACAATGAGCAATCTATATTATGATCAAAGTCAAACAGGAATAGGAAATAATAATAATCGTGAAGGATTAAATCCTATTAGTATAGAGGAATTTAGTAATGGTGATTTAATTGTGAAATTAAATCTTAATTTAGATTCTGATTATTGTACTTGGCTTGAAGATAATACAGGATATCCTGGATTTAGAGGAAAAGTATTTATTAAAACATCTTTGATTGGTAATGGTAGTGAAAGTGATCCATATTTGATTAAAACAGTTGCTGATTTAAAGGAAATGGAGCGAGTTGTTGATTTATCAGCTGAATTTGCTTCGGCTTATTATCAATTGAATGCAAATTTGGATTTAAAAGGAATTGATTTTAATGGACTTAGTTCTGTGATTCCTTTTAAAGGTACTTTTGATGGAGATGGACATGTTGTTAAAAACCTCAATATTAAAGTAGCAGGTGGACAAAATATTGGTTTTTTCCATCAGGTTGAAAGAGGAAAAATTAAAAACTTCGGAATTGATAGTGGTAAAGTAGAAGCTGGTAACAAAGTTGGAGCATTAATAGGGCGAAGCATGCAGGCAATGATTTTAAATTGTTATAATAATGCAACAGTAAAAGGATTTGAGGATGTTGGCGGAATAGTTGGAATGTTGAATAATTCAGATCTTTTAAATAGTTATAATAAAGGTATTGTTAGTGGTTCTAAATCATTAGGTGGTTTAGCAGGTTCTGTTTGTCGCAGTCTTAATCCGACTATAGAAACAAATATAATTAATTCTTATAATTTAGGACGGGTTCATTGGGGTACTTATTCAGGTAAAATTGCTGGATATATTGAACAAGATGATTATTTTGCGAATTATAGTCATGTTTATTATAATCAGGAAAACTTACCTAATGTTGCAATTGGAAATCTTATTCCTGTATCAACAATTATAGGAATGAAAAAAGCTGATATGATGAAACAATCTTTTGTTGATGTTTTAAATCAATCTCGACAAGATGGTTATAGTGAATGGAAATTAGGAGCAGATAATCTAGCTAGATTAACTATTTTCGATGATGCTAATAATTTAGAAAAATTTATGGCAGGTATTGAAAATAATCCAGAGATTAAAGATGGTAAAATAGTTTTACCAGCATCAGATGATGGACGTTATCAAGCAGTATTATTTGGTTCAAGTAATCAACAGGTTATTGATTTAAATGGTCAAATTTATCAGCCGTTGACAAAACAAAAAGTATATTTAATTTATAATATTCTTGATACCCAAGATAATGAAATAGTTTGTCAATTAGATCGTAATATCACAATTACTATTGATGGTAAATATAGTGATGCAGGTACTAATGAAATGCCTAATGTTGTCCCAGGACTTCGTGAATGGTATGGTTTAAATGGTAATTTTAAACTTGAAAAAGATGCTCGAATTATTTATCAAGATCAAAGGGCTAAAACAAGTGCTGAGATGTTGCAAATGTATTTAAATGAGATGATAGGTGTAAATTTAGAAGTAAGTGATGATCTTGCGAAAAGTGGCGATATTGTTATTAATTATGCTCCTGATAAGTTAAATGAATTAAAAGAGGAAGGATATTATATTAATATTGGGGATCAGGTTATTATTAATGCACCTAATGACATAGGAATGCTTTATGGTAGTGTTTCTATTGCTCAAATTTTGTATCAAGATAAAAATCATGATACGATTCCAATGGGAATTATTCGTGATTATCCACAATATGCTGTACGTGGTGGAATGCTTGATGTAGCAAGACGTTATTTTGACTTAGACTACATTGAGGAAATGGGTAAATATATGGCTTGGTTTAAAATGAATACTTTCCATCTTCATATTAATGAAGACAGTGGACTCGGGGGAGAGTATAGTTCTTCATTTGTAGTTGAGAGTAAGAAGTATCCAGCTTTAAATACATATAATTTAGAAAATGGTAATTATGTTTGGTCACAGGATGATTATCGACAAATGCAAAAGAATTTAAAACAATTTGGTGTTAATGTTATTACTGAAATTGATTCTCCAGGTCATGCAACAATTTTTAATTTAATTAATCCTGAAATTGTTAATGGTTCAAATTTTGATTTAAATAATCATTATGATGAATGTTTAAATTTAATTGGCAGTGTTTTTGATGAATTTTTAGATGGAGAAGATCCTGTATTCCAGAATGCTGCAGTACATATTGGAACTGATGAATCATCTAATACAAATGAAAATATGCGTCGTTATATTAATGATTTAGCACAATATTGTTTATCTAAAGATAATATTGATAAGGTTTATTTTTGGGGAAATCTTTCAGTTTATTATGGAACTGAGGAAATAGATTCTAAAAATGTTGTAAATCAAATTTGGGATTCTGCTGATCAAAGGGTTGAGCAGGCATTGGCAGATGGATTTGAGATTGTTAATTCGACTTCTAATAGTATGTATCTAATTCCAGGGAATGGTAATGGTTTACATAATGGATATGTTGATATGGAAACTTTTTACAATACTTGGCAGGGATGTAGTGATTTTGATACTCATAGAATTGCAAATCCAACTTATATTGCTTCTCGCAATTATTATGCTCAATATGATTTATTACGTGGAAATCCACAAATTTTAGGAACTCTTTTCTGTAATTGGAATGATCGTTCATGGGCAAATGATTTTGATGTTTTGGATTTAGTTTTATCTTATATTGGCGTGATTAGTGAAAAGAGCTGGTATGGTGATGATGATCGTTTTGATAATGGCTCAGACTTTGTTAAGGCATTTGAACAAGTTGGTGATTTTGCACCTGATGCTAATCCAAGAAAATATGTGGCTACTGATTCGAATATTATTGCTAAATATGATTTTGAAGAAATGGCAGCTCAAAAAATTAATGATCAGGAAAATGGTTATGATGCAACTGTTGAAGAAGCTGTACTCACAGTAATGAATGAAGAATATTTTAATGGAAAAGTTTTACAACTTAAACCACAAAGTAATCTTTCTTTACCTTTTGCAGGGGTAGGATATCCATATACTGTAAACTTTGATTTATATTTGAATGGAACTCAAAATAATGATGCAATATTATTTAGTGATGACTATTGTACATTCTATTTGAATTATCAGAATCATGGTTTAAGTTTTAAAGTTGGTAAATATATTTATACATATGATCTTATTTTACCAGTTGATCAATGGTTAAATATTACTCTAACTAGTACTTATGTTCATGGTGCTAATGCCACAACATTGTTAAAAGTTGATGGTGCTATTTACAGTCCAACATTGATTGTAGGACCAGCTAGTGTGCCAGCTCATTCAATGACATCATATTTACCAACTAGCAATATGTTTAATGGTATAGATGGTTATTTGGATAATTTGGTTATTGGTAATAAATATAATCAAAATCTTACTTCATCATCAAATTATGAATTTGAAGGTGAAGGAACTGTTGAAAATCCATATTTAATTAGTTCTGAAAAAGAATTATTATTATTTGCTAATGAAATTAATAGTGGTGAAAAAACACAAGCACATTTTAAATTAACTAATGATTTGGATATGCAGGACTATAAATATATTCCAGCTGCAGTATTTAGAGGTGTTTTTGATGGTGATGGTCATACTATTACTAATTTAACAATCAATCAGCCTCAAGGAGAAAATGTTGGTTTAATTGGTTTATTAGAACAAGGAACAATCAAAAATATCGAACTTAAAAATGCTAATATAACAGGTAGAACTAGAGTTGGGGCTTTAGTTGGACGAACTATGTATGCGACAATTATAAATTGTGGTGTTGAAGCAGTAGTTAGTGGAGCTAATGATGTTGGCGGTATAGTAGGAATGTTTAATAATTCAACGATGAATAATTGTTATGCATTGGCTAAGATAACAGGAACAGTGGAAACAGCAGGTGGTTTAGTTGGTGCGGCTAATCGTAGTATTGATCCATCTACTGCAACTATCATTGAAAATTGTTATAGTAAAGCTGATGTAACAATCCCTAGATTTGGTGGAGTTATAGCTGGATATGATGAATCTGTTGCTGGTGAAAATTACAAGGTTACATATCGTAATATTTATTATGAAAATAATAAAAATGCTCTTGGAAATACAAATAATTTAGATGATTTTATTTCATTGAATTTAGATGAATTTACAAATGGAACATTATTAAATAATTTAAATAATAATGTTCAGGATGGATATTATTCATGGACAAATGGTGTAAATAATTATCCTGTATTCAACATTGTTGTTGAAACAAATAAGATAGCATTACAAATTGCTATTGAAATGGCAGAAAATGCAAGTTTAGAAAATGTAGTACCAGCAGTAGTAGAAGAATTTAATGCAGCATTAGCAAATGGTCAAACTGTTTATGCTAATGCAAGAGCAACACAAGAAGAAATAGATGATGCATTTGATCGTTTAGCTAATGTAATGCATATGTTGGAATTCTACAAAGGAAATAAAGAATTATTACAAAAACAAGTAGATCAAATCAATGATTTAGAATCAGATAAATATATTGAGTCAACATGGAATGCAATGATACCAGTATTAGAAAAAGCAAATGAAGTATTAGGTAACGAAAATGCAATGCAGGAAGAAGTAGATGAAGTATATAGTGAATTAGTAAGAGCATTTGTAAACTTAAGATTAAAACCAAATAAAGATTTATTAAGTGGTTTAATCAACAAGGCAAATGGGCTAAACAGACAAAACTATAGTGCAGCATCATTAAAGGCAGTAGATGTTGAGGTAGAAAAAGCAAGTGTAGTATTAAATAATCCAGAAGCAACAAAAGAAGAAGTAGAAACTGTAGTGTCAGCTTTAATAAAAGCATTATCAGGATTAGAAGTAAATCCAAGTAAACCATCTGTAGATACTAGTACACTAGTAAAACCAGGAGATACAACAGTAAGTGTAAAAACTGGAGATACAACAAATATGATGTATTCATTAGGTGGTTTAGTAGTTGCATCAATTATCTTTTATGAAAATAAGAAAAGAAAGGTTTAATGATATATAGCGTACTATTAATGCAATGACATTAACATAATGTTATTGACAAAATAAAAAGATTAAGACAAGTAGCTTAGTTACTCCAAAAATCTTAATCTTTTTTATTTCTAAAAAAAGTTTATAATAAAGCATATTTTCATTTATATTAGAAGAGAATAGTATAATGAATTTAATATATTACTAAGTTGTTCTATATGAAGAGTTGTAGAAAAAGCGATTATTAATATTCTTTTAGGATGAAAAGTTTACTTAATATGATGGAAGAACTGATAAATAATTTAGTTAAAAAATACAAAACAAATTAGTTGTGCATATTTAATATTCTTATCGTGTTAAGGAAAGTCTAATGAATTTTAATAATATACAAATTACTAGGAATTACTTCAATTTCTATAGTTTTTCAACTGAGAAACTACAGAAATTTATAGTGATTTTAATTAGTTCTTACCTGGTTATGAGTAAATAAAAATAGGAGATTTCAAATTTTGTTAAATAAATCAACAAAATAAGAAGTCTCCTTTAATTGTTATAACTTTTAATTTTCAATTCGATTATTAGCTACAACAAAATGAAGAGCAATAAACGCTAGTTCATCTTTGTTAAATGATAAATCTGTTTCTTTTTTTACTATGTCATTTAGAATTTTGCTATAGTTGAATTCTTCTTTGTGGCGTTTTATGATTTCTTCTTTTAAAGGATTTTCAACTGTTTGATTATTGGCTAATCGTTCTAATGCGGGTTCTAAATGTAGTCCGATAGCAATGAATAATTTATCATCTTTTCGATAATCTTTATGATATTTTTGATATATACAAGTCATTGTTTCATTAATGATTTTAAAAATGTTATCGTCTAGTAGATCAAATCCAGAGTTAATCTCTAAATCTAGTTTTTGATTTTTAGATAAATACATTGAAACTAAAGATATTTCTGCTTCAGGAAAATCAATTTCAAATTTTTTTGCAAGACGATCACATAGCATCTTGGCATATGGATAACTGTATTCTTGTTTATATGAGGTAATTTGACCATTACTTAAAGGAATGTAGTTATCTGATTTTATTCTAATAATTGCAATGCTTAGGTGCACAGATAAATTTTTGATTGAATTAGTAGAAAGAAATAAATCAAAGTCATTAGCGGTATCTTTTATGATATCACCTATAATCATTTTAACTTGATCAAAATCAGTATCTGTGTTGAATGTTAAATTCATTATGTTCCCTCCTGACAACTTAGAATATACTATATAATAAATTAAAAAAAAAATCTACTATTAAATTGATTGATTTTATATAAAATATATAATTTAAAATCTTGATTAATTAAGAATTATGAAATAAAAAACCCTGTTGTGTAAGAGCTTACATTAATGGGGTTGCATTATATAATATATGGTAAACGAAGTTTGTTGAAAATAATTTGTTTTTTTGGTGCAAATTACTTGAATTGTAAAAACAAAATATAATATAATG
Source organism: Thomasclavelia cocleata (assembly GCF_900102365.1). Taxonomy (GTDB): domain Bacteria; phylum Bacillota_I; class Bacilli_A; order Erysipelotrichales; family Coprobacillaceae; genus Thomasclavelia; species Thomasclavelia cocleata. Next base: position 4,654 of record NZ_FOIN01000013.1, on the reverse strand, counting down.
CAAGCGTGGATAACAGAGGAAAATGAAGTTATTTTCCAAAAAATAGTGTGTGTTATTCTTAAAATGTAAATGCTTTACAATCGGAAAGAATAATTAGTCTTGATGATATCCCTTGCAAATCTATCGGATTATTATTTAAATCCTTGTATAAGCTTAACTAACAGTCAAACAATTTCAAGGAGGAAAAAAAAGACATGTTAAAAAAAGAACAATGGAATGGCTTTAAAGGTAGACTTTGGAAAGAAGAAATTAATGTTCGTGATTTTATCCAAAATAACTATAAACCATATTATGGTGATGAATCATTTTTAGCTGAACCAACTGATGCTACAAATAAGCTATGGGGAAAATTACAAGAACTTCAAAAAGAAGAACGTGCTAAAGGTGGAGTATTAGATATGGAAACTCATGTGGTTTCTGGTTTAACTGCCTATGGTCCTGGATATATTGATGAAGATCTAAAAGATTTAGAAGCTGTTGTAGGTTTACAAACTGATAAACCATTAAAAAGAGCATTTATGCCTTATGGTGGTATTAAAATGGCTGAACAAGCTTGTGAAACTTATGGATATACACCAGATCCTGAATTACACAAAATTTTTACTGAATATCATAAAACTCATAACCAAGGGGTTTTCGATGTATATACACCTGAAATTAGAGCTGCTCGTCGTAATAAAATTATTACTGGATTACCAGATACTTATGGACGTGGTCGTATCGTAGGGGATTATCGTAGAGTTGCTTTATATGGTATTGATGAATTAATTGCTTTCAAGGAACATGATTTATCTGTTTGTGGAAGTGGATCTATGAAAGATGATATTATTCGTCGTCGTGAAGAATTAGCTGAACAAATTAGAGCATTACATGGTATGAAAAAAATGGCTGAAGTATATGGCTTTGATATTTCAAGTCCTGCTAAAAATGCTAAAGAAGCTGTTCAATGGTTATACTTTGGGTATTTAGCTGCTATTAAGACTCAAAATGGTGCTGCAATGTCTGTAGGACGTGTTTCTACATTCTTAGATATTTATATTGAAAGAGACTTAGAAGCTGGAGTTATTACAGAAGAAGAAGCTCAAGAATTAATTGATCATTTTGTTATGAAATGTAGAATGGTTAAATTTGCTCGTATTCCTTCATACAATCAATTATTCTCTGGTGACCCAGTTTGGGCTACATTAGAAGTAGCTGGTATTGGATCTGATGGACGTCCAATGGTAACAAAAAATGATTATCGTTTCTTACACACATTAGAAAATATGGGACCTTCTCCAGAACCAAACTTAACAGTATTATATTCTTCTAGATTACCAGAAAACTTTAAGAAATATACTTCTAAGATTTCAATTGATACAAGTTCTGTACAATATGAAAACGATTGTGTAATGCGTCCAGTATGGGGTGATGATTATTCAATCTGCTGTTGTGTTTCTGCTACACAAACTGGTAAAGAAATGCAATTCTTTGGGGCACGTGCTAACTTAGCTAAATGTTTATTATATGCTATTAATGGTGGTATTGATGAAAAAACTAAGGTTCAAGTAGCTCCAGAATATCGTCCAATAACTTCTGAATATTTAGATTATGATGAAGTTATGAAAAGTTATGATCAAATGATGGATTGGTTAGCAGATATTTATGTAAATACACTTAACTTAATCCAATATATGCATGATAAATACTATTATGAAGCAGCTGAAATGGCTTTAATTGATACTGATGTAAGACGTACATTTGCTACTGGTATTGCTGGATTCTCTCATGTAGTAGATTCATTAAGTGCTATTAAATATGCTAAAGTTAAAACAATTCGTGATGAAAATGGTATTGTTGTAGATTATGAAACTGAAGGTGATTTCCCTAAATATGGTAATGATGATGACCGTGCAGATGATATTGCAGTATGGTTATTACAAACTTTCTTAGAAAAAATTAAAAAACATCACACTTATCGTGATTCAGAACCAACTACTTCAATCTTAACAATTACTTCTAACGTTGTTTATGGTAAAGCTACTGGTTCATTACCTGATGGACGTAAAGCTGGTGAACCATTATCACCAGGTGCTAACCCAGCTTATGGTGCTGAACAATCTGGTTTATTAGCTTCATTAAATTCTGTTGCTAAATTACCATACGAATGGGCATTAGATGGTATTTCTAATACTCAAACAATTAGTCCTGATACTTTAGGTCATGATGATGATGAACGTAAAAATACTCTAGCTAGAGTTTTAGATGGATATTTTGATCAAGGAGCTCATCATTTAAATGTAAATGTATTTGGAACTGAAAAATTAATTGATGCTATGGAACATCCAGAAAAAGAAGAATATGCAAACTTTACAATTCGTGTATCTGGTTATGCAGTTAAGTTTATTGATTTAACTCGTGAACAACAAATGGATGTTATCTCAAGAACTTGTCATAAAGCAATGTAATATAGTTTTAAAAACTAGTCTAACAGCCTCTTTTAACAAGAGGCTGTTTTAATAAATAATATATTGGATAAAATAATTATTAATAAGTGAAATGGAGAATAATATGGATAATAATATTATTGGAGCAGTGCATTCAATTGAGAGTTTTGGTTCAGTAGATGGACCAGGAATTCGTTATATTTACTTTCTTCATGGATGTCCATTACGTTGTAAATTTTGTCATAATCCAGATACATGGGCGAATGCAAAGCCAACAATGGAAATGACTCCTCAGGAAGCTTTGGATAAAGCTCTAAAATATAAAAGTTATTGGAGTGATAATGGGGGAATTACGATTAGTGGTGGTGAACCTTTATTACAGATAGATTTTGTAACTGAATTGTTTAGATTAGCAAAAAAAGAAGGAGTCAATACTTGTATTGATACTAGTGGTGCTAATTTTACAAGGGAAGAACCTTTTTTTAGTAAATTTAATGAATTAATGAAGTATACTGATTTATTATTAGTAGATATTAAGCATATGAATGATGAAGAACATTGTGAATTAACGGGTAAATCAAATAAAAACATACTTGATATGGCAAAATATCTTTCGCAAATTAATAAGCCAGTTTGGATTCGTCATGTGCTAGTACCTGGTATTAGTGATAAGGATGAATATTTAATCGAGTTAGATAAATTTATTAATACTTTAAATAATGTAAAGAAGGTAGAAGTATTACCATATCATACTTTAGGTACATTTAAGTGGGAAGAATTAGGTATTCCATATAAATTAGAGGGTGTTAGTGCTCCTTCTAAAGAAAGAATTGATAATGCTAATAAATTATTACATGTTAATAACTATCAATAAAAGTCTATATAGAGATAAGCAATAAAATTGTTTATAAATACATATTCGTTTGTAAGTTTATTTAAGATATAATAGAACTACATCAAGGAGGAAGAATAGATGAAATTAGGTGCAATTGAAGCTGGTGGAACTAAATTTGTAGTTTGTATTGGAGATGAATTTGGTAATGTGATTGAAAGAGATTCTTTTCCAACTGAAACTCCAGAAAAGACAATGGCTAATATTTTTAAATTTTTTGATGATAAAAATATTGAAGCTTTGGGGGTTGGGTGTTTTGGACCGATAGATCCAGATTTAAATAGTTCAACATATGGTTATATTACATCAACTCCTAAAATAGGTTGGCAAAATTTTAATATTATGGGAGCTTTAAAAGAGAGATATAATATTCCTATGGGCTTTGATACTGATGTTAATGGTGCTGCACTTGGTGAAGCATATTTTGGGGCTGCAAAAGGACTAGATAGCGCTTTGTACATGACGATTGGTACTGGGATAGGTTGTGGAGCTATTGTTGAAGGAAAACTTGTTCATGGACTGTTACATCCAGAAATGGGACATATCAAAATGGTTGTACGTGAAGATGATATGTATGCAGGTAAATGCCCATTTCATGGAACATGTTTTGAAGGTTTGGCAGCTGGTCCAGCAATTGAAGCTCGATGGGGTAAAAAAGGATTTGAATTACCTGAAGATCATCCTGCTTGGGATTTAGAGGCTTATTATATAGGTCAAGCTTTAGCGAATTATATTTTAATTATATCACCTAAAAAAATTATTTTAGGTGGTGGAGTTTCAAAGCAAAAGCAAATGTTTCCATTAATTTATAAATATCTAAGAGAATTTTTAAATGGGTATGTTCAAAAAAATGAGATTTTAACAGATAAAATTAATGATTATATAGTTTCTCCTGCTTTAGGGGATAATGCTGGTGTATGTGGTGCATTAGCATTAGCTAAACAAGCATTGCTGAAATAAGAGGAGTTGCTTTTCAATGTCATTAAGTTAAACATTTAATAGCGTTGGGGCTGTAACGACTAAGTAATTTTTATTAATTATTTAGAGCGTTCAGCTCTTTTTCTTTTGTTAATCCCTTTCATATAAAAAAATCCATAAGTGTTGTTTCATTGTGAATAACTTTTATGGATTTTTGACGCACTTAAAAAGAACCTGCTCTTTTTCAAAAAAATTGGCTCTTTAATTTAATACTGACAATAACTTTTCTGCCTTTTTCCTGTTTTCTATTTTCCTGCGGTGATATTTCCTGATATTTTGTCCTGTTGCTATCATATATATTTCCAGTTTCACACCGGATTCTCCTCTTCGGCGTAATCTGTTATATCCCTGGTTTTGT
>NZ_FOIN01000054.1 GCF_900102365.1 Thomasclavelia cocleata | reverse complement strand
ATCAGCTACTTCAACTGCTATTTGTAAAGCTAGTTTATTAGCCTGATCTTCAACATCAATTTTTTCAAGTGCATTGATTGCATCATTAAGAGCTTCAATTACTTGATCTACTTCCTGTTTTGAAGCATCATCATTATCATAAACTATCTTAGCAGAGTCTAAAGCTTTATTTAAATTTATAACTCCAGATTCTTTATATTCACTTAAATCTTTTCCATCCCAAGCTAAAATTAAATTATTTAACTGTACTTTATATTCTGCCTTATTAACTAATGCTTCGTATCTAGTCTTTAATAATTCAACAAGCTCATTTATTTCAGTTTGACTATCAGCTACTTCATATTTATTTTTAGCTTGATCAAATACTTCTTGGTACGCATTTACTGTTTCAATAAAATATTTGGTCAAATCAGTATCAGTAAATTTTTTCATTTCATCTGCTAAAACTGTATAATCAAATGGATCATCTTTACTTCCTTTTGTTACTTGATAGTAATCAAAAGATACTTTTGAATTAGAACCTAATGGTGCATCATTTGGACAATCTTTAACTATTACTTTTGCAGAGTGTTTACCATTTCCTAAACTTAAATCTTCAAAAACTTTAGATTTTGGTTCACTACCTATAACAGTTGTAAAAGTAGAAAATAACCCTTTTGAAACCCCATCAATTTGTACTTCAATATTTGCTCCAGCATAATTGCCTGATGCTTCAAGTTTCATAAAGTATAATGCTAACCCAGTACCTTCAAATTCAAAAGTGAAACTAGCATCTTTTGCTGTCGATTCAGTCACAGTACCATTTTCATGTTTTGAATCATTCCAAGGACTCCAATTATTACCATAAGTAATCGAACTATCACGATCATCATATTTAACTGATGTAACATCTTTTACAACATTAATTGTTTTTTCTGCAGTTAATGTTGAATCTGTTTTATCTGTTGCACAAACTACTACACTTCCAATATGATTTACTGTCAATAATCCCTCATTATCAATACTAGCAATATTTGAAGGTAAACCTAAGTTGTTTTTTACACTCCATGTAACACCTTCACCACTTGCTCCAGCTGGTAAATATTTAGCCTGCATTTGCATAGTATTAGTTTCATTTAAATTAATAGTATCACTAACAGATGTTATATCAAGACCAGTAACCTTAACATCTCTAATAATTTCAAAAGCATCTAGCGATATTTTGGCTTGTTTGACTACTAGTTCTACTTTATGAATTCCATCTTTTAATCCTGTTATCTCCGATAACACCTGTTGCCGTTTTGTTGATGAACTATTAGTATCAACATTACTTGCCACTATTTGGTCATCTATATATAAATCATAAGTATGTGTATCATTAGCCTTCATACCAATTATTTTTAGACCAGTACCTGAAAAATAGAATTTCATTGTATCGCCATTAGTATATGTATATTTTTCTGTTCCTAAATATTGTCCTCCATCAGACCAATCACCCCAACTACCTGTATAAGTAATCAAAGAATTACGATCATCCATTTTTTCAATATTACCAATATCAAGAGGGGTTAAAGCTGCTGTCATTTCCCCTTCACCATTTTTAGTAACTGCAGCCACCTTATATTTAGCACCAGCTATATATATATCAGTATATGAATTTGTATCAATAGTAGCAACCTTTTTATATGTACCATCTCCATCACTACGATATACATTATAAGAACTGATTCCAGCTATTGTATCAAATACAACAAATGTTGATTTTCCATTACTATATACTTCAGCATTTTCTGGTGCTTTAATTGGTTTTTCTGGAATATCTTCAATTGTATATGTCTTATTCTTTTCAGTTGCAAAAGTAATCTTATTATTTGCATCTTTTGTAAAAAGTACTTCATCTCCATTTTCATCTAATACACTTGCTTTAGAAATATTTGGATACTGAATTGTACAATCCTGTCCACCTTTAGATAAAATAACTGCATTAGTTAAATTACTATTTTGCCAATCCATTGTAATTTCAAAGTTACCACGAGCTAATAAACCACTAACATGTCCAGTTGCCCAAACATCTGGTAAAGCAGGTAACATATTGATATAGCCCATATTACTTTGCATCAGCATTTCAGCAACCCCAGCTGTATAGCCAAAGTTACCATCAATTTGAAATGGCGCATGAGCATCCCAAAGATTTGGATAAGCACCTCTATTAAAGAATGCCTTGATAATATCATAGGCATGGTTACCATCGCCAACACGAGCCCAGGAATTTAATCTTTGACCCATACCCCAGCCAGTTGCATCATCTCCACGATCTGTTAATGATACAATAGCTGCATTCAAATATTCTTCATTATCAAAACTAATCAAATCTCCTGGGAATAATCCTAACAAATGTGACATATGACGATGTTTACGTTCACTTCCTGATACACTTCCTAGCGTTGTTTCAGAATACCATTCTTTAATTTGACCATCATCACCTATTTCAATTGGATCCAATTTATTTTGAAGTTCTTTCCATTGAGCTGATAAATCAGCATCTACCCCTAAAGCCTCTGCTGCTTCGCAAGCATCTTTAAATAACTGCCATACTAATGATTGTTCATAAGTATTACCAGCTGTATATGGACCATGCTCTGGTGAATATGCTGGTACTGTAACCATTCTACCAGTTTCAGGATCTTCTTTTAAAATCTGTTGATACAATTTTGCTTCTTCTTTAAGCATTGGATAAATTTTTTCTTTTAAATAAGTTGTATCTCCTGTATATTCATAATATTCATAACAATTTTGTAAAATCCATGGTACTGCTGCTGGTGACCAGCCCCAGCTAAATGCCCAACCTGGGCAAGTCCATCCAAAAGGTGTATTTTGTGTATGTGCAGTAAATCCATTTTCAGGATTATTTTCATCACTAACTACTCCAAAATATGTCTTAGCTGTTACACGTCCTGGTTCTCGAAGTGAATCGACATAATCAATTAATGGTGTAGCACATTCCTGCATATTTGTAACATAAGTTGGCCAATAATTCATCTGTAAATTTACATTCATATGATAATCACTACCCCAAGGAACACGATTTTCATCACCAACACGATTATTCCATACCCCTTGTAAATTTGCAGGTAAATCACCATCTCTCGATGAAGCAATTTGTAAATAACGACCATATTGGAACAAAACTGTTTCTAAAGCACGACGGTCAGTTTCAGAACTACTACCATTTTTATATGCTTCTAATAATGTATCAGTAGGCATATCAGGTACATCCTGTCCTAAATTCAATTCTACACGATCAAAAATTTCTTGATAATCATTTAATGCATTTTCTTTTACACTTTCATAACCAGCACTATAAGCATCATCTATACTTTTTGCAACTCTAGTGTTTAATTGCTCATCAGTTTCATTTGTACGATAATTTGGATATTCATTTTTATAATCTGTAGAAGCGCTAACAAAAATGTGTACTTCACTAGCATCTTTAACTGTTAGTGAGCTTCCTTTAGGTTCAACACTTCCATCCACTGGATAAACTCTTAACTGCCCATTTAATTTTAACTGATTATCATTCATTTTCCCTGCTACTGTTATTTTATCATCACTAGCTGTTGTAGTAACTGTCTTTTGTAGTGATGATGAAGTTGCATTATCAATTGGAAATGATACATCAAAATTCATCTTATCATTACCCTTGGCACTAACTTTCATAGCAATAACATCATCTGGATAACTAGCTAAATATTCACGATGATAATCTGTACCATTTAATGAAAAATCTACATTAGCTAAAGAAGTATTTAAATCTAATTCTCGACGATAATTTTCTACATTACCACTCAATTTAAAATCTAAATAAATATCTCCAAAAGACTGATATGAACCATAACCATCTTTTGCACCAATAATCTTTCCACACATAGCTTTAGCATCTTGACCACTTAAAAAAGCTTCTTGAACACTTTTTACATAATCAGCCATTGATTGATTTCCAACAGTATCAATGTTACCACCATTATAATTTGGACGTGAATCACTTGGACCACCATTCCATAATGTTTTATGATTAAAAGTTAAATGTTCTTTACTAACTTCACCATAAACATTTGCCCCCATATAAGAATTCCCTATTGGAAGGCTAAGTTGTTGCCAACGATTATCTTCTTCAGTCGTTCCAAAGGCACCTTCACGTCCAGGAATTAATGTTCCTTGACTAACAGGCTCATCAAAATAAATCTTTAGTGCATCTTTTACTGTTTTTGAACTAGATAATTCCATAGAACCAGCTTCAGCTTGTAAATTTGCCATTGGTAAACAAACTAAGGTTAAAGCACTAGTCAAAAGTATTTTTGATAATCTAGCAAACTTCTTTTTGTTTTTCATTTTCTTCTTCCCCTTTCCTTAAATATATAAATCCATCTTCCCACGCTAAAAAGATAGCGTTTACATACCTATTAACATTTAAACATATATTTTTTTCTAAAACAAACGATATAAAAAAATGAGTAATTTTTTGAAACAATTGAATAATAAAATACCCCTTAATAACCAAAAATAAAATATTTACCTACCTATAATAATCATAAGCCATAAATTTACATAAGATATTAAATAATATAATTACATCTATTATAATAAAAAATGAGTCATTAAAACTCATTTTTGCTTGATCTAGTTTCATTTTCTATTTTTTCTAAAAAGCTATATTCTTCACCAAGTTTAGTTACATCAAACTACATCATACTTTTATTTAGCTAGTATCTCACTTCTGCCATGCTCACATCAACAATCAATATTGTAAAAATGCATATACTTCCCTATTTTAAAGATATGAAGATTTCTCAAATCAATCCTTTAATCGTTCAATAATTTTTAATTCATTGCAGTAAAAATAAAAATCGTACATTGACACCTTCTCATTGAAAAACGATTAAGACTAAACTCCATTCAATCCTACAATATGCTGTTGAATTAGAATGAATTAATAAAAATCTTTGTAGTAAATATAAAATAAAATCTAAGAAGTCCCCAAAAGATAAATACATTTTCTCTATTCAAAACATCAAAAAAATTTATTCTTATTTAAAAAATGAAAATATTTATGATGATATCATTAAATTTCAACTTCTTACAAGATTACGCATTGGTGAAATATTAGCTATCACAATGAATGATATTAACAAATATATTTCAAGGGTAAATAAACAATTTATTGTTGGTACTCCTAAAAGTAAAAGTTCTTATCGAAGAATCTATATTAATAAGCTTTTAGAAGAAATCATTCATCGTAACTTGAAATCTAACCTTTTATTTTCAATTAATGATAGTTATGTTTATCATGCAAACATTCGCTCAAGACTCAAAATTATTCTTAAGAACCCCCTTTATCATGATCTAACAACACATGATTTAAGGCATATTAATTCATCCCTACTTCTTTACAATGAAATTGATTTAAAAAGTATCTCATCATATTTTGAACATAGTAACATTAGAATGATATCTATTTACATATAACATATGAAATAAGTAAACAACTATCTTTGAGTATTGAAAATATATTCTCTAAACTTAAAAAGTAATCCCCAAAATAAACACCTGGATTTTCCTAGAAAAAGAAATCAATGATACTTTATCATACTACAAGACACAAAAAAACTCGAATTTATCGAGCTTTTCGTATCTTATTGTATTTTTTAGTATTGTTAAGTATTTTACTCTACACCTACAATAAATGAATATACAGGTTGTTTGCCATTAATAACTTCTAATTCAGCATCAAAATTATCTTCTACAAAACTTTCTATTTCTTCAATATCTTCATCATTAACATCTTCACCATAAATCAATGTAATCAATTCTGCATCTTCATCAACTAGGCTTTCTAATACAACTTTTAAAGCTTTTAATTTATTATCTTTACAAGCTACGATATTCTTTTCAACTAATGCCATATAATCATTAGCTTTAATTTCAACACCGTCAATTACAGTATCTTTAATCGCAAAAGTAACTTGACCAGTTTTTACATTTCCTATAGCTTCATTCATTTCATTAATATTATCATCTAAAGAAGCATCAGGATTAAACATAATACAAGCAGATAGCCCTTGTGGAATTGTCTTTGTAGGAATAACAACTACATTTACCTCATCTTCTAATATTGTTGCTGTTTGCTGTGCTGTCATTACAATATTGGAATTATTTGGTAAGATTATTACATTTTTAGCATTAACATCTCTTATAGCTTGTACCATATCCTCTGCAGAAGGATTCATTGTTTGCCCTCCACTTACAACATAATCACAATGCAATTCTAAAAAAGAATCTTTTAATCCATCACCAGCACACACCGAAATAACCGCAGTTTCTTTTGGCTCCAGTTGTGTTTTAGCTTTATCATCCACCCCAACGATCGTACCTGCGTTATTTTGAATTGTATCGGCCTGTTCCTGCATATTTTCAATCTTTAATTTAACAAATTCTCCAAATCTTTGAGCAATATTTAAAGCATTCCCAGGTTTTAAAGTATGAACATGCACTTTAACAATTTCTTCATCTTGTACCACTACAATACTCTCTCCAGGAATTCTTGCTAACTCTTTTTTTAATTGATCTTCCTTAAATTTATCAATTAAAGAAGGTTCTAAACGTAGAATAAATTCAGTACAATATCCATACCCTTCTTCTCCAGCTTCTACCTCTGCTACAGCATCCATTGAAGAAGTTGAAGTTTTAATTTCTACATAATCTATTCGCTCACCAGCTAAAGCTGCCATAAATCCAGTAAATACTAATAGCAGACCTGCTCCACCACTATCTACTACACCAACTTCTTTCAATACTGGTAATAATTCTGGTGTTCTTTCAAGTGAATCTTCTGCTTCCTTTACAAAATAAGAAAAAACATCTTCAATATCCATTCCTTCTTTTGCATATTTAACAACTGCTTCACTTGCTTCACGAATTACTGTTAAAATCGTTCCTTCTACTGGTCGCATTACTGCTTTATATGCCACCTTTGCCCCACTCTCTAAAGCCTGAGCCCAAAGTATAGCATCAGCATCTTCATGATCCTGTAAAGCCATTGCAACACCTCTAAAAATCTGTGATAAGATAACCCCTGAATTACCACGAGCACCCATTAACAGCCCTTTAGACAACTTTTTAGAAATTTCTCCAATATTGTTAGATTCTAAATTTTCAATTTCCTTAGCACCTGCTAAAAAAGTTAAAGACATATTAGTTCCTGTATCACCATCAGGCACAGGAAATACATTTAATGCATCAATTTCAGTATGATTATTGTGTAAAGTATTAGCCCCACACAATACCATCTCTTTAAACAATTTACCAGTTAATACTTTCATCTTCTATCTCCTCTACTCTATTCCACGTACACCTTGAACATATACATTCACAGCTTCAACATTGACATCTAAAGTAGATTCAACTACATATTTAACTTTCTTTTGCACCTCATGTAAAACTTCTGTCATTTTAATCCCATATCCTAACAATACATAAAGATCCAAAATAAGACCTGTTTCACCATCACGAGCAACTATCCCTTTTGAATAATTTTCTTTACGCAAAAGATCATAATAACCATCTTTCAATCTTTTTCTACTAGCCATGCCAACTACACCATAACATTCAATTGCTGCCCCTCCAGCAATCGTAGCAACAACATCTAATGATATATTGACAGTACCCATATTATTATTTTTTTCAATCATCTATATACCTCCTTGTATATAATTCAATTATATTCATCTTTAACTAATTATATCTTAAAAAACAGTTCTTGACAATTCTTACACTAGATTTTATTTTAACAGAACTCCTTTTTATTTCAAGAAAAAAATTTTATTTTTTTAAAAAAAACAATTGATTTTCATGCCAAATAATGATAATATATGCGAGTACGTAAAAACACTACTAATAAGAGGAGGAGAACCAATGTCAAGAAAATGTCAAATCAGTGGTAAAGGACCTATGTCTGGAAACACACGTTCTCATGCATTAAACTCAAGTAGAAGAAAATGGAATGTTAATTTACAAAAAGCTACTATTTTAGTAGATGGTAAACCTACAACTGTAAGAATTTCTGCTAGAGAATTAAGAACTTTGAGAAAATCAGCTTAATAATATAAATAGTACTTAAGGTACTATTTTTATTTTATCCAACTATTATTACTCTATAACTTTTATTTAAAATAATCAAAGAGGAATACTATAAATACTCCCCTTTGATTATTTTAATTATTTACAAATCCTAGACTATTTTTACTAATATATAATTAATCAAACTTTGATTTATATTCTTTTGGTGTTAATCCAGTAACCTTTTTAAAAACCTTAGAAAAATAATTATGACTGCCAAAACCTAATTTAGATGCAATTTCTTTAATTTGATAATTCTCTTTTAGCATCTCTTTTGCTTTTTCAACTCGATATTCCGTTACTAAATCGGTAAAATTTTTAGATGTATGAGTACTTAAAAGATTACTTATATAAAATGGAGTAACACCTAAATATGATGCTACACTATTTAATGTTATAGGGCTTTTATAATTTAATGATATATATGCTAATGCCTTTTTTACTAAAACATTTGATGACTTAATATTTGCATTTTCAATAAATCTGACTAAACTATTTACAAAATCATTAATCTTATCCAACAAATCACGATAAGGATTATCACTATTTAACTCTATTAGATATTCTTTATCTTGTAAATCTATACTGGAATTAAATTCCTGATTAAACAATATTATTAATGTTTGATTAAAATCATAAATTATTTTTAATAATGTTTCCCTATCTAAATATAGTATTTCCAAATAAAACAAATTAATTCGACGCTGCATATTTAAAGTATCAAATTTCAAAAAATCTTTAATTAAATTCTGACATAATTTTTTCATATCATGTAAATAGTCATTCAATTGATTATCCAGATTACTATTTTCCTTTAATTTAATGGGATGCCCAACATTTCTTATCGCATTAACATAAGAATCATAAAAACTCTTGTAATTCATGCATATAGTACCAACGCCTATTTGATCTAGTCCATCAAAATATTTCTTTATCATTGCTTCAAAAATAGCTATATCCTGTTTAGATAATCTAACAAAACTAAATACAAACAAAACATGAACTTCAAAATAACTATCAATCATACAACGACAACCAAGATCCCCCATCTCAGTTATAAATAAATGAACTCGATGTTTTTGAAAACTATCTTCTTGAAATACTATGCAAAATCCTGATTTAGGAGCGATATTTAACAGTGAAAAATATTTTCTTATTTCCTCATACCGAGAGTTTTGAACAATGCTATGAATACAATCACTTTCTACAATTGGTTTAATTTCCTCCATTTTTAAAACCAGTTGAGTTGCCTGATTCTTCTCACTATTTCTACTATCAATTTTATTAATTATCTGATAAATTGTATTGCACATTTTTTCAATCGAAACAGGTTTTAAAATAAAATCTTCAACCCCTAATTTTATTGCTTCTTTAGCATATTCAAAATAGCTGTATGAAGTCAAAACTAAACTTATGATATCTTTATTCATCTTTTTTGCAAACTCAATTGTTTCCAAACCATTAATACCAGGTAGATTAATATCACTCACTATAATTTGAACATCTTCATCTTTTAATATTTCCAATGCTTCCATACCATTAGATGCATTATAAACAACTAATGATTCTGCAAAGTGTTCTTTCAACAAAGATACAAGTGCCTTACGCTCTATTTCCTCATCCTCAACAACTAATATTTTATACATAAGTTTCCTCCATCTTAATTTTAATGATCACTTCAAAACCACAACCAGGATAACTATTAAAAGATATTTGAGCAGTATTTCCATAAAACATTCTAATTCTTTGAATTACGTTATATAACCCTAAATTCTTCTTATCATTATCAATTTGAAAATCATTAATAATTCCTTTTTCTAATATCTCTGTCTCTACACCAATTCCATTATCACTTACACTAATAATAATATGATCATCAAGATGATGAACATTTATAATTACCTCACCATCTTCAATAACGTCTTTCAATCCATGTTTAACTGCATTTTCAACTAGTGGCTGGATCAATAAACCAGGTACCTGAATATTTGGCAATTCTTCTTCAACTGTCAAAATAAATTTTATTCTTTGATGAAATCTTTTTTCTTGGATATATATATAATTTTCAATTGATTCTATTTCACTATACAAATCACTAGTTTTATTAGCTTTATCCAAAGCATATCGAAGTAACATTGATGTCCGATTAACCATTGCACTTGTATCCATAGCATTTTCTCGATACGCAGTTTTATAGATCATATTTAAAGTATTAAATAGAAAATGTGGATTAATTTGATTCTGTAATAATTTTAACTCACTTAAAGCTAATAATTCATCTTTACGCAAATTCTCATTTTCTTTCTCTAATAATTGATGTTTTAATTTAGCTTTTTCTTGTTCATTTAAAATATTTCTTTGTACATGCTGAGCCATATCTTCTAAAGCTAAACATAAGCTTTCCATTTCAGTTGATGTACCAGAAATACTTGAAAGATCATATTCTCCACGTTTAATTAATTTTATATTATTTAGTATCTGATATAAAGGCTGCGTAAATGATCTAATTGTAATAACGGAAAATAAAACCAGCCAAATAATTCCTGCTATCATTATGATTGCTAAAACAATGAAAAGTAAATTTTCATAATTATGAATTTCTTTTCTTTGAGCTTTAATATCTTCGGTTAAATATTCATAATATGTAGTACTCGTTTTTTCAATTAAAGCATATTGGGTCAATAATTCATTATATTTTTCCTGATACCCACTCCCTTTAAAATCTTTAGCATCAGCAGCGGCGCTTTGATAACTATCTAACATATTATTAAGCAATTTGATACGCCAACGATATGTTTCATCTATGTTATTATCAATATTTCTTAGTTTATCCAAAGCAATTCCAATACACCGATTATATGTATCAATATCTTCTAGATTTTCTGTATATAAATAACTTTTAAAACTAAAATTTGCTTGAGAAACATAATCGTAGAACCCATTTATATCATCATATAACTGAATTGCATCATTATATTTATTAGTTGTACTATGGCTTAAAACATAATACATTACCATAAACAAAGACATTACACAAATCAAACTCAAATTCAATTTTAAAATACTGTTCTTAAAACTTATCTTAGATCTCTTCATTTTAATTCCTCTTGGTAATTAGACACATTTTCATCAGTAACCAGCACTAGTTTAACACTATTGATTTTTTCAGATAATTGTTTATCATTAATAAGATAATCATATAACCAGTTTGTGGCATCGTATCCATAGTTATAAAATGAAGTTACAACACTACCATCAATCTGCTTATCTTTTATTAATTTAATAGTATCTGGCATATCATCAACACCATATACGAGCATTTTATCACGAACTTTTAATTCCTTTGCTGCTTCATTACAAAAAACTGCGGACTCCCCAGCAAAATTTATTGCTACATTAATACTAGTTGTTGACAAAATATTTAACCACTCTTTTTTAGCTCTAACTGAATCAGATTTTGATTCACTAACTATTTTAATCTCATAACCCCCAGGATGTTTATTAAAGACATTTTTTATTTCATCAACCTGTTGACTTGCAATATCAAAACCTTTTTCAGCTACTTGAATGCCGATTTCTAAAAAAGTATCTTTCCCTAAATTCTTTTCAATATCTATCAAAAAAAGTTCTGCCTGCTCATTAAAATCTTTTCCCAAATAAGCAAACCGTTCACTATCTTTAATATCTGAATCTACTAATAAAATTGGAATACCTTTTTGTTTAGCTTTATTTATTATTGATGAATCAATAACTCCTTGAGTTATAATTGCATCCGCTTTTTGAGCAATAGCTGTTTCAATTACTTCCTCCATTTTATTTGTATCAATTGCTGTAGGACCTAACCAATCACCATTAATATTTTTTTCTTTACAAGCTTCATCAAAACCAATCTTTGCTTTAAGCCATATTTCATGTTCTTTTAAGGGTGTTGCATAAACAAAATAAAGTGATTTTTCTGTTGTTATTTTAGAATTATGATTACAACCTGTCAAAATCAAAAACATCGATACCAAACATATTACTTTTTTCATTATTCCACATCCTTTCCATCATTTATAATTATACATTATTTTATAATTAAAAGATAAAAAAACTGAAACTTTCTAAATGAAAATTTCAGTCTATTTTTTATCTTTTAAATTGTCGTTTAAATGCATCAAAGATCGATTCTTTCTTCTTAGATAATTTAGAAAGCTTATTATATAATTCACGTTCCTCAAATGATAATTTAGTTGGTATCTTAACTTCTATCTTAACCATCTCATCACCATAAGTTGAACCTCTTAAATCTTTAACACCTTTACCCTTTAAACGTAAAACTGTTCCTGATTGAGTACCAGCAGGAATTTTAACTGTAACATCGCCTTGTACTGTTGGAACATCAACCTCACAACCTAAAGTTGCATCAACATTCGATACTGGAATTGTAATGTGAATATTACGACCCTCTCTCTTGAAATGTTCATGTGCTCTAATTTGTATTTCTACAAACAAGTCACCATTTGGTCCACCATTGCTGCCACGACCACCTTTACCAGCCACACGAAGCTGCTGGTTAGAATTAATTCCAGCTGGTATATCTAATTCAACAGTCACTGTTTTTGTTTCATAGCCTTTACCATGACAATGTGTACATTTATCACGAACAACTTTACCTGTTCCCCCACATTCAGGACATGTTGTTTCAGTTACAAATGTACCAAATGGGGAACTTTGCTGCTGCTGTACAGTTCCACGTCCACCACAACGTGAACATGTATGAACATCATTAGGATTCTTAGCACCTGTACCATTACAATGACTACATGGTGCATCATAGGTAACTTTAACATCTTTTTTTACACCATTTACAGCTTCCATAAAATCAATATTCAAACGCATTAAGCGATCTTCACCACGTCTTGGACCAGTATTTCTTTGGCGACTTCTTCCCCCTCCAAAGAAAGAACCAAAAATATCACCCAAATCAACATCTTCAAAACCAAATCCACCAAATCCACCAGCACCACCATTACCAGCTCCTTGTTCAAAAGCAGCATGACCAAAACGATCGTATGTGGCTTTTTTATTTGCATCAGATAAAACTTCATAAGCTTCCTGTACTTCTTTAAATTTCTCTTCTGCATCAGGATCTTTATTTATATCAGGATGATATTGCTTTGCTTTTTTTCGATAAGCTCTTTTAATCTCATCAGCTGAAGCCTGTTTTGATACCCCTAAGACTTCATAATAATCTCTTTTATCAGCCATCTTTCCACCCTCTTTACATTATTTAAAACCAAGGCAAAGCCTTGGCTTTAATAAATTAGTTCTTTTCTTCAAAATCAGCATCAACAACATTGTCATCTTGAGCATTTGTTGCACCAGTATCACCAGCACCTGCTCCACCTTGTTGTTGATAAGCATATGAAGCCATTTGTTGTGCCATTTGTTCTAATTCAGACATTTTAGCTTCTAATGTTGCCATATCATTGTTATCTAAAGCTGTTTTTAACTCATCTTTTAGCTTTTGAGCAGATTCTTTTTGAGTAGCATCGATCTTGTCACCTTGTTCTGCTAAAGCTTTATCAATTTCATTAATCATTTGTTCTGCTTTATTTCTAGTTTCAATTTCTTTACGTTTCTTTTCATCTTCAGCTTTATTAGCTTCTGCTTCTTTAACCATTCTATCAATTTCATCATCACTTAAACCAGTAGAGTTTTGAATAACGATAGATTGTTCTTTTTGTGATTTTAAATCTTTAGCTTTAACATTTACGATACCATTAACATCAATACTGAAAGTTACTTCGATTTGTGGCACTCCACGAGGAGCTGGTTCAATACCATCTAATTTAAATAAACCTAATTGTTTATTATCTTTAGCCATTGATCTTTCACCTTGTAATACGTTGATATCTACAGCTGGCTGATTATCAGCAGCAGTTGAGAATACTTGAGACTTAGTTGTTGGAATAGTAGTATTTCTTTCGATCAATACAGTCATTACTCCACCCATTGTTTCAATTCCTAATGATAAAGGTGTAACATCTAACAATAATACATCTTTAACATCACCTACAATAACTCCACCTTGAATAGCAGCTCCCATAGATACAACTTCATCAGGATTTACAGATTTATTTGGTTCTTTTCCTAATAATTTCTTAACTGATTCCTGAACTGCAGGAATACGAGTTGAACCACCTACTAATAATACTTGATGAATTTCAGTTGGATCCATACCAGCATCTTTTAACGCTTGACGGACTGGAGTTTCAGTTCTTAAAACTAAATCACGAGTTAATTCATCAAATTTAGCTCTAGTCAATGATAACTCTAAGTGTAATGGTCCAGCTGCACCAGCTGAGATAAATGGTAAAGAGATTTGTGTTTGCATAGTTCCAGATAAATCTTTTTTAGCTTTTTCTGCAGCTTCTTTAATACGTTGCATTGCCATTTTATCATTAGATAAATCAATACCTTGTTCCTTTTTAAATTCATCAACAACCCAATTCATAATTTTTTCATCAAAGTCGTCTCCACCAAGTTTATTATCACCAGCAGTAGCTAAAACTTCAAAAGTTCCATCTGCTAAATCTAAGATAGATACATCGAAAGTTCCTCCACCTAAGTCATATACTAATACTTTTTGTTCTTGATCTAATTTATCAAGACCAAATGCTAATGCTGCTGCAGTTGGTTCATTAATAATACGTTCAACTTCTAATCCAGCAATTTTACCAGCATCTTTAGTTGCTTGACGTTGTGCGTCATTGAAATATGCAGGAACTGTGATAACTGCTTTTGAAACTGTTTCACCTAAATATGCTTCTGCAGTAGCTTTTAAATTTTGTAAGATCATTGCTGAAATTTCTTGTGGTGTATAATCTTTTCCATTAACATGTTCCTTATGGCTTGTACCCATATGACGTTTTACTGACATTACTGTTTCTGGATTAGTAACAGCTTGACGTTTTGCTGCTTCACCAACAATAATTTCTCCATTTTTAAATGATACTACTGAAGGTGTTGTTCTATTTCCTTCAGGATTAGCGATGACTTTAGATTCACCGTTTTCCATAACACTAACACATGAATTTGTAGTACCCAAGTCAATACCAATAATTTTGCTCATAATTAAATCCTCCTATTTATTCACTTACTTTTACTAAAGATGCACGAATTACGCGATCTTTTAATTTATATCCTCTTTGTAACTCTTCAACAATCATATTTGATTTAAAGTTATCATCTTTTACAGTCATTACTGCTTGATGGAAGTTTGGATCAAACTCTTCACCTTCGGTTTTTATCACTTCAACCCCCTGTGACTGTAAAACCTGCATTAACTGATTATAAATCATTTCATATCCTTTTAAGAAATTTTTTATTTCTTCACTAGGATTTTCAACTGTTAACGATCTTTCAAAGTTATCAACTACTGGTAGTAATTGTTCAATAAAAGACTGCATCATAAATTTCATTGTATTAGCATGTTCATTTTGTAATCTTCGTTTAAGATTCTCCATGTCAGCAAATACTTTATAATAATCAGTTTTCCAAGTATTTACCTCTTCTTCCAGAGCCTTCAGCTGCTCTTCAACAGTAACTTCTTCAGTCTCTTTTTTTTCATTTTCTTGATCAACAGCCTCATCTACTGCATCTTGATCCATTACTTTTTCCTCAGCCATTACATTCACCTCTATTCATCGTTTGAATCATCTGATTCATCAAAGAAAGCCTGTTCAATATTCTTTGAAATATACTCTACTAACGAAACTACTTTTTCATAAGGCATTCTAGTTGGCCCTATTACTGAAATAGATCCTTTGGTTGTTGCTCCTGTTTTAAACGAAGCAGATATTACTGAAACATCATCGATATCATTGATTGGCGAATCAGTTCCAATTCTCACCGTTACCCCTTCTTCATCAGATAAAGGCTGTAAGGCATTCCATACTTGAGAGTTTTCAAATGCACTAACGATTCTTCTTAATTTATTTACATCGTTATATTCAGGTTGATATAACATATTCTCTTTTCCAGAAAAATAAATGTTGCTTGAAGCAAATCTTACAAAAGCTTCTAGAAAAGCATTAAATAATTCCTCATGTTCTTTAATCTTAGCTGATAAAACTGGTTTAACATCACGCTCTAATCTAAATGCTACTCGATCAATTGGTGTTCCAACTAACAATTCATTCATGACATTAACACAACTCACCAAATCATCAATATTATGATGACGATTTAAATCAAAAACTTTATTTTCAACATACCCTTGATTAGTAATAATAATTGTTGTAACCCGATTGTCACTTAAAGGTACAATATTGATTTGTTGTAAAGTATCTTCACTAGAATCAGGTCCTAAAACTACTGATGTTAAATGAGTTAGCTCACTGAGCATCTGACAACTTTCATGAATTATTTCATCAAGTGTTCGATGACGATCACTAAAAATTTGTGCCACCTGACTTTTTAAGCTTTCATCTAAATCCCTTTTAGCAAGATTATTAACATAGAATCGATATCCTTCTACTGAAGGAATCCTTCCAGAAGAAGTATGGGTCTTTTCTAAATAACCATATTCTTCAAGAAAACTCATCTCATTACGGATGGTTGCACTAGAATAAGGCAATTGATAATTTGTCATCAGAGCTTTAGAACCAACTGGTTCAGCTGTTTCAATAAACTCATCAACTATACATTTGAAGATTAATAATTGCCTAGTTGTAAGCATCATTTTCACCACCCTTAGCACTCTTTCTTCCTTTGTGCTAAATACATTATACATCAATTATTAGCACTGTCAACATCTTTGTGCTAAAAAAAGAAAAAAGAAAACTAAAGTGTTAATCTAAAAAAGCTATAAGATAGATTTTATAAACTATTTTGCCATTTTTACCAATAAATAAATCATATAACTCAATCATTTATAAGATTATAGATAGTTATTTTATTAACTTAGATATCTTGAAAAAGACAATCTTATCTCGATTGTCTTTTTACTAATTACTATTATCTATCCTTTCTTTAAATACTTTAAATTCATCTTCTTCAAATATATATTTGTTTATTAGTTTTAACTGTTTTTCACTTAATCCTTCTATCCATTCACTGCATTCCTGATGATATCTTCCTTTAATCATTTCTATATAAATATCTCTTTTTCCTATCTCTATTCCCTCTTCTAATCCCTTACTGTGATACTCATCTTTAAATGATTCTGTTCTTATTCTCGCTAACGCTAACTGATTTGCTATCGACCACATTGGCTCATTATTTCTAAACTTGTCATACATCTTTATCACCATCCCGATTATGTCTTCTTCTT
>NZ_FOIN01000068.1 GCF_900102365.1 Thomasclavelia cocleata | reverse complement strand
AAGAAGTGAATCCTCAAAACTGATTTCAACACCGTTGACAGTTAATGAAACATTCTTATATGAATTATCAACAACGACAGGAGCAAATAGTGCATTATCAGGTTTGGCGGATTTTGAATATTCCGGATATATAATCCTGCGCCACTTATAAAAACAGGATTCATTAACACCTTTCCTGCTGCACCATGAAATTACGGGTTCCTCACCAGCATAACATTCATCAATAATTGACTTCCAGTATTGAAGTCTTTGTTCTTTATTCATAAATACCTCCATCTATACCTGAATTATAGACGATACTTGTATTCATTAGAATGTGTATGTTATTTGACGCTTACGATTATAGAACAGCTGGATTATTGATGTTATTATGTGGTGTTATCATTATAGCAACTAGAAGAAAAGAACAAGATATTTAAAATTAAAAGGATTGTATTTAAATAGTTTTCTATTTAAAACAATCCTTTTTAATTATTTTGTTTTTCAATTTCCCAACATAAATATCCCAAAAAGTTCCATGCCAGAACTGTAGAAAGGGAATAAACATAAAATACACCATAATCAAAAAAACCACCAATTACTTCACAACCAACAACTAAACAACATATTAATATACTAAAATAAGTATAATTATTATAATTTATTTTTAGTAATTTAAAGCATTTTTTAAAACATGAAATAAAGAAAATAATAAAAATTGTACCACCAATTATTCCAGTTGTGACAAATGATTCAATAAATTCATTATGACTATGAACAACCTGGATAGCTTGAATAGTAGCACCATTAGTTTTATCCATTCCCATTTTTTTAAAATTATTAGCACCAATACCAATTATGGGACTAAATTTCCATATTTCTATTGATGTATTTAGTAATTCGATTCGTCCACTGCTGATTTGATCAATTAAATTAATTGCTTTTGAAGGATCACCACTAATAAGTAATTTAGATGCTTTGATTATTTTACTTAATTGAAAACGACTTTCTTCTTGAATTACATCTTGATTATTAAAGATTGCTGAAATTCCTTTATCTATTAATAAACTGTTAAAAGTAATTAATATAAAGATAATACATAATATAAAAATCTTTTTTATTTTACCATGATTTTTCTTTTTAATAAAATAATAATAGATTAAAGCAGTAGAGATAACTGCTAAAATGATCAATGCACTACGACACTTGGTTAGAAGAATATAAATAAATTGTATACCAATATTCAAATAATATAATTTTTTATATTGGTAATTATACTTAATCGCTAATAGTGCTAATAAAATAGTAATACAAGCTAAAAAGGCTGCTGGGTTACAATTAAAGTATACACCAAATAAGCGGTTTCCTGATACACCAACTATCCAACCATTTTTAGTATCATAGAAATTAAATGAATACATAATCAATGATATTCCACTAGCAAGACCCACTAATATATTAGTAAGAGGAATTATTAGTTTGATTTCCTTTTTTATATCTATAAGAGTAGTATTTTTTTTATTGCTAAAGATCAAGATGAAAATTATTATTTGCATAAAAGCAATTAAATAGGATTTATAGTCACTATATTTCTGATTGTAAAGAGTTGCTAAAAATAATATAATGCCATAGCTATTAATAAGGACAAAGTCTTTATTAATAACTATTTCTTTATGGATTATATCATGGATTAAAAGAACCAAAGCCCAAATCAAGGTAATTATTACCAAGAGATTATTTTCAATTCCTAAATACCCTAAAGCTAAAGTATTAATAAAAATACATAAAATATATATAAACTTGAAATACTTTCTTGAAAAGATAATTTTTTGTATAGAATTCATTAAAATGAATGATTAGCTATTTTTTTAATATTATTAATGGCGTATGTGTTTTTTATATATTTTAAATATTTTGTTTTAATACTACTAAATGACTGATTAGAAATAGGAATAATTTCTTGGTTTTGCATAACAAAAGTATGATTATTTGTTATTTTTTGAACGTAATCCATATTAACTAGATAAGATTTATGAGGTGAAATAAAAGATTCATATTCTAATAATGGTTCCATCCATATTTTAAATGATGTTCTTATGGTAGAGCTTTTGATGGTTGAACCATCTTTAGTATGAATCAGTAAATAATGGTTTTCGTATTCTACAAATGTAATTAGGCGACGGTCAATGGTTATGATACCGTCTTTTGTTTTGATTTCTAAAAGACTTAGATCAGCATTTTTTAGTAATTTAAGCATAATTGAAAGTATAGAAAAAAGCTGTTCTTTTACTATTGGTTTGGGTAAGATTGCAAAAGGAAGAATCTTTAAATATTCTGATTTGTAAGTACTGATATTACTTATGTAGATAATAAAAGCATATGGATTGAGCTGCCGAATAGCTTTTCCAATATTTAAGCTATTTTCAATATTCTTGTTAGAAAGATTGAGAAAATAAATATCAGCTTTCCCTTCATTTTCATTAAATATATTTAATTCTAAAGTAGAATTAAATTTTAAAATCTTGAAATGAATCTCTGATAAAGCAGGTAAATATTCTTTAAAGATATTAGTAATAGTATCAAATATATCTTTTTCATCACTATATAAAACAATTTTATACATAGTTCATAATCCCCCTCCATGAAATATGTTAATAATTATTAATTGTATATCTTTTAACAGTCTACCACATACTTTATGATATTTCTATAAGATTTATTGTGTTGTTTAGGATTATTTTTAGTAGTTTTTTTAGAATGAGTAAAATGTTTAAATTTTAATCATTTTCTATGTGATTTTATTGATGCAACTAGCTTTTTTATTAGTTGATAATTATTAGGTTATAAGACTATTTGATGAAAACATTACTTTAAAAAGGACATATAGTTAAAAATAGGATTTATAATCGAAAAATATTGTATTTTAAAGTGTAATTAATTTATTTTTAAGAAAAAACAGTAGCTGAGTAGTTAAAAAATGTTATTATAATAATGGTTAATTAAAATTAATATTGGCTTACTATAGGAAAGTTTTTGTCATAATTAATAATTAATTAACTAGGTTTTTATCAATACAATTATTTATTTGTAATTGAAATATAAAAAGAAAGGAGGGAGAGAATGAATAAGGTAAAACGATCGCTACTCCTTTTGATGATTGTAACTCTGTTGTTTTCATTCGTTATAGTTTTGCCATCTGCTAATACCAATATTCCATATGGCCCAGTAGACAGTGAGGATAGAGATAAAGGTATTGAACAGATAATGCAGGCAGGGGTAGAAGATAAATGTTTTGCAACTGCAATTTATGATGCTTTGGTTGTTGATAATTATTTTGGTGATGACACTAAAAATATCAGAGAAATACTTTGCGAGTATGATGGGAAAATAGATGCTACTAATCGTGGAATAAAAAGTATTGTTGGAATTGAATGGTTGAGAAATACACAAGAAATTGATTTTACAAATAGCCTGGATTCGCCTAATCCAAATATAAAAAATGAGATTAGAGATATAACACCACTTTCATTTGAATATATAATGAAGATTGGTAATCTATCTTCTAGTACTGAAGCGGAAAAGTGGTTTAAAAACAGAAGAAATTTATTTATTCGGTTTGGAGGAAATCCGATTGAAAAATATGGAGATTCTGTTGGGAGATTACATATACTGTGTGGTGGTGGTGTAACTCCTATGATTCCATCAGATGATTTGGTTGCTATAAAAATGGGTGGTAATCCTGATTGGAGTGTTACTAAAAATATTAGTTTACCTAGATTAGAAAGAAATGGACAAGAAGTTAAATTTTCAAATGAATATAATGAAAAACAACTTACCTATATATTAAAAAATATAACAACAATTAATGAAGATGCCCATATAAATTATGCTGAATTAAATAATAGTAAACTGCAAATTAAAAACATTAAACAAAGTGGGGTTTTATGGGCTACTACTGCTGTTAGTAATAATGATGGAATTGATTATTTTATAAATTCAATTGTTGATGAAAATACAGATGTAGCTAATATAGATACTGCCACATTTAATTATACTACTAAGTTTAGTTCACGAATATATACACCTGTTTATACTGAAAAAGAAGTAAAAACTAAGTTTAAAGTAACAAAGTCAGCAACATGTGATTATAGTGGTAAAAAGGTTGTTGGTGCAAAATATTATTTATATGATGCAAATACAAATCAGAGGGTTTCTGATAAAGAATATATCACTGATATAAATGGTGAGATATTGATTGATGAATATCTGCCTGTTGGTGAATATTATCTATTAGAATTTGAGGCTCCTGAAGGATTTTTACTAAATGAAAGTAAAATCAGTTTTAGTGTTATTGCTGATCAATGTAATGTTAGTGTATCTGGTGGAGATAAGGATTTAAATATTAATGCTGGTGATATTGAAGAAGATCCAAATACAGTTTATATTGATCGAAATTCAAAGGATGTTGAGGTTAGTATAAATGATGATTCAAATTATAAATTAGATCATATTGAAATAACATATTTTGATTTGGAAAGTCAAACTTTTAAAGATCTTTCTTTTACTGGTCCAAGTGAAGGAACTGTGTTTGCTTCAGCCGAGGAAGCTGCTGCTTTTGCAACAAATTGGATTAATACAAATAAAGGAAATGCTGAAAAGTTAGGTATTATTGATGGTAAAGTCACTGTTAAAGCATACTTTTTACACAGTAAAGAATTACTAACATCAGATCCAAGACCAGTTATGAATGTTGAATTTACTAAAAACAGCAGTGGTTTTGATAATAATTTTGATGTGGTCGAAACACCATTGGCAGGTGCAACATTTAAATTAGAGTGTACTCACAAACACACTGATGAATGTGTTGATTCTAATGGCAATTATAGTATAGATCATTGTATTGATCCTCATACTGACTGTGGAGATTATTATACAGATGATGGATGTAGTTGGAGTGACGAGGTTACAAGTGGTGAAGATGGCAAAGTTGTATTTGAAAATATTAATACAGGTATTTATAAAATGACTGAAACTGTTGTACCAGATGGCTATTTACAGCCAAACACTACATGGATCATACAAGTCGATGCTTCAAAGTTAACTTATACTATAAAAGAAAACAAAAATGATAATGAAAATATTAATAGTATAATCAGAGGAGATCAGAAAAGGGGTTATACCATAGTTAATTCATCTTTTAATGTAAAAGTTAAAAAGATTGACAGTAAAAGTGGAGAAGTTTTACAGGGGGCTGTATTTGAACTGTTTAAACTTGAGATGAAGGATGATGTAAAACAATGGGTTAGTAAAGGTACTGGTACTGGCGCTACAGGTGAAAATGGTTTAGCTTATTTTGAAAAACTTACAGAAGGTCAATATATGATCAAAGAAATTGAGGCTCCCCCTGGATATGAACTGATAACTGATGTTATTGAGTTTAATGTACCGTTTGAGTATACTAGTACTGATAAAAATGGTATTGAAAGTGATTTTGCTTCTGATACTAAAACTGTAACTTTTACAGTTTCAGATAAAGTTGGTGTAAGTCTTCCTAATACTGGAGCAACATTAACAGCAAGAATTGCAACACTAGGAATTGTAATTATGGGAATTATGATTTTATTAATAAAAAAGATAGAAAAACATAAAATAATTAGGGAAGAAAAATATAGAAAATTGTGAGGAGAGGAAAGTATGAAAAATAATATAAAAAAACTATTTAGTACAATTATTGTTTTCTTAATGGCAGTAGCTTTAGTAATGCCAGTAGGAGCAAGTGATAAAGTAGATCCTAAAGATAATCCTGAAATTGATGTAACTAAGACAACTGGTTCTATTACAATGAAGAAAAAGGGATCTCAATTTAGTGTTTACAAAGTTTTAGATGCAACAGCAAAAGCTGGACAAAATGTATTTACTTATAGTAAAAATAGTGCTTTTGAAAGTTTCTTTGGAAATGAAGCTTATGGAAATTTTACTATTGAAAAGATTGCTGAATTACCAAATGAATTAAATATTAGAAATGAAGATGGTACAATTACTGATCCAATTAAGGAAACGGTTAAATTAACAATTCCATTACAAAAATTTATCGAAGATAATGGAGTACAGCCAGTAGCTACGATTACTTGTCCAAATGATGGAACTGCAGTTACAGTAGATAATCTAGGGATTGGATTCTATTTAATCGTTGAAACTGCTACACACAGTGATTCTGCAAGTGTGGCATCTAAATCAATGTTAGTGCCATTACCAATTATTGAGGGTAATAAACCTGACTATTCATGGAATTATAATTTAAATATTACTCCTAAAGATGAGCCTGTACCATTAGATAAAAACATTCGTAAACAAAATGGTGAAGAATTTGAATTGGTTAGTTCAAGTACAAATAATATTGGAGATATTCTTGAGTATCAAGTAGATACAGCAATTCCTCATTATGATGATAAAACTGATTTAGAATCTATTAAGTATATAATTACTGATACATTAAGTGTTGGGTTAGATTTTATAAATCAAGATAAACTTAGTATTGTTGTAGCTGATTTTAGTGGTAATAATAAAACATTAGTTAAAGATGTAGATTATACTATAGAATATAATGGTAAAACTATGACAATTAACTTTGTTTATTCAAATATTATGGCTTATAACACTTTACAATTGAGATATAATGTTGTAATTAATGAAAATGCAATTGTTGGTGGTGGAGCAAACCCAAATAAAGTTGAATTAGAATATACTAATAATCCTAATACTGGGACTACTTCTAAACCTTGGGATGAAACAAAAACTTATACATATGGTATTCAAATCCTAAAACATGATGTTAGTGATGAAAACGTAAGATTAGCTGGTGCAGCTTTTGAATTACAAGATGAAGCAGGAAAAGTAATTGCTGCTTATGAATATGATAAAGAAGGAAAATTAATTGTTACAGGTGATGGTAAGGTTGAAACTGATAAAGAAGGTTTAGCATATTTTGTTGGATTAGAAGCTGGTACTTATTACCTTAAAGAAACTAAAGCACCTGAAGGATATCAGATTTTAGATGGTAGAGCTACATTAGTAATTGAAGCTGATTTAGAAACTGGTGATGCTGTATATACATTAAATGGTACTGTGATTGCTGAGACAACTGCTATTGAAAATGGTGGTTCAGCTAGTAAAGTTGTTGTAACAAAATTCGCTAACACTAAAGGATTTAACTTACCAAAAACTGGTGGAGCTGGTACTTGGATGTTCACTGTTGGTGGTATATTGATTATGGCAAGTATGGTTACAGTATTTGTTAAGCTAAGAAAAAAAGAAAATTAATTAAATAAAGGGGTAACCAAATAATTTAGGGGGAAAGCCAAATTATTTGGGGGTCAACTTTAGGGGTGCTAAAAAAAGTCTGTTGAAATTTAGGGGACACTTTAGGGGATAACCTAAAACTGATGAATAAAGAAGTTCAATAGGGAACAATCAAAAATGGTTGTTCCCCTTTATTTCGTCTAGATACTTTTATATTTTATTTTTTAAATTTATAAACTTCTTTTTTGGATTTTGGAGTAGAGAGAATGGATTCGTTTTTTCTGTTGGCCCAAATCAATCTGCTACGTGCATATTCAAAATTATCTAATCCTCTGGAATTTCTTTTGAAATCTTTAGGAGTTCTATTATAACCTTCCATAGG
>NZ_FOIN01000007.1:41328-97181 GCF_900102365.1 Thomasclavelia cocleata | reverse complement strand
GTCTTGTAATTCAGCCTTGTCACCTTTTAAGAATTCTAACATATGCATCGCTACTGATAAGCGAGCAAATGATGCATCTACTTCTTCTTGAGTTGCATTATCATTAGCTAAGATTACTCTTGCTTCTTCTAATGCTGCATTGAATTCAGTTACTACTGCTGGTACTACTTTATTTAACTGTTCTTGAGTTACTGCTTCAGCCATATTAATCGCAATAGATAATGCTGTTTTATCAACATTTGGTGTTTCAACCGCTACTAATGCATCTTTTGCATTTATTAAAACTTCTAATGCTTCAGTAACTTCTTGTACAGTTGTTGCATTTACAACTACAGTTTTTGCATTTGCGAGAGCTGTTTCAAATACTTGATAAGATTCAACAGTATACATACTTTCATCAACTTTATCAGCTTCAGCAATTATACTATTAAGATCAGCAACATTAATTAAAGCTTCTTTTAATGAATTGTATTCAATTCTCAATAATTCTAAGGCATTTTCTGAAGCTGAATTCATAACTGCTACTTTTGCTAAAAGATTAGCTAAAGGATCTGCAGTAGCCTTTGAATAATTTGCTAAATCAATTTCTTTTGCATCTTCGATAATTGTATTCTTAACCTGAGTAATTTCTTCTTCTGTTGCCACAACATCATCATGTGCAACATCAATCTCAACTGCTGCTGCATAGTTTTGACCATTATGAGTAGATACAGCAGTTAAACGAATACCATAAGCTGTATAAGTTTGCCCTAATTCAATAATATTGTCAGCACGTTCACTTGAGAATGTACCTTCTTTAATTACTGTATATGTTCCATCAGCATTTTTAATTTCTAATTTATAATCTTTAATTGATCCATTACTTCCTGAACCACGTCCAGTATACAAGAATTTATCAAATGTTTGTTCACCGTTAAAATCAACTGCAATCCAATGTGGATCAGTACATGTATCTTGACCACGATAATTAGTATGCCAATGTGTATTTTTGTTTCCATCAATAGCGGCCATAGCATCTGAATCCCCACTAGCTGCTGGCGCTTCTTGTGAACAAGCTGTTGCAGTCCATCCATCATGAGATGGTGTAATTACAGCATTAACATCCACATCAAAACTCTTTACTTCATCATAGGCAACTGCATTACTTTGAACTATTACTTGCGCTAATTTTCCAGTGAAATTATTATCAGCAATAATAATTTCTCCACCCTCAATATTTTCATTTACATGATCTTCATCATATAATGAACTTGATAATCTTCCATCAATATAAAGTTTTAACATTCCATTTGCTTCACGAACAGCATTGATTGAATGCTCTTTTCCATCATTAACTTTACCTACTGTTAAAACAGTAGTAGAAGTAGGAACATATTCATCTGTCCCAAATGTTCCATGAGCTTTTTCAACAACTGTTGTAATTTCTTCTTTAGAACTTAAAGTAAGATCTTTTACTTTAAATACTACATAACCATCATTATCAATTGATAATGAAACATCATTACCAAATTTAACTAAATTAATATTTGCAGCTTTTGTTTCTACACCAAAATTAACACTAAAATCTTCAATTCCTTTTAACTGATTTTTAGTATCAACGGTATATGCCTGATCTATACCACTTAACCAAATAGTATCTTGATTAGCATTATAAGAAGCAGAAATTCCACTAGCATCTTTTAAATCATTTTCACTAAATACACTTGCTACAACACCATTTTTATAGTATGCAACATTAACATCTTGTGATAATTCATTATTATTAAAATCTCTAACCCCAGATACAGAAACTTTAGTAATATCAGCTAATAAACTAGTTGTATGCAATACTACTGTTCTAAAATCTTCTTTTAATTCAGCAGTTACCTCTTCACCTGCAACAATATAAGTACCACCCTGAATTCTTTCACTAAATTTTAATGTAATTTCATTATTTCCAGTTGCTTTAGCCAAAACAATTCCAGGTTTCTCATTATCAACATGTCCATATTGTTGAATAATTGTTTGATGTGGCTTCAAAGTAACAGTAATTGTATCACCATAAGAAAGAGTATTTTCAATATTTCCTTCAGCATAAGGATATACCTGTACTCCTGTAACATCCTTTAAAGTTGACTTAGCGCCAACAACATCAGTAATTTGTAAAGAATAAGTCTGTTCTTCATCAGTTGGATTTGTAAACGAAACAATTCCTTCATTTCCATTCCAGCTTGAATATCCATATACACCATTTCTTGGCTGATTCCCAAATAATTTAGCATTCTTCAATACTTCATGATTTTCTTCAGCCCAAGATAAAGCATCAGCAGTCACTTTCCATTTAGCATCATCCATAATAGATGGGGAATAGTACAATTCCCAGAAGGCTGTACCACGAACCGCATTAGCGAATAAAAATTCTCTAAATACTTCAGTAGTTGCACTACTTCCATCAGATACACCATAGATTGGATCATGATTATAAATATTCTTTAATGGGAATTGAATCTGATTTTGTTTATATAATTGATAGTAAACTTGATCACGATAATAAATCTTTTGTTGATGTCTTTCACCAGTACCTAATTGACCAGTATCACCAGAATCTTGTACCCAAATCGTATTAACCCATTGTAATAACCACGGACTTAAATTGATATAACATGTAGCATTAATAAATAACCCTTTTCCTTCTTCGGCACGGGCTTCACGAACATTATCAAATAAATCTGTCCATGCTTCCCACATATCAGAAGTAAAGTACATATTTTGATCTCCACCTGTCATATGATCATGACTTGCATCATTACATGGTCTTGAAGCAAAACCATCCCATTTCCAATAATCAATATCAAATTGATCTTGATAATTAATTGCCATTTTTTCAAAATTCTTTAAATATTTTCGAGAACCAGTACAAATAACTTTTCCTAAAGCAGAATTTGGTTGTACAAAAGCAGTTCCTTTTGATTCTAAATATTGAGCAAATGTTCCAAAATAATTATATCCACCTTGTGGTCCTACCCATAACCCAAATGTCGATTGCAATTTATCAGTTAAAGAAGATGATGTATATAACTCATTTGGAAATTTAGCATTAAATTCCCAGAATCCCGTTTGATTTGGTGTAGTACCTTGAGAACTTCCTGGTGTTGTTGTATATTTTCCATCATAGTAATTATTCCAACCATCATCAACTACATAAGAATCAAGCGGTTCCATACCATTTTGTGTCAAACCTTTTTCTGCACCATAGAAAGAATCAGCAATACTTTCATCAGTAATATTCATCATATTATCATACCATGAATTATACTGCTTTCTAAAATCAGTTGGTGTTGCAATATCCTCAATATATTCAAAGAAATCAGTTTGAACTACTGAAGTATCTGTCCCTTGTGCAGCTCCAATAACATTTTGCCAAGTAACAAACTTACCATCTGTTGTAAGCTGATTATCTTGTTGTAGACGTGTAAACGTTTTACCTGAATAATAACGAATTTGTGTTGTATTGTCTTTGATAATTGTATCAGTTGCAGGAAATTCAGATCCCATAAATAAGCCATTTACATATATAGGCTGCCCCAACATTAACTCATGTTGACCAATCCACATTGATGATATTTGACTATCATCTGGATGTGCCCAAATCCCTTGGGCATCTTCTGGTAATACAAATCTATCAGTATCAATATAATCAATTTGTGCTTTATCTTTATCACTTACGCTAATCTCTAAAAATGAACGCATGTAGTGATCACCAGCAGTTAGTACTACAACTTGATCAATATCATAAATAACATCTTCAATTTCATATGGCTCATATGAAATAGTTAATTTCTTGCCATCTTCAATATTTTCAACAGATGTATTTTTATATTGTAACTGACTAGATAAAATAGCTCCTTTTGATATTGGAGTAACTTTAACACTATAATTTGGTCCTTTATATTGATCACTATAAAGATTTAACTCTGCACTAGTAAACTCTTGAACTGAACCAAACGCACATGTTTTTTGAACAATCTTTACATATCTTGTAGTTTGTGGACTGTAAAAATTTACAAATACTCGATCCCCGACATTATGTAATCCATTTTCATCATGTAAATTATAAGCTTCTTTTGTAAAGTTACCAGCTCCTGCTAAATTCCATTTTTCACCATCCGCACTAACATACAATTCAAATTCACCCATAGTACCATTTGTACCATAATTTGCATCTGTAAAGCCAGGACGTTTATCAATTGATAAAGAACGAATAGTTTGCATTGACCCTAAATCAATATCAACTTCAAAAGGATTACCACTTACAGTATATTGATCAGGATGAGTATTTAAGTTACCATCAATCAATTTTGCTGTTTCACCTTCACTGAAAGTAGTTCCATTTGCATTCTTGATCGTCATTGTCCAATCACTACGATCTAACACTTCTGTTGGTTCAACAACCTTTTGTGTTTTTATAATTTCTTGATCATAAAAATCAATTTCTGCACTAGTAAATTCCTGAGCAGTACCAACTGCAACACTAGTTTGAACAACTCTTACATATTGAGTTTCAACTGCAGTATCAAAATTTACATAAACCATATCCCCAACATTGTATAAATCTCCAACTTTATGAAGATTATAATCTTCTCTTGTAAATTCACCTTCAGTTAATTTAGTATAATCCAAACCATTAGAACTTGTCCAAACTTCATATCCACCCATAGTACCATTTATACCATAATTTGAATCAGTATACCCTGGACGTTTATTTACAGACATTCCTGCAATAGTTTGCATTTTACCAAAATCAATATCCAACGTAAAAGGATGTCCGCTTATTTGATAGTAATCCACATATGTATTAAGATCATCATCAAATAAATATGCTATTTGAGCTGCTGGAAAAGTGGCACTACCATTACTTAATGTTGCTTGCCAACCCTCTGTTGATAATGGCGATGTATATATCCATTCAGGGTCATTTGTTATTATGTCATCATCATTTTCAGTTGAGCCTGAAATTATTGTGTTAATAACAAAATCTTCTGAGCCATTTAGAGGTTCCAAATTTTTATTGATTCGTTTATTTAAAATTGAGCTTGTTAGAATTGTTTCATTATTAATAGAAAATTCTCTAGAAATATAATCGTTCCCAATTGATACTGCCTTATCCCCTACTTGAGTAACAACACTATCATTAGTCGCTTTAACACTATTTACACCAGATGCAAAACCACTAACTATCAGGGAACATGATAAAACTGTACTAAATATTTTTCGTATTTTCATCTGTTCAACACCTTCCTGATTTTATATCATTTTTTCTAACTACTATGTGCATATATTATGCAAATAAACATATCATTTCTAACAAAACATTTTAAATAATTCCCTCAAAAAAACTTCCAACACCTCGATATAAATATTATACTATTTATTTTTTCATTTTATTTATACATTTTGTTATAATTTTTATAATTATAGTTCTAAAACAGACAATAATTAATTTATTTATTCTGTATCTAATTATCTTTTATAAATTCCATCCTTCTTAACAAACGTAAATAATTTTATTGAATAAAAATAATATTTATAATATAATAGAAATGGAAAGGATGATAAATATGGAATTTGAGTGGTCAACTAATGATATTGCTAAAAAAACAGTTACTATATACAGTACCAATTTAACCCTGAATAAAGCAGCATGTCGACACTTTGAAGAGGTTAATTTTGTTCTATTAGGCTTAGATCGTAAGAATAATATTCTAGGAATCAAACCAGTTGGTAAACAAGAGATAAATGAAGAAATTTATTCTGAAGATCAGTTGCACCGTATTTCAATAGGAAAAAGTTATGGTCGAATTTCAAATAAAAATTTTATTAGTGAACTTTCACAAGAATATAAATTAGATTTAAGTAATAATAAATGTTTTAAATATGATGCTAAATTTGATGTCATACATCAAATTTTATTAGTCAATCTTTAAAGGAGGGGATAAAAATGATACCAATATGGTTAGGAATCATAATTATTGCAATAATTATTGAAGTAGTTACAATTGATCTAGTCAGTATTTGGTTTGCTACTGGTGCTATTATTGCTTTAATTACATGTTTACTAGGAATAAGCCAAACTATCCAGATTGCACTATTTATTATTATTACAATAGTTTGTGCTATAATAGTTAGACCGTTAGCTAAAAAATATATGCGTGGAAATATCGAAAGAACTAATTACGATCGTGTAATTGGAAAACACGGTTTAATTACTAAAACAATTACTGCTGATAATAAAGGTGAAGTAAAAGTAATGTCAACTTTATGGTTAGCTTCAAGCATTGATAATACAACTATTAATGAAGGTGAATATTGCGAAATACTTGCAGTTGAAGGCGCTCATTTAGTTGTTAAAAAAATAGAAAGATAAAGAGGGTAAAACAATGGATACTATAATTACTATTATTTTATGGACTTTTCTTGCATTAATTGCAATATTCTTTATTGCTTCAACAATTAGAATTGTTCCACAATCAAAAGCTTATGTAGTTGAACGAATCGGTGCTTATAATCGCACATGTAATGTCGGATTGCACATCCTGCTTCCAATTTTTGATCATGTTGCTAATAAGGTTTCTTTAAAAGAACAAGTTGTTGATTTTGCACCACAGCCTGTAATTACTAAAGATAATGTCACAATGCAGATTGATACTGTTGTTTATTATCAAATAACTGATCCTCGCTTATTTACTTATGGAGTGGATCGTCCAATCAATGCAATCGAAAACTTAACAGCAACAACATTAAGAAATATTATCGGTGATCTTGAATTAGATGAAACACTTACTTCAAGAGATATTATTAATTCAAGAATGCGTAGTATTCTTGATGAAGCCACTGATCCTTGGGGAATTAAAGTTCATCGTGTTGAAGTCAAAAATATTATTCCACCTCGTGATATTCAAGAAGCTATGGAAAAACAAATGCGTGCTGAACGTGAAAGACGTGAAGCAATCTTACAAGCTGAAGGTAAAAAGACAGCTGCCATTTTAAATGCTGAAGGTGATAAAGAATCTATGATTTTACGTGCAACTGCCGAAAAAGAGGCAGCTATCGCTAAAGCCGAAGGTGAAGCTGAAGCATTAAGATTAGTATATGAAGCACAAGCTAAAGGTATTAATTATATTAATCAAGCAAATCCTGATAGTGCCTATTTAACCTTACAAGGATTTAAAGCTCTAGAAGAGTTATCAAAAGGTGAAGCAACAAAAATTATTATTCCAAGCGAGATTCAAGGATTAGCTGGTCTTGCTACATCACTAAAAGAATTTGTGACAGATAAAAAGAATAAGTAGTTAATAAAAATGAGCAAATCTGCTCATTTTTTATTAAACCATTTAATAAATCCTCACTGTTTTACTTGAAGATATTCAAGATATCTCAAAAATAAAAAACTTGAAATTATAAAAAAATGTCCTGAACTTGAATACCTAATATCTGCCATTCCAGTTGAAAAATATTCATATTTAAAAGTTATCATCTCATCACAGTATTTCGATAATAATGTGTTTCCACTTTTAGAAATTCCAATTCTTTTTACATGTAATCCTTCTAACGCTTTAGCTAGCGTAACTGATGTTTCATTATCACCAGATAATGAAATAATTATAAAAATATCTTTATTTGTTACATTATTTAAAATCGTATCTATTTCTGTTCCACTACCAACGGGGTGAAAAACCTTATTTGCATAAATAAATTCTCGACGCATTTCACGTGCCATATGATTTTGAACTACTCCTGTTCCATAAACAAAGATTCTTTCTGCCTGGTCTATCATTTCCATTATATTTGTAAAATCTCGTTCTTTCATCATATTCATTGTTTCAATAAATTCATGATATGTATTATCAATAATTTTAAGCTCAAAATTAGATTTTGCCATCAAATCCCATTTAAGATATACCTTTAATTCACTAAATCCCTCTAACCCAATTTTCTTTGTAAAACGAAGTATACTTGTATGGGAGACATTACAATTATGTGCAAGCTCCTTAATTGACATCTTTTGACATTCCCTTTTATGGTGCAAAATATATTGCCAAATATATAAATCATTTTCATTTAATTCATGGTAATACTTGTCCACCAACTTATCTAACTTCACTATTTTTCACCTCTATTATTTACGTACTCAATATAATTGGCTAAAATAAAATCAACTAAGACAAAATATATTCCAACTAAGTATTCACGTCTACCCATATTTGTTATAATCGGCATCGTTCTAACATGTAAGCTATAATCTGATATATGTGATAATGTACAATTATTATTTGCAATTATTGCTATAACAATAATTCCCTTTGTTTTTAATCGATAAATATAATCAAGTAATCTTTTATTTTCACCTGCATATGATATAGCAATAAAAACGTCATCAGCTTCAAATAAGTTAATATATCCCTCAAAATCAGCTAAACAATCTATATCTAAAAATAATTTATTAACCATTGAAAATGATCGTTTTAAATATTGGGCTGTATTTTCTTGAATAAGTCCTGTTCCATAAACAAACAAATTCTTAGCTTCATAAATACATCTGGCAATATCATGATATCGATATCCTTCAAATTGTTGAATCATTTCAATATAACCATTATAAATATTATTAACTATCAAACTATCACTATCACTTTGATTATTAATTCTTAAAAAAACTTTAAATTCCGCATATCCTTTTAACCCTAAACGTTTTGAGAAACGTAAAATTGTACTTCTTGAAACATTACAACGTAACGCTAATTCATCAATAGAAAGATGTTCACACTCTTTTTTATGATGATTTATATAATTCCATATATATAAATCATTCTCATTTAATTGTCTATAATTTTTATTTATTAACTCTTCTAATTTCATAATGCACCTCATTCCAATTTAAAATATTATATCAATATTTTAAATTAAACAAAAGCATTGTAAAACAATTGAATACAAATAAAAAACTGAACAAATTAACTTTATCATTAAAAGCCAATTTGTTACAGTTTCCTATTTATATTCAATTAAAGGAGATTCAATTATATGAACACTTTTATTTACATTAAATTTAATGAATTCATGACCATTATCCCCAACTATTACCATCATAGTAATATCATTAATTCCATTACCATTTATACTATCCTTATCATAAGAAATTAATAATTGACCAACCTTCACATTATCTCCAATAACTACATGTGTTTGAAAGCCCTCGCCCATCAAATCAACTGTATCTAAACCTACATGAATCAACAATTCAACTCCATCATCAGTTTCAATTCCTACAGCATGTTTAGTATTATCCATAACCATTGATATTTTACCATCACATGGTGCATAAATCTTTCCTTCATCAGGAATTACAGCAATTCCATCACCCATCATCTTTGTTGAAAAAACCTCATCTGGTACTTCTTCAATTGCAATACTTTTTCCATTAGCCATCGAATACAATACCTTATTTGCTTGTTTTTTCTTTCCAAATAATTTAATCATATTATTTCAACTCTGGCCAGAATTCTTTATTAGCTTCAATTAAATCATCTAAGATCAATTTCGCTATTCTTGCACTTGGTACTGTTTTTGATAATGTAATTGCCTGCCATAATTTTTGATAACTTCCTGTTATCCATGCATCTACTACCAATTTTTCTACCGATACTTGTTGTTCCATTAACCCTTTTTGGAATTGTGGTATTGATCCTTGACAAATTCTTTCATATCCATTGCTTCCTACGATACATGGAATTTCTACCATTGCACTGCGATCAAAATTTTCTATTGCTCCTTCATTTGGTACGATCAATAACATTTTTTCTTTTGTGTTTTTAGCAATTGCACATGCTAAATCTACTATATATTCTGCATGTGCATCTGGTTCAAAACCACCATCTACAGCTGTTCCTTTTTCAATAATATTTCTACAAGCTGTAAAGACATTCTTTTCACGATGTTCCATTACTTCATTTGCCCGTGTATGGTTCGGATCTGTATGTTCTACTACATAATCAGGGTATAAATAATATTTTAAATATGTGTTAGGAATCGTTTCTGGATCTAAAGCATAAATATCTTTAGCTTTTGCAAACGTTTCGATCCAGCTTTGTTCTACGTGTTGATTTGTTCCTGATAATGCATCAGCAAAACCATTAGCTGCCATATGTTTTTTGATTTCCGGCATTAAATCATTACCATCTTTATCTTCAATTTTATGCCACCATCCAAAATGATTTAATCCATAATATCCAACAGACATCTCTTTACGTGATTTTAACCCTACCATGTTAGCCATTTTTTCTTCAAGATCAATTGGCATATCACAGATATTTAAAATCTTAGAATTTGGACGTAATCTTCTTGTTGCTTCAGCTACGATAGCAGCAGGATTTGAATAATTTAACATCCAGGCATTTGGAGAATATTTTTCCATATAATCTAGGATTTCAATAACTCCACCGATAGAACGCATACCGTAAGCTATTCCACCAGGACCACAGGTTTCTTGACCAACAACATTATATTTCATTGGAATCTTTTCATCTTTTTCACGCATTGCATATAACCCAACACGAATATGACACATAACGAAGTCAACATCAGTGAAAGCTTCTTCTGGATTAGTAGTATAAGCAAACTCAACTTCTGGTGCATTTTCTTTTAAATAAATTTCACAAGCTTTAGCGATAGTTTCTTGACGCTCGGCAAAGTTATCATAGAATTTAATCTTTCTAATCGGGAAACGATCCATATGATCTAACAATAATAAACAAATCCCAGGTGTGAAAGTACTTCCACCACCAGCAATAACAACTGAATATTTCTTTTCCATTTTCTTTTTCTCCTCTTTTTTACATTAATCTAAGCGCTGCAAATAAACAAATAGTTGAAAAGGCTACTACAATGAAGCTTCCACCACCATATTGGAAAATATACTTCACTGTAAATTCCCTAAAGGTCTTGAATACTTTAATATCATAAGTTTTAACTGTTACATAGAACAAATAAGCAATAATCATAAAATATAAACTATTTAATGTTAAGGCTTGAGCTAAAAGCAATAATAAGAAGTTAATACAAGCAAATTTAATATCACCTTCTTTTAATTTTCTTTGTGCAATATTTAGTAAATAAGCAATATACGGATTAATCATTACAATCAAGAAAACTACTGCTACACTAGGCTCACTGCTCAACACTTCTGGTAAAGTAATTGAACGCATCATCGCTAACAACGATAAATATAGATAGGCAATAAACGGTGTAACCATTAAGAACACTTTAGCGATCATATAATATCGATCTAATTTTTTTAACTTCTTTTCATTAATTCTTTTTGCCATTTTCAAGACCATCCTTTTCATTTATTTATAGTAATGCTTCAAAATCTTCTCTTACACTTGGTACTTTTAGTCCTACAATTACTTGAATATTTGTTTTAGTAGCTTTTAAACCATGCGTACCAATAGATTTAAAATAGTTATCTGATTGAACTAGTTTTTCATCTTTTACATTAACTCTTAAACGAGTTGCACAATTAGTAACATCTACAATATTATCTTTACCACCTAATCCTTCAAGAATAGCAGCTGCTAAACTTTGTTTTTCTATTTTTTCACCAGCTTGTTTTTCTCTAAATTCAGCTTTAGTGTGGAATTTAATTTCTTCTTCATCATCTTCACGACCAGGTGTCTTGAAATCAAATTTTAAAATCAAGAATCTAAACACTACAAAATAAATACCTGTAAATACTAAACCTACTACTAATAATGTTAAATATGTTGGCCAATGTGTAGCCATTAACGGAATAAAATTAAGAGCTGAAATTTCAATTAATCCACCTGACATACATCCTACAACTCCTAAAGCATTAGCCACAGTAGCTAAAGTAGCAGCTAACAAGGCATGTACTACAAATAGTACTGGTGCAATAAACAAGAATGTAAATTCAATCGGTTCAGTAACACCACAAAAAATAGCAGTTAAAGTAATTGGTATTAATAAACCAGCAATTTGTTTTTTCTTTTTATCTTTTGCAGTTGCATAAAACGCAAGAGCGATCCCAGGACATCCAAATATTTTTGATAAACCAGTAAGTTGTGGCCATGCCCATGGTGCTAATTCTTTTAATGGTTTAGTTGAAGCAGCTAAGTCTGGTAAAGCGTTTGCCCAAGCTGACATTACCCCACCATTGATTACTACTGAATCATAAAAGAATGGGAAATACATTAAGTGATGCAGTCCAAATGGAATCAAGATACGTTCCATGAAAATAAATACCCAAACCCCCAATAATCCAGCATTAGAGATAAATCCCTGGAATGCTCTCATACCATCTTGTACGACTGGCCAAATTATTGCTGAAGCAAAAGCAACAGGAATTAAAACAAAGAATCCAATAATAACAACAAATGAAGCACCTGAGAATGTTCCTAACCATTCAGGTAACTCAGTATCGAAGAATTTATTGTGTAAATATACAACGATACATGAAATCATTAATGCTCCAATCATCCCCATATCCAGAGTTTTAATACTAGCAATCATTGTTAGACCACTTGTACCTCCAGTTTCTGCTGTGAAGTCAACTCCGAAAGTTCCTCCCCATTGACTTAAGATCGTACTTAAGAAATATTGGAATGTTAGATAAAGTACTAACGCTTCCATACAACATCTTGCTTGTTGTTTTTTTGCAAGACCTATCGGTAATCCAACCACAAAGATCAATGGTAACTGATTAAATACTGTCCATCCTCCTTGGAGAATAACATTCCATATCTGATACCACAATCCATCAGGGTTAGCTATACCACCCATAATTGCTTCAGTTGTAAACAATGTTCCTATACCAATAACTGTTCCTGCAAAAGCAAATAACAGTACTGGGGTAAACATTGCTCCACCAAAACGTTGAATTTTCTGTAACATATTTTTTCCTCCCTCTTTTCTTTTGACAACCATATCATAAAATATTGAAAGCCTTTTCACAATAGTTTAACCTGACTTAGAGACAAGGATATTAATTCTATTACTTATCACATTATCCGTGAATTTTCACGCCATCTTATTATGATGTTATTGGTATATATATTTAAACATCTCATATAATTAAATGGGGTGATAATAATGTGTGGTTTTTTATGTATGTATAACCATAATGATGATTTAACCAAAGAAATTTCTACATTCAATAAAATGTTATCCTTACTAAAATATCGTGGTCCAGATGATTATAATATTTCGCATGATAAGCATGTTTTATTGGGGCATTGCCGTTTATCAGTTATTGATATAGATGGTGGAAGACAACCTTTTAAATATACTTATAACGATGTTGAATATTCTATTGTTTACAATGGTGAAATCTACAATATGGATAGCATTAAAGAACAGTTAATTAATGAAGGATTTCATTTTAAAAGTCAAAGCGATACCGAGGTAGTTGTTGCTAGTTTTGTAGCATATGGAACTAGATGTTTAAATTTATTTGATGGTATTTTCTCTTTTGTTATTGCTTATCAAGGAAAAATATTTGCTGCAAGAGATCAATTAGGTGTAAAACCTTTATTCTATTACCAAAAAGAAGATCTTTTTATCTTTAGTAGTGAAATAAAATGTATTCTTATGTATTTACAATGTTGTATAATTGATGAAACTGGCATAAAAGAACTTTTAGGATTAGGTCCTAGTATATCTCCTGGTAGAACAATTTATAAAGACATATATAGTTTACGACCTGCTCATTACATGAATGCATATAATGGCTTCAAAGAAATAAATCGTTATTGGGCTCTAGAACGATATAACCATAAACGTACTTATGAAGAAACTGTATATGATGTTAGATGTCTTGTAAATAATAGTATTAAACAGCAGTTATTAAGTGATGTTCCTATTTCTTGTATGTTATCAGGTGGACTGGATTCAAGTATTATTACTGGTGTTGCTAGTCAATATGTTTCAAAACTCGCAACTTATAGTGTTGATTATCAAGATCAAGAAAAATATTTTCAACCTTATGAATATCAAACAACTAGAGATGACCATTATATAGAAGAAATGCGTTTACGTTATAACACGAACCATAAAACTGTCACTCTATCTCAAAAACAACTAGTTATGGCACTAAAAGAATCACTTATTGCTAGGGATGCTCCTGGAATGGCTGATATTGATTCAAGTTTTCTGTTATTTTCTAAAGAAATTTCTCAAAATCATAAA
Organism: Thomasclavelia cocleata; assembly: GCF_900102365.1. Lineage (GTDB taxonomy): Bacteria > Bacillota_I > Bacilli_A > Erysipelotrichales > Coprobacillaceae > Thomasclavelia > Thomasclavelia cocleata. Next base: position 82,943 of record NZ_FOIN01000007.1, on the reverse strand, counting down.
GTTGTTCTTTCTGGAGAATGTGCTGATGAAATATTTGGAGGATATCCCTGGTTTTATCGTAAAGAATTAACAAGTATTGATGGCTTTCCATGGATGCGTGAATTAGATAAACGAATGGAATTATTTTCTGATGATATAAAAGCATTAAATATTAAAAACTATGTTTTAGATAAGTATCATCAAACACTAAATGAAATTGATTATCATGACAGTACTTTTGAAGATGAAAATAAAAGAAAAATGATATATCTAAATCTAGAATGGTTTATGCAAACCCTTTTAACCCGTGGTGATAGTCAAACAATGCGCAGCTCAATAGAATTAAGAGTGCCATTTGCTAATAAAGAAATAATTTCTTATCTCTATAATGTTCCTTGGCATTATATGTATCACAACGATATAGAAAAAGGCTTATTACGTGATGCTTTTAAAGATTTTTTACCGTCTGACATATATAACCGTAAAAAGAATCCATATCCAAAAACTCATTCTCCAATCTATCGTGATTTGATTGTAGAATTGTTGAAAGAATCATTAAAAGATCAAGATAATATCTTACTCAAACTATTTAATTATGAAAAATTATTAGATTTAATAAATTCTGGGGGAGAATCTTTTAAATATCCATGGTTTGGGCAATTAATGACTGGTCCACAGCTATTAGCCTATATTTATCAAATATATTTGTGGGGCAGAATTTATCATATAAAAATAGAACTAGAATAATCGAAAAATTATAAATTTATATATTTATTTACACACTATATTAAAGATTTAAAGGCACATACTGGGTTATATGTTAGTATGTGCCTTTTGATATTCAAAAAGTATCGAAAATGTATCAAATTTTTTGAATTATAAATAAATTTATTTTTTTAATGGAATAATATCTTCTTTTTCAATTTTAGTCGAAATTTTATTAATATAATCTCGTATTATTATATTTAATAATATCGCAAGATACTGTTTAATATTTATATCAAAATTATTTATTGAGATTAAATTCAAATAATTACAATGAATCAGCTTATTTCTATAATTACTAATATAAATCTATGATTACCTTTCCGTTCATTGTTCGAGTCAAGTCTAATTTTTTTCATTTATATATTTGTATATCTCATGTGTTTTATCATTAAATAATATACAATCATAAGGTCCTCTTGTAATATCAAACTAAGCGATATGGGTTTAAAACGTTTATTAAATTATATTAGATCGTTGTTTATGAAATATTTTTAAAACACATCTAAAAAGGATACTACTAAAAATGGATGAAGAAACATATATACACCATATTAACGAGCTATAAAAACAAATCATAATGCTCTAAAAACAAATTATGCAATTGTAATAAAATATTGGAGCTGTAATCATTAAAATCTAAACAATAAATCAACCAGGTAAATTTTAGATCCATCAAAACATAATAATATTGCACATGCTATATCAATGTATGGCAATAGATATCAAGTATTTTTTATGTATGTACTTTTTTATATGTACGTTGTTTCTATAAAGCATAATAAAAGGCACAGCCTAAATATTTGCAAAAGAAAAAGAAACCTATTTATAGATTTCTCTTCTATGACCAACATTAATAACAAGTATAATAAGCTTATCATCTTCTATATTGCATAAAATACGATAATCTCCCACTCTATATCTCCATTGATTTTTTAAATTACCTTTTAATGCTTTCCCATAAATACGTTTACCTAGATTTTTTTCAATCCAATTTACTAGCATTAACTTTGTGTAGTTATCCATTTTCTTGAGCTGTTTTAATGCAGTTTTAGAAAAAACAACATTATATCTCATAATCCTAATTCCTTTTTTACCTCATCCATAGAATAGGTAGTTGAATCATTTAAATATTCTTTATGTGCTTGTTCTGCTAATGCGACATCATATTCATCTTCGATTTTTTCAAGTAAAGCTTTTTTTAAAGCTTCACCCAAAGAACATCCATGAAACCTCGCATAACTTCTAAATAATTTTTCTTCTTCTTCATTCAATCTAATTGAGAAACTCATATAGCCTACTCCCTTTCGTAATACAGTGTACTACATCAACTGATATATGTCAATATATCAATATGATTCCCTTGTAACTTAAATATATAATGATTTTCCTCCTACATAAAACAACAACATAACCATGAAATAAAATTACAATCAATATATACTCTTTTTCTTCTTTTTTTAAATTAGTGGTTGATTCTATATCAAGATTTTAGGTCGTAATCAATGCTGATTGCATATATTTCCAATACTTTTTCAGAAAAACAAATATCACAGATACGAATCAATAATTCATCAAAATAGATTCCACATCTAAGATTCTTAAATCGATCATCATCTAATACGAAACCTTTTTTCATATATTCTTTCAAAATCAAAATTACCCATATTCTAAATTGTATTCCTCTAAGGGCTTTTATTCTAGCATCCAAACCCCTTCAACAATTGAAGAAACAAACACTTCATTATCAACCTCTACTTCTCCCATTGTTTTTTACTATATTCAAATTCATCATCTGAAAATTCTAAAGGATTTTCTCTATGAATGAAATCATAAAGCCCATTTTTATCAATACCATGTAAAATCTCTAATTCCAAAACTTGAGAAGAAACTTTCCCTTTGCATTTACTTCTATCCCAAAACCAGATTTCATGATAGCTTTAGGATCTTGCTAAAACGATTGGATTATATGTTCAATATACTCTCCTGTATAGGACAGCATCACCTCAACAGAAAAATCTATTTCCAACATATTATCAATATAGAAATTAGAAAAGCATAATCCGCCAATGTTATTTCAAAAATCTTCAATATAAATGAGTAAGCAAATTACATGACTTTAGCATATATATGCAACAACATTATTTACTAATAATGTAAACCACACAAGATTTATTAAGACATAGCAGTTTTAAAACTACTATGGACGTTTACACACATATTAATAACGATCATAAAAATAGTATCGTTAATGATATTTTCAGTTTAAAAACGTCGAAAAAGCGGCGAAAACAAACAATGATATAAAAACTCTTAACTAATTTGGCTCTAAGACAAAGTTTTTAAGCAATTTATCAAATAATAATTAATAGAACTAGATTAATCGAAAGATTATTTTAGTTCTATACTTACATATTCATCTTTTAATTTTATATCTTTGATATATTCATTATCAATAATAATACTTTCATCATTAATTACTAAATAAGGGATATCTTTAACAGTTTCCTTCAATACCTTATTTAAATCTAAATTAATAATTCCATATTTAATTACTCCTTTAATATCAATAATAATTTCATTTTCTACTCTTATTCTAGCAATTGCTTTTAATTTAGTATCAATATTATAGTAATTCAAATTCGCTTTAATATGAATATAATTATCAATTTTAATCTCTAAATTATTTAAAACAATATCTTTATAATCAAATAATTTAGGATATAAATATTTACACAACTTTTCTAATTCATTTTGATTTATTAACATTTAATCACCTAATTTATATTATGAAATACTTAAAAAAAAGTGTAAAAAAAGGACTAAAAGTCCTAATTATTTTCATGAATGATTTTTAACATCATATTTAATGAACGAACATCAATTTGTCCTAACGCAGAAGCATCATGATCTTTTCCAAAAGTAATTGCAGAACCAAACTGTTCACCTAAAATTCTTGTTGCAGTTCCTAGATTTGACATAGACATTGTCACAATTGGCTTATCATGTATTTCATTAGCTCGTAAAGTCATCTCTAAAACTAATAAAACATCTTTGTAATCTTCTGGCATAACTGCCAATTTAATAATATCTGCTTCTAATGAATCCATTTGTTTAATTTTCTCTAACATAGTATCTAAACTTGGCGTTCTAGTAAAATCATGGTTAGACATAATAACTTTGCAATTTGATTCGTGAATCATATTATTCAACGTAATAATAGTATTTGTCCCACTTGATAATTCAACATCATATATATCAAATGCTCCACTTTCTAAAGCTAAGGAATATAAATTAATGTATTCTTCATAACTTAGATTTCCTAAGCCACCTTCTTTAACACTTCGATAAGTTAAAATAAGAGCCTGTTTTATTTCTAAAGAAGCTATCATTTTAAATAACTCATTTAATTTTTGATGATTTAATAAATCCTTAAAATAATCAATTCTAAGTTCAATTAAATCTATTTCAAGATCTTTCAATCTAATTAGATCCGTAATAATCGCTTGATGATTATCACTTATCACTGGTACACATACTTTTGGAATCCCTTCACCAATTAAGATATCTTTTACTTTACATATTCTACTCATATGTCATCCCCCTAAAACCATGCTTAATCTATAATCAAAGTGGTATATACATAATTAATTACCTTTTATACTATACCATTATTAAGACCAATATGATACTTTTTTATTATAAAAATTTAAATTATTTTGCCATTATATGATGATACAGAGCCCCTATCAAATTTGCCTCATTATAATGTTTACAACCCATGACCTTTGGTATTAATAACTGACTAGTCTGATTATAAATTGACATTACTGCATCATTAATCATGTCAATTAAAATCTCTTGCCTCGATATTCCACCACCAATACAAATAATTTCAGGATCATACATATACTGCAGATTATATAATTGAATTGCAATATCAAAACAAAAAGATGATAATACCTGAGTTACTTTTTTGTCTTTTTGCTTTACCAGTTCAAATATTTCTCTTCCATTTATATTATCTATTCCTAAAACTCTTGCTACCCGTTTACAAAGTGCTTTAGTTGATGCTATATCTGACCAAGTTACAATTTTACATTGACTTTCACCATAATCAACTATAACATTACTAATTTCCCCTGCAAATAAATTAGCACCATGATGAATCTTTTTATCTTTAATTACCACTCCCCCGATTCCAGTACCCAGTACAATTACTACTGCATCTTTATAATTTACACCATTACCACACCACATCTCTGCTAACCCTGCACACTTAGCATCATTTTCAATTGTGACCTTTATACCATTACATGCTTTTGATAGCATCTTTGTTAAACATATTCCTTCTAAATAAGGATAAGCCACAATCGTTTTAATCACTCCTGTTTTAGTGTTTATAACCCCAGGACATGATAAAGCTATCCCTTTAATTTCATATTTACTTTCAAAATATATTTTACTTAAAGTATCAATAAATATATCTAAATCAGTTAATTCAGAAATAAATTCATCTTTATCTATAATTTCCCCTTGTTCATTTAAATAACCATATTTTATTACTGTACCACCAATATCAAATACTAAATACATTTTTATCACCCTATCTAATTATAAAACAAAAGAGCCACAATTAATATGGCTCAAATAATTAAATATCTTTTTTCAACATCGTTTTAAATGATACTCCATATAAAACAGCTGCCCCTATTATATAACTAAATGTCACTAACAAACCATTTAATGATGTATTAATATCATAATAACATACATTAGCAAGAGCTACATCAATATCAACAGCTTCAGAAATATATAAATTAGTAAATATTGTAAATATAGCATTTGTACTTTGTGAAAGTGATAAATCTCCAATACTACCTAAAAAGTTGTTAAATATTAATCCGAAATGATAATTTAAATCAAAGATATATAAATTAAATTGATTATAATATCCAAGTTGAGTCAATATCACTCTTACAATTGGAATAATTCCAAATATTAATCCTGCTAATGCTACCATAATCAAAACAGCAGGCACTTTCTTTTTAAATATTGTTGATAAAAATGTTCCTAACCCACCAATAATAAAAATTACAACCATACCATAAACAATAAATACTAATGTAGCTTTAATAATCAGTAACAAAATATCTTTTTCAACTCCACTAAATAAACAAAAAACCAAGATAAATACTGAAAAGCTTGTAATCAAATAAACAACACTGCCTAAAATCATTCCTGATATTTTACCAGCAACTAAATGCATTCGAGTAATTTCTTTTGATAACAACAATCTAATTGTACCCTCATGTATCTCCTGTGCAAACAAACCAGTAGAACTATTAGAACAAATAATCCAAATCATTATCCCTACAATTATCATAAAAGCCATTAAACTATAAATATTCATAATATTATTAGAAAAACGAGCATAAGTTAAAATACTTTCTGATAAATTATTATATATATATGCAAACAGTAAACCAAATGCCCCACTAATCAACCAAACAACTGTGACAGGAATAACCTTAAACATCTTTGTAAAAGTCTTACATAACAACACTTTCATTCTCATTATCCTCCACAACTTGCTGATAGAGTTTCTCTAAAGTAATTACTTCTTCTTTAAATAAATCTAATTCAACATCATTTTCATAAATAAATTTAATTAAATCCCGCTTACAAACAGCTTTATCCTTTGTTGTAATTCTAAAAACATTTTTTTCTAAATTATAATTATAACCATTAATATCCAGATACTTCTTCAATAAACTATTTTGTTTAGTACTAACCAATACCTTTTCTTGATTAAATCCCTGTTGTACAACCTCAATAGGCTGATTTAAAACAACATGTCCTTTATTAATCATAACTACATGATCAATAATCATTTCTAATTCACTTAATACATGCGAACTTATTAATACTGTCATTTTACGTTGACTAACCAGCTTTTTCAAAGTTTGAATAATTTCGCTTCTACTAGTCGGATCTAGGTTTGCAGTTGGCTCATCTAATAATAATACTTCAGGATCATGAAGCATCGCCTGTATCAAGCCAACTTTTTTCTTCATTCCCGTAGAAAACTTAGCAACTTTTTTTAATTTATGTTCTAATAATCCAAACTCGTCTAATAATTCCAAAGCCCTTTTTACCGCTGTATCAAAATCCAGATTTGATAACTGCCCCATATAAACAAGATATTCCAGACAGCTCATATCACTATAAAAATTAGGAAATTCAGGTGAATAGCCCATTAATTTTTTAGCTTCATTAGAACCTAAAGGATAACCTTTTATTGACCCACTTCCACTACTTGGAAAGATAAGTCCCATTAATAAAGACATCGTTGTTGATTTTCCTGCACCATTTGGTCCAATAATTCCATAAATCTTTCCACCTTCTAATTCAAAGGATAGATCATCAATTGCTTTAAATGATCCAAAAAACTTATTCATCTGCTCAACTTTAATTATTTTTTCCATGTCTTACACCCACTTTCTTTTCCAACCGATATTTTGGGTATACAACAGTAAATATACCTGCTGATACAATTATTAAAGTTAATAAAATTGCGAAATATTTAATTATCGAAGATTTATGCACTTCAATTTGCTTAGTTATATGTGTAACTTTGCCCTGTCCATCATCATAAGAAAAGACAAGTCGATGTTTACCTGCCAATAATTTTAAATCAATCTTTTCTGCTGTACTAGTTGCAATCAGACTTCCTTGATCATAAACACTCATCATCCCTGATTTTTCACTTTGATATTTAATAGTGATATCCCCACTATTAAACTTTTCATGCTCAAAATCAACTAACTTAAAATCACAATGATCATCAAAAGCATATAATTGCCCACCATTATTTTCAATTAAGATTTGTCCACTATTTAATGTTCTTGCACTAACTGCATCAATATTACAACCAGCTACTAATACTTCATTTTTATAATCATAAATCTGATTATTGTCATCACCTTTTATTATGATTTTACTCTGTCCTAAAACAGGCACTATAATTAAATCAGAATATTTAAGATTATCCAAATTACATACCTTCAACTCCTTTAAACTTTTCCCATCCAGAATTCTAAGTTTAATATAATTATTATTTTGACTATAATCAAAATAAATATAACCTAGTTCCCTAACATTATCATCATTTATATCTTCCAATTGATATATAATTTGTCCATTATCATCAATATTAATAGGAATAATATTTTCTAATACAGCTGGTGTACTTTCTTGACCATATTCATCACTTTCTCTTTTAATATCAGTAATTAAAGTTCCATCCTTACCACTTATAATTTTTTGTTTATTTTCTGGTGTATTAAATAACAGATCATCAATTCCATCATGATTATAATCAATTCCTGTTAATGTAAAACTCTCTCCCCAATCAAAAACCCCATCTTCCATTAAATTAAAACGTACTGATAAATTTTTTGGATCAATAGCCTGATAATACTGACATCCATTTTTATTACGAGCATTAATTACAAATAAATTAATTCCTTTATGATCCAAATCACCTATTACTTTAACTTGTTGATTATTTAATAGATTCTTATCATACTTTTTAACAAGATTACTTTTTTGATAAGTTATCTCATATCCATTTTTATTTGAATAATAAACACGCATCTCCGTTTCACCAACACTAACTAAATCACTAATTCCATCATTATTTAAATCTCCAGCATCAATAACTGTTCCATTATCTTCAACTAATTGTTCATAATGTGCTTTAAAAGTATATGTACCACCATCAATAATACAATCATCAATTAAAATTTCTTTTTTACCATCATTATTCAAATCACTAAAATAACTTATTTCATTGCCAGTTAAATACTTATTTTTCTCATCTAGCCCATTATTAATTAAAACTTTTTTATCACAAACAATATTTCCATCTCCTGCATTAATTATTAAAATATGACTTGCAATAACTTCATTTAAACTATTTTTCTCATTAACTAAAGTTAAAATTTCATTACTATCTTCATTATAATTAATTGCCTCAAAACCACTATTTAGATACTGATCTGGTATATTGACTTGCATCAAAACATCATCTCTACCATTTAAACCTAATTTAAGAATTTTATTTATTTTACCATCCTGATTACTAGAAACAAGTATTCCCTGATCCAAATCAGTTATTTTATTAACTATTTTAGAACTTCCTAATGAATTAATCGTTTTTAAATCTTCCTTCAAAATATAACTACTACCATCACTAATCTGTAATAAATAATCATTTCCATAATTACTAATATTTATTTTTACATTCTCTAAACCAACTCCTAAATTTTTTAAATCATTTTGCAAAATTAATTTACCATCTAATGAATAGACAGAAACTCTTAATATCCCTCTATTTACACTACTAGGAATAATCAATACATCTTTTCCCTGATAAGTTGACAAAGTAGTATTAGAACAATCTAAACTATATTGATCCAGTTTAATTTTACTTTTAACCTCTAAATTCTTTGTATCAATCAATAATAATGTCGGCTCAATTCCCTTATTATTAATACCAAAATCAGAAACCAAATAATAATCCTGATCACCTAAATATGCTTCTACTAACATAAGATTATCTTTAAGCATTTTCATTTTATATCCATTAAAAGCTTTAGAAAATACACCAGTAGCATAAACTGTTTCCTTTCCTTCACTAGGATTATATCGTGATTGTTCAGTTAATCGCTTAGATATCTTATCTTGACTAACTACACTTAATTCTAGTTCTTTGATTACTTCACCTGTACCAATATCCATTTGATAAAGTTTATCGATTTCACTAGTAACATATAATTTATCTTTTAAAATTAAGATATCCCAAACATTCATATTTACTTCTTGCTTTTCATTGTTGTGATATTTAACTTCTATATCTAATGGCTTAACAACAGTTGTCCGATAATTGAGATCACCCCTTTTCTTATCAATACTGATTACCTGTCCTTGCTGAGTTGTAAAGATGATTTGATTATCAAATATGACCATTTTCCAAATATTATCTTTGTCCTCATAATCAAAAATAACCTCTTTTTTATCAGCATCTATAGCTAATAAATGATGATCATAAATTAAATAAACTATTTTATCATTACTTAATATTTGTCTTACAATTGAATTTTCTACAATTACACTATTATTTTCATCAATTGTTTTATGTGTTAATGCAGTTTCATATAAAACTTTAGAATTTTTAGAACTAACTATTTGGAAATTGCTATAACCAGTACCTGTTTTTAGATAAACTGCAACATCCTTTACACCATCATTATCAATATCATCAATTACTTCAAAACGTTTAACTGGATGATTAAGATTAATAATAAAATTTACATCATCAACAAACTCTAACCCTTCATCACTAGCAACCATCATCCCCTTTAGTTCATCACTAAGTACAACTTCTTTTGCGACAACATCTCCCTTTACCTCTTTTCCCTGACTATACGATTCAATACTTGTAACTTTCTTTGCCCCTTGAATAGGTATTGGCACAATCATCAACAATATTACTACTAATGATAATAATTTTTTCATGATATTCCTCCTAACTGTATCACTATGATTAATACAGTTTTATTATAACACCACATCAACTGTATTACAATATGTAGTACACTTATTTTATAATTAATTACAGACAATTTTAATTAATATTATGATATACTTAAATTAGAGGTGATTATAAATATATGAAAAAACTTAATATTCTTATTATTATATTAATTATACTTACAGGTTGTAATACAAATAATAAAATTAGACTTGAATATGCTGATAAAATAGATTTAAAACTTACAAGTGAAAAAGGACTTATTGAAATTCAGCTAGATTATGATGAAGCAAAAATATTTGTTGATAATATTAATAAATTAGAAGTTGAAAAAATTAGTAAACAGAATATTAAAGGATGGAGCCTTTATGCAAGAGGTTTTGACAAAAACAATAAAGAATTATTTAAAATATCATTTTTAAATTCACTAGTTAACATTAATAATGACTGGTATCAAACAAATCAAGATAGTATTATAAAAATCACTGATAATTACAAATAAATCGACATTATTCCCCAGGAAATATCTTATAATATTACTATCAAATAACAATTAATAATGATAAAATAAATATATAAGATACATTCGATTTTTATAATATTTTTAGATTCGTTAAAAAAGGAGGTTAAAATTATGGATCAATTACTTAAAGAAATCGAAGTTGCAAAAAACATTGAAAATAAACTAATATTAATTATTGGTAGTCCTGGTAGTGGTAAATCAAAACTTATTCATGAATACAGTGATTATTGTGGTATCCCTATTTTAAATTTAGATAATATTTTTAAAGATAATGCAACTGATTTAGTAAAAATTATGGATGATTTTTTACAAACATATGATAAAGATATTTTATTACTAGATAATAAAAGAATTCTTTATGCTAAAGATTCAAACATTGATATGTTAGCTTTTTTAAAAGCATTAGCTAAAAAAGTTATTGTCATTGCTACTTGGAATGGTAGAATTGAAGATAATAATTTAATTCATATTCGCTCTAATTCCCCTACAGATTTGACATATTCATTAACTAATGAAGACATTAAATTTATTCAAAAATAATTTACATCTTTAATCAATTAAGTTAAAGTGGTTACATTTTATTATGTAATCACTTTTCTTTTAATAACAAAAAAAGACTCAAATAATATGAGTCTCATCGTTTCATTTCTTTAATAACTTTTTGACGTGTAAATTCTTCTCTCTCTTTTTCTTCTAAAGCTTCAGATATAACTTTTATTGTTGATTCAAAACGAGGAATTGAAATATTTTTTAATGCATTAGCTCTTTTTTGTGTCTTTCGGATTGTATTTGCTAAACGATAGACACTATTTTCAACCTCTGCCAATAATACTGTTAATTGTTTTACATTATAAAAACAATTATAGGCATAATCAACTCTTGAATTAGAACGTTCAATATCATATGTCATCTTCAATGGTTGTTTGTTATATGATATTTTTGGTATTTCAACCCCCATAACACTGCGATAAGCAATTGAAATTCCATAATCTTCAGGTGTACTGTTAACTATGTCAGTAATTAATCCCATTGAGATATTAGCTTCCTGAAGAGCATCATATGCTTCTTGATATGAAGATGTAATCTGATCACGAATAATTTTTACATCATCTAATAAAGTCATCATTTCTTTAATCAAAACATTACGTTTTTGATCCATTAGATTATATCCAAGGTTAGCTAATTGCAATGATTTTTTCATTGCAATTAAATTACCTTTAGTAGGAACTACTTTCAAGGCCATAATTATTCACCTTCTTCTTGTAATTCTTTAATAATCTTCTTTTCTTTAATATTAAAGCGCTCAATTGCTTTTTCATGGTTATAATATTGATCCAGCAATGTGTTATCAAGACGATCTAGTGCCTCACGTGGAAGAACTGAAACTAGATTCCATCCTAAATCCAATGTCTCTTCAATACTACGATTAGTATCAAAACCTTGGTTGATAAAATGTTCTTCAAATAAATGACCAAAGCTAATATATTTTTTATCTAAATCTGATAATTCATCTTCACCAATAACAGAAGTCAAAGAACGTACATCTTGAACATGAGCATAACATGCAAACAACTGGTTAGCAATATCTTGATGATCTACACGTGTAAATCCTTCACCAATACCATCTTTCATTAAACGACTTAATGAAGGTAATACTCCTACTGGAGGATAAACACCAGCTGAATTTAAATCAACATCCAATGTAATTTGCCCTTCTGTAATATAACCTGTTAAATCTGGTACTGGATGAGTAATGTCATTGTTAGGCATTGTAAGAATTGGAATTTGAGTAACAGACCCTTCTGCATCCTTAATAATTCCTGCTCTTTCATACAATGAGGCAAGATCCGAATATAAATAGCCAGGATATCCTTTACGACCTGGAATCTCACCTTTACTTGAAGAGAATTCACGCAATGCTTCACAATAAGAAGTTACATCAGTATATATTACTAGTACATGCATATTTTGTTTAAAAGCTAAATATTCAGCAGCAGTTAAAGCACAACGAGGTGTTAAGATACGTTCAATGATTGGATCATTTGATAGATTCAGGAACATAACTACTCTTTCCATAACCCCTGCTTCTTTAAAGCTTCGTTTAAAATATTCAGCTACATCATTAGTTACTCCCATAGCTGCAAAAACAACTGCAAATCCTTTACCAGCCTCATCAGCAATTTTTGCCTGTTTAACGATTTGAACCGCTAAACGATCATGTGGTAAACCAGATACTGAGAAAATTGGTAACTTTTGTCCACGAATCAATGTAGTCAAACAGTCAATTGAAGAAATCCCAGTATTAATATAATTACGTGGATATACTCGTGATACAGGATTTAATGGTAGACCATTAATATCCATTTCAGCTTCAGCATATACTTCACCTAAACCATCAATAGGACGCCCTGCTCCAGAAAAAATTCTTCCTAGAATTTCTTTAGAAACAGGTAATTCCATCGGTTTACCTAATAATCTAGTTTTAGTATTTTCCAGTGATAAGCCATTAGTTCCTTCAAATACCTGGACAACAACTTTTTCACCTTCGATTTGAACAATTCGACCAGCTCGAGTTGTTCCATCATTTAATTGTATATCTACCATTTCATCGTATGAAGCACCTTTAACGTGGTCTAAAACGACTAATGGTCCATTAATTTCATTTAATCCTACATATTGTAGTGACATAATCATTTCCTCCTACGCTACAGATTTTATCGCTTCATCAATATCATGATAATAAGTATCTAATTTATTAATATTATCATTTGGAATATCATATTTCATTTTAATCAATTGATCAAAAATTCCCGTTTGAACGATTTGTCTAACAACCTTGCCTTGAGCAACTGCTTCTTTGCAACGATGGTTTAAGTATAAAATAACTTCCATCATTTTCAACTGTTTTTCCATTGGTACATAAGTATCATCTTTATGGAAAGCATTTTGCTGCAAATATCCAACTCGAACAACTTTAGCAATCTCAATAATTAATTTCTGATCCTCTGGTAAAACATCAGGCCCCATTAATTGAACTATCTCATTTAATTTAGCCTCTTCAGCTAAAATATAGGCAATTTCCTGACGATCACTAACAAATTTATGACCAACATTCTTACTATACCACTTTTCAAGATCATATACATAATCACTATAACTTTGAGTCCAATTTATTGCAAAATAGTGTCTAGCATAAGCCAAAGCCTTATCTAAAGCCCAGAAACAACGTACAAATCGTTTCGTATTTTGAGTAACTGGTTCAGAAAAATCTGCCCCTTGAGGTGATACTGCACCAATAATTGATACTGAACCTTCTTGACCATTTAGCGTTTCCATATATCCAGCTCGTTCATAGAATTGCGATAAACGAGATGGTAAATAAGCTGGGAAGCCTTCTTCAGCAGGCATTTCTTCTAGACGACCAGAAATTTCTCGAAGTGCTTCAGCCCAACGTGAAGTTGAATCAGCCATGATTGCAACATGATATCCCATATCACGATAATATTCAGCTAATGTTACTCCAGTATAAATGCTGGCTTCACGAGCCGCAACTGGCATATTTGAAGTATTAGCAATCAATACTGTTCTATCTGTAAGTGGTTTACCGCTCTTAGGATCAATTAATTCACTAAACTCTTCAAGAACCTGAGTCATTTCATTACCACGTTCACCACAACCAACATAAACGATAATATCAGCATCACACCATTTAGCAATTTGATGCTGTGTCATTGTCTTACCAGTACCAAAACCACCTGGAATAGCTGCAGTTCCACCTTTAGCAATTGGAAATAGTGTATCAATAACACGCTGTCCTGTTACTAACGGTATTGCTATTGGCAACCGCTTAGCTACTGGTCGAGCTTGTTTGATTGGCCATTTTTGACATAATGTACATTCAATAATTTTACCATTAGTGTCCTCAATTTTCATAATTACATCATTAATAGTATATTGACCATCTTCTACTACTTCAATTACTTTACCGCTAATTAACGGACTAACCATACATTTATGAACAATTAAATCAGTTTCTGGTGTAGTTGCATAAACAGTACCACCTTTAACTTGATCACCAGCTTTAACCATCATTGTTACATCCCATTTTTTATCAACATCTAAAGAATCTACATTACTTCCTGCATGAATAAATGCACCAGATTCTTTTTCAAGTGCTTTTAAAGGACGTTCGATTCCATCAAAGATATTTCTTAAAATTCCTGGGCCTAACGTTGCACAGATTGGTGAGCCAGTTGATACAACTGGTTCACCTGGCTTAAGACCAGTAGTAGTTTCATATACCTGGATCGTAGTAAATTCTTTAGAAATGGAAATTACTTCACCCATTAAAGAATCATTACCTACATATACCATTTCCAACATGGAAAAAGAAACTGTATCTTTTACTTTTACAACGGGTCCATTAATCGAATAAATCACATTATTGTTCATATATTAACCCCCTGTCTATTTTATCATTAATCCTGATGTCTTATAGAACCTATCTTTTTGGTTTTCTAAAGCAAAGTCTAGTGATTCATCAACAACAACATTAGTCGCCTTATTTTCAATAATAAAACCACCAATTAAAATCTTATCACTAACTTCGACCTCTATAGGCATACCATATGCTTTAATTAATTTATCTTTATATTTCAAATCTTCTTTTCTTAATTTAAGAATCGAATTTTCCATCTGGTATAATTTACCAATCTTTTCTATATGTTTAATTAAATATGCTTTATAATCTTTGCTATCTACAAACTCTACTAATTTTTCTTTAGCTTCACCAAAGATATTAGCAACATATTCCTCTCTTTTTTCAACCAATTTCTTTGTCTTTTCTTCTTGTGATAAAGAAGCTTCGACACTAGCATTCGAAGAAATCTCAACTAATTCTTTAGCTAACAATACTTCTGCATCTTTTTTAGCCTCAGCTTTAATTTGGTTATATACCTCTTCTTCAAGCTGCTTTGCCTCAGCTAATATTTTTTCTTCTTCAAAACCTGCTAGTCTTTCAATCTCTTCTTTCATATAAAGAAATACTTGTTCTTTCTTTTCCATAGCATTTTCCTTCTATAACTTCACACCAATTGCTTCAGAAACATATTTATCAATAGTTTCACCAATTTTTGATTCACCATGACGGTCTGGTATTTCTACAAGCAATGGTTTTTGTTGTTTTAACTTGATTTCTGAGATAACATCAGGCGCAAGCTCAATTAAATTAGTAGTAATTAAGATGATTCCAATCGAATCATCTTTTAATTTTGTTTCCAGTAATTCAAGAAACTCTCTTCTTTTATGAACTACTTGACCCTCAATTCCTACTAATCTAAGTCCTACCTGAGTATCTACGTTATCACTTATACAATAAAATCGCATAATGACCACATTCTTTCAATTAAATTTTGTTGATAATCAAGATTGAAATTAATAATCCGTAAATCGCAACCCCTTCACCTAAAGCAACAAAGATTAATGATTTACCAAAGTTCTTTTCATTTTCAGAGAATGCTCCAATTGCAGCAGGTGCAGCAGCAGCAACAGCAATCCCTGCCCCTAAAGCAGATAAACCTGTAGCTAAAGCGGCAGCTAAGAAACCTAAACCTTGTGCAATAGTTCCTGTAATTACTGCAGAATCTTGGGCATGTACTCCATTAGTAACTGCTGCTAAATATAATGCTAAACATACAGCTCCTACAAAACCTGCAATATGTGTTGCCAATCTAATCTTAGCACTTTTTGCACTTACTTTTCCTCTAAACATTTTAACTAATGGTAAAGATAATAAAATAACTACTAATGCTGGTAAAATAAATTCTAAAATTGTCATAATGACTTCCTCCTCAATTTCTAATCCTCTTTAATAGTTCTAAATGGAACTCCATTTCCTTCATAGTATCTACTAAACATTTCATAGAACTCTAAACGTAAAACCTGAATTCCAACAATTAATCCTTCTAAGCACATTACAAAAATATTACCAAATAAAATAACGGCTAGTTCACCAACACCACCGACCATTTCCGCCAATGTATATACAACCAACATCATTCCTGCATGAGATAAAACAAATCCCCCAACTCTTAAAAATGACATTGTGTTAGTGATAAAAGATAAGACTACTTCAAATAATTCAAAGAATCCTTCTACAAAAAACGCACCAAAACCATTTGGAAACATTTCTTCATGCTCCACAAATTTCCTAATTAATGGTTCTTTTAGGAAAATCAATAATAATGGTATGGCTATTAACACAATCACATATATTGCATTAACAAACCCTAAACCTAAAAACATATTTATTACTAAGCCCAAAATAGAAATATAAAATATTAAACCACAAACTCCATTTTGGCTCAGCAAAGCTTCACCAATATTCTTCTTTTTAAAATTTAAAACAACATTAAATCCCATTGAGATAATAATTAAAACAATTCCTAAACAAATCGCTGCAATCAATAAAGTCATTGTATTATCAGGCGACATTGCATTAAACATAGGAATTAAGATTTCCTCATTTCCAAATACCGAGCCAAAAACAATTCCAAATAAAGTACTCGAAATTCCTAATCGAACACCAACAGCTCCCAACTGAAATCCAAACTTCTTATATGCAATAAGACCAACTAATGATAAAATTAACCCTTGTCCAACATCACCAAACATTATTCCAAATAATAAAGTATAAGATAATGAAACTAGTAACGTTGGATCAGCATCATTGTATTTAGGAACTCCATACATTTCTACAAACATTCTAAATGGTCGTGAAAACCAGTTACTCTTAAGCAATGTTGGTGGTGATAATCTAACATCACTATTTGCTGGTTTAATATCAACTGTTACCTTTTCTAAAGATTCAAAATCTTCTTTAAATTTTTTAGTACTTCGTACTGGGACAAAACCATTAACAGTAAGTTTATCACCAATTACAACAACATATTTCTGCATGACAAATACATCATTTAAATGTTTTGCAATCGTATAAATTTCATTAAGCTTATCTCGATCATTTGTAAACATCTTATCAATACGCATCTTTAATTTTTTACTTTGTTCTCTTGCTACATTAGCTTCCTCTTGTATCTCACTAATTGCTAGTTCTGGCGAACCATGAACAAATGTTGGAATATGAATCCGCTCAAAATATAACGATGAAAAGATATTATCAACTTCTGGTGCATCACCAGGTGTTGTTATATACATACACCAAATAAATTGATTATCATTGTGAAAAGCTTTAAATACAAAAGGTAGTGTTTCATAATAATCTAATTTAGTGACATTATTTGCTGGAATCTTTCCAAACCTTACCTGAAGATATTTACAACTAAATAAATCATCAAAATCTACATCAATATCAGCTACATGCTGTAACTGAATAATAGCTTCTTGATTTTCAATAATCATTTGGTCCAACTGAACCTTTACTGCATCAATACGCTCAACATCAAGTAATAAATCATCTAAATATTCTTTTACTCGTAATACATTGATTTGGTTTGTTTTTACTGGTACTTCTTCTAATTTAAAATTATATTTATTTGATGCATCATTTAATCTAACCAAAATTTCTTCATATAAATTATCTTGATTATATACACTTAGTCCTGTTACACTATCAATAAACTTAGAGGCTAATTCAGGATGAAAATCATCATGGCTAAAAAGCTTTAATAATACTTCATTATAATGATACTTATCAAAATTAATACTCACTAAGTTTAATCTTGAGATTGCCATTTTATCCCTCCTCTATATCTTAATTGACTTTCGCGTAACTTTTTTAGCAATAATTAAAATAATTATTGCAATAATCCAAACACTGAATCCAAATAAAAATGTATGAATCACATGTAGTGGTAAATTGAACAATGGCTGATATAATTCAATTTGATAAAATACAGTTCCATAAAACAATCCACCAATTAAAATCGCAGCACCAATTCGTTTTAACATACCACCAAAATTATTTGTTTTTTTAATCGTAAATAAAAATCCTAATACTATTAATAATGCTCCCACACCAATATCTCCAACACAAATCGCTCCAATAACCATTGTTATTACAGCTACAAAGATGGTTGGATCAAAAGTATCCCCAAGTGCTACGCTTAATATATTTTCAAATGGTTTAAAGAATGAATTATTTTTAACCAAAATTGGTGCAGTAATATTTCTATTTTCATAAATATTTACAGGTAACTCCATCACCTTAACACTATCTATATTCTTAAATATTGTTTCAATCTCTTTTAAATCATAACTACTAAAAGTATAAATAGATGCTTTTTGTGAAAAATCAACAACATAGCGGCAATGATCATATAACTTTTTCAAATTATATAAACTTGTAAAAGTATCTAATAGTTTTTCCTGATATTTATTTTTAACACCTTCAAGTTTAGAATCCATTTTATTAATATACTTTTCCATAGCAATCGATTCTTCAGTCAATTCATTAATTGCTTCATGAATCTTTCCATGAGCAAAATCTGGTAAAGTAATTTGTTCAAAAGACATTGAAGAAAACGCATTATCTATTTGTGAAATACTATTTGTAAGTCCCGCATAAACAATCCATACATACTGTTTTGAACGATTCAGCTCTTTAAAAATAAACTCGTAATCCCGATAATATTGGATTTTAGTAAACTCATTGACAGGAATTTTTCCAAACCGACAAGTTATATATTTTGTATTTTTAACATCATCTACACTTATCTTTGATTCTTCTAAGTTCCTCAATAAAATGACAGCTTCATCATTTTCTTCTTTTTCCTTAACAATTCCCTCTTTAATATTAACAATATTATCAACTTCATCATTAATTTCATCTATTAACTTATTTACATTATGCAAATTAATTTCTTTAAATTCACTATCCTGCACGTTACTTTCAAGATTTAAACGACTTAAAATATGATAAATATTATCTAGTGGTTCATTATATGGATTAACTGCATCCATAACTGATACCCCTTTAACATTATTTGCTATTTTCCTAGAATCTTGAGGAAACATATTTTCTTGATACTCAGTCATCTTAATTAGCATTTTCATTAAGTCTTTATGTTCAAAGGAAATATTAAAGAAATGTGTTTTCATAATAGCCATTCATTAATCCCTCCTACGCAAAGATCAGCATCTCTTCAATACTAGATGCATCTCTATTATATCTTATACCTTCAATAATATGTTTCAAGTTATCAACCTCAACTTTTTGTAAAATTGAATATGTTAAATACACTAATGGTGCATCACTTGAAAAACGCATATAGCGCTTAGCTATATTATATTTAATTTCTTCCACATAATATTCAATATAGGCATAATCTCTATCACCAATATATAACTTATATTTTGAATTAGCCAATAATTCTAACATTTCTTTAACATCACGTGCTTCAATCAATGAATCCAGCATTCCTTTAGACATCCGACAATGCTCTAAATATAAAGAATCTCTTATTGTTTCATTCGATTCTATAAAATACTTCTTAAAACGATAAATTTTAGTAATATTGATTAATTCAATAGATGTAGATAAAACATCTAATAATTCTTTTTGTTTTTTACCCTTAAAATTTTTCTTAATAGCAGCTACATAAGTACTATAATATAGTGATTTCATTTGTCGTTCTAAAGCATTAATATCAATTGGTGTTGTAAAATCAAAATCAGCTAATATTTTATAATACCTAGTATCTCTTAAATATAATATTAAATCTTTATAATTATCAACATTAATTAACCCATAAATATTGAAACTCATTTTACTCGCTAAATAATCTGGTATCTCTAAAGAAAAACTTGCTTGGTCTTTTTCCTTTATACTGACAACCTTATCAACAATCAATTGAACCTCTATTCCAATAACCTCTTGATTATAAAAATCATGATGCTTCTTTGGCGCATATTTCATCAACCTAGCACAACGTTCAAAATATTCTTTACTTAAAGCAGCCTCTAACTGACGACGATGAACATTTCTAACATTAACATCTTGTAGAACCCCACAATACTTTGTTTGCGATTTTAAATAGGTTACCATCTCACCAAGCGTTTGTTTTCTACATAAATCACTATACCCCTGTTCACCAATCCGATATCCATACATCGCTTTAGCCTTAGCACATAGTGCATTTGACGATAAAGCCATATCTTCACCTTCTTACTTTAAACATCTTTCAACAATTTCATTAATCCATTTATCTTTATTTTGACTATAAAGATTTTCTAATTTAATTACCATATCACTATAATTTTGATCAAGTTGTTTAGCCTCTTGTTGATTTTTATTCATCAATTCAGCTTTATGTTCTTCAATTTTCTTGTTTTGTTCAGCAACAAACCCTTCATATATCTCTTTTCTTTTTTCATTCATGTTGGTTTGTGCATCTAATTTTTTTACTTTTGCAGCTTCAACACGTTCGACACATTTACGGTCTATTTCTACTAACCTTTGAATTACATCATCCATAGTATAACCCCCCCTTTGCCTGAAATAAGTATACTCCTATATTTTAAAAATGCAATGATAATAATCCATCAATTACAAAAAATATCATTTACTCTGTAACCTTTAATATCATATAGACTTACAAAGATTTATTAAACATTTTTATAACTATCATTTTAACTTTTTACTATAATTATCATGCTTTTTTAAACATGATAATTATACTCTTTTGTTTTACAACAAGCATTAGACAATTTAAATAATTTGTCTAGTATATAAAAAACAATTTTTCATATACTTAATTTTTATTACTGTCCTATCCACTTAACTAAATCATACCCATACTACTCAGGATTATTCTTTTACACTTAGCTATCTTTTTTTAAAATTATTTATATATTTTTTTATATTCATTGAGGCTTCAATTTAGTTGTGATAAAGTAATAACAGTGAGGTTATAAAAATGATAAAAGAAAATATTATAAAAATTCAAACATTAATGAAAGAAAAGGGAATTGATATTTATATTATTCCAACTAGTGATTTTCACCAAAGTGAATATGTAGGTGAATACTTTAAAGGACGTAAATTTTTATCTGGTTTTACTGGTTCAGCAGGTACTTTAGTAATTAGTTTGACTGAAGCCCGTTTATGGACAGATGGTCGTTATTTTATTCAGGCTGAACACCAATTAAAGGGTACCAATATCATTCTAATGAAGATTGGAATGCCTGGTGTCCCTACTATTAAAGAATATCTTAATCAAAATGTTGATAAAACAGTGGGATTTGATGGACGAGTAATGTCAAATCAAGAAGTTACTTATTTAAAAAACAGATTAATCTCTGATGTTGATTTAGTTGACGAAGTTTGGCAAGAACGCCCAAGCATTTCTCATCAGCCAGCTTATATTTATGATGAAAAATATTGTGGTGAATCACGTCGTTCAAAACTTGAGCGTCTTCGTAAAGCAATGGATGATTGTCAACATCATATTATTACCAGCTTAGATGATATTGTATGGTTATTTAATATCCGAGGAAATGATGTAGATTGTAATCCTGTAGTTCTATCTTATGCCTTAATCAACCAAGATAATGCTATTTTGTATGTTCAAAAAGATGTAGTTGATGTTAAAACTGAAACTATTTTAAAAAGAGATAATATCATTATCAAAGACTATAATGATATTTATGAAGATGTTAAAAAATTAACAGGTAAAGTATTATTAGATGATCAACTAGTTAACTACCAAATCTTTAACAATTTATCTTGTGAAATAAAAACAGCACCAAATCCAACTCAGCATTTTAAAGCTATTAAAAACCCAACAGAGATTAACGCTACAAAAAATGCTCATATCAAAGATGGGGTTGCAATGACCAAATTTATGTATTGGTTAAAAACTAATGTTGGAAAAATTGAATTAGATGAAGTAACTATTTCTGATAAATTAGCTGCTTTTAGAAAAGAACAAAGTGAATTCTATGATTTAAGCTTTGATACTATATGTGCTTATAAAGCTAATGCTGCACTAATGCATTATAAAGCAGAACGAGATAGTTGTGCTAAAGTTACTAATAATGGGTTATTGTTAATTGATTCTGGAGGACAATATTTAGATGGTACGATTGATACTACAAGAACATTTGTCTTAGGTCCTATTAGTGACATCGAACGTCGTGATTACACAATTGCTTTAAAAGCTATGTTTAGATTACAAACAGCACATTTTCTAGCTGGAACTACTGGTCCTAATCTAGATCTATTAGCTCGAGGAATTGTTTATGAATATAATCTTGATTATCGTTGTGGAACAGGTCATGGTGTAGGTCACTTCTTAAATGTTCATGAAGGTCCTAATGGTTTTAGACCACATGATCGTCCTGGTTTTGCAAAAATGTGTGCATTTGAACCAGGTATGATTACAACAGATGAGCCAGGTATTTATATTGAAAATAGTCATGGAGTTCGTCATGAAAATGAATTATTGTGTGTTGAAGTAACCACTAATGAATATGGTCAATTTCTAAAATTCGAACCAATTACAATGGTTCCATTTGATCTAGATGGTCTAGATTTAGATTTGTTGTCTAATCATGAAATTAAACAGATCAATGAGTATCAACAATTAGTATTTGATCATGTTGCTCCATTTTTAACAAATGAAGAAAGGTCATGGTTACAAGCAAATCTATTAATAAAATAAATATTAATCTACAGGTCTACTAATAGTGGTAGATCTTTTCTTTTGTACTTTTTTAAGTAAACTTTTAATTAAAAAAAGACAGAAAGTACAAACATAGTACCTCCTGTCATCTAAATTCCCAATTCTTTTTTTATTCCATCTTGTAAAATCTTAGAAAAATTAAGCTTATTTTTAATTCCTAATTCATTCAACCACGATGGTAATGTAAGAGTTTTATTTATCGTTTTACTCGAGTTTCTTTTTATCAGCTGATCCACATCAACTTCAATAAGTGCCACACACTGATTACTCTCTACCTTAATATCTTTTATTTGTGATGGCTTAGAAGCATCTTCAAACATATTAAAAATATAATCTTCCAAAACTAATTCCAAAGCATCTTTAGCCATATAAAATGCCTCTTCAGTAGAATCTGCCTAACTATAACATCCATCAACATCTGGAAAATAAACACAAATACCATCATCATATGAAAAAACTGCTGGATAAATTAACTTTCTTGGTAATGCCATATCTTATCACACTCCTATCATTATACAATAAGAGATGGGGTATTGAAACATCATTTAGAGAAGTGAAATATGCACTCGGGTTGAACGCATTGCATTCTAAAAAAAGAAAGCTTATACAACAAGAGATATATGCAAGACTTATCCTATACAATTTTTGTCAAAGGGTCGTACAAGTGATAAAAATACCAAAAAAGAAAGAAGAAAATATATCTACCAAATCAACTTCACGAGATCATGTCATATAATAAGACACTATCTAACTAAAAAAGGTGGGAAAATCCCACCAATAGAACATCTCATAGCTAAAGAAATCTTGCCAATTCGCCCTGACAGAACATATGCACGACACATTAAGCCAAAAACGGTCGTATACTTTAACTATAGATATGACTAGTCGATACAATTATACACCTTATCAGATGTAGTATCAATACTACACTTTTTTAGCTTGCATAAATGAAAAACCAGAAGATAATATCTATTTGATATAAACTTCTGGTTGAAATATTGTCTTCTTAACTTAATGACATTGCCAATCTAGATTGTTCTTTTTTAATTTTTCTATATTATGATCTCATTATATTCATTTGTCTCATATTCAATGACTTTTTCATACTTTAATGATTTTTGAATATTTATTAATCTTTGATTAGTTGAACCTCGATATAATAGTGATAAACTTTTTTTATCCTGCTCAAATTTACCATCTATCAACATATCACAAACTTCTAATAAAGATTTCATTCTTGAATCTTTAATGATTTGTTCAAACATAAAACCACTATAAATCACAATATTTAAACCTCGATATTTAACCGCTTTACAAATCTCTATTAATGGTTCTATCTGAAGCATTGGTTCACCACCAGAAAGAGTAATTCCATCCAATAATTGATTTTCATCAATTTCCGCTATTATCTCATTAATATCTTTTAAATACCCACCATTCATATCATGACTTTTAGGATTATGACACCCTGGACATTTATGATAACAACCTTGGGTAAAAATTGTATACCTTAAACCAGGTCCATCAACAATTGAATCATTAGCTATTCCAAACAAACGAATCTTCATTATTCTATACCATGTTTAACTCGATCATGTTCCTCAGCTTTTTTACCATCATTGAAACGATCTAAAGTACCAACTAAATACCCAGTAATCCTACGAATTCTTTCAAACCCATGATGTTCTTCTTCAGTTCTACCACAAAGTGGGCAAACATCATCAATAATCCCATTATAACCACAAACTGGATCACGATCAACAGGATGATTTATAGCTCCATAACCAATCCCATTATCATGCATTGCTCGAACAACTTTTTCAAATGCAGCTAAGTTTTTAGTTGGATCACCATCCATTTCTACATAACTGATATGTCCTCCATTTGTTAAAGCATGATATGGCCCTTCTAATTGTATTTTCTTAAAAGCACTGATCGGATAATATACAGGAATATGAAAACTATTTGTATAATAATCCCGATCTGTAATTCCCTCTAACTCACCAAATAACTTTTTATCCATTTTCACAAATCTGCCTGATAAACCTTCAGCAGGTGTTGCAATCAAACTAAAATTCAATTGATATTTTTCACTTGCCATCTCCATTGCCTTAGACATATGTTCAATAATTTGTAATCCTAGAATCTGTGCATTTTCACTTTCACCATGATGTACACCAATTAAAGCTTTTAAAGTCTCAGCCAAACCTATAAATCCAACTGTTAATGTACCATGTTTTAAAACTTCCCTTACTTCATCATCCGGTTTTAGATTATCACTATCAAGCCAAATACCCTGTCCCATTAAAAATGGATAATTTTTTACTTTACGTCGGCATTGAATTTCAAAACGTTCTAGTAACTGTGCAATACATAAATCTAACATTTTATCAAGTTTATCAAAAAATTCATTAACATCACCGTTTGAACGAATTGCTAATCTTGGTAAATTTATTGAAGTAAAACTTAAGTTTCCACGACCAAAACTTATTTCATTATCTTTATCACATATATTTGCCATAACTCTTGTTCGACATCCCATATATGCAATTTCAGTTTCTGGAGTTCCTTTATAATATTGTAAATTAAATGGGGCATCAACAAATGAAAAATTTGGAAATAAACGTTTAGCTGAAGTTTTACATGCTAATTTAAATAAATCATAATTTAGTTCTCCTTCATTATAATTTATTCCTTCTTTTACTCTAAAAATTTGGATTGGAAAAATAGGAGTTTCACCATGCCCTAATCCTGCTTCAGTAGCTAATAATATATTACGAACTACCATTCTACCTTCACTTGATACATCCATTCCATAATTAATGGAACTAAACGGTACTTGAGCCCCTGCTCTTGAATGCATCGTATTCAAATTATGTATAAAAGCTTCCATCGCTTGATATGTTTCTTTATCTGTTTCTTTATATGCACTAGAAGTAGCAAAATCAATAATTTCATCAACAAATTGATTAATATTATTTTTAACTAATATCTCTTTTAATTTTTGATTAAAATTTTCATTAAAATCAAGAGTTGGCTTTAAACACATTTTTTCTTTAATTCTAGATACAACTTCATCTCCATCAAGTTTTGTAAGCAAAGTAACAGCTCTACTAAGATTATAATAAAAGTGTTTTATATACGATTTAGCAACCCCTGGTGCCATACCATAATCAAAATTAGGAATAGCTTGTCCACCATGTTGATCATTTTGATTTGATTGAATTGCAATACATGCTAAAGCTGCATACACACTTATACTATTTGGCTCTCTTAAAACACCATGCCCTGTTGAAAAACCATTTTTAAATAATTTAACTATATCTATTTGACAACAAGTAGTTGTAAGAGTCAAAAAATCCATATCATGAATATGAATATCCCCATTTATATGTGCTCGTGCATGTTTAGGATTTAATACAAACATCTCATTGAATTGCTTTGCTGCTTCAGCACCATATTTTAACATTGTTCCCATCGGAGCATCAGCATTAACATTAGCATTTTCTCTTTTTAAATCGCTATCTTTACTATCTGCAAAAGTTATTTCTTCAAATGTTTTCATTAACCGTGAACGCATATCCCTTTCACGAGTACGATTAGCTCGATACAAAATATAAGCTTTAGCTACCCTAACATAACCTTGTTCAATTAATACCTCTTCAACAGTATCTTGAACTAACTCAACTGTTGGTAAAGCACTTTTTTTCATTTCTAATTTATTTTCTACTATTTTTGCAATTTTAATTGCTGTCTTTAATTCATACTTATCACTAGTTGCCTCAAAAGACTTATATATAGCACCAGCTATTTTATCTAATTCAAAAGGAACTAAACGCCCATCTCTTTTTCTAATATTTTCTATCATATGTTTTCCTCCACGCACTATTGCACCATTAGTATATCTTACTTACTATAAAAAATCATTTAAAATACTCTATTACCTAATAATATTTAACCCCAAGATAACACTATATCTTAGGGTATTTATTAATAATCACTTGATAATTTTTATATGTTGCTACTAAATAATAATCATCTAATTCCTCAATAAGACTATATCTAAATATGTCTTCTTGATTTAAATCATACTCTTTAATCAACTTATGCATTATCTTTCTACTATCCTCTTTATTTAAAGTAGCTTTCCACCATCTTTTTGGTTTAACTTTTGCTAGAAGCAAATAATCTTCAATCAAATCACTTAAATATTTATCATTTAAATAACTATTCAAATAACTAAATAATTCATCATTTTGATAATTTATATGTTTATAATTGTGTTTTTTATAATAATTTCCTAAATCCAAGAAGAAATAAAAAGGCGAATCAACCTGTTTCATAATTTTATTCATTGTAATTGGCATTTTTCCACTATTCCAATACTTTTCCAACATATCTTCAACGATATGAATTTTATTTATATCTTCTTTTGATAAATCATTACTAGCAATTAATTCATAAGGAGGATTAATATCATATATATATCCATACTTATTAGCATCTTTTCTTAAACTTGTTCCACGAAGAAGTTTTAAAAAACCAAGTTGTAATTCTTTAGGATAAAAGCTAAAAACATCATCAAATGATTTGGCAAACCTATTTAGATTTTCTAAAGGCAATCCTGCAATTAAATCTAAATGAAAATCTATTTTATGATTAGTTTGCAATTGTTTAATAACTTCACTTAACCTTGTAAAATCTTGATACCTTTTAACTATCTCATTTGTAGGTTCATAAGTTGATTGTATACCAATTTCAAATCGTAATAATCCCTCTGGTGCATATTTATTAATATAATCAATTATTCTTTGATCCAAAACATCTCCATTAATTTCAAATTGAAATTGTATTCCTGGACGATAATGTTGAAAAATAAATTCCAGAATTGCTAGAGCATGGTCGGTTTTAGCATTAAAACTACGATCTAACAACTTAATTATTTTAACATCTGTTTCCATCAATAATTTTAGTTGTTGTTTTAAATAATCAAGACTAAAAAAACGTAATCCTTTTTCTAAAGACGATAAACAATACTGACACTGATATGGACATCCTCGACTAGTTTCAAAATATAAAACCCTTTTTGACATATCCACTAGATCTCGTTTTAACAAATATGGTGAGTCAAGCGATTCAAGATATTTTAAATCAACAGGAACTGTTTGATGATAATCTCGGCTACTCTTATTACTAACACCTTGAATAAATATCTCTTGTTCCTTTTCTAAACAATCCAATAATTGTTTAAAAGCAATCTCTCCTTCCCCACTAATTATATAATCTATCTCATAGTTATCTAAAAAATAATCAATTTCATAACTAACTTCAGGACCGCCTAAAATAATAATCAAATTCTTATTTTGATCTTTTAATTTAATACATAATTCCTTAATTAACTCAACATTCCAAATATAAACACTAAATGCAACAATTTGAACTTTCCTTGCAATAATATCAGCAACAATATTATCAAGATCTTCTTTTATTGTATATTCTACAAAATCTACATCATGATAATCTTTAGTAGAAACATATAAAAGGCGTAAAGATAATGATTTATGTATGTATTTTGAATTTAAAGTAGTAATTAATGTCTTCATTTATTTACCTCATTAAAATAATCTAGAGTAAATTCTCTAGATTATTGTTTTTTAACTTTTGGCATAATATTATTATATAAACAATATTCCTCAAAAGTCCATTTCTTTTCCACTATTTCCTTAGCTACATCTTCACCAACATATCGTAAATGCCATGGTTCATGTGCAATTCCAGTAATACCATCTGTTCCATCTTCAAAACGAATTATAAAACCAAATTTAGCACAGTTTTTTACAACCCATTTATATTCATCAGTATCACCAAATGTAATTTTCTTTCCCTCAACAACACTTTGTGATGTTAGATCTATCCCTAGTCCTGTTTGATGTTCACTAGCCCCAGGTTGAGCAACATATTCATTTGCATACTTAGTATTATAACGTCTTACAAAATCTGCCATTGTATCAACTTGTGTTTGATATGAGCGATAAGCACTGTTTACTACTAACTCTAAACCTTCTTTTTGAGCCGCTTTATACATTTTTGTTAGAGCATCTGATGTTTCCTTGGTCATCTTTGAATTTTGACAATCGGGTGCTACAGGTATTTCGGGATCAACTAAATCTGGTTCATAATCTTCCGATAAATAAAAACCTTTTTTTACTAATGTTAATAAATTACTAGGATTTGTTATAGTATATTTTTCTTTTGGTTCACCATTACTTGATATGATAAATGGATAATTAGTAATGCAAACAGCATAATTATAATCCTTATATATATTATATGCATTAATATAAGATTCTATATTTTGAAGCTGATATCCCTTTACTTTACGATAAGGTGTTATATCCTTAGCAGTATATTTATGATCAATTAAATATTGAAAATCATTCTGTGATGCACCTTCATCTATTAAACTCCAAATTAATTTTTCATTATATCCCATACTTTTTAACTTAGGAACCTGGCCGATAAACAAATCATCAACATACTCAACAACATCAGCATATTTCATTTTTTTATTTATCCCAAAATACCTTTCATACTCATCGTATAAAGTAACTTTAGGAGATTCTTTGATCCAATTAACAATATGGTCCATTTTTGGATGGGATAAAATTTCTTCTTCTTCATCTTTTGGTAAAGATAAGATTTTACTTGTTTGGGAAAAAGAATATCCTTTCACTAATAATTTAATCCGACTTAAATTTAAAAATACTAATAAACCAACAATTAAAGCTACAGCTACAATAGCTGCAATTACAACTCTACCTACTCTTAAACGACTCTTATGTCCACTATTATACGAACTATAATATGAATAGTCTCTTCTTTTTTTAAACATTACAATATTACTCCTTATTTACACATATTTAAATAATCATTTCTACCTAAAATATATTGATCATTACCATAGCTATCAATAATAACTACCAGTGGCATATCTACCACTTCTAATCTTCTAATTGCTTCAGGTCCTAAATCATCAAATGCAATAATCTCACATTTCTTTATACAACTAGACATCATTGCACCAGCACCACCAATTGCACCTAAATAGATACCACCATATTCAATAATTGCATCTTTAACACTTTGAAGACGGTAACCTTTACCAATCATTGAACGTAAACCTAATTTAATTAATGTTGGAGCAAAAGCATCCATTCTTCCAGAAGTAGTTGGTCCTCCACTACCAAAAACTTTTCCTGGTTTACTTGGTGTTGGACCCACATAAAAAATCACTTGATCTTCAAGTGGAAGAGGCAGTTTTTCTCCTTTTTCAATTAATGCCATTAATCGTTTATGAGCAGCATCACGTCCTGTATAAATAGTTCCACTAAGTAATACCTCATCACCAGCATGTAACTTTTTTATTTTTTCAATTGTTAGTGGCGTAGTTAATCTAATCATAATTTTGCCTCCTTATGACGTGCTACATGGCAGCAAATACTAACAGCTACTGGCATCCCCGCTATATGAGTTGGATGAGTTTCAATATTTAATGATAAAGCTGTAGTTTTCCCACCATACCCCGCTGGTCCGATTCCAGTATTATTTATCATTTCTAATAGTTCTACTTCTAAATCAGCATATCGAACATCTTGATGATGACTACCAATTTCTCGCATCATAGCCTTTTTTGCAAGCATAGTTACTTTATCAAATGATCCACCGATTCCTACCCCAATCACCATTGGTGGACAGGCATTCGGTCCAGCATCATTGACTACTTTTAAAATAAAATCTTTGACTCCTTGTAATCCATCACTTGGTTTTAACATCTTTATTTGTGACATATTTTCAGATCCAAAGCCCTTTGGTGCTACTATGATTTTAAATTCATCACCCATAACAATATCAAAATAAATAATTGCTGGTGTGTTATCTTTTGTATTAATTCGATCAAACAATGGATCACTAACAACTGATTTTCTTAAATATCCTTCCTGATATCCCTGACGAACACCTTCATTTATAGCTGCTTTTAAATCACCATTAATATGTACTTCCTGACCTATAGTAATATAAACAAAAACCATTCCAGTATCTTGACAGATTGGCATCATATTTTCATGTGCTAAATTAGCATTATCAATTAAAACATCAATTGTCTTTTTAGCAAGTGGATAAGGTTCTTCATTTTTTTTGTCTACTAACGCACTAAAAACATCACCTGGTAGATCACAGGCAACATCAATACATAATTTTTTTACTGTTTGAATGATATCTTCACATTTTATTTCTCGCATAATTTTTCCTTTCATAAAAAAAGATAAAAAACTTTTTAAATAATTTTATTTTAAATATTTGGATAATATAAAGAATAATATCTAAGTGATATTAACTCTATCATTGTAAGCAATGTATGTTTACCTGTTTTAGGTTGTTCACCATCACCTAAAACAATCATATAATCAATATTAATACCAATATCAATTTCAGGATTACTTGTCATTAAAACAACTTTACATCTTGATTTTTTTAGATACTGTAAAATTTTCGGGTTACTATGGACAAAATACCCATTAACTGTGACAATTATTGCCACACTATTTTGATCTAAAGATTTAGCACAATCAATCTGGCGTTCTGTTTCCATATAAGCCATCGTAAACTTTTCTAACATCAGCAAATCAGTTTGAAAGTTCAAAGCAACAGAATGAGAAAATTGTACTCCAAAAAATACTACTGAATCACTATCATGGATAGTTTGTAAAACTTTATCAATCACATTCCAATCTAGTTGATTTGGTAACTTAGAAATTGCTTTACAAACCTGATTACTATAATATTTAGTACACTCTTTTGGTTTATTCCTCATCATATTTAAAGGAATATTTATTAAGTTATTAAATTCCCTACTATCTAGAGTAAAAGAAGAACATGCCTGTTTCAAATGAGCATAATTTTCATAACCTAAAGTACGACAAAATCTCGATATTGTAGCTGGAGAAACATAACACTCTTTAGCAAGTTGACTAATTCCCATTTTTGCAACTTTAGAAAAATTATGAGCCATATACCATGCAATATTATAATTTGTATCTGCATCATTAGCAGTATCCAAAAAAGTAATCAAGCGATAAAATAAGTTTTTCATTCTTATTCCTCCATCTTAGATGTATTATACACTAAATTTCGACATTTTAAAATAGTGCTAATATTATCAAAAATCATTATCACATATTTTAAGACAATTTTTATACATTATTACCATTGTTTAATTATATACTAACAATGTAGTCAAAAAAGAAATATGATTTTCCCTTCAAAATATTATGGCTACAAAAAATAATAAAGATATCCTTCCCTGATATCATATAAATTATTAGTATCCTTTCCCTGATAGCTAATAATTAAAATGACAAGTTTTTTCCCAACTTGTCATTTTTTCTTTATAAAATTGTCTGATAAAGACGCAAAACATTTTTATAAAATACTTTTTCAATTTCTTCTTCTTTTAAACCTGCCTCAAATAATGCATCTTTTAACATTGGCATCATTGAAGCATCTTTTAATTCAAGATCTTGTGAAATACCATCAAAATCACTACCTAAACCAACATAATCAATACCTACTAAATCCCTAATATATAAAATATGTTTTACCATATCCTCAACACAAGAACGTACTCCACCAGTTTTTGATGCTTTTAAAAAATCTCCACAAAAATTTATTCCCATAACACCATTTCGCTTTGCTAATAATTTAATCATATCATCAGACATATTTCTAGCTACTCCACACACAGAACGGGCATTACTATGAGAAGCCACAAAAGGTTTTGTTGTATACTTCAAAACATCATAAAATCCAGCATCTCCCAAATGAGAAACATCAATAATTATTCCTAGTCTTTCCATCTCTCTAACATATTCAATTCCAAAGTCTGTTAAACCATCCTGGGTATTTATATGATAGAGATCCTTATATTCTTTTGTACTTATAAGATTTGGATATCCAATACCATTTGGATGATTCCAAGTTAAAGTAATCATTCTTACTCCTAAACGATAATAATTACGTAAAATAGCAAGATCATTATTTACTACAGCACCCTCCTCAAGTGTCAACATAGCTGACATTAAACCATCTCTTTGATTATCTTCAATATCTTGATAGCTAAAGATTGGCTTTATTAAATCTTTATTTTTTTCAATTTCCTGATAATAAAGATCTATCAATCGCTGAGCTTTTGTCAATGGATCATCTTTTTCCCCAAGATTTACAAACATTGCAAAATTCTGTAATAAATAATCCCCCTTTACCATTTTTCTTAAATCAATATTAAATTCATTTTCTAATAAATTACCACCCTCATCATATAATCTTAAGATGGTATCACAATGCATATCAACTACTTTCATTTTCTCACCTATTCCATCTTATGCACATAATGTACAGCTATACATCCAAGACCACCATGACATGTTAATACTGCTGGTAATTTATTTATAATTATATCAATTCCTGGAAATGTTTCTTCAAAAATATTTTTTACATTGATTGCTGAATTTTCATTATCCCCATGCGATATGTATAAAGTATAATCCTTTCTATTTACACCATCCTCTTTAAATTTATCAATTATTGTCTTGTTAATTTTTGTTTCAGTTCTACTCATTGCATACTTATCAACACAACTTCCGTCTTCTTTTAAATATAATAATGCTCTCACTTTTAATATTGATGCCATTTTAGCTGCCACTGGAGATAAACGACCACCTCGTACTAATTGTTTAAAATCTTTAGGAACCAAAAATGAAAAACTATTTTTTGTCTTCATTTCCAGCATAGTAAAAATATCATTTACATCATATCCACGATCTGCCATATTTTTAGCAGTAATAGCCATATCCATAACAGGTGCTCCAACTTGACGACTATCATATATATACATATTATTCATTTCTAATTGATTTTTAACTAAATTAAATCCACTCCATGTACCACTTAAATCACTACTACATGTAATTACAATAATGGCATCATACTTCTTTGACTTCCATTTCTCCACCAATTCCTCTAAATAACCTGTATTAGGTTGTGATGTAGTAGGAACATAATCCTCTTTTAATTTTTGATATAATTGATCCGTTGTAATATCAAGTTGGTCTTTATACTCTATCCTATCAATAAGCACACTTAAAGAAACAAGTTCAACCCCATATTCTTTTGCTTGAATACTATTCATAGCACTAGTCGTATCAGTTACAATTAAATAATTTTTCATTATCTTCTATCCTTTCAAAATTCTAATTCTCTTTCTTTATATTCTGTCGTAAGATTCTGATATTTTTTTAACCATTCTATCCCTTCGATATACTCTTCTTCACTTAAAAGTTCATCTAAAATTCCAAACCTTACTAATGAACACACATCATAGATACTTTGCCATAAGGCATCAAACTTATTTTCATCAACTTTGATATCACTTTGTTCACTTTCTTCATAAACTACTAATTGATGAGCTTCTCTAGTTGCTTTATCAATATCTGAAATTGTCATTATTTATCCTCCTTGACATTTGTATATTAAAATTATAACATTATTTTAGCAAAAGGAGACAAAAACATGAAAACTATTTCAATTTTTCAAGTACAAGATATCAATAATTTATTAAATCAAAATAACTATGACTATGTTTTAAAGCTTAATGACACTTGTGGTAA
This sequence comes from Thomasclavelia cocleata, assembly GCF_900102365.1. Classification (GTDB taxonomy): domain Bacteria; phylum Bacillota_I; class Bacilli_A; order Erysipelotrichales; family Coprobacillaceae; genus Thomasclavelia; species Thomasclavelia cocleata. The sequence goes on along the minus strand of NZ_FOIN01000007.1, from coordinate 47,657 downwards.
TCAAAGTTTATATCTTCAATGTACTGGTAAAACTACAGATATAAATGAACTCTGCAATCTAATTAATAACTATTTAAAAAATAATTATCTACAAGTTATCCCTAGTACTATTAATCCTTATAATCTGACTTTAAAATAATATCTCTATTATAATCATAATTAGATAATTTCTTATTTAAAAATATTTTTATATTTTATTTCAATTTTCATACTTAAATTTATATAAAAATTTAAATTGTAAACAAAAAAAGACATGAACTTATAGATTTTTAGAAAACCTTAAGCTCATGCCCAGACCATAATAATGGTCTTATTTTTATTTACATTCTTTTTTTCTTAAAAATACATAACCCATCCCTAACATAACAATTCCAGATACCCAAAACATACTGATAATTGAATCAATATTTTTTCCATCACTTGTTTGAGGTTGAATTGGTAATAATTCATCTCTCATTTCAATTCGCTGAACTTTGTTAGTATCTTCAACTATAAACTCTATTGCTTTAGCAATTTGATATCCTTTAGGAGCAGCTTCCTCACTAAGTCGATATTTATGTCCAACAATCAAACCTTCAAACATATGTGGTTGATTACCTGATACCCAACGTTCTATAAAAATATTTTCACCAGTTGAAATATCTTCAAGTAGTAACCGAGCTCCTGGCAACTCTTTTGAATTTATTATATCTATTTTAGAAATTTCAACTTTTGTAAATTCATCAACCATCACTATTTCTTGATCTTGCTTATCATCTTCAACAATAAATTCAATATCATCTGCTAATACATAACCATCTGGTGCTTGTAGTTCTTTTAAAATATATGTTTCTCCAGCTATTAACCCTTCAACATTATGATTTTCACCTTCATCTACAACCCACTGATCAACAATATTTTTTGTCTTTGTTGATACAACCTGTAAAAGTGCACCATCTACAACCTTACCATAAATATCTATCTTTTTAACACCTACAACTTTATCAACCATGTGAACTTTTTGTTTCTCACTTGTATTTTCAATTACAAAACTTATCTCCTTTGCCTGTACATAACCAAGGGGAGCAAAGTCTTCTTTAAGAATGTAAGTTTTACCTATTTCTAATCCTTCTACAACATATGGTTTTTTACCCGAAATCCATTCGCATACAACATTTCGATTACTATCTAAAAGCTGCATAAAAGCTCCTTCAAGCTCTTTTGTTCCAGTTACTGCTGTTTTACTTATTTCTATCATAGTTGGTTTATTTACAATATTTTGTGTTACAGTATAAACTTTAGTAGTTAGATCAGTTTGTATAAACTTAATCTCATATTTAATTCCATTATGAACCAAACCTTCTAATGTTGATATCTCTTGTAATTCATATATTCCCATTGGCAAATCAGATACTGTTAATTTCCCATCTTTAGATAGATTATATTCTCCAACTATTGCATTTTTTCCATAAATAATAGTTCCATCCGCCATATCTAATATATTTTCTTTAGCAGTTAATCTAAATTTAATTTTGCTTAAATCGTTATTCTTAATAAATGATTTATCAACTATATTTGATTCTATTGACTTAACTACTTTTAATTGACCCTCTGGTTTATCATTTTTAATAACTACTTCTAAAATTGGATCTCCATCTTTATCTTTATTGTAATCACGAATGTTTTCAATTATAAAATCAATTGGTTTATCTAATGACAAATAACCTGTTGGTGTCTTTATTTCATCAATGTAATATTTACCCACATCTAATTGTAATGGTAACATTACACTTCCTATATCTCCATCATTATTAAATGAACCTGATGGTACTACTATATTATCAGCACTAGTAGTAAAACTATCATAAATCTTTCCACCAATTTTTTGTTTAATCACTTCTCCAGCCTTATAAATAATTCTTCCATTAGACACTATATCTTCTCTTGCTTTCACTTTAAATGTAGCACTATTCAATGTAACAACTTTATTACTATCTAAATCTTTTTTTACAAGCTTTAATTGTGCTGTTGCAGGACGATTATTAATATTAATAATTTTGATTTGCTCAACATCTATATATTCACTATAATCTTTTGTTACTGATACTATAAAATCGGGTGCTGTAATATAATCTTGAGGGGTCTTTGTTTCACGAACTATATATTCACCATATGGTAAATACTTAGTATGTGCTTGACCATTTTGATCAGTTGTAATTACATCATAAATAATAGAATTATCCCATCCAATTTTATCTACTTCACTTTTTAATTTAAAAGTAAATTCAGCATTAGCAAGTCCTACAACAATCCCAGATTCTGCATCTTTTTCACCTGCTTTAAAAATCTGTATTTTTTGCATATTAACACGATTATCAGTGTTTGTAGAACGAAGTATTTTAGAAACTATTTGACCTTCATAGTCAATAGAAACATCAATATCATCAGAATTTAAAACTAATGTTTCATTACTTTTACTCTCTTCTATGTAGTATTTCCCAATATGAAGATCATCAAATTTTAACTTACCTTGTTCATCGGTTGTCTGTATATCAATAACATCATCTCTTTCAAAGTAAGTAACAGTACCAGTTTTATTAGTAATCTTTTCTTTAGCTTTTAAAGTGTACTCATTTCCTTGTAAATATGCATCACCTAATTTACCATCAGTTTTATCTGTATTAATTTCTTTTGTTAAATTAATTTCACCACGTGGTTCTTCATTTACCACCACTTGGGTAGTTGTCTGATCTCTATTTACAGTTAATGTATATATTGTTTCATTTAACAAATAACCCTCAGGGGCTTGAATTTCCTTTAATTCATAAGTTCCTACAGGCAAATATTCAACTAATAATTTACCATTTGTAACAATAATATCTTCTGAATATCCGTCAAAAGAAATAGATTTAAGATTGAATACAGCATCATCTATTAAATCTGTATTAGTATTAGTTTTCTTAATTTCAATTTTTCCAAGATCTATCCAATTGATATCTAAATATAATACTGTACCATCTGGATCCCACATCCAAGTCCCCTCTGTTTGATCACCTTCAATACCTGTTTTAATTGCAAGAGCAGTAAACATCTCACAACCACTTCCACACACATTTCCACTTTGATAATTGGATGGTGAATTTTTACATGGAGTGGTAAAATAAAAAGATTCTCCACCATGAACTGTTGCTATTCCACCTGTTTGAACAAAACCTGTTTTTGTTATGTGAATAGTAACATTATCTTGTAATGGAATATTAATAACTGCTAAATTAGTTCCATTAAAAGTAACTGTATTTGTTTTTTGGGTTTTAGTTTCTTTATCAAATTCAGCATTAAATATAGCTGTTTTTCCAACTGTATTTCCAGACCAAGAAACACCATTACCAGGTTCAGGTAAATTTAGTATATCACGATACATATTCATTATATTTGTACCATAACTTCCACCAAAAGCCTTATTAAATAATTCTTCATTAAATCCGTTCCAATCATTGCTATATGCTCCAGATAAAAATATATGTGTCAAAAGATATTTAACATCATCATTTGTTAAATAATCATCATCTGGACAAATAGCCTCCTTTAAATTATAACCATTCGCAAATTGTCCCCATGCAGCTGGACCTCCAAAACCATAATATAATAATTTACGTACTGCTTCATTATTTTCAATTACTTCAGCAGGATATTGACCATTTTGAGGTGAATTTTTACTCGATTCTAAACAATATGCCCATTTACCATTATACATAGTTGAATAAGTACTCCAACTTGATAGCCCAGATATTTTCCGTCCCCACCATTCTGGATACTTAATATTCTTAATTCTTGTAAATTCATGTGGTACCTTGTCATCCCAAGCATTAACAGAATTTAACTGTGAAAAAGACATAGAAAAAATCACTAAAGATACAAGTAAAAGTTTTCCTATTTTTGTAAAAATTGTTTTCATTATTTTCCTCCATACAAAATTTAAGCAGTTTTAGTCTTACTTAGGACAAATTATCTAAATTGTTTCTTATCTTTAAAAATGAAAAAATAATGACGTTAAAACTGAAAATTATTCCTTTAATATTTTCTAACATCATTTTACTTCTTTAAATTAGTATTATAATCAAACACATTAATCATCCATAAAATAATAAGACAATCATTCGATTGTCTACCTATGGTTTAAATATCCATTTATTTAAAAACATTTTATTACCTTTCTTAAAATAAATTTCCATAATAAAAAAAGACTCATTGTCTTTTTTATTCAACCAATATTTATTTTTCATACATGCCATAACCATAATCAGAACAGTTAGAATATCTATCTGCTTCAATATGCATTATAATTTTATTTTTTGCCTCTTGAATAGATACTGTTGATTCTACATAATATCCGCACTCTTTACATTTAGCCCAATAATATTTAGTTTTTTCAAAAGATGGAGGCAGTGTCTCTCCTGATGAACTTCCTGAATTACTTCCACTATTTGGTGAGCCATTGTTGTTATTCCCATTTGATGATCCACTACTAGAATTATTGTTAGAAGAACCACTGCTACTGTCACTAGTATTGTTTCCACCATCTAATGGACCACTGCTATTAGAATTTTGACTCGAATTTGAGCTGTTGATTGTAGTTGCTTTCTTCTTAGCTATTGTCTTTACAGATTTAGAACCATCATCATTTATAACTATCTCTTCACTAACTTCTTCATCACTATCAGGTGGAGATATAATTATCACTGTAAATTCTTTTTCTGATTTATTTTTATTTACATCCTCAATTGATACTTTAACTCTATATTCACCAATCTTATTTATATCAATAGTACTTATATCAATAATATAATCATTAAGAACTGCTAAATCAGTTGCCTGCATAAATCTCTTAAAATCAAAAGTATCTAAATCTGTTCCTAAGAAAATCTCTATATTTTTAGGAACAATTAATTCTGGTTTAGTAGTATCTTTTACAATTACTTTTACTTCTTTTGTCTCATTTTTATACTTTAAAATTATTCTATATGTACCAATTGCAGCATAGCCCTTATCCCTCTCACTCTTTGTTCCATCGCCATTATCAATAATCTCAATTTCATTTTTTACATTAGACTTAAGTTTAGTATTTTCTAAAACATCATTTTTATCATTCATACTCAATTTATTTACATTTAAATAGTATTTTGGATCTGTAGGAATTACTTGACCATATTCTACTATAATAACCTCATCATTTACTTCCAATAATTCTCTCTTTAAATTTACTAATAGATAAACACTTAATCCAATTAGAATAACTACTACACCCCATATAATTATAATCTTTCTCTTTCTTGTAAACATCATCTATCTCCCTCCTAGTATATTATTGCTATAAACAAAAATGTACCAATAACTGGTACAATCCATCTAATCTATTTAATTATAGCTCTCTACGACATAATATTATCATTGTTATATATTTCTGTCAATCTTACCCAATATATCTAAAAACTATATAAATCTATTATTTTCACAAAAAAACAGTAATTTATTTATATATAAACAAAATAATTATCTTTATAACAATATAAATATGAGACAAACTTGATACTATTATAAAATATTTTCTATATTATATTTAACATATAAACAAAAACTATATAAATAATTCAATCAAAAATAACAATCAGATTATACATCTTTATAAATGTAAATCACAAAAAATTTGCCACACTATCTATGAAAGCAATTGATAAAATTGTCAATTCAAATCCAAAACAGTTACTTCTACATTCAAAAAGGTATCTCAAACCTCGTTAGATTTTAGATACCTTTCTTCAACTTTAAATCAGTTTATGAAGTTGCTATGCCCTATTAAATTTTGAAATTTAATTTCCACTAACCCCATCAAAATTTAGAGACCCTTTTATTGATTAATACAATAAAATTTGAAATCCCTAATTCTTATTAATCTTCTTTTCTTCTTAGTAAACTTAGTCCAGCTAAACTTAACATTGTTAATCCTGCAAAGATTCCCACTAAACCATTATCTCCAGTTTTTATACTTGCAGTTGTATCTCCAGCTTTTACTAGTTCTAATCCTTCAAGAGCTTTTGTCAATGCTTTCTCAGCAGCTTTTACTTCTGCCTCACTTGCTTCTGGATCTTCTAATACTGCCTGTGCTTTTATTACTTCATTTTCTACTACTGCCCATGTCTTTGCTGTATAACTTGCTGCATTTAACCCATTTGCTTTATTGATTAAATCCGCTAATAGATCTTTATTTGGTTTTAATCTTAAGTTCAAGTATCCTCTTGTTAATGCATCACATGCTTCATCTACTTCTGCCTGTGTTGCTTTTTCATTTCCTA
>NZ_FOIN01000007.1:28026-40923 GCF_900102365.1 Thomasclavelia cocleata | reverse complement strand
GCATTGAATTCAGTTACTACTGCTGGTACTACTTTATCTAATTGTTCTTCTGTTACATTACCTGCCATTTCAACTGCAATTTGTAATGCTGTTTTGCTTACTACTGTTTCTTCTGCTTTTACTAAAGCTTCTTTAGCTTCTTGTAATGCTGTTATAGCATTATCTACTTCTTCTTGTGAAGCATCTGCTTTTTCTAATACTTCTTTAGCATTATCCATTGCAGTCTTAAATTCTGTCCAGCTAACACTTGTATAATCAGCCTCATTTAAAGCTTCTGCTGTTGCAATAACTTCTTGTAATTCAGATTTATCAACTTCTGGCTCTGATTGAGGCGCAGTTAAACGAATTTCTGCTCCTGAAGCATAATTTTTACTAGAACTATCTGAAATTGATGTTATTGCTTTTAAACGAACATCTGTTACATTCTCTTCAGCAGTAAACTGTACCGCTTTCCATGCTGATGAATTTGCCCATGTTCCTGTGGCAACCTGATGATATGTTTCACCATTATCTTGGCTCACTTCAATAATATAACCTGTAATTATACCATTGCTTCCATTTTGACGAGGTAAATAACGTAATCCATCTACTGTTGATGGTTCTGATAAATGAATATTTACCCAAAGATTATCACGATCTGTTCCACTCCATACTGAATGCCAAATCGTAGATGTATTTCCATCTATCATATTTGAAGCTGGTCCTTCAGAACCGCTTGTTGATTGTTCACTTCCACTTGTTACTGTCATTAAATCAGTAGCTATATCTTTAACATCATCTGCAGCTGGATCTTTTGGCACTTGGTCTACCGTATAATTCTTTAATACATCTTTACCTAATTCATTTAAATCTAATCCATTAGATTCAGTTGCATATAAATTATTTTCATTTACCCATTGCCATTCCATTGCAAACCATTGTGCACTTGAATAATTTTTACCACTTTCACCCATTAATTCTTTTGTGCGTTCTGCAATCCATAACTCCCAGCGTGGTTTATAATAGTCTTTTGTTAGTCCTGACCATTGACGGTTAGAATAATCATGCAATCCTCCAGAATTAGCCTGATTAATACTTCCCCATGTTGTAATTAATGAACGAGCATTAAATTCATATAACTCCTTAGTAAATTCATCAGCATTATCAGCTAATCCTTTAGCTTGTTCAATCCATCTTCCTACTAAGAAATATTCTTGTGTTCCTGTAACCTTATCTACCATATCGATAAGATCTAAAAACTTATTTGAAATTGCTGTAAATTGTTCTAAATCTCTTGCCTCATATGATCTAACCATAGCCTTTTGATATTCTTGTGCTGAATTAGATAAAACTTGCTCTAAAACATTAGCCACATCATATAAATATCCATCACTATCTTTTAATAAATCATAATCTTCTAATAATAAGCCTGCTGCTTTTTCTAAATCTTCTTTATCATAGTCAATAACTGCATTTCCCCATGTAGAGGCAGCATTAATATTAGTTGCAGGACGAGCGTTAACAACTGATTCTGGTGCACCTTGTCCTTTCATATTCAATGATGGATTATAAACTGTTTCATTTAAAATCAACATTGCCTGATAAGCACTTTCACTTTCAGCACCATAACGACGAGTTGTATAGTCTTTAAACCATGCATCTAAATCAATTGCTTCAACATTATCTCCATCTTCTGCCCAAATTGTTTCAAAGAATAAATCATATAAAACAGGATTATTAACAGAAGCTTCTGGAGTAATTCCTATTCCTTTCATATATTTAGCACTATTAATTGCTTTAGGAACTTCATTAACAAAATTTTCAATATGACCATGTAATCCTAATCGTCCTCCAAAATTGTTTAACATACAATAAACCCAAGGAGTATCTGTAAATTCACGTGTTCCATTAAAGCTTTCCCAACGTGGTAATTTTTCAGCATATAAATCTAAAATTAAGACATGATCTTTATTTGGAGCAACCCCTTGTAATAATCCAGTTGTTGGATTCGTTCCCCATGATTGAACAACCCAAACAGCATTTTCATCAGCTATCATCATTTCATCTAAAACATTTGCACCAACAACATTAGCACTTACACCACCTGGATTTCCACCTTCATGATAAGGATCTGTTGCATAAAAATCAGTTACATCTCCAAATACATCTTTTTGAATCTTATAGAATATTTTTGCATAATCACGGAATGACTGAGATGTTGCATTTAACATACTTGGTCTAGTAAATGAACACCATGATCCTTGACCAATAACACTACCTTTAGTAGAAGGATCTTTAGTTTCAATATCAACAGGTACCATACCACTATATCCTTGAAGAATTGGTTGCATACCTAATTTACGCATTGATAATTGATTACTTCTTGCCAATTCAGTACGATCTACAAACCAGCTATCATGAACTGGTCCACCATAACCAGCCATATTAGCCATGTATGACCATGCATAATAAGCAGGTCCTGAAATATAATCTTTTGCTTCTTGAGCAGTATATCCAACTTCCTGTAAGAAACGACGCCATACTTCTTCTTGTGCTGTAGCATCTAATACAGCGTTTACACCATTTAGAGCTAACCAGTCTAATTCATTACGCCATTCTTCCTCACCCCAGAATGCCATAGAGTAAGAAAGTGTACAATAATTATAAGCATAACGAATTGGTAATTTAGTTTCACGGGTAACTGTTTCACCATTTAATGAAACAATTTCAGCTGGCATTTTTACTTGATTACCTACTTGTGAAATATGTACATTTAAATAATATTTTAAATAATGATTTAATCCTGTTGCCAAAGATACACCATCATTACCTTCAATATGAATCTTGCCATTGCTTTCACTCAATGTAAAATAATCATACTCATTTCCATTTGGATTAGTTCCTAATGAAAAATCAAACCAATTAATATATTGTTCACCTAATTGGCGAGATATAATCCCTTGTACTTCTGCAATAGTCATTTCATCAGTAATTTCTACATCATATTTACTATTTGCAAAATTTTCCACTTCAACAGCAGGTGTACTTTGTACTGGAGTACCACTTGCTTCACCTAAAACACGTACTTCATTAATAACTGCATTACTTCCTGAAGATTGATAATTTATGTATACACGTACAATGCGAGCTTCAACATCCACTTCATAACAATCACCATTAGCAGGTGTACTTTCTGTATCTGTTTTACTTAATAATTTCGTGAAATCACGACCATCCATACTTGTATAAATATCATATTGTGAATATCCAGAAGTTGGTAAATAAACTTCAATATCTGAAATATTATAATTTTCTTCTAAATCAATATCTACATACCCTGGATAATAAGCACCACTCCATGAACTTGCAACATTACCATCTGTAATCTTGCTACTTGTAGCATTATTGGTATTTGTATGTGTAGGTTTTTGCCATGCAAGATTATCTGGATCTTGAACAGCTTCTTCTTTACCAAAAATCTTGAATTCTGCAATTGCTGGCCATGGATCTCCACCTGTACTTGTAATAGATTCAATAACAATTTTAAATTTACTATATTTAACAGTTGCACCATCAACACCTAAAAGATGTTCATTAACACTGTTATCAGTACGATTAGCAGTTGCACTTGCTACTAATTTTGTCCAATCAGTATCAGTTGTTTTCATACCATAAATACTATAAGTAAATCCAAAATTATTTGCATCACTAGCTAGCTTTTCAAAAGCAATTTCTAAAGATGAAATACTCATATCTCTACCAAGATCAGCCTGTACCCAAGCTTCCCCGTTAATAGTAGACATTCCACCATTATAGAAAACATATAAACTGCTATAATTTCCATCTACTAAATTAGAAGCATTTCCTGCTCCATTACCACATGATGTAATTACAGCATTAGAAGCTAGATTTGAAAGATTACTTTCTTGATCATCATCAGCCACATAAATTTCCATTTCAGCAATTTGAGGCCAGAATCCAGCTTGACTATCTCCATTTTTTGGATTAGCCATTGTTACTAATGCATGAGAAATATTTATAGGTTCATCAAATTCAAATTCAAATGCGTTCTTTAACATATGACCCTTAACGTCTTTAGCAATAAGTTCATCTGTTACAGAATTTACATAATACCCTAATTTCACATCCATGTTCCAATTTTCTTGAGATGAATTCTCAATTTTGAAACGAATTACAATTTTCTCTACTGGTTTTGTATTATCAGCAGGTAATTTAAAAGTAACAGTTGCAGGCCATCCTGCAGTACTTGAAGGACTCCAAATTGTTTGTGTATTTCCATCAAACATATTTGAAATAGCACCTTCATTTTGAGGAACTGTTACATCACAATGTTTTGCAATATCTACTAATCCACCTTCTTCAACAGCATTAACCATAATTCCATGCGTTGAAACAAAAGACAAAGTAATAAACAATGCTAGAAAAGCCATAAAACATTTACGTACTATTCTCTTCATTTTCTCTTCCCCTTTCATAGTTTCTAATATTTTTATTTAATAAACCTCATGTTTCTTTACTGTTTTCACCCTCCTTCAATCAATAATCATGAACCTTTATACACCATTATCAATAACTATCCTTTAATTAATAATATCTCAATAAAAATTACAATATGTGTATGTTATATTGGTTACATCTATATAATATCATAAATATCAAATAACTAACATCTACATGATAAATAACTAGTCAAATTATAACGAACATAATTGACAATACTAAAATAAAATATCATCTTAATTTAATTGGTTATCTCCCCCTATATAATCTTATTCAATAACCATCTTTTTTACTTTAACTATTTTCATCCTCCTTCAATCAATAAATATAAACACTTTATAAAACATTTAAGCTATTTTTTACTAATTATTTAGTAATATATAAAGCATATTTATATCATAGCATAAAAATATTAGTAAAATTCTACAATCATTAGCAAAATCATACACTCAAACTTTACTTTCTTAGAAAAAAAGTGTGCAGTAGTTTCACCAACTTACACACTCAATATTTTTATTAATCTTCTTTTCTTCTTAGTAAACTTAGTCCAGCTAAACTTAACATTGATAAGCTTGCAAAAATTCCAAGTAAATCAGTATCTCCAGTTTTTACACTTGCAGTTGTATCTCCAGCTTTTACTGGTTCTAATCCCTCAAGAGATTTTGTTAATGCTTTCTTGGCTGCTTTTACTTCTGCCTCACTTGCTTCTGGATCTTCTAATACTGCCTGTGCTTTTATTACTTCATTTTCTACTACTGCCCATGTATTAGCTGTATAACTTGCAGCATTTAACCCATTTGCCTTATTGATTAAATCTGCCAATAAATCTTTATTTGGTTTTAATCTTAAGTTCAAGTATGCTCTTGTTAATGCATCACATGCTTCATCTACTTCTGCCTGTGTTGCTTTTTCATTTCCTAATACTTCTTGTGCAGCTTCTAATTCTGGTAACATTGCTTGCCACGAAGATGCGATATATTTATCTTCTTCTAACCCTAATACTTTATTTACCATTGCTTCCAATAATGATTTATCTACTACTTCTGCTTCTTCTAAACCATTTATTGCTGCCTGTAAATTGTCATATGCTTCATCTACTTCTTCCTGCATTGCATTTTCATTGTTTAATACTGTATTTGCATTTGTTAATGCTTCTTCTAATACTGCCCATGTTTCAGGTGTATATTTTTCTGCTGCTAAATCAGCTGTTGAATCTACTAGGTCTTGTAATTCAGTCTTGTCACCTTTTAAGAATTCTAACATATGCATTGCTACTGATAGTCTTGCAAATGATGTATCTACTTCTTCTTGTGTTGCATTATCATTAGCTAAGATTGTTTTTGCTTCTTCTAATGCTGCATTGAATTCAGTTACTACTGCTGGTACTACTTTATCTAAATCTTCTGCTGTTACAACACTAGCCATTTCTACAGCTATTTGTAATGCTGTTTTATTTGTTAACTCATTACCATATACTCTTAATTCATTAATATGGAATGCACTATTTGCTGAATTAAATTTTCCTACTACTTTAACATATCTAGCATATACTTCTTGATCACTTACATTAATATCTTCGCCAAAAATAGTTGATTTTTCTGTTCCTTCAGTTTTTGAATAAAGAAGAGTAAATGTTTTTCCATCAATACTTGTATAAATATCATAATAATAATATCTATCATTTCTACTCCAATATGTAATAATATTCAAACTATCCAACAAATAAACATCTTCCAAATCAACTGTCACCCAAGGATTATCAGAATAATTTCCACCATCCCAATATGTTTGTCTATCACCATCAACAATTTGGATATCTTTACTATTTTGTGAAGAACCAGCACTAGTATCAGTTCCACTAGATGTTACAGGTTTCAAATATGCAAGATTATCTTTTTCTTGACCAAATACTTCCATCTCTATAATGTGAATGTTATTAATATCTGGTCTTCCAACAACTGTAGTTTTGATACCTTTAAGTTTAATATACGAAATACTTTCATCAATATCTATTTCATGTTCAAAACCATTACTTGTAGCATAATCATCACTTAAATTCTCACCAATTTTTACCCAATTTATCTTATCATTACTTCCATAAAGCTCATACTGATAAATTCTTTGTCCATTCCAATATGGATAAACAATAACACTTTGTACATCATATGCCCCATCTAAATCAATGATAAATTCAGCGTCCTTACTTGCAACATTTCCATTATTTTCACTAGCCCAATAATTGCTTGTATTTTTCACTCCATCATTAATTTTATAAGCATTCCCTTGATTACAGTTTGCTTCTGTATTCATTTTAAAAGCTATATTTACCAATTTAACTAAATTATTTAATGCATCATTAATTTGTTTATAAGCTAAATCAAGTTCATCTTTTGTTACATCGTTTCCTAAAGCTAATATATTTTTTGCGTTTTGTAAAGTTTCATTTACTAAAGCCACAGATTCTTTTGTATAAGCACTAAAATTTCTATTTTCTACTTCCTCAACAAGTTCTTTAAGATATGTATTATCATATATAACTTTTTCTGTTTCACTTAAATTAAAATCAGTAGTAATTGTAATACCATTTTCCATATAAGTAAGTGTAATTGTTTGATTTGCACCTTTTATTGGATCAAAATTTGTAATTTGCACTAAATCACTAATATCACGTGAATAATTAGAATTATAAAATGCTTCAATATTTAATTCTAATTCTTCATTAACTTCATATTCTTTTTCCTGTGTAACAACTAGACCATTTAATTTAGAAAGCTCTAATTTACTAGGTGCCTTTACGCCTGCAATTGAAGTTACACCACTAGCTTGCAAAGAAATTGATTCATAACCACTTGAACCAGTATAACACCCTGCATTTGAAATCATTTGTAATGGTGTATTTCCAGTTTCGTAAGCTGATAAAAGACACTGTGTGAAAAACAATACTGATCCTCTAGGAATATGATAATCACTTGTCACCATTGCAAGTGATTTAACCTGAGGATAACTTTCATTTAAAATTTTATATGTATTTTTAGCATTCCCAACTGTATCAGGTGCTCTATTTTCAATAATTAAACGTTCACTAGAAAGCCCTTGTTCTAACAACCACTGACCCATTAATCCGCCTTCTGTTACATTTGGGTTGCCAGAAGCAGTTCCACCACCTGTAACAACTACATATGAATTTGGATATTTTTTTGCACTATCCAGTCCAACTTGAAGTCTATTAATTAATTCTTGCTTCATTGTTCCATCTGAATTTAAAGCAAAACCTAAAATAACAATACATAAACTATCATCTTGAGGTAAACCATCTGGAAGAACACCAACATTTGTATATCCTTCTTTATTAACACCACTCCAGAAATTCATGATTTCTTGCCATGCATCATATTTAGTTTTATCTAGTTCTTTAATTTTATCAAGTATTCTTAAAATATCAGTTTTTGCATTATCTTGATAATCTCTATAATATGCGATCAATTCCCCAATATAAGTATTTACATCTTCATTCGTTTTAACTGCATATGCAGATAATGGACTAATAAAGCTAATCATCATTAATAGTGATATTGATACACATATTAATCTTTTAAAAATTTTCATTTTTTCAATACTCCTTTTAACATATCATCATTAATATCCCTTTCCCCACTAATATAAAAAATTTTTATTATTCCTTTTTCTATTCGCCTCCTTCATAAAACTAAAAGTAATATCAAAATTTAAAAAATTTCTCTAAAACAATTTAGTCTTGCTTTTTAAAATAATCGTCTCCTAATATACATATTCTTTTACTTTTCCAAAATCAAATTTATAAAATATATTCTTTCCCTATAAAATTATTTATTTTTAACAAATCATATATATTTCATGATACCATCACTAATTAATGAAAAATTAGATTTGTCAAAAAACACATTAATAATTTTTAAATAAAAACAAAAGTGGTCGAAACATATTTGAATCCACCACTTTATCAACAATCTAAATAATAAAATACTTACACTTTCTATCAGTATAATTTAATTCCAATATCTTTTCTTTTTGGAAAAATAATACCCAGAAATACTTAATGCCATAATTACAATTTGTGTGAAAACACTTGTATTATCGCCAGTTTTTATTGCATTTGTTGTTATATCTCCTGGTTTTACTGATGTATTAGTATCTACAGATGGATTATTTGGTTTTATTTCTAATCCAGACATTGCTTTTGTTAATTCTGCTATTGCAGCTTCTACTTCTTCTTTTATTGCTTCTGGATTATTTAATACTACACTTGCTTTTTCTACCTCAACATCTACTGCCTTTAATGATGCTGATGTATAATTTGCTCTATTTAGCCCATTTGCCTTGTTGATTAATTCACTTAATAAATCTTTATTTGGTTTTAATCTTAAATTCACAAATGCTCTTACTAATTCACTATATACTTCATCTACTTCTTCCTGCATTGCATTTTTGTTACCTAATACACCTTCTGCCTTTTCTAATGCTGGTGTCATTGCATTCCATGTTGACTCAATATATTTATTTGATTCTAAATCATTAATTAAATCTAATTGTTTTTGTAATAATTCTTTATTTCCTTTAAAGAATTCTAACATATGCATTACACTAGCTAATCTAGTAAATGCATTATCTACTTCTTCTTGAGTTACATTTTCATTAGCATAAACAGCTTGAGCATTTTCTAATGCTGCATTAAATTCTTCTACTACTGCTGGTACTACATTTTCTAAGTTTGCACTTTCTGCCATTTCAATAGCAATTTGTAAAGCTGTTTTATTTGTTTTAGCTCTTACATTAACACTAATTGTATCACTATATTCTCCACCTGTAACAGTAATATTTGCTTCGCCTGCTTTATGAGCAGTTAATATACCATCTTCTACAGATACTACCTGATCATTACTACTTACCCATACTAATTTTTCATGAATATAAGTTTCAATATAGTCTAATTGCATATTATATGCTGTAGAAGCATTATTTTTAGTTCCATTTCCCTTAATTACAACATGATGATTATTTAATTCTAATAAATCACTTTCAAATAATCGAGAAAATACAATTCTACCTGAAGAATATGCATCTACTGTTGCAGTATAATTATCATCAACATATACATCAAACTTTCCATTTAAATATTCTAAATTTCCAATAATTGCAAAACTATCACCATAAAAATCAAATTCATATCCATAATTTTCTGCATCACTTTCATCTGGTGAACACCAATGATCATCACCATTATAGAATAAACTTGGATATCCTTCATCTGTATTCCAAGAACCAGAATATGTGATTTTTGAATCAAAATCATTTATTACTGACGTTTGTTTTAATACACTCGTTAATAAATCATCTGGAGTTGTCGAAATTGTTAATTGCTTTGTTTCATTTTCAAACAACTCTATATCTCTTTCATTAATAGAAATTGAAGGAATAATTGGTCCATAAAGTGCCTGTTTAGATAATTTATTAATTAAATTCTGGGCTGCTGGAATATCATAACCTAATTTATTGACTACATCTTCAATATCTGTGGCCATCCAACTATAATTATTTGTTAAATAACGCAACTTTTCAATATCTCTAACCCCTTCTACAAGTTTTTCAAATCTTGGAGTAGACTGTGCCATATAATTTGCGTTCCGTAAATCAGGATATATCAAATACAAATCACCTGCTGCAAACAAATCATGTTCAGATGTTATAAGAGGTTCTGCATTAAAAGAATCAAATGCCCAACGTAAAAATCCTTGTGTACCATCTTTATAACTTTCATAAATAGAAGCTGTACTTTCACCTGGATTATTCAACAATGCACTGTTTTGCCCACCACATGTATATATTGTTGTCATTAATCCTTTTTCTTCTCTTTGTTTTGCAATTTCTTTTGCTTTATCTTGAGATCCAACATAGATTGCAAATGATAAATCATCTATTCGATCAAAAACTGGTTCTGTTTCATAATTATATACAGCTATCGAAGTCTTTAATGATTTTCCATCTTTATTTTTTACTGATTCTACTAAATCCAATACAGGAGTTACTTCTGAAAGTGGACGCTCATCCATTGACATATAAGTAATATCAAACCAACCTTTTTCATCCATATGCTTAACATAATCTTGCAAAAAGATTGACCATAATTCATTCCAACGGTCTGAACCAGTAGCAGGTCTTTCAAATATTACTTGATTTGATTCTTCATCAAAATATGTAATACGATTACCCCAACATGATAATGAAAATGACTTAATTTGCTTATCAATACCATGTTTCATACATAATTCAATCCATTTATCCATATCTGTATAATCAAAACTAAATGTTCCATCAGCTTTACGTGTCCATTTTACCATAGAAGGATAAGGATCATGAGTTTGGCTATTCCATGCATCTTCTACTACTGTAACAGTAATTGCATCCCCGCCAATTTTTCTATAAAGTTCTAACTGACTTTCTAATCCAGACTGATACTTATCATCTAAATGAACATAATATAAATCAGTAACATCAGTTCCAAAATACTCACTAGATGATTGACCTGAATAATAACGATTTGAACTATATGGATACATCCATAATTCAATTTGTGACTGTAATTCTGGAACTACAAGGTCTAAAACTTCAATTTGATATGTAAATTCAGCTAAAATATCTCCCTGTGATACTAATGATAATTTTGATGTATAAACTCCTGCTTTAGCATCTTTTGGTACTGTTATAGATACCCATGCTCCATACATTTGATTAGCTTTTAAATCTCTAGTAGTTTCATGAGAAATAACATCAAAAATATCCTGATTAGATGTATGAGAAATAACCGTATCCATATAAGTGAATTTAATATTTTCTTTACTAATCATATTCCCTTCATCATCAACAAAATCATTTGTCACTAATGTAACATCATCATAGCCTTTAGACTTTGAAAAAATATCAATACGACTAGTTACTTCATCATTTTTCCATGCATACCCACTCCATGTTTGTAAAGAAGATAAATCCTTATCATAAAGATCATTTACATAAGATAAATATTGCTCAGGATAAGCATGTTTATTGTTATCACTAATTATTGCTGCTATTTCATTTATACAAGGCAATACCGAAACTTCTACACTGTTAGTAATATCTGTACCTTCTAACCGTGCAATAACCGTAGTTGTTCCAGAGCTTACCGCCTTAATTAACCCTGTTTGATCAACACTAGCAATAGTTGAATCTTCACTTTCCCAAATGACATCAGGAATTTGAGTTGCATATGATGGAAGAACTTTAGATATAATTTGTCTCTGCATTCCTTCTTCTAATCTTAATTCAGAATTACTTAATTGAATTCCTGTAGCTGGATAATCCATATTTTCACTTTGAATTAAAGCATAGTCAATTGCTGCTTCATAATTCCCACCAGCATTTTCATTTCTATCACCATTTAATACTACTCTAATTGTATGTAGAGTATTTTCCAAATCAGGACTTTGATACAATATATCCTTATTAAGTCTACCATTACGATAATAATCAATTGTATCTACTTTTACATCATCAATATAGACATCTGCCATACACCCATCATTAACACGATGACCATATAATGTAACTTTATTCCCTAAAAACTTCAAAGAAAATGAAGGATAACTTTCACCAAAAACCGCTTTAGTTGTCCAATGCTCATCCCCACCTTCAAATAAATCAGGATAACCTCCTTCATGAACCCAACCATTACTAAATGTAAATTGATTAACATCATCACCAACTTCAGAATCATTTACAACTATTTCCATATAATCTGAGTTTGCGTTTACTTGAGGCGCCCCTATTATGATCATAAAAACAGATAAAACAATTATAAATATTTTTTTAATAACTAACAGTTTTTTTCTCATATTTTCACACTCCTTTTTACTAGTTAGTTAAAGCTCTATTTGCACCCCTATGATGTATTTCATATATAGTGCAAACTTTATAATCATTTATAAAACATATCACTTCAAAATCTGTTGGGCTCCAAATTATGAAGTAATAAATCCTATCCTATTAATACTTTATTTTTAACCCTTAATCACTGTTAGCGCTTTCATAATTTAATTATACAACATATTTAAATTAAATATTTGCATTTTTTAATTAATATATTATATTTATTAATTAATATGTCAAATTAAAAAAGGGATTTCTATTTTATTGATTAATACAATAAAATTTGAAATCCCTAATTTTTATTAATCATCTTTTCTTCTTAGTAAACTTAGTCCAGCTAAACTTAACATTGTTAATCCTGCAAAGACTGTCATTAAACCATTATCTCCAGTTTTTATACTTGTTGTATCTCCTGGTTTTACTGGTGTACTAGTATCTACTGTATTTCCTGGTTTTGCT
>NZ_FOIN01000007.1:5456-27506 GCF_900102365.1 Thomasclavelia cocleata | reverse complement strand
TTGTAATTCAGTTTTGTCACCTTTTAAGAATTCTAACATATGCATTGCTACTGATAATCTTGCAAATGATGCATCTACTTCTTCTTGTGTTGCATCATCATTAACTAAGATAGCTCTTGCTTCTTCTAATGCTACATTGAATTCAGTTACTACTGCTGGTACTACTTTATCTAAATCTTCTGCTGTTACAGCACTAGCCATTTCAACTGCAATTTGTAATGCTGCTTTACTTACTGTTGATTCAGCCTTGAAAGTTATATCTGCAAAGAACATATTATGATCTGATAATCTGTTGTCAATCATTTGTACTACTTCAATATCAATATTTTTTGATACAATTACATTATCAACACTATTTACATTCATTGTAGCATCTACACCATTGAATGTATCAAAGAAGATATCGTTCATACCATTAGCGATGTTATAGTTTTCTCCAAAGATTTCTGCAAATTCTTCTCTATATTGATCTGCATTGAAATCTCCTACAACAATTCTATATGGTAATGGATCTGAATCCATTGCTGCTTTCAATGTATTCATTTGCTGATGACGTAATTCTGTATTTTCATAAGATAAATGTGTATTATAGAAAGCAACTCTGTGTCCATTTAATTCTACAACATTACGTTGGTATACACGTTGTTCATTTCCATCACTATCTAACATAACTGTTGAACCATCATTTAATGGTGCTTTTGACACTGTACCAATACCATATTCTCCACCTGAGTAATCAATAGCTTTACTAAAGAATATGCTACCATAAACATCACCTTTAAATACTTCAAGCATATCATAATTATTTCTACCTGTATTCTTATCTACTTCTTGAATACCAGCGATATCTACATCATATTTTTCTAATTGTTCACGTATTTTATTAACATCAGGTTTTTTACCAGCTGCAATATTGAATGAACCAATTCTGACTTTATCTTCTTCTTTTGTCATAAATGTTTCATAAGCTTCTTCTAATGCAGCAAGATTTTCTTCTCTTACTGTATAATCATCTGCTTTAGCTTTAACAAGATCAATAGCATCTTGTAAAGCTGTCATTTTTGCTTCAGTATTAATTGAACTAGTCAATAGTTCTTCTAATTCTGAAATACGATCATAAACAGCTGATGTATCTGTATCTGCCACATCTTTTAACTTAATCTTATCTAACCAGTAACTTGCTTCTGGACGTTCATTATTGAATAAATAAATTTTACCAATATTTGAAGGAGCAGCAGCTGAACTACGATAACCAAAGTTTTCAGCAAATACAACTTCTTTACCACCAGGTACTGTTACATATGCGCTATATGTTTTAGATTTTAAATTAACTTGAACTCTAATATGATATTTAGCATTTTGCTCAAATTTAACTGTACTTTGAACATAACCCTTATTACCATTATAAGCACCAAAAGTACCTTGATACATACGAATAATAACAGGAACTTGTCCATAAGCTGTATAATTTGAACCACTATTACCAAGTCCTACTGCTGTGTTTGTTTGATCTGGAGCAATTGTAGTTACCATATCAAATTCTACATCAACTAAATATGTTTCACTTGGTCCAATTTCTCTATTTGCTGACAACGATCCAGAACTATTAGGACCTTTTGCAATTAAAGCATCTTTTGATGGTTTTAATTCAGTTTCTAGTGGTCCATAAACTTCAAATTCATAAATACTTCCACTATACCATTTTCCATTTCCTGAATGATGCCATCTTTGTTTTTGTACATATTTTACATAACGAGCTTCAACAGCATCAAACTTAACAACTTCATCAACTTCTGGTCCGTTATTTGCTGTTGTTTCATCCTTTGTATAAACTGTTGTAAATTCTTCTCCATCTTCAGAAACTTGGATTTCATATTTATCAACAGCTGATTCATAGCGAATATTGACTTCATCAATAATTTTTGTTTCTTCTAAATCTACTAATAACCATTGTTCATCTTTATCTTTTGCAAATGAAACACGAGATTCTTTAGTTACAATACCATCAACTGCCATTTCTGCAGTAAATCTTCCATCATTAACTTCTAATCCAGATACTGAAACTGGTCTATTTAATGCATAGTTTTCTGATTTGTATCCTAAAATATCAGCAATTTCATCTGCACTCATTGCCTTGTTATAAATAGACATACTTGACAATGTTCCAGATGCATTTTCAAATACTTTTTCAACTGGTAAAACAAATGTTGAACTTTGTTGTGTCTTTCCAGCAATCGTTGCATTTGTTAATTTACCATTTCCAATTTTCTTTCCATTAATATATAAAGTTAAATTCTTGTTATCACAAGCTAAAACTAAATCAATATCTTTATTTGCTTCTAAAGTATAATCAAATGTAAATGAATATTGATCACGTGAATAACCAAGTTTTCCATTCATATCAGCAAAGAATGTTCCTTCTTTACCAGCAAATAAAGTGGTATTTTCTGTAATTTCATTTAAATTCAATTTCATGAAAACAGTATAAGGATAACCAATGCTATCCATTGGTAATGATAAATATCCATCACCATTGAAAACAACTTGTCCATTGTTCACTTGTCCATTAACAATTGTTCCATCATAGCCATTTCCACTTAAATCTGCAACAATATCACTTGCATCTTTAAAATCATAAGAAACTAATTGATCTGTCTTACTTTCTACATATCTTCCTGGATTTGCATTAGGAACTTTATGTTGTAAAGCATCAATTCTTTCTCTAAATTGTTCGTATGTTTGATCTGCTTCATCTTCACCATACCAAGTTTTTTCAGCTAAAATTGAAACTGCATCTTTTATACGATCATAAATATCGAACCATGAGAATCCAGTTCTAAATGAAGTCATATCATTCCATAAAGCAAATTCTGCCCCTTTTGTTTGTGGATGAGCCACTGGCATAATTGCTTCACCAGAAGGATTTCTTCCTGATTTAAAGTTATTAACTTCAAATTGTTCATATAATCTCTTTACATCAATACGATCTGGATATCCAGCATTTGCAGCTGGAACAATATATAACCAACCACCATATGTATTAATTACATCATAACCAGCATCATATGTTTCATGAACGTCTGCCCAATATGGAGCCCATAAGTTCATAGTTGCTTCATTTGTTACTGGAGTTGTTCCATTAAATCCATTTTTACCTAATGATGCCCATACACGGCTTTCATATCCTTTAGCATTTACATACTTAATAAGCTGATCAGTCCATTTACGCATTTGTTCACCATATTTTTTATCATACTCATCAGTACCAATATGGAATTTATCACTTTGAATAATTGGATCGTCTCCATCTAAATACTCATCAAATAATTTTTTAATAATATCTATATTAGCATTAAAAGCTTCATCAGTTGTAATATCCAAATATCCCGCTTTGTTAGCTAACATTCTAACACCAGGAACTTCTCTGAATGCTTCAGCATGATATGGTGTATCAATTTCGGTAATAATATCAATACCAAAATTTTTCATATCTTTTTGATATTGTTTATATTCTTCTTTTGTATAATATCCATCTGTTGCAACAATTGATGGATAAACTTCACTTTCTAAACGGAAAGCACTATAACCAGATTGTCCCCAATAATCATTAATATGAATATGTGCTTCATTTAACTTATACCATGACATATAAATTGTCATTTCTTCTAAGTATTCTAAAGGAATATACATTCTTCCTACATCAATCATACCAGCACGAACTTCATATTGTGGATAGTCTCTTGCAATTCCTTTAGGTGCAGTATTGCCATTTTGATAAAGTATTTGTGTAATAGATGCACCACCATAAATCATCCCCTTATAAGTAGGTGCTTCAATTGTCACATAATCAGCAATATTTAAATAATATCCTTCATTTCCTACTTCTTCAACAAGACTACCTGTCTTTAATACAATATCTCCAGCTTGTGGCTGCCCATTTACAACTTCAATATCATGTCCTAACATATCTTTAAAATATGTTTTGATCATGTTTGCACTATCCATCCACTTATCATCTAAAATAACAATACGAGATGAATCAGTCAATTGATAGTCTCCTGCTGCCCCTTTCCATTCTCTAAGTCCAGGAACAACATTTGGTTTTTTGTTATCTTGTTGTAAAACATCATATTTTCCATTAACAACAAATGCAATGTCATCTGATACAGCAGTATCTGTTTCATCATTAACATTTTCAACCTTATACATAATATTAACAGGCATGTCAATTAATGGTTGAATAACTTTTCCAGTTTTTGAAACAACTTGTTCATTATCAGTTCCATATAATGAAATTTTATATCCATCAGGTACTGTTGGTATAACAAGTGATTGTCCATCTTCTGATAATACTGGTGCTTCTTTTTCGATTTCATCAATAATACTTCCAGCATCATAAACTTCTTGAGAATAAACTTCTAGTTCATAAATAGAATATCCATATTTTGCAGTTTTTGCTTCTTGACACAAGATACGAACATATCTAGCAGTAAACACTTCAAAACCTTTATGTTCTTTCAATCCTGCTTCAGTTGCACCTGATACTAAAACATCAAAAAAGTTTTCTCCATCCAAAGATCCTTGAATTGTATACTTTGTAGCTGTCGCTGCTTCCCAATTGATATTAATTTGAGAAATTGGATACTCTTGTTGCAAGTCAACCATCATCCATTGCTCAAAATTAGGATCCCATTGATCAGCAGGTGTCCCAGTTCCAAGTCTTTTTGTCGACCATCTTGAATCAGCATTAACAATTCCATCAACAGCTTTAGAAGCATCTTTACCTGAACCAGGATATACACTTGATTCTGTTGTTGGCTTGTTTAAAGCTATGTTTTCATTAGCTGCAGAAGTTGGTGTTACTTGAATTAATCCAATAACCATCAAACATGACAACAAAAAGCTCACTAATCTTTTTCTTTTCATTTTCCTCCATCCTTTCTTTTATTATTAATAGCGCTTTTTTTGAAAGCGCTATACAATATTATTATACTTACCTAACATCAAATTTGTCAATAAATGACACAAAAATATGATATAAATAATATTAAAAAATATCGTATATAATATATGTTTATTATTAAGATAAAATATTTACTGCTATCACACTCAAAAATAACCATATGTATTATTAAAGTCCCAAATTCTTTGTAAATATGCACCATTCATCTCATTTAATTTCAAAAATAATTATTATCCTACAATAATAAAAAAAGTTATTAATTATACATCTAATAACCCTTTTATTCAATTAAGCAATCCTACAAACATCAATCCAAAATTCATAATTTAAATACTATCATAATTCTTTATCAGCATTAATAACAAAACGACGAACACTACTTATATCATGATCTATCAAATCTAATATTTCTTCTAAAAAAAGCGTATTTGCCTTTGCTTTAAAAAAAATGCTTTACCATTAAATTATCAATTTTTGTATCACCTAATATAACTATTAAAATACCATAATATCAATCTTAAATAAAAGTGTTATTGCAATTCTATAAGACTCATAATTCAAAGCCTGAGTAGCTAATTCCATAGCAGCACTAGACAATCAAACTTTTATATTCACTTTTTACTACCGTATTTATTAAAATATTTTTTTATTTTTTCAATTGACATTTATATACCCTCATATATCAATTTCCAAAGCAATATAATATTTTAAAATCTAATTAATTAACTTTCTTTTATCATTCAAATATAAGAATGTACAATTCCTCCCACCAATACATACTATTCAAAATTCCATATGGTAACAAAACCGTTAAATCCAGATGATTTCACAAAGTTCAGTCTAATTCTAGCAAAATTCCATATGGTAACAAAACATTAATGTATAAATATACTCGACCAGTTGCGTCTAATTCTAGCAAAATTCCATATGGTAACAAAACTGGATATTGTTAATAGAACAATGAAAATGTGTCTAATTCTAGCAAAATTCCATATGGTAACAAAACGACGAGCATTGGTTAAAATATGATCATTATGTCTAATTCTAGCAAAATTCCATATGGTAACAAAACTGTATTCTTGATATTAATCAAACATTTATTGTCTAATTCTAGCAAAATTCCATATGGTAACAAAACCGTTTAGGTGAACTTTGTGAAGATGGTTCTGTCTAATTCTAGCAAAATTCCATATGGTAACAAAACAACAACATTAGTGACATTCAACAGAATTGAGTCTAATTCTAGCAAAATTCCATATGGTAACAAAACCTCAAAACTAATACTAACACAGTTTTGAAAATTAATAAATATATATCATTATTTATTCAGTAATTTTCTTATAAAGCTACACTTTTCACTACCACTATTAATAAAATATTCTTTCATATACTCTTCCACCTCGTATAAATAAATCGGTTTATAACAGTTATTACATATTATCTCACATACTTCTTCCTCATCAGCAAAATCTATTACTTTATTTTCCAATAACAAAATATCTTTCAAATTAATATTTTCAATGAGATTATTACTATTAATACATATAAATAAAAAACAATTAGAAAGATGCAATATTGCATCCAGGATTTTTTTTCTAAGACATGGTATATCTAAAATAATAAAGATATAATCGTATTTTTGGTTATTATTTATTATTTCATTTACAAGCTTTAACTGAATAATAATGATTTCTTCATATGTTAAATCATATTCATCACATTTATAACCTTCTATATCTACATATGGTTCAATCAGTTTAACTAATTTCTTCTCTGTCATAACATCATAATTTGTTTTAATTATAGAAATTTCATTAATTTGCTCACAAAATGCTTCTAATAAATAATTAATAGTATTTATTGTATCTACAAGTTCTGGTTTATCAATCATAATTTCTAAATATTTAGCAACCAGAGAATCAGTTTGCATTTTAAAATCTTTATTAAGAGAAAAATTTTTATTAATATTAAATAATATTGAGCGTTTTCGATTTATTAATTTATCATCTACATAAATCGAAACCTCTTTTTCATATTCTTGTCGGTATTCATTTTTTATATTACTAAAAAATAATTTAATATTTTTAAATAAATTATCATGATATAAGTAGTTATTACCAATAATTAATTTGTATTTATCTATTATTACGTTAGTTTTATTATTTCCTTTACAAATAGTTATTTTATTCATAATTTGATAAATGACTCACTATTTATCTTTTTTTCTTGATTTGATCTTCCGCCAACAATTATTTCAATTTTAGAATATTGTTTTTCAGTAACTAACATTAACCTAATTTGTCCTTCTTTAGGAACCATTTTTCTTAACATATCAATATGTTTTATTGCTGCTTCCCGATTTGCAAAAAGCTTACAATAAACAGAAAACTGCATCATAATATAGCCATTTTTAATTAGTTGTTTTCTAAACCTATTATATATTCTTATCTCCTTTTGAGTAACCATTGGTAAATCAAACAAAAGAATTAATCTCATAAAATTATATATCATATAAATATGGTAAAGGAAAAATAAAAGATTTTGAATCACCTGTTTCTAATACTTTCAATATTGCTTCGATATATAAATATATTGCATTTGTAATGGTATGTTGTTGATTACAAATTTCAATCTTTTTATCACTACATAATCTGATTAACCCTTCTCGATGCTTCTGCTTAAAAATAATGTCATCTTTCATATTTAAATAAACATATTCATCAATTATTGGTCTAAACACTTCAATAATATCATCTGCAAGATTAAACATATTTTGTTTCCCACGATGAAAAATCCCAAAGTTTCCTAGATAACCCTTAGCACAAATAATAGAACAAATTAAAGATCTTATCACACTATATCCATAATTTAATCCAGCATTAATAACATCTTCATTCATCCTAACAAAATCAGTTCCAAATAATTCTTTAAAATACATTTTTGCAGCTAATCCCTCTCGATTTGTTTCATCTGCTAATTGTACCTCATCTATAAATTGTTTTAATTTAATAACTGTATTATAACTTTTATTTAATTTTCTTAATATTTCTACTTGATTATTGATCTTTGCTTTAATGATTAGTTGATGGACTAATCGCTTATTTTCATCTTTCCATGCAATTTGTTTATTTATATTGCCGCTTTGAGCAAAATTACCATTCATTGGTAATAAATAACTTTTAGGAAGATGATCTATTCCACAAAAAATAACACATACATTATTTTCCGTTAATTTATTCATTAACTGAATACTTAAAGTAGCTTTATAATTATCAATTACTAATATTTGAATGTCTGAAACTGGTATTAATAATTCATCTTCATCAATGACAACTTTTAAATTATCTAAATATAATCTCAAACATTCACTTTTTTCAATATATATTACTCTATGACTCATATAACAAAAAAAGGCTCATACGAGCCGATTCCGGGATAAACCCTTGTTTTGTTAGGTCATATGAAATTTTGCTAGAATATGACTAGAACTATACTATCATACTAGAATTCTAATTTCAAGTGATTGTTTGTAACCTTATAAAGATTTCCTAATACATCAGTTGCATATTTTTCCACTTTTACAAATGTGCCAATTGAAGGCATTAATTGTTTAGAACAATAATAATCAATCGGTTTAACTTCTATCATATTTTTCTTATCATTATTAGTAGCTGTAAATTTTAAAATTTCCACATTAACTCCATCATGCTCGCTTTCATTTCTTGGATCAATGTACTTACTACCTTTTTTCTTAGCAATACCAATAAGTTCATCATGATGAAAACTAGCAATAAATACAGCCTCATCACTAATTTTTTTAATTTCTTTTTGTTCTTTATACCAGTTTTGATCAATATAATAATTATTTTTAGACTTATTATATTTAATATCACTATATCTTACTGTAACCATCTTATACTTATCTTTATCTAACCAGATATCACTACGATAAGGTGCCAATTGTAAAAGGACAACTTTTTTTTGATTATTTTCTGTTATTTGATAATTATCAGTAATAGAAATATGATTTCCTAAATTTTCACTATCATATTTTATCGAAGTAATATTTGGTCCATTTCCTTTTTTAGAATATTTTGTAATAAAACCATGTTCCTCTTTATATTCTGTTAAAGGATTTTCTCCTTTAAGTTCAATTTCTCCTTTTTTATTTTTACTATAATATTTAGAATCATTTTTAAACATCTCATAATGATTTAGGATAATTGCTTTAATTTTTTCAAATGTTTGATAATCATGTCGCTTCATTAAATATATATCTTCTTCACCATTTAAAATATCTTCAGTTAAATGATTAAACTTTGGATCGTAAATATTTGAATATTTCTTTATTAACCGCTCATTTCCTTCAATAATTCTAGTACTATAGATTGTTTCATCTGCAATTTGACGATTTGGCTTTGTATCAATTTTATGAGAAAATTTAATAACTTTAACATTCTTTAAATTAGAAATATATTCAATATATTTAGAATCTAAATACTTTTCATCATCTTCCACTTTAATAATTTCACCAGTATCACTATTATATAAATCATCTAGATCATATTTTGATAATAATGTATTTAATAAACCTAATTTTTTTATAGATGCAACAATCAAAGCATCTATTGCATGATGTGAATAATCTAAATCTCTATCCTTATCAAGTTTTATACGTTTTCTAAATGCATTAGTTGCTTGTCCTTTAACAGTATGTACTTTAGTTGGAATATCATTATCTCTAAAATAATCAGTTAATGTATTTAAAACCACTCTACATGCATATGATGTATCAACAAGATTACGATTAATAAATTCTTTTGCATTACTGTATTTAGTTATATCTTTATCATATAATAGATAATCTTTTTTCTTTCCATAAAATTGATTATTTGTATATACATATGCTCTATATTTTTCTAAGCTGCCTTTACTAAATTTCCCCTTTAAAAAGGCTTCAACTGGTGTTGAATTCCCCTTTTCCTGATTTTCTAAATGAGTTACTAAAACTTTATTAGCCAAAGAATCATCTAAAGAAATAGACAATGGAATTATATGATCTATTTCATATGCATTAGGATCCCTAATAATCAAAGGTAATTCTAAATTATTTTGACAATATGCACTCTTACCATTTTGTTGCATATATAATCTAATTTTTGTTTTTGTTTTAGCATTGATTTTATCAGGATCATAATTAGCTTCTAATAACAATTTATCAACTTCCTTATTCTCTTGTTCAAACCTTTTTTGCCTATTTTTAATATTATCTTTTTCTTCTTTTGAATTCTTTGCACGAGTCATCTCAATTACTATAGAATCTAATTCACCATACTCTTTTCTAATTTTATTAATTACTTTAAAAGCTTCCCTTTGGGCTCTCTTTGCAACAGGAGACAATATTGCATTTTCATCACATTCAATATTTTTTCTTCCTTTATATTTACCTATTTTTTGATGATAAAGTTTATTTTGATGAATAATTTGCATTTGATTCATAGAAGTTTTTAACATTTCTTCATTTAATTCACGAATTGC
Source organism: Thomasclavelia cocleata (assembly GCF_900102365.1). Taxonomy (GTDB): domain Bacteria; phylum Bacillota_I; class Bacilli_A; order Erysipelotrichales; family Coprobacillaceae; genus Thomasclavelia; species Thomasclavelia cocleata. Next base: position 17,005 of record NZ_FOIN01000007.1, on the reverse strand, counting down.
TTTAAATGATAATGAATGATAACCAGAAATTGTTGTAATATTAGCTAAATCATCTAACAATTCATTTGAAAAATTACTATTTAAATTTCTGATTCTTTCAATTCTTTCCTCAATAATTTTTGTCTCAACTAAAATCGAAATAATATCATCTAATAACATTGTCTCCATTAATAATTCTGATTTTCCAGCTTTATCAAAAATCTTTTTTAAAACTTTATATCCTTTAAATTCTGTTAAAAGCGGTTGCCTTTTAGTATTAATTCTATAACCACTAATTTTTTCTAAAGATACACCTAATTCTTTAGCAAGTCCCTTAACAGTTATATTTCCTTTTTTTAAAATAATATTAATTAAATTTTGTTTATCTTTTTCAGTTAATTTTTCTCCTTCAATACTAAGATTATTTAAATCATTTAAAAAATTAAATAGCTCTGCACTAAAACTCTGTTTTGGTGCTCGGTATTCATCAGGATATAAACTACATTTTCCTCGCATTTTTTTAATTAAATCAATTTCTTGTAATTGTCCATACTCATCATAGAAAAAGCGACCATAAAGTGTAGGAGATTTCTTGCTACCAGGTCCTTCAGAGAAATGCCTACGTCTTTCAATCAATGAAATAATTGCTTTTTTACCATCTTCATCTATACTTTGATTCGATAAGATTTTTTCAGCCTCTTTAATATAATCCTTTGTTTTAAAATTATTTTTTATACCTCTTAATATTCCCTGCTCTTTTAATCTTTTCAATTGAACTTTACAAACATACTCATCAATTTTTAATTCTAAAGAATTTTGCGACAATATTACCTTTGTACCTTTTTCATTACCATTATTTTCTCCTTCAGCAACTTCTAAAGAACTTCCTCGATGTTTAACAATATGCATTAATGCACATGTCAATTCTTGATTATTTAATTTTTCCTCAAGACCTCGACATCTAATTTCATAAGGATTATTTAAATCTTTGTAGTCATCAGAAAAAACACCCAATCTTTTTAACAAGTTTCTCATATCTTCTAATCTATTTTTTCTACGTGAAATTAATCTTCTAGAACCTCGTTTATTTCTTCTATCCTCATTATTTTTAGCAGTTGCTTCTTTAAATAATCTTACGCCATAATCAACAAAATTACCTGTTTCTAAATCAATTAACCCATACCCTATGGATGTAACACCAATATCTATGCCTAATACTAATCTTGACACTTTATCCCTCCTTCTATTTTTTTACAACAAAACATATAATTTTATTATAAAAGATACATACATAACTATCAAATTACAATCAAAAATAAACATCAAATATTAATTATTAATAAAAATTGATCTCCTTAATTCCTACTAACAATAAATAATATTAAATATTTTTAATAGTAATCCTACTATTAATAGTTAAATATCTTTGTTTAGTCATTATAAATAGTAATACAGAAAAAACCAAAATTCTGTATACCTTGCAAAACATATAGACTTATGATACGATTTTTAATGTATAAGTAAGTCATTTTAACTAATTTACTATACTTATGTGACAAACAGATTTTGAGGAGGGTATTATTGTGGCAATAATTGATGTGATAAAATATGAAGGTAGTCCTGACGTTTTCGCATGGAAACATCCTGATAGTGAATTAGGAACTTGGACCCAGTTAATTGTAAATGAATCACAAGAAGTTATTCTGGTTAAGGGTGGACACATTTGTGATGTATTTGGAGCAGGTAGACATACATTAGCAACTGCAAATATTCCCATCCTAAACAAATTAGTTAATCTTCCTTTTGGCGGACGTTCTCCATTTACTGCTGAAATATGGTACATTAACAAACTTTTTTCTTTAGATGTTAAATGGGGAACATCAACTCCAATACAATTACAAGATCCAAAATATAATGTTTTCGTTCCTGTTAGAGCTTTTGGGCAATTTGGTATTCAAATTGAGAACTCTAAAAAATTCTTATTAAAACTAGTTGGAACATTACCTCAGTTTGATAAAACTACAATAATAAAGTTTTTTAGGGGTGTATACCTTACAAAAGCAAAAGATGCCATTTCAACTTATCTTGTACATAAAAACATTAGCATTTTAGAAATCAACGCTTATCTTGATGAAATATCATCTTATTTACAAGAGCAAATTTCTCCTATGTTTGGAGATTATGGTATAAAACTTGTTTCTTTCTTTGTAAATGATATTAATGTGCCTGAAGATGATTCTGCTGTAGCTCAACTCAAAAAAGCCCTTGCTAAAAGAGCCGAAATGGATATTGTCGGTTATAGTTATCAACAAGAACGCTCTTTTGATACATTAGAAGAAGCTGTCAGTAATCCAAGTTCAATGCAAGGTGGTCTTATGGGCGCAGGTATTGGTTTAGGTATGGGAGTTGGTGTTGGTAATACTATTGGTCAACAGTTCAATGGCTTAACTCAAAACCTGAATACTTCCCCATCAAAGGAATGTCCAAAGTGCAAAGCAAGAATTGGTCTTAATGAAAGATTTTGCAATCATTGTGGATATGACACTACTACACCAAAACAAGAAGAACCAAAAGTAAACACTGATAATATTATCTGCTCTGCTTGTAACGCCAAGTTAACAACTACTACTAAATTCTGCCCTGAGTGTGGAAAGAAATATAATCCATGTTCTAAATGTAAAGCAGATCTTCCAGAAGGAGCAACAAGTTGTACTTCCTGTGGTACAAAAGTACCAGAAACTTGCCCTCAATGTGGTCGGTTATTAGAAGAAAATAGCAAGTTCTGTCCTGAATGTGGCTATTCTTTAATAAAAAAATGTAAAAACTGTGGCACACAGTTAAGTAAAAATGCAAAGTTCTGCCCTGAATGCGGAACACCAATAGATTAAAGATTGGGGGAATATATTTATGTTAAAAAGGTCTAAACACATAATATTAATATGTGGTATAGCAGCATTAGTAATAACTGTAATATTCTATCAACTAACTTTCGATAGTATCTTTTCAGTTCCAATGGTATGGATCTCTTTAATGTTTTTAATTTTAACAGAAATTATTGGAATCATTAAAGCTCTTATTATTAAAGAAACAATTTTTGGTATTTCTAATATTCTAACAAGTTTTGGACATCTCATTATTGTTCTAATAGTTTCGATCTTTTTTGTAAATACCTCTCCACTATTGATAAAAACTTATATTTTATTGAATATATTATTTGTATGCATTCTCTTAGTTACAGATGCTATCATAATATTTTTTGCTAAGCGTATTGCAATGCAAAACGATAAATTAAGAAAAAGTCAAGTAATAGTAGGAGGCTGTCTTAAAAAAGCTACTTCCTTATGTATAGAATTTAACAATACAGTTTATAAAAAAGATTTAGATGAAATCGTTGAGTTACTTAAATATTCTGATAATAGCTGTTTATCCGATGATGAATTGACTATTATGAATAAGCTTGATGAGGTAAAGATACTATTAAAAAACAACGAAGATGGTGTAGGTAACAAAATCAACGAGGTTAAAAACGTAATAAAATTACGTTCAGTTAAAGTTGCAAGTATGAAGCTTGGAGATTATTAATATTATTGATTATTGGGAGGATAAAAAAATGAACGAAAACGAAAAATTGGGTTTTTGGTATTCGTGGCCAACTATAATTTTTACACTGATTTTATTTTGGCCAATAGGTGTGTTTTTAATAATAAAGAGGGTTTCTAAGGATAAAAAAACTGAGATGAATTCAGGAAAGCTCATTAATGGTCTTGGAATTGCATCATATTGTATGGCTATTCTTGGTTTTATCGTTTTTATTACTGAAAGTTTCGCAGTTGAAGATATTGTTTTGGCTCTATTCTTTGGGGCAGCTGGTTTTGTACTTAGAAAAATTGCAATGAAAATTAAAATGGAATCTGAAAATATAAAACAGTATTTGTCTATTATTATTAATGGAAATGTACGACAACTATATGCAATTGCTTCAACAACTGGAAAATCTTATGATATTGTTTACAAAGATATTAAGAAAATGATTGAAAAAGGTTATCTAAAAAATGCTTATATTAATGAAAATTTAAAAGAAGTAGTTTTACCAAATGATGTTACTATTTCCCAAAATGACATAAATGTTACTACTGCTAACACAGCATCTACCCAATCAAAGATTATAGCTTGTCCTTGTTGCGGTGCTAATAATACTATTTATGGTAATATAGGTGAATGCGAATATTGTGGCTCTCCATTGAAATAATTAAAAAATTCATAAAATCCATAGCTGTATTTATAGCTATGGGATTTTAATATTAAGCAAAAAATAAAGGATATAAGAGATCAATCAAATAATTTAGAAACAAGCCAAATTATTCGATTAACCATATAATATCCTCGCTTCTCATTTTAAATTATCAATATCTTAGATTGCTAATATGTAATTTTAAAACTGTAATTCAACAATTTCCTGCTCTAATTTACAATCATTTTCCAGCATATAACTAATCACATCATTATCTATTACATCTTTTAATTTAATTAATCTTTTACGATCATTGGCAGTTAATCTTTTTGTATATTCTTGATATTTTATTAGTACATCTTTATCCATTGCAATAGTTTTAAATGGCATTTTAGTTTTTTCAATTAAATGTAAATAAATATAAAAACCCCCAGCATCAATATCTCCAAAATGATAATAATTTAACATTGAATTAAACTGAAAAATCTTTAATAACAATTCTCGTCTTAAAGCATTATGATAACCACCTAAATAAATAATTAAAGTATTATCAAGTACAGTATCATAAAACGAAGTTAAGTTTTCAATCGTTAAAACATTATCATCTTTAATTTCTAAGATTTTTAATAATTTAATATTTTCAGTAGTTAGAGAAAACGGACTATTAAGCTTCCCAATATCAACAACTTGTCCATTTAAACTAATTTTAATTTGACCATTTAAATATATAAACCCTGGATTCTTAATCACATTAAAATATCCAAATAACTCATCATCATTTTGAAAATCAATTCCACAATAATCATTTATAATATTTATAACTTTCCCCTTTATTATCTCTAATCTCTTAGAATCCTTTAAAACTGTTACAGAAAACTTACGAAAAGAAATTTCCTTTTCTTGATTAATAAGAGCTTGTAATACCTTAGATATATCTCTAATTTCCTGATTATTATCAATACTTAAATATTTATTAATTGACTGATAATTTTCTAATTTATTTATCATTTCATTTCTAAAAACATTCAACCAGTCTTTTGAAAAACAAATACTTTTTAAAAAACTAATTGTTTCTTGACGATAATCAGGTAAATAAATACGATTTACTAATTGATATGCTTTTTTTATATGCTTATCAATTAATGATAATGATATTTCACTAATTCCATCATCAACACTAATAATAATCAAATGCAAATCATTTAAATAATAACAAGCCTCATCAATTAATAAACGCTGTACATAATAATCACTATCATTATATTTAGAAAATAGCTTTGTTATCTTAACCTTTATCTGTAAATTTAAATTTGAGCCTTGTTTAGATAAAACACTACGTTCATATTTTTCCAACAAATAATTCAATATTTTAAACACATATTTATTCATGAATAATCGCCTCAACAAAAGAATTATCTCCAGATTTAATGATTGCAAGAGTAGTATCAACATATGGCATAATTGTACTAGCACGATCTGGTGGAGCAGCTAAAATAATTTGAACATTAAGTTCATTATAAAATCTCATCATTGCTTGAATTCTTGTTTCATCCATATTATTAAAAGCTTCATCAAATAAAACCACACAGCCTGAATCCTCATTACTACGATTTTTAATTAACTGTTCAAAACTAGAAGCAATCACAACATAAAACGGTGTTTGTGTTTCCCCTCCTGATTTTTCACGATTAACTTTAGAAAACTTAGTAAAATCACCATTTTCATGAGAAATCTTAATATCATAATCTAAATACTCACGATAATCAGTATATTTTTGAAGTAACTTTTCACCACTTTCATTTTCACCTAACAAGGCAATTTGATTAAATAATTCATCCATTATTGCACGATTTTCTTTAGATAAAGTAGTCACAAATAAATCATCACTATTATATTGTTGATTAGTAGCAATAATATCATAATAACGACGATAATCTTTACGTCTACTTGGATTAACTTCAAATTCATAACTATCACCATTAAAATTCTTATTTTCGAGGCCTTTATTTAACTCTTTAATATCTTTTCTAGCTTGATTAATCTTTTCATATAATCTAGATATAAAAGATTCTTGAAATGATTGTTCACATTTTCTTCTTGCATTACGAACATCATCTTGACGTTTAACAATTTCAATATCTCGTAATTTATAATACAGCTGTAAATATACATCAATATTATTAATAGTTTCACCATAACCAACTTTAAATTCATGATTAAATGCTTTCATTGCCCATTCGATATTAGTACTTTCTTTATTTACTTGTCCTTCTAATTCACGAATTTTTATTAACAAATTATTTTGCATTGATGAATAATTATGCCCATGACGTTTATAATATCTTTTTTTAATCTTCTCAATTGCTTCATCAATTATTTCTGGGACTTTAGGAAGCTCTTGTAACTTAGTTTCAATTTCTGTTTTAGTTTTAATATTTTGATCAATACTAGCCTCTTCATTTGCTAAGTTTCGTTGTTTTAAATCATAATTATCTTGAACTTTTTGATATTTATACTTAACTAAATCTAATTGTTGAATAATTGAAACAATTGAATCATCTTGAATTATTTCTTTTAGACGTTTATCAATTTCATTAATATCATTTTGTAAATTATGATATTCATCAACTAAACCAGTAGAACTAACTAAAAAGTCTATTTGAGATTTATTAATAATTTTAAGATTACGATTAATATCTTGATATTGTTTACCTTTAACTTTAATTTCATTTTCAATTTGATTTAATTGTTCTTCAATTATAGTTCGTTGAATCTTTAAAGCCTCTAATCCTACATATGGCTGTTGATAGACCTTAGGATTAAGAGCTCTAACTGTATAATTATTATAAACCATACAAGTTTTAGTAATAGCTGTTTTATACATTGGTAATTGTTCAACAGTATCAACACATTTAACTCGATTTAATAACATATTAGCATATTTCTTAGCATAACTATTATAACTTGTAACATAATTAGCTAAACTGTCTTCTAAAGTATCTTGATATTTATCAAGTTTAGCTACATCTACAATACCAACTCCAAAAATACCATGACTATTTTTATATTGTTCATATATTTGCATTGCTTTAGTAAAATATTCAGGTTCAATAATAATATCAAAACGTTGTGTGTTTAAATATCCTTCAATTGCATTACGTCATGATTCATCAGTTATTTCTAAATATTCACAAAGAGGTTTAATATCTATTTTCTTTTGATAATAGTTATTTAACTGTTTCCTTAAGACATTAATCAATTCGGTTATTTCTTTACGATAATAAAAACGATTACTTGAAAGTAAATTATGCTGATCTACTAATTCGTGTTGTTTAGTTTGTATATTATTTAATTCTTGTTTTAAAATAATTCTCTTTTCACTAAAGTCTGCTCTTTTAGCTACTAAATCATTTTTTATTTCAAAAAGATTTTCATTTAAATACTCACTATCATAATTATTACTAGTAATATTATTAATAAAAGATTCTTTTATTCGTAATTGTTTTAATATTGTTGTTTCTTGCGTTAGTTTATTTACATAATCATTATATTTAATTGTAAGTTGGTCTAATTGACTATGTTTATTTTCAAGATCATTTTCAAGTTGTTTTTTTAAGCGATAACCTTCATTACTATCTAAAATATTTTCTAAGCTAACAACCTCTTTTTGAAGCTTTTCAACTTCTTTTTTAGTAGTAACTAATAATTGTTTTAAATCATTAACTATTAATTCACTCTTTAAAATCACTTTTTCAACTATATCCCTTTGATAATATAAACTATCAATATAAATATAATCTTTAGCATCTTGATAATTTTTTAATGTTACATTTAACTTTTGATAACTTTGATAAAAAGTATCTATCTTTTCTAACGCCTCTAAACGATTTTGTTGATCTTTTAAAATATTACCTAAATTACGATAAGCACGTATATTATTTCTAAGATCATCAATCTTAACAGGATCTTCATTTAAAAGAAAATCAAAGATAAAATTATATACCTGATTTATAGGTTTAAATGCCAAAGCCCGCGGAATTAATTCAAAATATTTTTTAGATACTCCTAAAGCCTGACGAAACAAACCAGGAACAGCACTTTTTTTATCAGCATAATTAGCTTGAATTTTTTTACTTGTTAAAAAACGTTTAAATTCATTACGATTATAAACATGACTTCCCTTAATAAATAAATTATCTTTAATTTTTTGATCAAGTACTTGAAAAAATAATTCTTTTTTTATATTTGATTTACTAAGTTCAAGAATTACCCCTAATAACTGACTTCGTTTAGTTGTTTCATCAAAATATTCTAAAACAATATACGAAACAACATCCCCCGTTCGTAAATATTCTTTTCCCTCACGTCCTAATTTACCACGAATATATCCTTCAACATTTCTCTTTCCAGAATCATTAGCAGCACTATTAAACTTAGCTTTTCCAGCAGTTAAAATATATTGTAAGGCATCTAATAATGTTGACTTTCCAGTCCCATTTTCACCTGTAATTACAACATTATTTTTTATCTCAATTGTCTGATTACTAAATAAATGCCAGTTAATTATCTTCATCTTGACTAGTTTCTTCACTTATATCACCCCGCTTTTGATAATCTGCTAAAATATTATCAATTTCTTCCAACCGCTCAACTGGTAAAACATAAAGAATTGTAGGATAAATAATAATAACTGCATTATCATCATCACTATTACCAGTTAAATCAATAATATTATATCTTTTTAAAACTCTAAATACTTCTTTGAGTTCACTTTTATTAATTCGTTTACCAAAAATACCTGTTGTATTAATAGCATCATGAAGTTGTTGTAAAGTTATGGTAATATCATCAAGCAAAGATATTTCCTGCATCTTTTGATAGTAAAATTTTCTTAACAATAATAAAATAACAGATTCATTTTTTTTAAATGAATAACGATTATAATTTTGTAGATTATACAAATTTACTACTTTATCAACACTATGGTTTTCTAATACATAATCCATTAAAGCAAAATAACTTACATATAAATCTAAATCTGCAATAATTTTATAATAGTCATCAAGATCTCTAGGTCGACTAGCACAAATATAATTATAACTTAATAATTTATTAGTTAATCTTGAAAATTCTTCTTTTTTAATATCATTTAAACGAACATACTTGTTATAAAAAATCGTAGCTTGCTGGTATTTATCCATTTATTTTCTCCTTTACCTTAAAATCTTTAAACCGATAATTATTAACTATTACTTCATTGTTTAGTGGTTCAACTTCATATTTTGTTCCATATGTAAAACCATATAAATAAATTAATACTAGAGTTGCTAAATCTTCATTATTATTGATTGATAACGAGGATCCTAAAAAACTTCCTTTTTGTTTTAATAATTTTAAAACCTTATCTTCAATATATTTATGTGAATAATTTTTAGCTTTTGTTATTTGGTTTAAAGCCTTTTGCTTTAAAGTCTCATCAAGAACAACAAGACTTTCTAATTTAGATTGCAAAGGCTTAGAAAAACTACGAGGAACATACAAAGAATCTCTAGATACAAAACTATTTAAATAAATATTTCCCAACTCGCTAACATCACTACCACTAGCTATTGCTTTAATAATATTATTAATTTTTCCTTCAACATCTTTTTGATTATTCAATAAAAAAGTAATTCGATTAACAGCTGATTCTATAAACTTATTATTCTTACTATCAATTTCCTGCATTATTTCTTCAATATGTTCAAAAGCATTAATAATATAATCTTTTTGGTTCAATAACAAATCTAAAGCTTCTTGATATCCTAAATCTTTACGTTCCATAATATTACGAACAATTATATCAAAATACTCTTTGTTATTAATTATCATTTCAATATTATTAATAATTCGCTGGCGATATTTAGATGGATTATCATAAGTAGTAAGATTATAGTATGCTCGATCAACTATTTTAGCTTGATAATCTTGTAACAATGATTTTAATAAGGCTTCTAAATCATCCTTTATTCCTTCTTCTAATAAATTTTGAATATATTTTTTTATATTAGAATTTAAATTCTTTAATTTATTAGCTAGCTCTTTAGTATTTTCATACCCTGTTTCAAATACCAAATCACCACGATTAACATCAAAAGTATTAAAAGACATAAAAATATTATATATTAACCCTGAATATTCTCCATTATCGTTGTTATTATCAAGACTAAAAAGATTTTCTAAAATTTTAATACTATAATCTTCAAATGTAACAAACGTTTCATAATTTTCACCAATTTCTTCATTGACCCAATTACACTCTTTCAATCTTTTTAAAATATATAATGCTTTATCTCGGGAACCATTTAAATCCTCATCACTTTCTAAAAAGGTTACATGATTTTCAAAATAATCTTGAAAAATCATTAAAACATGTTCTTTAGTAGATGAAAAGGATAAATCACTTTTAAATGAATGATAAACCAAATATAAGCAATCAGAGATTATGCGTTTATTATTTCCAATAAAAACATTAAAAAAATTATTAGGTAAAATATCAAAAATATTATACATTATCTTTTTCCTTTCCTCATAATTAGTCATATTATAACATATAATAAAACACCAGATATCCTAATTATGAAACAAAGCTAAAAATTATTTTAGTTTCAATATTTAGCCATCAAAAAATGTATTCTCTTTTTTACTTTTTAAACTTATCAGACTATTGGATAATTAACAAAAACAATATCACCACAAATACCTTGGAAATCCCCTTAAATACAAAATATCATTTAAATATTACTTAGCTTATCATAAATTCGCCAAGTAATGAAAATAAAAAATAGTATGTTTTATTATTTATATAATTTTTTTATTAAATATAATAGTGATAAAAAATAAATGCTAATGTCAAAAATGATTGTTTCTGACACTTTTTTATCTACCAAACTATTAATCTATTCTTAAATATTATTTCATAAACAAATTCAAAAAAACTGTATAAGTTAAGATTATATCCTTAACTCACACAGTTTCTTTTAAATTAATCTTCTTTTTTTCTTAGTAAACTTAGCCCAGCTACACTCAATACTGATAATCCTGCAAAGATTCCAGTTAAACTGTTATCTCCAGTTTTTATACTTATTGTTGTATCTCCTGGTTTTACTGGTTCTAATCCCTCAAGAGCTTTTGTTAAAGCTTTCTCTGCAGCTTTTACTTCTGCCTCACTTGCTTCTGGATTTTCTAATACTGCTTGTGCTTTCATTACTTCATCTGCTACTACTGCCCATGTATTAGCTGTATAACTTGCAGCATTTAACCCATTTGCCTTATTGATTAAATCTGCCAATAAATCTTT
>NZ_FOIN01000007.1:0-5021 GCF_900102365.1 Thomasclavelia cocleata | reverse complement strand
GCATTGAATTCAGTTACTACTGCTGGTACTACTTTATCTAATTGTTCTTCTGTTACATTACCTGCCATTTCAACTGCAATTTGTAATGCTGCTTTGCTTACTGCTGTTTCTTCTGCTTTTACTAAAGCTTCTTTAGCTTCTTGTAATGCTGTTATAGCATTATCTACTTCTTCTTGTGTTGCATCTGCTTTTTCTAATACATCTTTAGCATTATCCATTGCAGTCTTGAATTCTGCCCAGCTAACACTTGTATAATCTGCTTCATTTAAAGCTTCTGCTGCTACAATAACTTCTTGTAATTCAGATTTATCAATAACAACCGTTCTTTCCCCATACACTCTAAGTTCTTTTATATGGAAAGCTTCATTTGCAGAATTGTATTTACCATTAATTTTTACATATCTAGCTTTAATTGGAGTTTCATACAAATAGGTATCTCCATCAGCTGTTCCAATAGAAGTATCTACCTTATGTTCTATCAATGTCCAATTTTCATTATCAGAACTTACATATATATCATATAAATAATATCTATTACCTACATAAGGAAGTACATTAATTTTATTAATATCATATTCTGTTCCAAGATCAACTATGATCCAAGGATTATTAGTTTGCCAATTACCACCATCCCAATATGAATTTGAATCACCATCATTTGCATATCTAGCATATCCACCATTTGAACCACCAGAATTTATTTCTTCACTTGCCCAAATTTTTTTATACATAGCAATATTACCATTATTTTCTGGTTCCTCAATAATCGTAGAACACTCATCAATAACTTTTTGAGTTACATTTCTAACATTTTCCACAGAATTATCAGCTTCTTTTATATAGTTTTGTGTATCCCAGTCTTCATAAATCCAATCCATGCACAATTTTTTATAATTAATTGCAGCAATATTTGTTGTGTTATTTGCTAAAACATCTTCATTTCTTGATAAGAAATTATCCCATAATTTATAATAAACATCAATAATCATTCCTTCATAATTTCTATAAGCATATGTTAATAAACTTGTTGAAGGTGCCCAAACAGATATCAATGTTTTTGCATTGATAATCATTGAATCTTTTGCAAAATCATCAGCATTTGTATTTTCAGCCCATTTTTGTGCCTTTCCTGCCCAATCACCAATCAATAAATTTTGTTGTGTTCCACACACACTATTTAATGTTATGATTGAATTTAAAAATTGATTCTTTAGTTGTCTATAGCTTTCTAGATTTTTACTATTATATGCATCCTTTAATTCCCCAAGTTTTACAACAGCATAATTGTTAACAACTTGTCGCATTATTTCAGTTAAATCATAACGATATGCTTCACTTTGAGATAATCTATCATAATCAGCAAATAATAATTCTAATGCTCTATCTAATTCTCTAGAACTATATGGCAAATTATATTTATTTAAACTAGGACTACTAGTCGCAATTACTTGTGTAGTATTACCGCTTCTTCTATAAACTGAATTCAATAAAATATTCCAAGCATCTCTTGCATTGTGTGAATCAGTTCCATAACGTCTAACAACATAATCATCTAACCAGCTATCTAAATCAATTTTTTCTGTTGTCCATGCCATATCCAATAATAATTCATAAATCATCGGATTATCATAAGTAGCTTCAGAAATAAAACCTATACCTTTCATATGTTTAGCATTTGTATATGCATGGTTAATTCTATTAATAATTTCTTGTGGTCTTCCATCCATAGAAGGATTTCCACCATAATTTTCAAGCATACACCATACCCAGCTTGTTTCATTAAATTCAGTAGAATCAAGCTTTGTTCCCATATATTCTGTTTTATCCCAATAAGAAGCATATACATCATTTAATCCATTTAAATCTAAAATCATCACATGATCTTCTCTAGCATCACCCATACCTTTAAGAAGTTCATTCGTAGGATTACTCCACCATGCCTGCACCATCCATACTGCTTCTTTATCATATTCTAATAAAGAGTTTAATACCTCTTTAGCAATTACATCATCAGAAAGATCTTGTGGTCTTTTTCCTCCTTCATGGAATGGATCAACAGCATAATAATTACTTGTTTCTCCAAAAGCCCATTTTTGTGCTTCATAAAATAATCTCGCATAATTATCATATGTCACACCATCCGTTCTTATCATATCAGGTCGAGGTACATTACACCAAGTTCCTTGTTCAAGTATCTCAACATCTGGCTGATAATCGTTAAAATTATTTGGTACCATACCAGCATATCCTTGAAGTACAGTCTGCATTCCTAAAGAATTTTTCCATCTTTGATTTTCTCTAGCCATTTCCAAGCGCCCTTTTACCCATTCATCTGATACAGGACCACCAATTACTTCCATATTATCCATGAACTGCCACGCATAATAGGTAGGACCAGCTAACCAATCTTTAGCACTATCAAAATCATACCCAAAGTTCATTAAAAATTTAATCCATACTGCTTCTTGACCTGCTAAATCTAAAACTACATTTACCCCATTCAAGGCAAGCCAATCATATTCCTTCTGAAAATCTTTTGCATCAGCATATGAAAAAGTATAGTTTAATGTACAATAATTAAAACCATATCTTACTTCATAAGGTGTATACTTATATACAACCTCATTAACTTTTACAATTTCACTAGGCATTTTAACTTGATTTGCCTGCTCTGATATATTAACTTTACAATAATTCTTCAAATAATAATTTAATCCTGATGCTAATGATATTCCATCATTTCCTATTATAAGAATTTTATTATTTTCTTTGTCATAACTTACTGTATAATAATCGTAATTTTTATATTCTTCCTTTGGATTATCAGCAATTTCAAATCTAAACCAGTTTCGATAGTCACTACCTATATTTCTATCAATAATTCCATAGACATTTTCAATCGTTTCATCTTTAGTGATTGGTTTTGCATATTCTGTTTCTTCATAAGACTTTATGTCTAAAATATTATCAATATTACCCATTCTTAATGCATCAGTATTTTCTTCTGTTGCACTTCCATGTACTCTTACTTCTGATAACAAAGAAGATGTTCCATCACTTACATATTCCATATATACCCTAACGATTCTATATATCCTATTTTCAAGATTTGATAAATCTATAAAATACTCCCCATCTTCTGGTAAATCCTTTGTTCTTTCTTGATACAAACGATCATAATTTGATCCATCCACACTTCCATAAATACTAAAATAATAATATCTATTTTTAGCAATAGGGAAATTTAATATGATTTCATCTAATACATAATTTTGTTCCAAATCAATATCAAAATATGCAGGTGCAAATTCACCTGTACAAGTTGTAGAATCAAAACCATCAACTATATTCTTAACAGAATTTGTATTCAAATGACTATGCACTTGTTTTCTAAAAGCAATATTATCAGGATCTTTTAAATCTGCTTCAGGAGGTGTATAATCTGGATTTTCTTTACCATACACTTCAAATTCTCGCATATGTACACTACTATTTGTTGGTTCTACAATTACTTTTGAATTATATGTCATCACTACTCTTACAAACCTTGCCTCCACTGGGGTTTCAAGTGTAAATGTTTCACCAGCATATGCCAAACCTAAATCAGCTGTTCTATCTGCAACTTTATTCCATACATTTCCATCTAAACTTGTTTCAATATAATATTCATAATATCGAATTCCATCAACATATGGATAAGCTTTAAATTCATCAACAAAATATCCTTTTTCTAAATCTATTACAAAGCTTTGTGGTTTTTCTTTAGATGTAGAACCACCATCCCAAAAACTTCCTGTTGTTGATCCATCAGTAATATAATCAGGTTTTGTCCCATTGTCAGAGTTACTAGCAGATACTGATTTCCCTACAGAAATTAATCTTGAATCTTTTACTTCTTCATTTTTCTTACCAAAGATTTCAATTTCATAAATTGATGCAAATTCATCTGTATTATTATTTAAAATATTAACTCTAATATCATTTGTTTTAATTGGCTCATTTAAAACAATCTCACTATAATATTTATGTCCTATAATCTGATCATCATTATTTTCATTATAATTTGAACCAGATCCAATCTTTGTAAAACCTGATTTTTCAGTATTATAATACATTAAATCAAAATTAAACGTTTTATCATTAGATACTCCATAATCCTTAAAAGTTATTCTAACTTTTTCTACAATATACTCATTATCAAAATTAACTCCAGCATAAGCATTTTTTGCTGCAGCTTGCCACCTTGAAGTATAATTACCATCATTTATAAATGTCACATCTCCAGCTGTTGCAGTTGTTGATTCAGCATATGCTTTACCATCACCAGCAATGTTTGATATTTCTTCATCTTCTGCAAAAACTTTATATGACATGGTAGTAAATATTGTTGAAAAAATAATCGAAATAACTAGTAAATAATTTAATATTTTTTTCATAAATCTTTCTCCTCATATCTCATTTTTTACTAATTTTTAATCTTTCAAAATATCTTCTTCTATTTCTAATCTCCTCCTTTTCATTTCATATATTTTTATTTTCCCCACGTTCTAATACCTCTACCTAAATTATACAATAAAAGAGTTAGTAAAATTCTACAATCATTAGCAAAATAATACAAAATATATCTTAAAATATTAATATTAAATCCAAAAACTTCTATTCTAATATAATAATTTTCAAAGTTATAAAAAACCTTAATTAAATCTTTACAAAAATTACCAATCATATATCCAATAATCTAAAAAAACTGTATAAGTTAAGATCACATCCTTAACTCACACAGTTTCTTTTAAATTAATCTTCTTTTCTTCTTAGTAAACTTAGTCCAGCTAAACTTAACATTGATAAGCTTGCAAAAATTCCAAGTAAATCAGTATCTCCAGTTTTTATACTTGTTGTATCTCCAGCTTTTACTGGTTCTAATCCCTCAAGGGCTTTTGTTAAAGCTGCATGAGCTGCTTTTACTTCTGCCTCACTTGCTTCTGGATCTTCTAATACTGCCTGTGCTTTTATTACTTCAT
>NZ_FOIN01000009.1 GCF_900102365.1 Thomasclavelia cocleata | reverse complement strand
TCAATAATTCTGCCAGTTTCATCAACAGCACAAATATCTAAAATAATATTTTTAGCAAGAACAGTATTTTGATTGATTTCAGGATTTTTAACAATCATTTTTTTACAGTCGATATTGGTAACGAGTTTAACGATGTACTTTCTTAACATTTTGGATTCAGCAGTATCTCTGGAAAGAAGATATTTAAAGAAAAGATCGTTATTAAATTTAACTAAATCATTTTGATAATTAATTACTTCACTCATACAATAATCCTCCTATTATTTTTTACAAAATAATCAGGAGGATTACTTTTAAAAATCAAATGTCACTAAAAAATACTATTATAAGATATATTCTATAAACTTATTTATCAGTAAATTATAAAAACACAATTTTTAAATACTGAAAGTTTCAATAAAACAACAGCAATTTTTTAATATATACCTACTCTAATTTAAAATACTTGATCTTATAAGTACTTCGATTTCATGCACTTACCCTATAAAATGATTATATAAAATTTTAGAAAATGATATAATCATTCTTACAATCCTCAATTATTTTTAATACATTATTATAAGCAATTGATAATGTTACAGTATTGATATTAGGATGCATCAACAAACGCTTTCCAACCAAATCACTATCAATAATTATCTTTACTTTACCACTATCATTAATAATTCCTAGTAAAGAAACTGCTCCTGGCTTCAATCCTAAATACTTATTTAACTCTACCTCATTTCCAAAATAAAGCTTACCACTATTTAAATAATTAGCTAAAGCTTTAAGATCAGCTCTTTTATTACTTTTTATAACATATAAATAATAATTATGATTAGCATTTTTTAAAAATAAGTTTTTTACACCCTCACCATTCATTGTCTCTTCAATAAATAATGCTTCTTTTACTGTTGAAACAGGTTTATGTTCCATCTTTACATAATCAATCTTTAAATTTGATAAATATTTATAAATATCCATATTACTACCTCATATAAATATGATTGTAATTAATTATTTTATTAATGTCACGTATTATTTAATTAATTTTTTTAAATTATAATCAAAGCCATATTTTAAAATATAATCCTCTAGAGTCCAATCATTATCATAGATGATTTTAGCTGCTTTTTTACCAACATAGCGTAAATGCCATGGCTCATTTGCTGTACCAGTTAAACTAGAACGATCTTTTGGATAACGCAAAATAAAACCATATTTATAAGCATTTTTAACTACCCATCTATATTCT
This sequence comes from Thomasclavelia cocleata, assembly GCF_900102365.1. Lineage (GTDB taxonomy): Bacteria > Bacillota_I > Bacilli_A > Erysipelotrichales > Coprobacillaceae > Thomasclavelia > Thomasclavelia cocleata. Next base: position 78,899 of record NZ_FOIN01000009.1, on the reverse strand, counting down.
TTAGTATCACCAAACACAAGTCTTTTTTTATCAATAACACTTTGACTTGTTAAATCTATACCTAAACCCAATTGATGTTCACTAGAACCAGGTTTTGCAACTAGTCCAGCTGCAGTAACTTCATCATATTTTTTAAAATACTCATTATATATCTCTGTCTGACTTTCATATGAACGATAACCACTATTTAAAACTAATTGATAACCTTCTTTTAAAGCATCTTGATACATATTTTCTAGTGCTTGTGCAGCATCTTTGCGTAATTTTTTATTTTCTGTATCAGGTGCTATTGGTATATTTGGTATAATTAAATCTTTAGGTTCATAATCTTTTGGTATGACAAATCCTTTTTTTATTAAAACTAAAGTATTTTCTGGTTGTAATATTTGATATTCGTTAGTTGGTTTATTTTTGGCATCGATAAAAGGATATGATTGTGATAATACTGCTGTTATAGGTTCTAGATTTGATTCTATATATTTTGGTAAGTCTTTAAAAATCATCCCTTTGATATTTAAATAGGGCTTTATAACTACATATGTATATTTATTATCTACAAGCATTTTAAAGTCTTCTAAACTTGCAAAAGACATTAAATTAATTATTTGATTATAATTATATTTCAAATTTTTTAATGATTGATAATATTTCTGATAGAATTCATCTATATACTCTACCACTTCTTTTGCTGATAAATCTTTCTTATATCCACGATAAATTTCATATTCCAAATAATGATTATCATTAGAGGTTTTATCCCATGAAGCAATATCAACAACTTTATCAGACTCTAAAAAACGCTCTACCTCTTCATCTTCTAACTTCAAAATAATATCTTGTTCACTAAAACTATATCCCTTTGCCATTAAATGAATTCTTTCAAGATTTAAAATAATCACTGTCCCTATAATTACTAATACCCCTATTATTGCAATTATTATTTCATATGAAAACTTATTTATCTTTTTCAAATTAATTTCCTCCTTTATATATCCTTGGTAAACGCTTCTTAATCCGACATAATATTTCATTACTAATTGTATCAGCTGCTAAAGCAAGTTGTTCAATTCTAATTTCATTATTTCCATCTTTACCTATAATAGTTACTACTTCATTACTAGTAAGGTTTTTAACTCTACTAACATCTACTAGCATCTGATCCATACATATACGTCCAATAATTGGGCACTTTTGCCCTTTAACTAAAACATATCCATTTGATGATAACTGTCTTGGGATACCATCTCCATAACCTATTGGGATTGTTGCAACTATGCTATCTTTAGTAACTTGATATGTAAGTCCATAGCCAATCTTTGTTCCTTTTACAAGATGATGAATTGTTGCTATTCGTGATTTTATTGATAAAACAGGACTTAAATCTAATTTAATTTTTAAATAATCACTATGAGATGATTTTATTCCATACATCAAAATACCAATACGTGCATAATCACAATCTATTTCAGGATAATTAATTAATCCATAACTACTTTGAATATGTATTTTTCCTACATCATTATATTTTTTTAACTTATTTATTAATCTATTAAAACTATTAATTTGTGATTTTGTAAATGAGATATCACTTCTTTTATTACTATCACAAACACATAAATGTGTAAAATATCCTTTTATATGTAAATTATTATATTCATATAGTTCTTCAATACTACCAATATCATTTACATCAAAGCCTAATCGATGCATTCCACTGTCAATCTTCACATGAACATCAATATCAAATCCACACCAACTTAACTCACAAGCATATTTAGAATCAATAATACTTTGAATTAAATGATATTTGTACAATTCAAACGCTCTTATTGGATGGGTAAAACCTAAAATTAATATTTCTCCACTAATTCCTGCCTTTCTTAATTTAATCCCTTCATCAATAGTAGCTACTGCATAAGCTGTTATTCCTATTCTTTGACAGTGTCTTGCAATCGTAATTAAACCATGTCCATATCCATCTGCTTTAACAACTGCCATAAATTTTGTTTTTGGTTTAAGTAACGATGACAAATAATTAATATTATGACTAAGTGCATCTAAATCAATTTCAACCCAGCTGCGGCTTGTAGAAATACTAACCATATTTTTTTACCTTTTATTATTTAGAGATATTACTTTCATTATTAAGCCCCATTTCAATAATTACATCTATTAATTTAGAAAACTCATATCCAGCTGCCTTCATCATCTGTGGAAAACGACTATGTGATGTAAAACCAGGAATAGTATTAACCTCATTAAAATAAATCTCATTTTGAGGTGTTAAAAACATATCTACTCTAGCAAATGTCTGACACCCTAAAATACGATAAATATTTTTTGCAGTATCTTGAATTTTCTTTATTGTTTTTTGATCAATTCGGGCTGGAAGATGTATTTTTGATGATTTAAGTGTATACTTTTCATTAAAATCAAAAAAACCTCCTGATAACTCTATTTCATCAACTACTCCTACTTCTAAATGTTTATTACCAATAACTGCACAACCAACTTCAAATCCTATAACTTCCTCTTCAATAATTACCTCATTATCATATTTAAAAGCTAAACTAATTGCATATTTTAAATCCTTATGCTCTGATACTTTAGATATTCCATATGATGAACCAGCTTTTAAGGGTTTTACAAACACAGGAAATTTCAAATCATATATCTCTTCATTTAAACCATTTCTCGATATAACAAAAGATTTTGCTGCTTTTATACCCTGAGATTTAACTAATTCATGAGCTCGATATTTATCCATACATAAAGCTGATGCTAAAATACCACTACCAATAATTGGAATATTTGCTAAACCCATTAACCCTTGTATTGAACCATCTTCACCATTTTTTCCATGCAAAACTGGCAAAACTGCATCTATATGATGATACACAACTTTACTATTTATAATTTCTATCATAGTGCCATGATTTATACCCAAACTTATACTTACACTGTTCATTGTTTCTTTGAACCATGTATCATTTAAGATATTTTCAACCTCACCTTGATAATGATACCATTTACCTGTTTTAGTAATACCAACCATGTAAAGAGTATACTTATCATATGGAAAGTTTTTTATAATTGCACCTGCTGATTGTAATGATACTTCATACTCACTTGAATTCCCACCAAATAATACTGCTATAGTTTTTAACTTCATTCATATCCTTCCTTTCGATAATAAAAACTTTTATTTGATATCTATATGATATCTAAAATAAAAGTCTTGTTTTTCAATATCCTCATAAGAAAAGATAACAAATTTCTTTTTATATTCTTACTTTTTTCTTACATTATAAAATATCTTTTATTAACTCATAATTATGCCTATTTTAATTCCATGAATTTTTGCAAATAAATATTTTGAAACAATAATATTCTAATGTACTTCAGTAGATAAGCTTTTTATATGTAATATTTTGACTTATTATTGTAAAGTTTAAATTATTAATTTACAATTATATTAATTGGAGGGTTTATGATTAAAAAAAAGGATTATATTATTATATTTATTATTGGATTAATAATTATTTGCGGTTTCATATTTAATTATTTCTTTTTTTATCAAACTGGAGCATATGTTCAAATCAAAATTAGTGGTAAAGTGTATCAAACGGTTCCCCTAAATCTTGATCAAACTATAAATATAGAAAATAAAAATACTCTAGTAATAAAAAATAATGAAGCTTACATTATAGATTCAACCTGCCCTGATAAATTATGTCAAAAACAAGGGAAAATATCTAAAAATGCTCAACAAATAATTTGTTTACCAAACCAAGTAACCATTGGAATTATCGCTAATAAAAATAACGATATAGATGCATCAACATACTAGGAGAATTACATGACTAAAAAAATAACCTATCTATCTTTATTTACTGCAATTGCCATTATTCTAGGATATATTGAAAGTTTGATTCCTTTTAGTTTTAGTATTCCTGGTTCTAAAATTGGATTAGCTAACATCATCAACATAATCATATTATATTACTATAGCCTTAAAGAAACACTAATCGTCTCATTGTTACGATGTTTAATCATTGCTATCACTTTTACAAACTTATACATGTTCTTATATAGTATTAGTGGTGCTATACTTAGTATTCTTGTAATGTATTTACTTAAACAAACTAAATCATTCTCTATGTTAATTATTAGTATTACTGGAGCAGTTAGTCATAATCTAGGTCAGTTAATTATTGCCATTATATTTTTTGGATTTAATATTATTTATTACCTACCATATTTAATAATTATCGCCTGTATTACTGGTACTTTAATGGGTCTTATTGCAATATCAGTAATAAAGAAATTAGGATATCCTAAGATATCCTAAACCAGCTTACGATTCATCCACTTTCCATTATAATACCGCCAAATAAAGAAAATACAACGCACTACCCAATCAATAAACATAGCTATCCAAACCCCTATTAATCCAAACGACATATATTGTCCTAAAATATAACTAAAACATAACCTAAAGATTAACATTGATAATGCTGATATAATCATTGTAAATTTAGCATCATTTGCTGCTCTTAATACATTTGGAAAAGTAAATGATAAAGGCCAAACTACAGCCGCAACAAAAGCATGTAAAAATATACATTGATAAGCAAGCTCTTTAGTTCTACTTGATAATGCATAAAAATTTAAAATTTCTGGAGTTATTAAAACTAAGACCACAATTATAGCTGCCATTGAAATATAAGTGATCTTCATTAACTTTTTCACATAATATTTTGCCTGCTTGTAATCATCTGCACCTACACATTGACCAATAACTGTAACCATCGCTAATGACATTGCCATCCCAGGAATAATCTGCATTTGTGCTAAGTTATTAGAAACAGCATTAGCAGCAATTGAATAGGTTCCAAATGCTGCAATTAAACTTTGAACTAATATCTTACCAAACTGAAACATTCCATTTTCTAATCCTGAAGGAATTCCAATTTGTAAGATTTTTTTATATATATTAAATCAAATTTCCAATGAAAATAATCATCTACATAAATATCTAAATCTCTTTGCCCTAACATTTTTAAAATCACACAACAAGCTACAGCTCTAGCAATTAAGGTTGCTAGAACCGCTCCAAAAACTCCCCATTTAAAACCAAATATAAATACTGCATTTAAAATAATATTTATTATATTCATGACTGCACTGTTAATCATTGAAATTTTTGAATTTCCAATCGCCCTGAATAAAGCTGCTCCTGAATTATATAAGGCAATAAAAGGATATGACATAGCAGAAAACAAAAAATAAATTTCAGCATTTTTCATTACATCCACCTCAACATTACCAAATATTAAATGCAAAAGTGAAGTATTAAAAATAATTACTATCACCATCATGAATAACGAAATAACCGCTGTAATAAGAATTAATTGTTTTGCAGCGTGTCTCGCCTTATCAAAAGCTCTCTGCCCAACGAATTGCGCTGCCACAACTGCTCCCCCTGTTGCCAAGGCTGCAAATATATTAATCAAAAGAATATTAATTCCATCAACTAAAGAAACTGCAGAAACAGCTGCTTCACCAACACTTGCAACCATTACAGTATCAAAAAAACCAACCAAAATAACTAATAATTGTTCAATTACAAGTGGCACAATTAATCTTTTTAAATCTTTATTAGTAAATAACACGCATAATCGCCCCCTACATAGACCTATTATACGCCTATCTATTTTAGATAGTAAATTATTTCTATTTTTGAAACATAAAAACTATTTTAATTTAGCCCATAATTCTATAAAACAATTATCTTCAAAAGGATTAAAATACTTTTGGATCAATAAACTATCAGGTGTCAAATTATGATTAGGTAACCATATATCATATAAATAACGACTTGCTTTATACAAAGCTTCATTTACTAATAAATCAAAATTTTCTGCTTCATAACTACAAACTATATATTTCCCCTTCGGCATTACCCGAATCTCATATCCTTCTTTAGAATCCTTTGATTCCACCCCAACAAAATAATTAAAATACTCTGGTTGATCAGATAATGTTAAAATATCTACTCCAACTTGATCATTATTTAACTTTAAATCCTGCCATAAATCTATAAAATTATTAATCTTAGGTTGATTTAAATCATTTATTAATGCTAATTTACTTTTTCCAATAAAATATTTATCCGATTCTATTGTTTTTTTATTAATTTCTAAAACCATTTTATCTACAATCAAAGGAACCCCAGTATCAATCAGTATATAATTTAAAGCAATATCAGGTTTTATATACTGATCTAAATGAATATCCGTTTTACGATATCTATCAGGTGAAATATCATAAACCTCCTTAAATACTTTACTGAAATTTCCATGATTAGAAAAACCACACTTAATAGCTATATCCAATATTCGTAAATCTGTTTCTTTCAATAATTTTGAGGCCTTAGCCAAACGTCGTAATTTAACATATTCCTTTACGGTTTTATTTGTTAAACGATAAAATAAACGTTGATAGTAATACTTTGATAAATGAGCAATTGCAGCTAATTTATCTATATCAATTTCTTCATCAAAATGTTCTTCTATATATTCAATTGTTTTTTGAATTTCTTGCCATGAATTCATTATCATCGCCTCCTTACATATACAGTCTAACATCCATCCTTTTTTTATGCTTATCCATAAATGCCCTTATAATAAATTATCATATAAAAAATGGAAGTTTTATCTTCCATTTTATTTACTATCTTTTTCAATATATTTATCAACTTGTTTTTCTAATATCTTAAATGGTGCTGGTCCTGTAGATAATATGACATCATGAAATTTTACCGCAGAAAACTTATCTTTTAACTTATCTTCTGCTTTATCATAAAGATCTTGGAATAAGAATCCAGATAAATAATATTGTAAATAATTTGTTGGTGTTTCTAAAAATAGATTATACTGTTCTAACATTGAATCTTCACTTACTTCACCAAAATTTTGATTCCAATATTCTTTATAGTCATCATAATCCCATCCATCATAATGAATTCCAATATCCATTAAACAAACAAATACTGATGTTAAACGATCATTTAAACTTTTATACTCTAAAACTGTTTTATCTTCTATAGGTGCATACTTATAGCCATTCCATTCAACATAAGTAGCCCATCCTTCACTATAACCATTGTAATCAATTAAATAACGTATTGTTGGTATATTTTTTTGTTGTTTAAAATATGTATGCTGATACATATGTCCTGGATATCCTTCATGTTCTATTGTATCAAACAAAGATTGTGAATATTCACCATTTATATAAATCAACTCTGGTGTATCAATTGGAGCATCTATTTTACCTTGTAAATAGGCAGCTGGAGAAAAATTATCTTTCCATGCATCAGGAACAGTTATAATTTCATAGTTAAGATTATCAATTTTAGGATAATCTTCTGTAATTGCTGTTTTTAAATAATCTAATGTTTGAGCAGTAGAAGTAAAATCTGAATATACTATTTCTGAAAAACCACTTACTTGGGCTAATTCAGGATTTTCAGTAATTAAAGTTATTGCTTCTTGAAGTAGTTTATTTTTCTTTTCTTCTAAATAATTTTTTACTTCTTTTATATTCATATCTGTTCCAACTCTACCCTGAAGCATAGCTTCATAGTATTCTTTACCTTTAGGACTACTATACAAACCTTTATTATCTTGATTAGTTGGTGTAACCTGTTTTAATTGTTCTTCTAAACTTTTATACGCATTTTTTAAATTTACTGAAACTAATTCTTGATTTTTTTGTTTTGCTTCATTTTTTTCTGCATCATTTAAAAAATCAACATTATCTATTCTTTGATTAATCCGTTCAATCAAATAATCATCTGTACTACTAGTATAATTTTGACACTGTTCAATAGTTTTTTCTAAAATATTTTTAGCTAATCCAGAGTTTTTCTCTTGACGTTTCTTTTCAATTTCTGCATATTTTAAAAATGTTTCTTCACTAGTTTCCAACATATTAAAATAACTATCTAAATCATTTTGACGTTCAAATGTATATTCACTTAATAGTAATGGTAATTGAGCCTGAAAACTAACAAAACTACCTAAGTAGCTATTATCAAGATCATAATATTCATACTGATAAGAAGTTCTTTGTAAATAGTCTTCTAAAATATCATATGTTAGTTTTTGATCATCAGTTAATTTATCATAATCATATGATCTTAGTTCCTTAAGTATTTTTTCATTTTCTTTTTTACTTTTTTTATAGCTTTTTTCATTACTATATGGCAAAGTTAATAACTGCTCTTCAAATCCATAGTTACTTGGATCTTGAAAAGTAAACTCAAGATTCATATCATCATCAGATAATACTAAATTCGGCATTTTTTCGATAAAAGTATCGAAATCTTCTTTTTTAGCTGTCGGTTCTTCTTTTTCATTATTAGTACATCCAGCAATATTTAATACCAATAACAAACCAAGTACAACCGAAATAATTTTTTTGTAATTTTTCATCTTATCAACATCCCTTTTATTTATATATAAATATATTATAACCTAAAACTACTAAATTTTTCTACTACTGATATTATAATTCATCAATTAAATGTTTAATTATTACATTAAAAAATATGTCATACATAAAAGTATGACATATTAACTATTTTGAAGCTATTGGTTTTTTCAATAATCCTAGTAATATCATTCCTACAATAGCTCCTATTGATAAGGCAATAAAATACCCTAATGGATTACTAATTACTCCTATAACGAATATACCACCATGAGGTGCCATTAATGTACATCCAAAAGCCATTGACAATGCCCCAGCAACTGCTGAACCTGCAATACATGCTGGTAAAATATGCAAAGGATCACTAGCTGCAAAAGGTATTGCTCCTTCAGTAATAAATGAAAATCCCATAATAAAATTAGTAACTGTTGTACTTTGTTCCTTTTTAGTGAAACGATTTTTAAAAAATAATGTTGCTAGAGCAATTGCTAATGGAGGAACCATTCCGCCAATCATTACAGCTGCCATAATATCATAATTCCCACTTGTAATAGATGCTGTTCCAAATACATAAGCTGCCTTATTGATTGGACCACCCATATCAGCAGCCATCATCCCTCCTAAAACTAGACCTAACAATACCTTACTAGAACCACCCATTGAATTTAAAATATTAGTAATTCCATTATTAACTGCTGCAACTGGTGGATTAATAATAAACACCATTCCTAGTGCCATAATTAGGATTCCAAAAAACGGATACAATAAAACTGGTTTTAATCCTTCAAATGCATCTGGTAAATAATCAAATAATTTTCGTAATCCTATCAATAAATATCCTGCTGCAAAACCAGCGGCTAATGCTCCTAAAAAACCAGAGCCACCTCCAGAAGCTAAAGCACCACCGACAAATCCTACTGCTAAACCTGGACGATCTGCAATCGACATAGCAATAAACCCTGATAAAATAGGTAACATAAATCCAAAAGCAGTATCACCAGCATTTTTTAAAAAAGCTGCTAATTCTGTATTACTTCCAAAATTTTTAGGATCAATAGTATAATCATCAAATAAAAATGCTAATGCTATTAAAATCCCACCACCAATTACAAAAGGTAACATATGACTAACACCATTCATTAGATGTTTATAAATTGTTCGACCTACGCCTTCATTAGAGTCTTCAATTTTTAAATTAACTGTGTTATCACTTTGATAAATTGGAGCATCATCACTCAAGGCTTGTTTGATTAAATCTGTTGCTTTATTAATTCCATCTGCTACTTTTACCTGAATAACTGGTTTTCCAGCAAAACGTGCCATCTCAACATTTTTATCTGCTGCAACAATAACTGCTTGACATTCAGAAATTTCTTTTGCTGTCAAAGCATTTTTAGTTCCACCACTACCATTTGTTTCTACTTTAATCGTTACATTCATTTCTTTAGCTTTTTCTTCTAAAGCCTCTGCTGCCATATAGGTATGTGCAATTCCAGTTGGACAAGCAGTTACTGCAACAATTTGATAACTACCACTAAATGATTTTTGGGCAACTTCTTTTTGAGTCTCTTTTTCTTTTTGACTAGCTTCTTTTTCATCAATAATTCTCATAAAAGTTTCTTTACTTTTGGCATTAACTAATGCCTCTTTAAAATCATTATCCATTAACATCTGCGAAAGCATTGCTAAAATCTGTAAATGTTCATTTCCACTTGATTTAGGTACAGCAATCATAAAAAATAATTGAGCTGGATTTCCATCAAGAGACTGATAATCAACTCCATCTTTAACAACCATTGCCGCTAAACCTGGTGCTACAACAGTTTCACTTTGAGCATGAGGAATAGCTATTCCTTCACCAATTCCTGTAGTACTTAATTCTTCACGAGCATATATTCCTTGTTTATAAACCTCTTTATCTTTTAAATTCCCCTGTTTATCCATTAGATCAACTAAATGATTAATAGCTTCATCTTTTGATTTAGCTGCTGCATTAACATCAACAGATACACACTTTAATAAATCTGTAATCTTCATTATTCGATAACCTCCACATTAATTTGTTGATAAACTTTATCAATCATTTCTTTTTTAGCTAAATCATCACTAAAAGCTGTTGCACCACCACATGCACTACCTAAGTGAATCGCTTCTTGATAACTTTTATTTTTTAAATAACCAGCAATAAATCCTGCAACCATTGAATCTCCACTACCAACTGAGTTAATTAATTCTCCTTTAGCACTATTACAAAAATACACATGATTATCTTCACTTATTAATAATGCCCCGTCTTTTCCTAATGATATTAAAACATTTATTGCTCCTTGTTCTTTTAACTTTTTTGCATAAAATATTATTTCTTCTTGATTATTGATTTTTGTCTTAAAAAGTTCTTCTAATTCATGATGATTAGGTTTGATTAAAAATGGACGATATGATAATACATTTAATAACAACTCGCCTGTTGCATCAACAATTACTTTGATTTTCTTTAAAATCAATCTTTTCATAATTGTTTCATAAATATTATCTGGTAATGATGAAGGTATACTACCCGCCAAAATTAAAATATCCCCATTATTTAAATAATCCAATTTTGATAATAATTCATCTAATTTTATATTATTAATATTAGGTCCATTACCATTTATCTCTGTTTCCTTTGTACTTTTCATTTTTACATTTATTCGTGAAATCCCTTCATCTAATACACATAAATCTAAATTAAAACCTCTTTTTTTTAACTGATCTTCTATTTCTTTTCCTGTAAATCCTGCAATAAATCCTAATGCAGTATTTTCAAGACCAAGACATTGTAAAATTGTAGATACATTAAAACCTTTTCCCCCAGGATAAATGGTCTCTTGATAAGATCGATTAGTTTTTCCTTCTTCAAAATCTTTAACCTTCATAACATAATCTAATGATGGATTAAATGTTATTGTATAAATCATACTTTATCTACCTCCACAACTGTAGTATGCTCTTTTATTTGATTTTCTTTACAATAATCACAAATTATAATTGCCTCATTTATATCACCAAAATGAACTGGACTTAATTTATTAAATTTACTATGATCACATAATATATAATTCATTTCACAACGACTAAAAGCAGCCTCCTTAATTAATGCTTCTTCATTATCAGGAGTTGTAAAACCATGTTCAATATCAACACCATTAGTTCCAAAAAAAGCTTTTGTAAAATGATATCTACTTAATTTTTGATAAGTACTCGCTCCAACACAAGCACCAGTAATCCCTCTTATCTCCCCTCCAAGACAAATTACCTTAAATCCTTTTTGTGCTAACATTTGTGCTTGTAATAATCCATTAGTTACATAAGTCGCTTTTTTTTCAATTAAGTAATCAATTAATTTTATTGTAGTTGATCCTGTATCAATATATACAGTATCATTTTCTTCAACTAATTTACCAGCATATTTCCCAATCAATTCTTTCTGTAATGAATTTTGCGATTGTCGTTCACTTAATGGATTTTCAACTGCTAAACTAGCTCTTTCAATAAGAACCGCTCCACCATGGACCCTTTTCAATAATCCTTGATGATCTAACTCCAATAAATCACGTCGTATCGTTGACTCAGAAGCTTTAGTTATATTTACCAGCTCCAATACATTTAAGCTTCCTTTTCTTTTCAATTCCTTCAAAATCAGTCGATGTCTTTCTTCTGTAATCATTTTCATTCACCTCACAAACATATTATATGACTATTCAGTCATATAGTCAATTATTTTATGAATGTTTTTGAATGTTTTTGAACAAAAATAAAAACTTACTAATTAACGTAAGTTTATCATTTTTCCAATAATCATCGCTTTAGAATCAATATTATGTCCTACTTCAGAAGTTTTTACAAGAGGCAAATCTCTATTAATATATCTCTTTACTAAATCAATAATTGTTGGTATACAGCATTTATTCTCCATTTCTATAAATCTGCCTAAAATAATTCCATTAACCTTTTCAAATACCCCAATCTGTTTTAATTGACTTAAATAAGTTGTCATTTGTCCAATTGTTCCACTTCTAGCCTCAAGTAATAATATCTTATTATTCATATTTGGCCAATACTCAGTTCCTGCCAACTTTAAGAAACATCTTATATTTCCACCAACAACAACTCCTTGCATGGAATTGCCCTGAATAAATTCATAGTTAAAATAATACAAATGATCTGTCTTTAAAAAAAGAGATTCATAAAAATTATTTGTCTGTTCTTCCATATCTTCAGCAACTAAATTTTTTATTTGATATAAAATTGATTCATTATTTGTTTTTGTATAAATTGCATTGATAATCGTAGTTAAATCACTATACCCCCAAAACAATTTTTTATTCTTTTTGATAATTTCAAAATCTAAAAATGGTAAAATTTCATTAGCAATATCTCCACCAGAAATATCAAAAATCGCTTTTATCTCTTTATCTTTATAAAAATCCATCAATACCTCAGCTCTCTGTTTTGCATTTCCACTAAAAACTGCTCCTTGCTCAAATATGTATCTACTAATAACAGGTACTAACTCAAATCTAATAAATAAATTTATCAACATATCAATTTTATATTTATCTTTTAATTTAATCCCATTAGAACAACAAACAATTGCTATCTTATCATTATTCTTCATTTATCATACCTCTTATTCCTTTATAAAATACTATCATCAACTTTTCACTATACCCACTTTTATAATACACCATTAATAAATTCTATTACTATATCTTAAATAATATTTATAACTATAATAACATTATTATAAAAAACTCTCTTATATAATACAGAGAGTTAAAAATATACATGCCTATCATTTAAAATTAATTTGGTACTCTCTACTCTCTATGTAAAGAGATTTCATTAACCAAAACATTATGCTGTTGATAATTACTATCAATAAAATCCACAGTTCCATCTTCGTTAAGTTTTGTAAAAGTTACTATCCCATAATCTTGAAAAACAACTTGTTTATTCTTTAAATAAGAAATATTATTTGCATAATCAAGAATTTGATCATAACAGCCTTGTTGATAAAGATTATGATAAATTTTAAAGTATGTCAAAATTGTAATCATAATTGGTTTAATTAAATATTCTTGACCCAATTTCATTTTCATTGAAGTATATTCACCACTAATAGAATTAACATTTAAACCTATTCCAATTACTACTCCTTCTAATCCATCTTTATATATTGCCTCAACTAATATCCCACATATTTTCAAATCATCAACAAAAACATCATTAGGCCACTTTATTTTTGCTTCAATCCCATACCTATCTAACAAGCCAATTACACTACAAGCAGCTATTTGAGTCATTTTGTGTAAATCATGAGGATTCTTAAAATCCTTAACAAGAATACTCATTAGTAGATCTTGTCCTCTTTTACTTTTCCATATATGCCCATTACGCCCTCGACCTGCAGTCTGATAATTACATTTTACTACACTGTAATTAGGTAATCTATCTAAATTCCTTTTTACATAATTATTTGTCGAATCTACCTCATCTAGCTCAATATAATTCATGCTGTCACCCCTAATCTATATGTAATATTATACAATATATCAATTAGCTTCACAATTCTGTTACCAGCAAAGCTACTGTATAACATTCTAAAATACTAAATGTCTTTTTATCTTAGAAAATAATATTGATGAAGTAATCACTGAAACGATTTCTGCAATCGGAAAAGATAACCAAATCAAATTAATATTTCCAAATAAAGATAAGATATATGCACTTGGTAATAATATAAATAATTGTCTAATTAAAGATGTTAATAAACTATATGTACCTTTACCAACTGCTTGAAATACAGCACTACAAACAATCGAATATCCTGCAAGAATAAAATGAAGCGCAATTATCCTTAATGCAGGAGTACCTATCTTAATCATATCTGATGATGCATTAAAATATCCTAATAAAGTTTGTGGAAAACACTCAAATATTATTAATCCAATAATCATTATAGATATAGCATAAATCATTGCTAGATTAATTGTTTTAAACATTCTATCTTTTTTCTTAGCACCTAAATTATATGCAATAATAGGAATCATTCCATTATTCAAACCAAAAATAGGCATAAAAACAAAGCTTTGTAGTTTAAAATATACTCCAAATACAGCTGTTGCTGTAGTAGAATAAGTAATTAAAATTGTATTCATTCCAAATGTCATAACACTACCAATAGATAGCATAATAATAGATGGAATTCCTACTGAATAAATTTGTTTAATAATCTGGAAATCTGGTTTAAATCGTTTAAATTGAAAAGTGATATCATGATTATATTTTAAGTTAAAAAATAGTGCTAACATACATGCAATTATTTGTCCTATAACTGTTGCCAATGCCGCTCCAGCAACACCCATTTTGGGCACTGAAAATAAACCAAAAATAAAGATTGGATCTAATATTATATTGATTATTGCCCCAATACCTTGGGTAAACATCGTAAACATTGTTCTTCCTGTAGCTTGTAAAAGCCGTTCAAATAAAAACTGTCCAAATAAACCAAATGAACTCCCTACAACAATTGAGATATAAACCTTTCCATGATTTATGATTTCTTGATTAGTAGTTTGAATACTAAAAAATATATTAGATATCAGCAATCCTCCAATCATAAAAATTAATGCTGTAATTAAATAAATGAAAATTGAATTTGTCGCTGTTTTATTTACATTATCTTGATTCTTTTCCCCTAAGCTTCTAGACAATAAAGCATTAACCCCTACAGCTGTTCCCCCTGCAAAAGCAATCATTAAGTTTTGCAAGGGAAAAGCTAAAGAAACTGCTGTTAGTGCATTTTCACTAATTTGAGCAACAAATATACTATCAACAATATTATACATTGCTTGAACTAACATTGAAATTATCATTGGTAAAGACATTGTAATTAATAGTTTATTTACAGGCATTACACCCATTTTATTTTCTGTAGCCATTAAAATTTTCCCTCTAAATATAATTTCGAAATTATATCTGCCGCTTCATTAATACCCAAATCACTATTAATTGTTAAATCAAAATTTTTTAATTGTCCCCACTTTTTAGTTGTATAGTAATTATAATAATTACTCCTAGTTTTATCCTTCTTTACCACATATTTTTTTAAATCACTATGATTTTCTTTATAATCTTCTTTAACCCGACGGATTCTTGATTCTAATGGTGCATGAATAAAAACCTTCAAAACATTATCAAAATCTTCCAAAATATAATCAGCACAACCACTAACAATAATACAAGCATCATAACTTGCTAGATGACGAATAATTTTTGATTGCATCGTGTATACTTGATCGTTTAAAGGAAGAGTAAATGCACTAGAAGATAGACTATACATAAATCCTGATGATTTTTCTTCTGAAACTTTTCTAATCACATCTACATCAAATCCCATTTCCTTAGCAGCTAAATCAATAACTTCATTATCATAATAAACTATTCCTAATTTTTCTGCGACTTTTTGAGCAATCAACCTTCCCCCAGAGCCATATTCTCTTGCAATGGTTATAACCTTTTTACTCATAAATATTCCTCCTCTATACCTTATATTCTAACATATTTTGAGTTATGTTACTATTCTTGTCATATTTTAAAAATCTGTTTAATATAGAATTAATTTTGTTCTAGTTTTTTAAATAATGGTAATAATTTTAACAACTTCAATATTTGAACCATAAAAAACTTAATGTTATAATATCTTAGATAGGAGATGAATTAGATGATAAAAGTAGATATCATATCTGGTTTTCTTGGAGCTGGAAAAACAACTTTTATAAAAAAATTAATTAAAGAAATATATCTTGATGAACAAATTGTATTGATTGAAAATGAATTTGGTGAAATTGGAATCGATGGAACATTTATGCATGATTCTGGAATCGAAATAACTGAAATCAACTCTGGATGTATCTGTTGCAGTCTTGTAGATGATTTTGAAACTTCGTTAGTGGAAGTTATTGAAAAGTATCATCCTGACCGTATTATTATTGAACCTTCTGGAGTAGGTAAATTATCTGATGTAATAAAAGCTGTAAATGAAGTTAATAGTGATGAACTATCACTTGACAATCATATGACTGTAATTGATGCTAAAAAATGTCGTCTATATACTAAAAACTTTGGTGAATTTTTTAATAATCAAATCAAATATGCCTCATTAATTATTTTAAGCAGAACTGAAGATATAACAGAATTTCAACTTAATGAATGTATTAAAATAATTAAAGAACATAACAATAAAGCCAATATAATTACAACCACTTGGAATCAATTAACCCAAGAAACATTAGTTGCTGCTTTTGATCATAGTGATAATCTTCGTAACCAATTGTTCAATGAATTAGATATTTGTCCTGAGTGTGGTCACAATCATAATCATGAACACCACCATAATCATAAATGCAAACATGAACATCATCATGCAGATGAAATATTTACTAGCTGGAGTAAACAAACACCAAAAAAATATACTAAAATTCAATTAGAGACAATCTTAAAAAAACTTAGTGAGAATTCAAACTATGGAAATATTCTAAGGGCTAAAGGCTATGTAGATAGTTTTGAAAATAATTGGTTGTATTTTGACCTAGTTCCAGGGGAATATGAGATTCGTATAGGAAAAGCCAATTTTACTGGTCAAATTTGTATAATTGGTGAAAAGTTAGATGAACAAAAATTAAATAATTTATTTGATGAGGTTGCTTAATGGAAACAAGAGTATATATTTTTGCAGGTTTTTTAGATAGTGGTAAAACTTCGTTCATAAATGATACTTTGATGAATCCTGACTTTTATAGTGATGAGGATACTTTATTAATAAGTTTTGAAAGTGGTGAAATTTCTTATGATAAAGTATATTTAAAAAAATCTAATACTTCACTAGCTACTTTAGATTACGAAAACTTTACTACATACGATTTAAAGCACCTAGAATTAGAATATCATCCTACACAAATTATGATTGAAGCCAATGGAATGATGGATCTAAATATTTTTGTTAAAGAAATTATTCCAGAAAATTGGAAAGTTGTTCAAGTTTTAACAACCTTTGATGCTACAACCTTTTCAATGTATTTAAATAATATGCGTTCATTAGTATATGGACAAGTTATATTTAGTGATCTTGTCATTTTTAATCGTTATAATCAAAACATTAAAAAATCAATGTTAAGAAATAATATAAAAGCAATAAACAGTAATACCCAAATAATTTATGAATTTCCTAATGGCACTATTGATACAATGCATCCTGAAGTAGAATTACCTTATGATATACAAAAAGATTATTTAGAGATTAAAGATCATGATTTTGGTATTTTTTGTATGGATGTAATGGATCATCCTGAGAAGTATAATGATAAAACAATTAAAATAAAGGGAAAGTTTATTGGATTAGATAGAGTTATTGAAGATGGTTTTGTTTTAGGTAGACAAGCTATGGTTTGTTGTGAAGAGGATACATCATTGATTGGTCTAGTTTGTATTAGTAAACTAGCTAAAAAACTAATTCCTGATGAATGGATCGTGGTAAAAGGTAAAGTTTCAACTGTTCTTGATCAAGAATATCAAATTAACATTCCCGTTCTAACTGTTGAAAATTTAAATGTTGTCTCTCCATTAAAAAATGAATATGTAACTTTTGACTAAAAAGCGCATTGCGCTTTTTTATGTGTAAATAAAAATATTTATTTAATCAAAATTGACTCCAAACAACTTTATCATTCAATCATATTTTTTTCATAAACCAGCAATCCTAATTTAATCATCTAACATAATAAATATAATTTCTAAATCTAATTATTTATCCTGCAAACTCCTTTCAATGTAATCTAGTACCTTTTCTACTATCGCCTAAATACAAATTCATACTTACTTTAAATACTTCTATCCTCTTTCTATAAAATCATTAAAACATTTGGGACATAAATACCCAATTTCTGTTTCAATTAAACTTGACGACTCGTTACAGCAATCATCACATTTTTGTATATCCTCTCTAGTATTTTCAATTATTATGAAATTATTTTCCTCTTCCATTGACATCTTAATAACTACCTCTTAAATATTCTAATAGTTTATATAAGTTGAATATAATTCACTTATATTATATAAAATATCATTTTAGTGAATTTTAGTCAACATAGAAATATCTATATGTAAATATTTGTTGAATTTAATTATACTTAATGTTACTATTCTATTGAGGTGATAAATTTGGATCCGTTATATTTACAAATTAGAAATTTAAGAAAAAATTTAGGGATGTCACAACAAGAATTAGCAAAAAAAACCGGCTACACTTCTAGATCTTCAATAGCAAAAATCGAAAACGGAGAAGTTGATTTACCGATATCAAAAATAACGCTAATAGCAAATGCTCTAAATACTAACCCTTCTGCCTTAATGGGATTAGATTCTGAAATAAATAATAGAAAAAAAGAATCTCAACCCTTTAATTTAGAAACACTAAAAAAAATAATTGATACTGAATCTGAATTGGCATATAAAAGTTTAGTACGATTATGTAAACATAAGAGAATCCAATTTGATTGGACAGAAAAAATGGTATCTGATTTATCAAATATTGATATTGATGAATATTTAAGGTTTGAAAGTTATAATGATATGCTAGATATTGATAAAATTGATAATATTTTAAAAACTTTAAATATATCAATTGAATTTGTATTAGGTTTTATAAGTGCTATGCTAGATTTGAGAGATAATAAAATAAATATTGATTTTTAACTAATAGACCACTGCTTATTTAACAGTGGTCTATTGATTTATTTTATTACTTTGTAGCAATGCTAATATATATCCTTTATCAAAATCAGATTCAACTCGTAACAGCCTACTAATAACTATAATATAAATATATTCTAAATCATTATTATCAACAATATTCAATATATTTATAATAGTGTTTATCATCCTTTTTCTATCATTCCCTTCTTTTTCATCTTTACCCATTTTTAATATTTTCTCATTCATAATTTTTACCCCTTAATAATTTTGTCTATATTGTCTATGAATACATTCTAACAATTATAAAATCTATTATATAGATAATGTGGGACGCTTTTATATTTTTAGGGGCGCTTTTTATATTTATTGAAACCGATATTGCCGGTAAGCATTTAAAACTTCATTAAACCTTGATTTACTTACAGAAATATGAAAACTGTTTTTTAAAACAATAAAGTCTTTTCCAACACTTTCTATATAAGCAACATTTATTAAATACGATAGATGACACCTAACAAAGTTATATTCTTTTAATACCTCTTCTACTATAGAAATTTTTGTCCTTTGTTTAATTATTTCTCTATTAAGCAAAGTATAATAAACATAGTTTCCTTTAGACTTTATAAACAATATATCTGTTATCATAATCATTTCATCATTTACTAAAATCTTAGCATTTTTCCTTCTATTCCTATTTCTAATTACATGCATACATTCATCTAAATCCTGATCAAGATTTAACTTTCTTACAAAATAGCGAGGGTATGCCACCATAGAATGAAATACTAGTCCATTATGTATAGAAACAAAAACTATTTCAACCTTATCATGTCCTTTTTCACGGTATCTGCTTGCTAACTCTATACCATCTTGATCTCCTAATTCAATATCAAGGAATAGTATTTTTATATCATTATTATCTAGAAATTCTTCATCAAAATAGGATAATATCTTTATATTATAATCTTTATTGTATTGCAATAACTTCTCTTTTAAAATACTCGCAAATAAGAGATCATCATCAATTATCGCAATCATTTTTTGCCTCCTTTCTTAAATATTAAAAAAGTCGACTAAAAACCTGGATAAAACCAATCGACAATGTAAAGCCCTTTTATTATATTATTGGGATAATAAGTGGAAAAGAACATTACACGCATAGTATAACTTAATATTTTTTTCTTGAAAAGAATAATTATAAAAACTTCAACTAATAATTATCTAGTTCAAAAATATCTAATTAATACTTTCCAGTAAACAGGTATCAATTCTAAAAAACTCATTTAAAGAAAAATACCTAGAAGGTATTAACCCTTCTAGGTACATACTATAGATTTAATCAATATCACACACTGCAGCTGCATGAATACCTGCAATTGCTCCATCAGCAACTGCTGTAGCTACCTGTCTAACCTTTTTTACACAAATATCTCCAGCTGCAAATACTCCAGGGATTTCTGTTTGCATACAATCAGCAACTGGAATATAACCATTATCTAATTTTAGTTCTGTGTACATTTGTGTATTTGGAACAATCCCTGCATATATAAATATTCCACACTCTGTATCTTTTACAATCTGCTTCATTCCAGTTTTATTATCTGTAAATTCAAGTTCTTCTACCGTTTTGTTACCATATATTGCCGTAAGACTTGAATGTGGCATGATTTCAATATTATCATAAGCAGCAGCTTTATCCTTAAATTCCTGTATACATGCAAGCTCATCCTCCACACATACGATTGTTACTTTTCCTGCTATCTTGGCTAAATAAAGTGCTTCCTTTACTGCCCCATCTGCTCCACCAATTACATAAACATTCTTATCTTTATAATTCAAGCCATCTTTTGGGGCATTTAATCTAACACCTTTCAAATTTTCTCCAGGAATACCTAACATACGACCAGAACCACCATTTGCTAAAACTAGAGTTTTAGATTCATAAGTTTCTTTATCTGTAATGACTTTTTTTATTTTACCTGAAAGTTTTGTTTCTATGACATTTTCATAACGAATCTCCACCCCAGCACTAAGTGCCTGCTCTTTCATCCTTTTAGCAAATGTAATACCAGATTCTTCTTGCACAATTGCTGTATAGTGAGTAACTGTAGATACTGTTCCTATCAAACCACCAACCTGATTTTTTTCTAAGACCAAAACTTTTTTTCCTCTGCTTTTGCCATAAATAGCTGCACTAATACCTGCTGGTCCTGCACCAATAATAATCATATCATACATTTCAATATCCTCCTTATACATAAAAATATTAGGCCATTACCTAATATAAAATTATATCATAATTTTTAATTTAAGTATGATTATATTTTTACTATTTTTAAATATCTTATTCAAAATATTTCGTAATTAATCCTTATTATTTCTAAGCTTTGCTTTTTCTTACATTTTAAGTTATTTTTAAAAATCTAATATGCAATTCAAATATGTCTTATAGCTATATTGTCATAGGACTTTTTTTGATTCGACTAGCACATTTCTATTTGTTGACGCATCCATGATCTTCTATACAAATTCCCAGATTTACTACCACTTTTTAGTGTTGTTCAATACCTATAGTTTGCCCTCTTTCTAAATCTAATTTTTGATATTTATGTGTAATAAAAAAGGTGAATTTATCAATATTTGATTTTCCCATGCTCAAAACTATACTTAGCAATTTTGCTGAATTGATTACCATTATCACAATCACTACAATATTATCCTAAAAACATAGGACATAGCTCGCAATTTAAACCACAAGGAGAAAACAGACGATTCTTTCCCTTGATCTACTTTACAGATCAGTAAAAAACATTGTATTTTATACAATGGTATTAGTTAAGAGAAAACGAAATATTATTGGGATATTTATGAGCTTTTTTTACATATTTTACGATTTATCAATAAAATAAAAAGAAAAAGGATATATTGTATATCAACAAATACAGATTATATCCTTTTTTAATGTTAAATTTACGACATTGAGTCATTAATACAGACTAACTACTTTTTTGTATGTAGAACATGAGTTTATTAGATTACAGCTTAAAGACTAAAATTGCTTTATCAGTCCTAACCATTGGCATAGTGACCAATTCATTGGTGCTTTTTTAACATTTCTTCAGCTGTTTTTTCAATCTCTTTTGTCATATCTTCTACACCAGTTGAACATTTAGTGAAATGAATTAAACATTTTTGATCCTTTCATAAATGCGTTTTTCATTGTAATTACATTATTATAATTAATCAACAATAAAATGTAAATTTTATTATTTCTTATCTTCTTTTTCCTTCTTTCTATCCCACCATGTACCTGTTAATGAACAAGTTCCGCCCATAGCTATAAAAACTATCATTATAATCCAAAACTCCATATTTCTTCCTCCTTAATTTATTAAATATTGGCAAATAAAAATTACAATTATACATACAATAAGTGCGATTACACCTGCTAAAAGTGCAAATATGATTTTTTGATAATTTCTTTTTCCTATTTCTTGTTGTGTTTCATCATAAGTTAATTGTTTTCCGTCAATAAATGCCAGAATTTCTTTATATGTTTGAATATCATACTTCTTTTTAAATCTTTCAATCTTACTTGCTGTATATAGTGCTACAGTAAACAAGCATAGCCAAATAATAATTCCAGTATACCCATCAACACTAAATAAAGGATAAGCACTTATGGTTACAATTATCAATTCAACCAGAAAAACAAAACTCATCACATTAAACTTTTTAATTGTTGTTTTTTCTACAATTTCCCTCATCTCCTTTATATCTTCTTTTATAAAATTATCTAAAGATACATTGAAGATATTAGATAAAGCAATTAAACTTTTAACATCTGGACAACTTTTATTTGTTTCCCAATTTGAAATGGTTTGTCTTGAAACAAATATTTTAAAAGCCAGTTCTTCTTGAGAAATCTTTTGTTGTTCTCTAAATTTCTTGATTTGTAATCCAATATCCATCTTGAATCTTCCCCTTTATTGTATATAAATATATATTATTTGTCTGTCAAAAGCCTTTGACATTGCCTTTTTTTCTTGTCAAAATGATTTTACATGGCTAAAAACAGTTCTTTTTGACTAATTATATCGTTTCCATATATAAGTTACAATAAAAATCTAAACTTCTATTTTATTTTTTCGGCGTCCTTATGATGTATAGTTCTGTAAATTGCCAGCTTGACTATTATGATTCAAAAAACTATGTGATATTAATAATGGCGGGACTGCCAACACTGAACTTTACAATCAATAAAGCAGTACATGAAGCATTGAAACAAAGGGTAGTAATTTAGCATGAAGCCAGTGGTATGAAACTGCTTCTTTTTTATTAATTTTAAATTTGTTAGGGAGACCAAAAATACTTTCAAAGGAGGCTTTAACCATGACAAATAAAGTACAAAATGAACGACTTGAAATTAAACTAACACAAGAAGAAAATGAAGATGACACGTTGTAAAACTATGAACTATTTTTTAAGAAAAGTTGTATCTGAATCAGATATTTATGTTGTAAATTTACAACCTTAAAAAAATACAAGGTCCACTTGCAAGATATACAAATAGTGTTAATCAGATAGCTAAGTGTGTAAATTCTACTAGCGTTATTTATAACGACGATATCAAAGATCTAAAAAATCAAATAGAACATCTATCAAAAGAAATATGGCAAATTCATTCTTTGCTACTTGATAGGACTTCTAATAAAGATGATGTTTAAATTATGAAAGTTTACTAACTCCCTTCTTAGCCTAGCTTGAAAACAATGAAAAGGAGATAACATTTTTGCTATCTCTCAGTCTTAAATCATATTATGATTTCTTATTTACAACTTGTTTAATTGCATTTGTTTTTTGTGTGAAAGCATTACAACCGTCTCCACATGTGTCGTTACTACTATCAGAACACATTTTACCAACCTCGTTGCTGTCATGTGAACACAATTCAGCAGTCCTATGTCGTCCTCTTGCATTTTTTCTTTGTGGTTTAAATTTAGCACCATCTACACTATTCTTCAAGTCCGTTTTATAAACAAACGTTAACTGTGCAGGGTCAACATTTCCATTTTCATCAAGTCCACCTACAATTACTTTTTCAACAATACTTTCAAACACATAGCGGTCAAATTTATCAAGAACTTCATTCTGTTCCAGAGTTTTCTTAAACTCTTTCAGACGTTTTTTGATGTCTTTCTCATTATCAGAAGTTTCTTGTAATTTTTTTCTTTCTTCGACAAGCTGTTCTTGTTTGCTTACTAAATCGGGATATTTTCTTTCGTAGGTTTCCTTATCAATAATTTCTTCTAAACGCATATCCACAAGTTTACTCTTTTTGATAATCTTTGGATTGATAAGTTTTACACGCTGTTCTGGCTTAAAGTGCTTTTCGCCAGCCTTTGCAAGCAATACAACAACGATAATATCGTTGGCTCTTTGAATATCCGAATATAACCACATTATATCATTGCAAATTCTAATACTTATATCTTCCTTTTCTTAAATTTTTCCTTTGCATATTCATAGGCTTCTTGAATAAGTGGTTTCAATTCTTCAAATTTTTGCTCTGTAGGATTTAAAATACAGACCCAGCCCATCCATGCGTATATAGGGTGTGGCATTAGTTGATTGCTGGAAGTAAAATCATATTCCATTTCTACGATACCGCCTTTTATTGGTCGCTTAGGGATACCGCCAAACATATTTACAAATGTATTTTTTCTCAACCCCATATTTACACGGTATATGTTTTCTCTATCAAGATTAGAGCTTTTATCATTCTCGCCGTCTTTTTCTTTAACAGTAAGAATATACACCCCACGTTTAAGCGTATTATTAGGATTGTAAAATATACCTTTTTCTCCCCAGCTATTTACTAAAACAGTACCTTCCAAGTTATTAAGACAGTATTGTAATATCTTATCTGGTGTCATAGATTATACCTCTCTTTCAATTTACATATATGGTACAAATTATAACTGTGCCATTTATTTTTTTCAATGATATTGATTTATTTTTTCGGCTGTCCCTGCGGAGCATGGTTCTGTGTATTTCCAGCCTGATCGCCTTTGTTCTTCAATACAATATCATCAGCCTTGATATACCAATCAACCATAGTCCCTCTAAAGTTGGCATTTGCCACCGTATCAGCTACGGGATTGATTAACTCCACTTCCACATTATAAGGATAGTCCTTTACGGAAACATCAGCGGGGATTGTCACTTGTATCATGCGTTCCTGCACACTACATTTCAAATCATAAGTACGACGCTTAATTTCATCACTTGTCGTTCCGTCCTCATTTTCTAAACGAACCTCATGTCGAAGTGCAGAGAATTTCACTACTCCAAAAGTTTTGAGATTTCATCATAGGAAGCTCGCACGTTGTCACATTACCAGCCAAGATGAACGCTCAATCTTTGCCAGACAACCAACTGTCTTAATAAGTAGTTGTGCTGGCTACTCAAACCGCTGCGGTTTTTTGCTCATCACTTTTCGTCCAATACTGCGTACCTGACGCATGAACTGCCCGGTAAAGCGGTAACGACAGTCGCAAAGGCAAGGAAGCCCATACACAATCGTTTTAATATCTTTTTCATACCTTAGATGCTCCTTTCGTTTTATTTTTGGGTAAAAAACAGACGCTCAATTTTGGACGTCTTATATTGAAAAGGGATACTTTTTTACAAGTACCCCTTAAATTGAATATTTAGTTTCTTGTCTTCCCACACTCTATATCAACTACTACTGAAACATTGATATAGTTTTTAATCTCTTTATTTCGGATTTTATCGCCCTCACTTGTAAATACGATATGCTTGAAAAAGTACCTAAAATTAAGGATTTCTACATAGTTCGTCTTTGTAGCAACACACAAGTCTCTATATGTACAGTCTGTGGAAACATATCAACTGGATACATAATATTGCCACGATATCCTAGTTTTGCTAGATATTTAATATCTCTAACCTGAGTACTTGGATCACAAGAAATATAAACGACCTTGCCTGGATTCAAGATTTTTATAGCATCAATGAATTCCTTAGTACTACCACTACGAGGTGGATCCATAATAACACAATCAACTTTCATTTTTTGCTTTGCTAATTTAACCATAAAAGCACTAGCATCATCATTAACAAATCTAATATTATTTATTTTATTCATCTTAGCATTATTAATTGCATCTTTAACAGCATCCTTGTTTACTTCTACTCCAATTACTTCTTTTACTTTACTTGAAGCAATCATTCCAATTGTACCAATTCCACAATATGCATCAATAACAACTTCATTACCCTTTAATTCTAATAAATCTATCGCTTTAGAATAAAGTATTTCACATTGTTTATGATTAATCTGATAAAATGATTTCGGTGAAATCTTAAATTTCAAACCACATAATTCATCAACAATAAACCCTTTACCATAAAGTACCTTTTCATCATTCCCTAAAACAATACTCGTTTTTCTTTTATTAACATTTAAAACAACTGTCTTAATACTAGGAAAACTCTTTATCAACTCATTACAAAAATTCTTAGATCCTTTAAACACATTATCATTACAAACCAAAACCACCATTGTTTGATCTGCAATAACTGCTCTACGAATTAAAACATGTCTTAACAAGCCACGATTACGATTTTCATCATAAATACTAACTCGGTATCTTTTTAATAAACTTTGAATTTTCTTTATAATCAAATCACTTACTTCTTCATGTAATAAACAACGATTATAAGGAATAATTCTGTGACTATCTTCTTCATAAAAACCAAATTCATATTTATGATTAAAAGCAACAATTATTTTATTACGATACCCATAAGGATATTCCATCCCAATCGTATTTTCCACTTTATACATATCTAATTTCTGATCATTTAATAACTTTTTACAATAATTCATTTTAATATTTAATTGTTTTTGATAATCAGTATTAATATATTTACAACTACCACACTTTTTTTCAATCAAACATTTCATCTTATCACTAATCCTATCATATATTCATAAAACTACTTATTTAGTATAACACAACCCTTATAAGAAAACTCAATTATTCATTAATCTTTACTAGCATCAAGCATCTTTTTTATATATAAAGCCAACATATATGACATTTTTTCATCAAATGTTTCTAACTGACAATTTAATAATTCTTTTATCTTTATCATTCGATAATTTATTGTATTACGATGCATATAAAGATTTTTAGCCATAGCTACCTGACTACCATCATAAAGCAAATAATAGTAAAGTGTATGTTCTAATTCGCCATGATGCTTTTGATCATAATCAATAAGAGGTTGTAACAGTTTTTGATACATTTCAATTAAAATCCGTTTATCTTCAATTGAAAATAAAATTTGGTAAACACCCATTTCCTCAAATAAAACCATTGGATATTTAAACTGTTCAGCCATGGTTACTGCTGCTTTAGCACGCTTATAGCTTAAAATAACTTGGTGAAGATCATGCATTTGAGTTCCTATTCCTAAATGAATAAATCTTGATGGCATCCGTTTTTTTGTCCGTTTATACATTTTATCAATTATTGATTCTAATATTTCTGAATCTAAATTATTCACAACCAAAACAAAATATCCATCAAACCAAAAAAAGGCGTATGAACTTTCTATTTTCTCAAAACACAATTCCAATTGAAAAGCCACTCGTCTTCGTTCAATTGCATCAAATTGATCAGAATCTTCAATTCCAATTAAAACAACCTGGAAAGAGCCATCAACATCAAAGGCCCCCATTAACTGTTGTCGTATTTCTTCAATCAATTGTGGCATTGAAAATGCTTTTTGAAACAACTTAGATATTTCATTATCTTCCTTTTGAGAATATAAACAACGCATACTAAAATCTTTTATTAAATCAGCCATATGCACTTCCCATGGCGTAGTTAATAAAGGAAAATCCTGCTCATTGCAATAATCAATAATATCCTGTGGTATATCAAAAATATACTTTCCAGTATTAATCACTAATCCTACACTATGATATTTGATTAAACATTTAATAAATTCAAATAATGCATCATGGCTTTGAAAACCTAATCCAGTTGTAACTGCTAATTCTTTTCCCCACAATTGTTGGATGATTGTAGTATCTTCAATCATATGAACCCAACTCATTGCGTTTGAACAACCTCCATGTCCAGCTAATAACTTTAATTGATATTGTTTCTGATTTTGAATCAAAGCATCTTCAATCGTAAACCCCATCATTATCACCTCTTAATTATCATCTTACAACAATTGTGCAAAACGCACAATTGAATACACTTTTTTTATTATTTATGTCTCTATAATAATTTATAAAATATCTTATAATATAGATGTATTAAAAAACGAACATTTAGGAGGGACATTAAATGGATATTTATGGATATTTTGTAATAACTGATAATTTTGAAACTTGCCCTGCTTGGGTTCAAAGTGAAAATTATTTTAACTGTGAAAACTTTTCAAAACTTTTTAAATTTTTAAAAAGAAAATAATATAATAATGTTTCATTATATTTAAAAAACAGAGATTACAATTGATTGTATCTCTGTTTTTAGTTCAACTAAAGCTATAGTCACTCCGATTTATTACACACATAATATAACAGAGCAAAATCAATGTTAGCTGTTTTTTTATCTTACTGAACTGCAAAAGTTAACTCTGCTTTACAAACTACTTTTCCATTTACCTTTGCAACTGCTTCACCAATACCAATTGGTCCTTTTTGCTTTGTTAAAACACATTCCATCTCTAATACATCACCAGGTGTAACTTGACCCTTAAATTTACATTTATTAATTCCTCCAAAAAAAGCAATTTTACCTTTATTTTCTTCTTTTGAAAGAATCGCAATACATCCCACTTGTGCCAATGCCTCTACAATTAAAACACCAGGCATCACATGATGCTCAGGAAAATGTCCACAAAAATGCATTTCATTAACACTTACACACTTAATTCCTTTCGCCCACTGCCCAGGTTCAAAATCAGTAATTCGATCTACTAATGCAAAAGGATAACGATGAGGATTAATTGCCTGAATTTGATTACTATTTAATTCCATATTTTTATTCTCCATATTTCTTAAATACAATAGTAGCATTATGTCCGCCAAAACCTAGTGAATTTGACATTGCTACATTTACTTCCTGATTTCTACCAGTATTTGGTACTATATCTAAATCACAAAGCGGATCAGGTGTTTGATAATTAATTGTTGGTGGAATAAATCCCTCCTCAACTGCTTTTACACAAATAACTCCTTCAATTCCCCCAGCGGCACCTAGACAATGTCCAGTATTACCTTTAGTTGAAGAAACAGCAACTTTATTAGCAGCTTTACCTAAAGCTGTTTTAATCGCCATAGTTTCGCCCTTATCATTTAAAGGTGTACTTGTACCATGGGCATTAATATAAGTTACATCTTCTGGTTTTAAATTAGCATCATCAAGCGCATTAATCATTGCTTTTGCACCACCTGAACCATCTTCTAATGGTGCGGTAATATGATGAGCATCACAACTAACACCATAACCAGCCATCTCACAATAAATATGAGCACCACGAGCTCTAGCATGTTCTAATTCTTCAAGAACAATAATCCCAGCGCCTTCCCCCATAACAAAACCACAACGATTTGCATCAAATGGAACTGATGCTCTTTTAGGATCATTATTATCACAAAGTGCTTTCATTGATGAAAATCCACCAATTCCAAGTGGTGTAATACTAGCTTCAGCACCACCAGCTACCATGATATCTTGATAACCATCACGAATATTTCTAAAAGCATCACCAATTGCATTAGTTCCACCAGCACATGCAGTTACTGGACAAGTACATAATCCTTTTGCACCTAATTCAATTGCAATATTTCCAGCCGCTAGATTAGTGATTGACATCGGAACAAAGAAAGGTGATACTCGATCATAGCCTTTTTCTAAACCTTTAGTATGGTCTTTTTCAATTGTTGCTAGCCCACCGATTCCACTAGAAACAACTACACCAAAACGATCAGCATCAATTTCTTCACTATTTAAACCAGAATCTTTAAATGCTTCTTTAGCAGCAATTACTCCAAATTGAGTAAAACGATCCATTTTACGAATAGCCTTTTTATCTAAATAATCAGCTGGATTAAAATTCTTTACTTCACCAGCAATTTTTACTTTTGTTAGTTCTTTATCATAGTTTGTGATTTCCGCAATTCCACAAACACTCTCTTTAATACTTCTCCAAGTTTCTTCAACATTATGACCAATCGCATTAATTGCTCCAAGTCCTGTTACTACAACTCTTCTTTTTTCCATTATTTCTCTCCTTACATTGCCATTCCACCATCAACGTGGATAGTTTGACCAGTTATGTATCTAGCATCATCACTTGCTAAAAATACTACTGTATTTGCAATATCACTTACTTGACCAAATGTCCCTAATGGGATTTGTTTAGCCATACTCTCTTTAATTTCATCAGGTAAAACATCTGTCATTGCTGTTTGAATAAACCCTGGTGCTATAGCATTAACCGTAATTCCACGACTACCAACTTCACGTGCTAATGACATTGTCATCCCAATAATTCCAGCCTTGCTAGCAGAATAATTAACTTGTCCTGCATTACCCATAACCCCAACTACTGAAGACATTGAAATAATTCGACCATAACGCTGTTTCATCATAAACTTAGCAGCATGTTTCATACAATTCCAAGTTCCTTTTAAATTTACATCTATAACAGCATCAAAATCACTTTCTTTCATTCTCATTAACAAATTATCTTTAGTAATTCCTGCATTATTAACTAAAACATCAATTCGCCCAAATTCTTTAATTATAGTTTTAAACATTGTTTCAGTCTCTTCAAATGAAGCTACATTTGCTTGTACTAGCATAACTGTTGCTCCTAATGCTTCTAGTTCTTCTTTTGTTGCTTTAGCAATAGTTTCATTTTCACCAAAATCAACATAATTTACAACTATTTTAGCTCCTTCACGAGCACATGTTATACAAATTTCTTTTCCAATTCCTTGAGCTCCACCAGTTACTAAAACTACTTTATCTTTTAATTTCATCCTATTCTCCTTTCAATCCAGCTAATGTTTTTTCCAATGATGCTTGGTCTTCGACTTGATAAGTCTTTATTGTCTTATCAATTTTACGAATAAATCCAGATAATACTTTACCAGGACCGATTTCAATAATTGTATCAACACCATTAGCAATCATATAACGAACACTATCCTCAAAATAAACAGAAGACATAACTTGTTTTTCTAACATCTTAGCAACACTTTCATCAGCCTCTAATTCTTTAGCTGAACTATTAAAAACAACTGGTATTTTCATCTCTTTAAATTCTACACTAGCAAACTTTTCTTTTAATTCTAAGCTTGCTGGCACTAATAAGCTAGTATGGAATGGTCCACTTGTATTTAATGGGATAGCTCGTCTTGCTCCCTTTTCTAAAGCTAATTCACTAGCTTTATTTACTGCATTAGCTTCGCCACCAATTACTAATTGCCCAGGACAATTGTAATTAGCAATGGATACTACTCCTAGATTACTCGCTTCATCAACTGCTTCATTTAATAATTCCCGATCCAAACCAATAATCGCAATCATTTTACTTTCAATTCCAACAGCTGCTCTTTCCATTGCCTGACCACGAAAACGAACTAAATTAATTGCCATTTGATCATCCAAAACACCAGATGCATTTAAAGCAGAATATTCACCAAGACTTAATCCAGCAACATAATCAGGAACAACTCCATTTTCTTTTAGTAACTTAGTTGCAACAACAGCAACAGCAACCATACAAGGCTGGGTATTACTAGTCTTAGAAAGTTCTTCAAGAGGACCTTCAAAACATAATTTTTTAATATCTATATCCAAATCAATATTGTCAAAAACATCTCTAGCCACTTGATAATTATCATAGAATGATTTTCCCATACCTACTACCTGGCTACCTTGACCAGCATATACAAATCCAATCTTCCCCATTATTTTAATCCTCTCTTTAATTCTTCCATCAACGCTTTGACAGAAACGATTTTATTATTACGATACCCATTACTACCACTAAAAACTAAACCTTCATCAAGATTACCTTTAGCTGCATTGATCAATGCCCCGCTAATACAATATGGTGTAGTCTTAACATCACATGGAATTAAACAGTTATAACATCTTTTAACTGTTATTTTTTCATCATTCCTTAGTTTTTCTGTAAGCTTTGTCATGATTGCCCTTCCTGGCATCCCAACTGGTGATTTAACAATTTCAATATCTTCTTTTTTGGCATTAATAAAAGCTTGTTTATATTTTATATCTGCATCACATTCATCAGTACAAATAAAGCGTGTTGCCATTTGAACACCATCTACACCTAAATCTAAATAATCCTGAATATCTTTACTATCATATATGCCACCAGCAACAAAAATCGGTATTTCTCTTTGATATTTATCAATAAATGGTTGAATCGTTTCTTTTACTTCTTTAAAAATATCTGTTAATTTTGCTGTTGTTTTATTTAAAACATCTTCTTTATGGAATCCTAAATGTCCACCTGCCTCACTACCCTCAATAACAACAAAATCAGGGACAACTTTAAATTTACGATCCCATGTTTTACAAATCAACTTAGCAGCCTTACCACTAGAAACAATTGGTGCAATCTTTACTTTTGTTCCCTTAACAAAACTTGGTAGATTTAAAGGTAATCCAGCTCCAGAAATAATTGCATCAATTTTATTTTTAACTGCAACTTCAACTAAAGCAGCATAATCAGTAATTGCTACCATAGCATTAATTGCTACCATTCCCTTGCCTTTAGCAATTTCTTTAGCCTTTTTTATTTCATTAGCTAACTCTCGTCTATTGACTTCAAGTGGATTCTTTTCAAAATCATCAGCTCGATATCCAGGATGAGCAGTTGAGATAACACCCATTCCCCCATTTAATGCAACATGACCAGCTAAATTTCCAAGTGAAATCCCAACTCCCATACCACCTTGAATAATTGGTACATCAAGAGCCATTTCACCAATATTAACTTTTTTCATTTTTAAAACTCACTTTCCAATTTTTTAAATTCAGTTGCACAATCATCAAATAATTCTTTAATAATTATTTTTATTGGTTTTATTTCATTAATCATTCCAGCTACTTGACCAGCCATTAATGAACCAGTATCAATATCGCCTTCAAAAACAGCTCTTCTAAGTGATCCTAAAGTATATTTTTCTAACTCCAACATATCCACGCCTTCTTTTTCACGTTTGACATATTCTTTAGCCATTTTATTTTTAATTATTCTTACTGGTGTTCCCGCAATTCGACCAGTAACTACAGTACTCGTATCTTTAGCTTTAATTACTGCCTGTTTATAATTATCATGAATTGGACATTCTTCACTTGCAAGTAAACATGTTCCTACCTGAACTCCACAAGCACCCAAAGCATAAGCTGCTAAAACCTGTTTACCACTAGCAATGCCACCTGCTGCAACAACTGGTACATTAACAGCTTCAACTACTTGAGGAACAAGTGCCATTGTAGTAAGTTCCCCAATATGTCCACCTGCCTCAGTTCCTTCAACAATGATTGCATCAACATTATATTTTTCTAAACGCTTTGCCAGCGCTACACTTGGTACAACTGGTAATACTTTAATTCCTGCTTCTTTCCAAGCTTCAACATATTTTCCAGGATTCCCAGCACCAGTTGTTACAACTGGAACTTTTTCATCAATTACTAATTGTGCCATTTCATCAGCACAAGGATTAATTAACATAATATTGACCCCAAAAGGTTTATCAGTTAAACTACGACAAATTTCAATATTCTTTTTTAATGTTGCAGTATCCATACCACCTGCACCAATTAAACCAAGTGCCCCAGCATTAGATACACTAGCAGCAAACTCGCCAGTAGCAATATTTGCCATTCCCCCTTGAATCAAAGGATATTTAATATTTAATAATTCATTTAATTTCATCTTCTAACTCCATTCCATTAATACTGCACCCCAAGTAAGTCCACCACCAAAGCCAACACAAATTATTTTATTTCCTGATTTTAGCAGTCCTTTTTCATCCATCTCACCTAAAGCAAGAGGAATGCTGGCAGCTGATGTATTTCCATATTCTTGTAAATTCATATAAAACTTTTCTTCAGATGACTTCATCTTCTTATAAACATTTTTAATAATTCGATAATTTGCCTGATGACAAACAACATAATCAATATCATCAAGTGTTAAATTAGCCTTTTGTAAAACCGCATTAATACTTTCAGGAATTACTTTAATTGCAAACTTAAACACTTCCTGTCCAGCCATACTAAGATAATGATTTTCATTCATTTTGCCAATAGCAGGAGCTTTTAAAGCTTCTAAATTTCCAGCTGAATTATTATAACTTGCAAATACTCCTGTCCCTTTACCAACCACTACAGCTCCTGCTCCATCACCAAACAGTACACAAGTATTGCGATCAGTAAAATCAATTATTTTAGAAATTTCTTCACTACCTATAACTAAGGCATATTTATCATCGAGATTTTGCAATAATGCTTGAGCTACTGTTAATGAATATACAAAACCACTACAAGCTGCGCTTAAATCAAAACACATTATCTCTTGATCATTTAACCCCAGTTTTTCTTGAATTAAACATGCTGTACTTGGTGTAAAATAATCAGGTGTCATCGTAGCACAAATAATTAATCCAATTTTATTTTTATCTATTTTTTCAATTGCTTTTAATGCTGCCTGATACCCAAGATCAACACAACTTTCCTTTTTAGCAATATGTCTTTTATTTATCCCAGTTCTAGAAACTATCCACTCATCTGTTGTTTCGACCATTTTTTCAAAATCGAAGTTATTAAGAACATTTTGTGGTGCATAATAACCAGTTGATATTACTTTTAATCCATTCATATAATCTCCTAATATTTTTCTTTGATATCTTCAAAGAAATAAACCAGCTGTTGTAAAGATTTTATCAATAATTCATCATCAAGAACATGACTATCTTCACATATTCGACTAACCATTTCTTCATGAAATTCGTGATGAACTTTACAAACACGATTCCCTTTTGTTGTCAACTCAACTCTAATAACTCGACGATCAATATCATCTTTACGTCGCTTAACATATCCCTTAGCTTCTAATTTTTTTATTGCTATAGTAATCGTACCATTAGATAAAGTTGCCTTTGAAGCAATTGTTGACATTGTGGGATTTGAAAGTGAGCTAATTGCATCAATAATATGCAGCTCAGACAAACTTAAATCTTCGACCCCATGACCAACCATATATTGAGCTTCAATATCCAATATTTGGTTAAATAATCTTACAAACAGATGATTAATTAATTCTCTATTTAAGATATCACGATTAGTCATTATTAATTCGACCCATTTCTCTAAATTTATTATAGCGTTTATTTATTAATGATGTTTTTGATAACTTCATTAACTCTTCTAAATTATCTCGAAGATATATTCTCAAACGTTTATATACATACTCACGATTCTTTGTAATACCTCCACGAGGTTCTTTAATAATCTTATCAATAATTTTCATTTCATATAAATCTTCGGCTGTCAATTTCATTAACTCGGCAGCTTCCTGAACACGTGAACCATCTTTATCTTTCCATAAAATTGAAGAGAATCCTTCTGGTGATAAAACTGAATAAACACTATTTTCTAACATTACCATGCGATCACCAATACTTAAAGCTAGTGCTCCACCACTTCCCCCTTCACCAATTACAATTACAATAATTGGTACTGTTAACTGTGACATTTCCATTAAATTACGAGCAATAGCTTCACCAATACCATGTTTTTCTGCCTTTAAACCAGGATACGCTCCTGGTGTATCAACAAAGGTAATGATTGGGCGATTAAACTTTTCTGCCTGTTTCATTAAACGCATTGCTTTACGATATCCTTCTGGTGAAGACATTCCAAAATTACAATGAAGATTTTCTTCTAAAGTTCGACCCTTTAAATGTCCAATTACTGTACAAGGAATATTGTTAAACATTGCTAGACCACCAACAATCGAACCATCATCCTTATACAAGCGATCACCATGCAACTCAATAAAATCATCAAATAGATTATCAATATATTCGTAAACATTTGGACGATCTGCCTTTCTTGCAAGATAAACACGATCATAAGCACTAATATCTTTATAAGCCTCGGCTTCTATTTTTATTTTAGTATTTTCTAAGTCTTGAATTTGTAAAGTATGATCTATTTCTTGATCATCTTTTAGTTTTAACAATTCTAACTCAATTTCTTTTATTTTAATTTCTTTTTCCTGCAGCGACATTATTGTGCCCCCCTGCTATGCATTTTTAATAACTTTATAATTGTTTCCCGCATTTTAGAGCGTTCTACAATCATATCAATAAAACCTTGAGCTTGCATAAACTCAGTTCTCTGGAAACCTTCAGGTAATTTTTGTTTAATCGTTGATTCAATTACTCTTGGTCCTGCAAAACCTATTAAGGCTTTTGGCTCCCCAATAATAATATCGCCAAGCATCGCAAATGAAGCAGTTACACCACCTGTTGTAGGATGCGTAATATATGATATATACAGCAATCCTGCTTCATGATGTTTTGCTAATGCTGCACTAGTTTTAGCCATTTGCATCAATGAAATAATTCCCTCTTGCATTCTGGCTCCCCCTGAAGTAGTAAAAATAATAATTGGACATTTACGTTTTGTTGCATGTTCAATAGCTTTAGTAATCTTTTCACCTACCGCCCCTGACATACTCCCCATTAAAAAACGTGAATCCATCACACAAACAACTACTTTTTTTCCATCAATTTTTCCAGTTGCACAAACAACCGCTTCGCCAAGACTAGTTGTTTCTTCTAATTTTTCTAATTTATTTTTATAACCTGGAAACATTAATGGATCATTAGATTTAATATTCTTATATAACTCTTTATACTTTTGACCATCGTATAAAAGATTTAATCTTGTATAAGCTCTCATTTTTAAATGAGCACCACAGCTAGGACAAACATAATAATTTTCTTTTAAGACTTCACTCAAAATAGATTCTCCACAAGTATCACACTTGGTATAAATACCATCAGGTACATCAATTCTTTTTTTATCCTGCATTTTATTACGAATTGATTTAAATAAATTTAACTTCTCTTTTCGCGCTTTAAATAACTCTTCCATTTATTATCCCACCAACTTATCTAAGTGATTTTCAATAAAACCAGTATCAAAATTCCCTTTTACATATTCACCTGTATGCAAAATCAAATATTGTAATTCCTGATTTGTATCAATTCCATCAATGACTAGCTCTGCCAAAACTCTACGCATTCTTCTAATTGCTTCTAAACGATTAGAACCATGTACTATTACTTTAGCAATCATTGAATCATAGTGCGATGATACTTTATATCCCTGGTATAAAGTTGTATCTATTCTTACACCAAGCCCTCCAGGTAAATGAACACTATTAACTATCCCTGGACATGGTCTAAATCCTTCCCGTGGATTTTCAGCATTAATACGACATTCTATGGCATGTCCATTTAAATGAATATCACTTTGTTTATAAGTTAACTTTTGATTAGCTGCAATTCTAATTTGTTCTCTAATCAAATCTACTCCTGTTACCATCTCTGTAATTGGATGTTCTACCTGAATTCGTGTATTCATTTCAATAAAATAATAATTTCCATCTTGATCAAGAACATATTCAATAGTTCCAGCATTACGATAACCAGCTCCCTTAGCTGCTTTAATAGCATCCTCACCCATTTTTTGGCGAAGTAATGGCGTCAATGCTTTACTTGGTGCTTCTTCAATCATCTTTTGATTGCGACGTTGAATTGAACAATCACGTTCTCCCAAATGAATTACATTGCCATAATTATCTGCTAAAATCTGAAATTCAATATGTTTAGGATTTAAAATTAATTTTTCTAAATACATATCATCATCACCAAAACAAGCTTTCGCCTCCGCCTTAGCAGTTAAATATGCATCATCAAATTCTTCTTCACTAAAAGCTTTACGCATTCCACGTCCGCCACCTCCAGCCGAAGCTTTAATTAAGACTGGATAACCGATTCGATTAGCTGCTGCTCTTGCTTTTTCTAAAGTATTAACACTGCCATCACTTCCTGGTACAACTGGTACTCCAGCCTCAATCATTTTTTGACGTGCCATACTTTTATTCCCCATCATATCAATAACATCACCACTTGGACCAAT
This sequence comes from Thomasclavelia cocleata, assembly GCF_900102365.1. Lineage (GTDB taxonomy): Bacteria > Bacillota_I > Bacilli_A > Erysipelotrichales > Coprobacillaceae > Thomasclavelia > Thomasclavelia cocleata. The sequence continues at coordinate 40,296 of NZ_FOIN01000009.1, read as the reverse complement.
AAAAGTAATGCCACATTCTTCAACTAAACGAGCAAATGTTGAATTTTCAGACAAAAAACCAAATCCAGGATGAATTGCATCACATCCAAGTGCTGTTGCAACACTTAAAATATTTTTCATATTTAAATAACTATCTGCCGCCTTAGCTGGACCAATACAAACTGCATGATCAGCTAATTGTACATGTAATGAAGTACTATCAACATCTGAATAAACTGCCACTGCCTCAATCCCAAGTTCCTGACAAGTTCTAATAATCCTTACCGCAATTTCGCCACGGTTAGCAATTAAAATTCGTTTAAACATAACAAATTACCCTTCAATGATCATTAATACTTGATCATATTCAACTAAATCTTCACTATTAGCCATAATTGATGTAACAGTTCCATCAATTGGTGCTTTAATCTCATTCATTACCTTCATCGCTTCAACAATACACAATACCTGTCCTGCTTTTACTTTACTTCCTACCTCTACATAAGGTTTAGCAGTTGGTGAACTAGCTGCATAATAAACACCTACGATTGGTGATTTAACAGGTGTCCCATTTATCTCAGGCTCTTGCTTAACTGGTTCATTTACAATTTCCGTATTTGTTACTTGAGTTGTAATAGGAGTACTTACTACATTTACAGGCGCTATTGGTGTTTTTTCTAATTCTAATTTTATATCATCTATCTCTACTTTCATTTTAAAAACTTCTGAGTTTTCAAATTCATTAATAAGTTGTTTTACTAAATCTATTTTCATGTCATTCTCCTTTGTTTTGAATATCAAAGTAAATTTTGTTAAAAAAATAAATGTTCATACTTTGAACATCAAAATATTTTTTTAGTAAAATTATTACCCAGCTATCCTGGGTAATAATTTTAAGCATTTGCTTTAATGTAATCTACGATATCTTGAACTGTTTTGATTTCAGTAGCTTTATCATCTGGTATTTCAATATCAAATTCTTCTTCAACTGCCATAATTAGTTCTACTGCATCTAATGAATCAGCATCTAAATCTTCTTTCAAATTAGCTTCTAAAGTTACTGCATCTTCATCACAACTTAAAGAATCAACAATTATTTCTTTTACTTTTTCAAATTCCACGTTTTCTTCCTCCTCGTGTATATTACGCGTACATTATAACAAAAACTAAATATTTGTAAATAGTTTGATGTTCAAAATTTTTATCGAATCTTAGCCGATAATTGAAAGCACTAGTAAAATCAAGGAATTTTTTTTATGTTTTAATCAACTTTTTTATGTTATATTCTTTTTTAGGAGGACTTATTAATGAAAATACCAGAAATTAAGACCAAAACAATTATCCAAAATAAAGTTGATAAAAAACATCTATGGTTCGGATTCGACTATAATATGAACCTCTACCAAGGCTGTCATCATGGTTGTATATATTGTGATAGTCGAAGTGAATGTTATCATATTGAAAACTTTGATCAAGTCAAAGTAAAAAAAGATGTCATACCACTGCTTTCAAAAGAACTTTGTGCTAAAAGAAGAAAAGGTATCATTGCAATTGGTGCAATGTCAGATCCCTATAATCATTATGAACAACAATTAAAAATAACCCATCAAGCTCTAAAAATAATTAACCAAACTAATTTTGGAGTAATGCTAACAACTAAAAGTCATACAATTATCAATGATCTCGAACTCCTAAAACAAATAAATGCCAAACAATCTGTACTAATTTGCATGACAATTACTTGTGGCAATGATCTACTTTCAAAAAAAGTTGAACCAAATGTTTCTCCTTCATCAAAACGTTTTAAAACCATCAAATTATTACGTCAACAAGGTATCTATACAGGAGTTTTAATGACACCAATTTTACCTTTTATAAATGATACTCCTGAAAACATCAAAGAAATCATCTACCAAGCCCATTTAGCCAATGCAAATTTTATTTATCCTATGTTTGGTGTAACTTTACGAGATCGTCAGCGTGAGTATTTTTACGCTCAGCTTGATAAACTATTCCCTGGTCTTAAAGAATACTACATAAAACAGTTCGGTAATAATTATTTATGCAATAGTCCTCGTCTTTATGAATTAAAAAAAGTATTTATTAAAGAATGTCAAAAATATAATTTAACTTATAAAATGGAAGATATTATAGCTGGTTATAAACATCCCTCTTTACTACCTGAACAATTAAGTTTATTTTGATAAAATATCAATCCCCAACATCATGATTTATAATATATACAACACTTTATTTTTTCACTCTTCAAGAGAAAACAAGAAAGAATTAAGTTAAAAATTACTCTTTTCTTTCAAATATTTATTAGCATGATTCATTATATTAATCATTTTTTTGTGAGTATCACCATTTTTATAATTTAACCGTTTTACTAACTTTGTAATATAATCTTGTTGATAAACATAATTACAGCTGTATTGATAATTTAAATCAAAAATTAAAGCCAGAAATGATACCCATCGATCTAAATCTGTTCTACGAGTAGTACTAAGAATCGACTTATTATTCATAAATGTTTGATATATTTGTTCACTAATAATATCATTTTCTAAAACACACTGATTTGAATCTAAAAATGCCTCAAATGTTTCAAGTAATCCTGTCTTAAAAATATCAATTTTATCAGCATCTCGAATTATTTTACAATGAAGTAACTCATATTCATTTAAATCTTTAGCAACTTCGTATTTATTATGATTAAAAATTGCTTTGTAGATTAATTGATAATCTTTTTGTTTTATATTAAATTTATCAATTAAGCCATCATCAAATAAAATTTGTACTCCTAATAATGCATGATCAACTGTTTTACTATCAATAAAACAATTATAACGCTTTAATTGTTCAAATCTCCCAATATCATGTAATAACCCAATTAATGTTGCTATTTCAATATCATCTTGAGTTAAATTTAGTGATATTGCAACATTTTTAGCAGCTTCCATAACTCGATAAGTATGTTCTATCTTCAAAACAATTTTTTGATTATTTTTATCAAAATCATTAACATATTCATCAAATACTCTTTTAGCATTTATTAAGTCAATCATCTAACCACCTCCAGCTTTCATTATATGCTCTTTATCAACAATTCTCTACTATTATTCTAAATAGCAATTTCCATTTTAATATAGTTATGCTATATTAATAACCAAGGATGTGATTAAATGAAATTAAGATTGACTACAACTAATGATTTAAATGCTGTTATGACAATTATCAATCAAGCTAAAAAATATTTTAAAGAACAAGGAATCAACCAATGGCAAGATGGCTATCCCAATGAAAATTCTATTCTTAATGATATTGATCATCAAGAAGCATACGTACTTGAAATTAATGGTGAAATAGTCGCAACTGCTATGATTTCTAAAGCACTTGAACCAAACTACAATTATATTGATGGAAAATGGCTTCAAAATGCCAACTATATTACTGTCCATCGTATAGCAATCAGAAATGATCAAAAAGGTAATGGATTAGCAAAAATAATTATGGATGAAGCAACCAAACTATATCCCAAACTGCCTAGTATTAGAATAGATACCCATGATGATAACTTATCAATGCAGCGTTTTTTAACTAAATATGGATTTACACATTGTGGTACTATCTATTTAGAAAATAAAGAAACTCGTCGTGCATATGAAAAAATCCTTTAACCTGCCAATGCAGGTTTTATTGTTCAATAAAATCAATTAATACTTGATTAAATCTTTTTAACTCATCATAAAATATCCCATGTCCACTGTATTCAAATTTACAAAGACATGAATTTTCAATGCATTCATGCATAATTAAAGCAAATGAAAATGGACAAATTTTATCTAATACACCATGCATTATTAAAGTTCTAACCTTGATATTAAATAAATCTTGATAAACATCCTCATCACGTAAAGAGACAGCCGTTCGAATTGTTCCAATTCCTGACCCTGTTAAACAAATCGAAGAAAACCAATTCATAAATTCATTTCCATGATTTAAAGCAAAAACATCCTGACCAAAATCATAAACTAATTTTGGACGATTTATATAACACTGCTCAATTAGATGATTTACTTCATCAATAGTTTTGCCATCTGGATTATGAACTGTACATGTAAATGATGGTGCTGCTGCTCCTATTAAAACTAGTTTATTAACTCTTTCATTATTATATTTACTCATGTACCGAACACAAATAGCACCACCCATTGAAAATCCTACCAAAGTTACATTATAAACATTTAAAATATTTAAAATACAGTGAAGATCAGTAGCTAATTGATCATAATCATAACCACTTCCAGTAACCTGAGATTTTCCCAACCCTCGAATATCATAACTAATAATTCGATACCGCCTATCATTTAAAACATTTTTTTGGTATTCATACATATCCTGGCAAATAGGCCACCCATGTACTAAAACTACTGTTTTTTGGCAATGTGGATTTATATCTTCTACTGCCAAATTTGTATTATCTGATGACTTTAGATAAAACATATAATTCCCCCTCACCATATTCTATGCAGTATAATAATAATTTATAATAAAAGATTAAATCTATATTTTTAATATAATAATCACCATTATTTTAGTAATTAAATGTATTATTTATATTATTAATATCTTTAATCATTAAAAGATGTAACATATATTATTTTTTTATTCATATTTACTTCTGATTTGCATATTTTCAAATGAGGTGAAATTATGGAATATAAAGTTAATAAACCCTACCCTAAAGTAGAGGTCGAAGCACCAAACGAAACATATGGATTAATGATTCTTGATAATGTTGGTGGTATGAATTCTGAAACATCTGCCATTTGTCAATATATTTATAATCATGCTATTGCAGGAGAAGATTTTAACGATCTAAAACAAACATTTTTAAATATTTCAATGGTTGAGATGCATCATTTAGATATCTTTATGGAATTATCATTAAAACTAGGAATGAATCCTCGTTGGTGGACTTGTTTAGATGACCAATGCTGTTATTGGTCTCCATCATATTTAAACTATCCTAATCAAGTTTCTGAAGTTCTTCAAAACGCAATAGACAATGAGTACCAAGCAATTAATAAGTATATGTATCAAGCTAGTATAATTAAAGATCTACATATTGTAGATATTTTAAAAAGAATTATTGAAGATGAAAAATTGCATATAAAAATCTTAAAACAATGGGAGACTAAATTAGTTAGATAAACTAACTAATTAGTCTCCCTTCTTTTAATAGCTGCAATAATTCTAGATTCTGAGCAGCACTACCTACATAATTAGTTACCCCATTTAAGTTTGCTAAACGCCGTCGATTTTCAAAACTAATATCTTCACCAATTTGTTTTAATGCATTAACAAAACTATCTCCTACATAATTTGGATTTGACAAATAATTAACTCTTCCCTCAATTACCTGATCATTAACCCATCCTTGATCTTCTCCAATAAGATATGGATTACGAGCATTTCTAACAATTCTAGTTATTCTTCCCACATTTCGATATGGACGTAGTGGATTAGTAGATTCACTAGTTAAAAAGACATAATTAAATCTAACCGTATCACCTATATTATATCGTTCTAATGGGGTAATTTTATCAAAATTATTTTTCCCAGCAGCTTTTATTATTGCAGGAAAATCCTCATAACAATAGTTCTCATCAACAATTGACGGTACACCTTCTACTCTACCTGTTGAAGAAAATTGCCACATATCATATGGTTTATCAAAATTTAGTTCTGAAGCATAATTAGCAACCCAACGTGTATATTGATCAAATATATCACTAGTAAGTTTTGTTCTCCACCAATACAATGAAGCATATATTCCTACAAAATAGCCGTTTGCTTCTAGTTCATCAGCAAAAGTTTTTGCAATATTAGCAATAACCTCATTTGATTGTTTTCCAGTAGTATTTTCATCTTCCAAATCATAATATATAGGATACGCCATTTTATAATTTTCAACTAATCGCATTACATGACGAGCTTCACCCTTTGCATCACTACTATTTTTTGCATATGAATATAAATATACTCCAAAAGGAATTCCTAATCTTGTACACTCATCAGCATTTCGTTTAAATAAATTATCATCCTGACCTGGAATATCCTGCCCATAACCACACCTAATAATAGCAAAATCTATATGATCTTTTGCTACCTCCCAATTAATTAATCCCTGATATTGTGAAACATCAATTCCATATGTCAATACATCTGTTCTTTGTGCCATTATTTTTCCTCCCAATTTTAATATATGAAGGTTAAAAAAAAATGTGTGACTTAAACAACATTTTCATCATTTTAATGATAAAATAGTAATATTGTGCTATAATCACAGTGGTATGGTCTTATTAAACGTACTATTAAAATCGAATATAAAAATTAATATTATATATTATAAATCGGAGGTAAATTAAATGAAAAAATTATTCATTTATGCCTTAGGCGTCTGTACAGTATTAACATTAACTATCTTTCCAGCACCTATAAAGGCTACAGATTTCGAGGGTCAAGAAGATAAATATATGAAGATATGTTCTTCATCCAGTTTATCTAATAGTAATTTAAACACTTGTAAAGAGTTTAATTCTTATTTAAAAAGAAAAAATAAAGCTCTAAAAAATCAAGTTAATGAAAGTAAAGCTCAAGCTTCTAACACTAAAGCTAATCTTGACAGTATCACTAATGAAATCACTTCTTTAAATGATGAAATTGCTCAAAAAGAAGCTGAAATCAATTACTTACAAACCTCTATCGCTAATTTAGAAACAAGTATTTCGAAAAAAGAAGAAGAACTTAAAGAACGAATGTACTCAATGCAATCTTACATGAATAACAACTCTTACATAGATTTTATTTTTGGTGCATCAGACTTTTCTGATATGTTCTCTCGAATTGAAAGTATCAATGAATTAACTTCTTATGATAAAGAATTAGTTTCCCAATTATCAGATGAAAAAAAGCAAGTAGAATCTCAAAAAGCTACTATAGTTTCTGCAAAAGCAAACATCGAGACTCAAAGAGCCTCTAAAAAATCATTACAAGAACAATTCCAGGCTTTGTATCTAAAACAAAATGCTGAAGCAATTGCCCAAGAAAAAGCTGCGCTACAAGCTAAAAACAGTAGTGAAAAAATTGATGATAACTTAGCTGCCTTTGCAGCTGCTGTAAAAGAATCTGAGCTTCCAAGTGGTAGTGTTGTTTCTGGTAATTCTGAAATTGGAAATGCTATTGCTAATAAAGCATTAAGTAAACGGGGCAGCGTTTATGTATATGGTGCTTGTCATAGTATGTCAGAAATCGCTAATCCAAATCAATCTACTTTTGACTGTTCTGGTTTAGTTAGCTGGGCTTTCTATCAAGCAGGTGTAAATATTGGTAGCAACAGTACTAAAACGCTAGCAAAAAAAGGTATTTCTGTATCACGCAGTAGTATGCAGGCAGGCGATATTATTCTATTTAGTAAAAACGGAAGTGCCAGTGGTATACATCATGTTGGTATTTATATTGGTGGTGGTAATATGGTACATGCTCCACAAACTGGTGATGTAGTTAAGATAGCATCATTGAGTAGTGGTTATTATCAAGCAAACTGGTATGATGTTCGAAGACTATATTAAGATAAGCAATTGCTTATCTTTTTATTTTGACAAGTTTTCTCTTTTATATCAAAAAACTTATAAAGACTATTTACTTATGTCGATTTTTATAGGATAATGACTGTGTATCGAGGTGATTAAATGAAAATAAAGAAATCTATATCAACAATATTAGTACTATCTATATTTACAACTACTTATTCTAATGCATTGCCAATAAAGGCTGTTGATTTTGAAGGCAATGAAAATAAATATATGAATTTATGCTCTTCTTCAAATATTTCTAATAGTAATAAGTCTACATGTGAACAATTTAATAAATATCTTAAAAAGAAAAATAATGATTTAACTGTGCAATTAGCAAAGCAAAAAGAAGCTGCAAATGATACTAAAGCAACACTTGAAAGTGTTCAAAAACAATTAGAATCTTTAAACAAACAAATTAGTGATCGTGAAGCAGAGATTAGTTATTTAACTACTACAATAGCTAACCTTCAAGCTAATATAGAAAAAAATACCCAAATATTAAAAGACCGTATGTATTCTATGCAGTCTTATACTAATGAAAATACAATCATTAATTTTATCTTTGGTGCATCAAACTTTTCTGATATGTTCGCACGTATTGAAGGGTTTAATGAACTAACTAAAAATGATAAAGAATTGATTGAAGAATTAAATAGTCAAAGAAAACAAGTACAAGAGCAACAAAAAACACTTGAAGATGCAAAAGCAATACTATTAAATCAACAAAATGAACAAAAAGCATTGCAAAGTAAATACACTGCTCTATTAGAAGAACAAAATAAAAATATTGCTTCTACTCAAAATGCTATTTATGACTATGGTGAAATGACAGATACTTTAAGTGCTGCAATTGAAGAATTTAATAAAAATGCATATGAAACTCCAACACCACCACCTCCTCCTCCTAAACCTAGTAAACCTGATAATGGAAGTAATTCCAATAACAATGGAAACAATGGTGGAAATAACAACAACAACAATGATGAAAACAATAACAATAATAATGGAGATATTCCAAATAACGGAGATTTAGGTGAAAGAATTTATGCTGCTGCTTATACTAAGCTAGGAGCTCGCTATTGGTGGGGAGCACAAGGTCCTACATACTTTGATTGTTCTGGATTTGTATATTGGAGCCTAAAACAAGCTGGAGTGAGCGGAGGACGAAACACTGCTGCTGGATATTCTAAAATGTGGTCAAGTGTAAGTTTCTCTAATTCAAAAACTGGTGATCTTGTATGTTTTGGTAATCCTGCTTATCATATAGGAATCGTAATTGTCAATTCAAATGGTTCTAGATCAATGATTCATGCTGGTGGTGGAGATAGTTCTACTCATGGCGATGATCCAAATGCATGTGTAAAAATATCATCTTTAGAACCTGGTTCTTATTACTACTCTAGAATATCTACAATAAGAAGAGTTAGCTAACACTGATTAAAATAATCAGTGTTTTTTTATTTATATATTCAAATGTAACAAACATAGTGCTATAATCATTCAAAGAATGGGGGTTATTATGAAATATATACATCAATTTTTAATTATTCTAACAATTTCCTTTATTGGAGAATTACTTGGTCTAATAATACCATTACCAATTCCTGCTAGTGTTTATGGATTAGGAATTATGTTAATTTGTTTATTTAGTGGTATTATAAAGCTACATCAAATTGAAGAAGTAGCGGACTGGCTGATTTTAATCATGCCAGTACTATTTGTTCCCTCTGCTGTTAGTTTAATCAATGTAAGCGAAGCTTTAATGAAAGATATTTTTGTCATTAGTATCATCACTTTAATTAGTACTATTGTTGTTATGATAGCTACAGGAAAAGTTGCTCAATCAATAATTGAAAGGAAGGAGCAAAATAAAAATGGATAAGATACTTGTAGAAACAATATATTTTGGACTTGTTATTAGTTTTTTATCATATTGGATAGCTGTGCAAATAAGAAAGAAATTACCTTTTCCTATTTTTAATCCACTTTTAATTAGTGCAATCATTTGTATTGTAATTTTAGTTGTATTTGATATTAACTTTGATACATATAATAAAGGTGCTCAATTTATTACCATGTTATTAACACCAGCAACTGTATGTCTAGCTGTACCTTTATACAAACAAGTAAGAATACTGCTTCAACATCTTACCGCAATTATTATCAGTCTATTAAGCGGCTGTATAGCTGGTCTAACTTCAATATTTATTATGTCTTTATTAATGAAAGTTGATCCTGTTATTTATCATTCATTATTACCTAAATCTATTACAACTGCAATAGCAATTGGAGTTTCTGATAAAATTGGTGGTAACTCTACTATCACTGTAGGGGTAGTGATTGTTACAGGTATCTTAGGAGCAATTATTGCTAAAAGTATTTGCAAAGCATTCAAAATCAGTCATCCTGTAGCAATTGGTTTAGCATTGGGAAATAGTGCCCATGCTATTGGGACAGCTAAAGCTCTTGAATTTGGGGAAATCGAAGGGGCTATGAGTAGCTTATCAATTGTTATCGCTGGTCTATTAACTGTTATTTTCGCTCCTTTAGTAGCGACATTACTTTAACTATAAAAATTTTATAAATCTATATATATTTTTTATAATATAATTATATGCTTAATAATAATCTTAAATAACATTAATATACTTAATCTTTAATCAAAAAAGTATGAAGTTAATTTCATACTTTTTATTTTATCTCATATTTTATTTACTTGTCTTTTTATTTTTTTACAATAGCACCACTACTATCAGCTTAGTTGCATATTTACTATTAAAATGTAAGTTTTATTTATTTCTAATTATCTTTTTTCTTAAAGAATAGTTAAATCAACTATCTTAAATAAAAAAGAGACTATAATATTAACTCTTCATTAATTAATATCAGCCTCTAATTATAATAATCTATCTTAATCAATTTAAATTTTTTCTTTTCTTATTTACAGTTAAAACAAATGAAGCTAACAACATTCCTGCTACTGGATATAATAAATTTGTTGTATCTCCAGTTTTTACACTTACTGTTGTATCTCCTGGTTTTACTGTTTCTACAGGTTTATTATCTACTATTGGATTGCTTGGACTTACTTCTAATCCTGATAATGCTTTTGTTAGAGCTGCTACTACAGTTTCTACTTCTTCTTTTGTTGCTTTTGAATTATTTAATACTTCTTTTGCTCTTGTCATTACATCATCTACCGCTTTTAATGACGCTGCAGAGTAGTTTTCTCTATTTAATCCGTTTGCTTGATTGATTAAACCTTGTAATAAATCTTTATTTGGTTTTAATCTTAAATTAATAAATGCTCTTACTAATTCACTATATACTTCATCTATTTCTTCCTGCATTGCATTTTCATTACCTAGTACTTCATTTGCTTTTTCTAATACTGGTAACATTGCACTCCATGTAGATGGTATATATTGTTCTTCTACTAAGCTATTAATTTGTTCTACTTGTTTTTGTAATAATTCTTTATTTCCTTTGAAGAAGTCTAACATATGCATTACACTAGCTAATCTATCAAATGCTTCATCTACTTCTTCTTGTGTTGCATTATCATTTGCATAAACTGTTTGAGCATTTTCTAATGCTGCACTGAATTCTTCTACTACTGCTGGTACTACATTTTCTAAACTTGCATTTTCTGCCATTTCTATAGCAATAGCTAATGCTGTTTTATTTGTTTCAACTTGGTTTCCTTCTGTTGAAATAATTAATTCATTTGTTTCTGTATTTCTAGAGAACGGTTTAAAGAAATTCCAAATTTGTTCTGCCCAGCCTTCATAATGATTATGATCATAGTCAGCTACAGTAACATATTTAAAAACAGTTACATCAGCATCATTTTTAAAATCTGAAATAGTTTCTTGTATACCATGTTTTGTAGTGATTGTTTTAGTTTCACTGGCTAGTGCCTCTATATCAAATCCAACAAATGGATATTTTACAAAATTTAAATTACTAGAATCAACCTGCTTATCAATACCATTAATTCTTAAAGCGGGATTAATAACACGACTGACAATTTCCGGATCCATAAATGATTCCCCAGTATACTGAATATCTCCAGCACCAGAAAAATCAGTAGGACGAGTCATAAATATATCTTTTTCCCCAAGTCCATAGAAAATCGGTAATTGAACATTTCCAGAATAAGTAATTTCAGGGAAAGCTGCCATTGGTGCAACAGCTGCAAATAATTCTGGATATTCATTAACCATTTTTTCAGCTTCAACACCACCCATTGAAAATCCAGTACAATAAATTCTAGATTTATCTACAGGATATTTAGCACATACCTCTTCAATTAAAGCTTTTTGTGCACCAGCACCAGCATTGTTTCCAGGTGCAATAACAATAAATCGTTCTTTTCCTGCTAATTTAACCCAGCCTTGGCTTTCTGCTTCAAATACTGGATGATCTCCAGAACCATGGAAAGTCACAACTAAAGGATATGTTTTAGTATTATCTTCTGTTAAAGCTTCCTCTGGAACCCATTCAAAATACCCCGATTGATCCATTACATAGTTAATTTCATTAAATATTAATTTTTCTTCTGAATATACAGCTCTATCCATCAAAGTAAATATTTCTTGAGATTGACGTCCCAATATAGCATCTATATACCAGATACATTCTTCAATAACATTTCTAGTAGTTTTTCTTAATAAGTTTACCCATGCATCTTTAATTAACTCTTTATTAAATCTTGTATCAGCCAATTCATTAATAATAACTTTTTTTACATCTAATGTAGAATTATAGAAACATTGGTTTTCACCTATCATTGTTTCCTCAGTTGCTTCATTAATTGATTTATAGAAATTAATAACATCATCATTTGCTCCCACCAAATATGCTGGTAAAGCCATTAAGTTTTCTGGATTATCAATTTCTCCACCAAATGTTGCAACACCAGCAATTCTATTTGCATTTTGAGATAAGACATTATGAATAAATGTTGCTCCATTTCCTTCTCCAATTGCATAAACTAAATTAGTATATGTAAAATATCCTAATTCTTCAATCGCACTACTTTTTGTGATTTTTGCAATAATATTCCAATATGCAGTTACATCCTCTTCACTCCAGCTGTCACCATTTTCAGGTGATAACAAAAATACTCCTCCTCTTGCTGTATCTGCAATTTCTTTTAGTCCCATATCAACTAATGCAACATACGCATCATCCTGGTTTTGATATCCATGATTGCTATACACAAAAATAACAGGTGTCATCATAGGGGCAGGATTATTGATGACAGGTGCAGTATACGAATATACATCTGCTTTTACTCCATCAATATTCACTTGCTGAAATATCCCTGAATCTTCAGTTACCTCTGCCTTCTTAGCAAATACAGATGGCGCTGTAACTGCAAAATAACTAGTGAGTATTGTTACAACAATTAAAAATGTAAAAATTAATTTCACTTTTTTCATAAAAATTAGTTCCTTTCTTATGCACCTAATATACATTTAAAATCAAAACTTTTTATCTCACAGTAAATCAAAGTATAGCTAACAAAACAATATATTAACCACTCTATACTAGACAACTACAACGAATTAAATCATTTATAATAAAATTTCTAAGATTATTTCAGATTTATGACGATTTCAGTTATTATCACATAAAAATGTTATAAACACCAATAATACCAAGATATGTTCATATAAATTCCCGATAATTATATAACAGCTTATAAAGATCCATTATCTTTACCAATTTAACCTTTTTAAATCAATTTATAGTTATTTCCACTAAAAACTTAAAAATATGCAGTATCTATTACTATCATGATTGTATTTTACTTGCCTAGTAATTTTCCTGTTAAAAAGTAGACTTCTTCTATTCAAAGTATAGCACTTACAAATAGTACTTTTCAATATAAAAAGAATTTATTATATTTTTAATATTAAAATTATTTATATGATGTTATTTTTCACAAATATTATTTCATATATTTTTTATACTTATATAAGAATACACAATTTAATATAAATAAACTAACGAAAAAGACTAGTCAACGACTAGTCTTTGCATTAAGTTTCAATTAATTATTTAGATAATTCAGCGAAATATTTGATTGTTCTAACCATGTTAGAAGTATATGAATTTTCGTTATCATACCAAGCAACTGTTTGAACTTCAGTAGTTCCGTTATCTAATGGTTTAACCATTGTTTGAGTTGCATCAAATAATGATCCATAAGTAATTCCGATAATATCAGAAGATACTAATTGTTCTTCAGTGTATCCAAATGAAGGAGTTGCTGCTGCTTTCATAGCTGCATTTACTTCATCAACTGTAACTTCACCTTCAACAACAGAAGTTAAAATTGTAGTTGATCCAGTTGGAACAGGTACACGTTGAGCTGAACCAATTAATTTTCCATTTAATTCAGGGATTACTAATCCGATAGCTTTAGCTGCACCAGTTGAGTTAGGTACAATATTTACTGCAGCTGCACGAGCTCTTCTTAAATCACCTTTTCTATGAGGTCCATCTAATACCATTTGGTCACCAGTATAAGCATGAACTGTTAACATGATACCAGATTTAATTGGAGCTAAATTATTTAAAGCATTAGCCATAGGTGCTAAACAGTTAGTTGTACAAGATGCTGCAGAGATAATAGTATCATCAGCAGTTAAGATGTTTTCATTTACACCAAATACAACTGTTGGTAAGTCATTTCCTGCAGGAGCAGAGATAACAACTTTTTTAGCCCCAGCATCAATATGTGCTTGAGATTTAGCCTTAGATACATAGAAACCAGTACATTCTAATACTACATCTACACCGATTTCTCCCCAAGGTAATTTAGAAGCGTCTGCTTCACTATAAATTTTAATTTCTTTTCCATCAACAGTGATAGAATCTTCACCAGCTACAACTTTATCAGCTAATGCATATCTACCTTGTGCTGAATCATATTTTAATAAATGCGCTAACATTTTTGGATCAGTTAAATCGTTGATTGCTACAACTTCATATCCTTCAGCACCAAACATTTGTCTGAATGCAAGACGTCCAATGCGTCCAAATCCATTAATTGCTACTTTTACTGCCATTCTTTTTATTCCTCCTTGAATGTTCTTTATGAACATATTATATTCCAGAAAGCTAAGAAAAGCAACTAATGTAATGGGTTTCATTAAAAAATATTTAAAAAATAAAACTAAATTTCCTTATATCTACATACATATCTTTTATATTACTTTTTTTGCACCTTATCATAAACTCAATTTAACTAAATAAAAGAGAAAATGAATAATTATTATTTAAATCACTATACTTAAATATGGAGGTAAGATAATGCATTTAGTTCCTACAGTAATTGAAAAAACAAACCAGCGTGAATATGCATATGACATTTACTCACGACTTTTAGAAGATCGAATTATTTTATTAACAGGTACCATTGATGATAAAATGGCAAGCAGTATCGTTGCTCAGCTTCTATATTTAGAGTCTATTGATAGTAATGCTGACATTTTCATGTATATAAATTCGCCAGGAGGTAGTATTAATGCTGGAATGGCCATTTATGATACCATGAATTTTATTAAATGCGATGTTTCCACTATTGTAATAGGAATGGCTGCAAGCATGGCTGCTTTTTTACTTAGTGCTGGAGTAAAAGGAAAGCGCTGTAGTCTACCAAATAGTGAAATTATGATCCATCAGCCATTAGGTGCTTTTGAAGGCCAAGCAAGTGATATAGAAATCAGTGCTAAACGTATTTTAAAACAAAAAGAAAAATTAAATAAACTTTTAAGTCAAAATACAAATCAGCCACTAAATAAAATAGTTGTTGATACAGATCGTGATCATTTTTTAGAACCCGATGAAGCATTAAATTATGGCTTAATTGATGAAATAATATAAAAGACACCAAATATAATTGATGTCTTTTATATTACTTTAGTATTTTTATATTGATAAGCTATCAAGCATGATAACCAGAACATTCCTCCTGGCAACCAAAAAACCACAAAATGATACCACTTTAATTTAATTCCCTTAAATCTATTTAGCATACCATATTTCCCTTCTCTAACTTACCTTATAATAAATCATCTAAAAAATTTGTCAATGCATTCTATGAATTATTTAATTTTTTATTCATAAAAACAACTTCATCTTTTATTGAAAAACCATTTTTTTGATAAAAATTAACACTATAAAAATTTTTCCCTGTTAATAACGTAAAGTTATCAACTTCATCTAACTCTTTTTCTAATAAAATCATCATTTTATGTCCAATCCCCATTCTTTGATACTCAGGATCCACATAAAAATCTTCAATCATCAAATCTACACTTTTAATATATGTTACTATTTTTCCACACATTACTCCAGCTATTTTATTATCAATCAAATAAACATAACATCTTGTATGTTTACCATCATCTAACTGTTCTACTCTTTGAAGTGCTCGATGATAATCCCATTCTTCATTCCAAGGGGGATTTTTAAATGCTTTAATTAATAATCTAGTAATTGTTTCATAATCACTTTTTGTTACTTTTCTAATCATTTTATACTCCACACTTATAAAAAAGCAAAACTAAATGTCTTGCTTAATTATAATCATCTTCAATTGTTGAATCAACATCTTCTTCTAATTCTTCAGAAGCTTCTTCTTCATCATCCGCATAAATATCATTCATATCAATATGAACATCACTAAATTTATGACGACTTCTCAAATCCCAATTATTTTCACCAACTGTTATAAAACGTCCATCTAATGTAATATTAGTATAAAATAATGATTCTTTATCATCTTTTTGCACATCATCAAATTTCTTCATTTGACAAACTTCTTCCCATAATTTATAAAAATTAACAGCTGATTTCTTTTTAGACATCAACTCATATGCCACATCAACCATAGACATATTATAATACTTATTCATACTATCCATTTCCATACTCCTCCTACATTTTTTCTGGGGCACTTACCCCAATTAAACTTAAAGCATTAGCCATAGTAATTCTTGTAGCTTCAACTAAAGCTAATCTTTGCCCACTTAATTCTAAATTATTTTCATCAATAACATAACATTCATTATAAAAACTATGAAATAATTGCGCTAATCTTTGTACATAGTTAGCAATTTTATGTGGAGCCCGATTAACTGCTCCATCAATTATTGTAGCTCTAAATTCATTAATATGTTTAACTAATTCAATTTCTTTATTATTAATTAATAAATCATAGTTTTGACTATATGTTACATTTGCTTTAGCAGCTTGGGCTTTAATCGAGCACATTCTTGCATGGGCATACTGAGCATAATAAACTGGATTTTCATTTGATTTAGATTTCGCTAAACCAATATCAAAGTCAAATGGTGTATTAGCTGCTTTAGAAACAAAGAAATAACGTGTTGCATCAACCCCAATTTCCTCAATTAAATCTTTGATTGTCACAGCATTTCCTGTTCTCTTTGACATTTTTACTGGTTCTCCATCATTCATCATTCTAACCATTTGAATAATGTCAATATTTAATTGATCAGCATTGTATCCTAATGCTTGAATCGCAGCTTTCATTCGATTAATATAACCATGATGATCAGCCCCTAATAAATCAACTAGATATTCATAACCACGATCTAATTTATTTAAATGATAAGCAATATCAGGTGTTAAATAAGTATATGAACCATCTCCCTTAATTAAAACCCGATCTTTATCATCACCAAATTCAGTTGACTTAAACCATAAAGCTCCATCTTCTTCATAAGTATAACCAGCTTGTTTAAGTTTTTCAATTGTCGGAATGACTCTATTTTCTTCATATAAAGAAGTCTCAGAAAACCATATATCAAATGAAACTCTAAATTCATTTAATATATCTTTTATTTTTTGTAATTCATATTCAGTTCCTTTAGCTCTAAAAAACGCAATTGCCTCTTTTTTGGATAAATTTAAATATTTATCCCCATCAGTTTCTTTAATCTTATTTGCAATATCAATTATATCTTTACCATGATATCCATCTTCAGGCATTACTGCTTCTTGATCAAACGCCTGCTTATAGCGTGCATATAATGATAATGCTAAATTATGAATTTGATTTCCTGCATCATTTATATAATATTCCCTTGTCACATCATAACCTGCAGCATCCATGATTCTACAAATACTATCACCTACTGCAGCCCCTTTTGCATGTCCTAAATGAAGATCTCCTGTTGGATTTGCAGAAACAAATTCAACATTATATTTAATACCATTACCATATTTTGTTTTCCCATAGTTTTCTTTTTCTTCTAAAACTTCTTTAATGATTGAAGTCATTGCATCTTTAGCTAAAAATAAATTGATAAATCCTGGTCCTGCAATTTCTACTTTTTCAATATTGGCAGCTTTTTTATTTAATGACTCAACTATTGTATTAGCTATTTCACGAGGATTTCTTTTTAATAACTTTGTCAACTGCATTGCTAAATTAGTTGAATAATCACCATGTGACTTATCCTTAGGTATTTCAATCGTGATATTTTCTTGATCATATTCTTCAACAAATCCACATGTAATAATCGCTTCTTTTAACACACTTTTTAAAGTTGTTTCTATCTTATTAATTGCCATTATTGTCCTCCTTACGTTTTTACCACATATCTTAATTAAATTACCATTAAACCCTTATTAAGTCAATGTTTTTAAAGTAATTTATCCAAATAGTTCATATCTTAAAATACGACAATTTAAGTTTCTTTATCATCTAACTTCCTTGATTACAACAATGGAGCAAATAACCTAAGAATTCCTTCTAACCAGCCCCTAAATTTTCCCCTTCTTACAGTATCCTCTGTTATCTCTTTACTTAAAGCAATCGTCCTTAAAAAATCTTGTTTAATATCTCTAATTGCAGGTACATCATACATATATACCCCACATTCAAAATGTAAATATAAACTACGATAATCCATATTTATCGTTCCTACTGTTGCAACTTTATCATCACTTACAAAGTTTTTAGCATGAATAAATCCTGGAGTATATTCATAAATTTTTACCCCACCCTTTACTAAAGGTTCATAATAAGAACGTGTTACCTTAAATACAATCTTTTTATCAGGTATTCCTGGTGTCACAATTCTTACATCTACTCCACGTTGAACTGCCAAACAAAGAGCATTTTTTAATTCATCATTGATAATTAAATATGGTGTATCAATATATATATATTTTTGAGCCTGGTTTATCATATTCAAATAAACATTCTTACCAACTGGTTTATTATCAAGAGGTGAATCTCCATAAGGTAGTATAAAGCCTGTTGGCTTTAAGACATGCATTGGATAATGACGAGGATGATATTTATCATAATCTTCATATGTTTTTAAAGAAGCATTCCATGTTGTCAAAAACATTAATGTTAAATTCCAGACTGCTTCTCCTTGTATCATTACACCAGTATCTTTCCAATGACCATACTTAACTTTAGCGTTAATATATTCATCAGCCAAATTAAATCCTCCACTAAAACCAACATTTCCATCAATAACAGTTATTTTCCGATGATCACGTGTATTCATTACCGCTGAAAGAAAAGGAACAAAATGATTAAATGCAATACATTTAATTCCATAATTTTCTAGTTCTCGATAATATCTAAAAGGAAGCATTGTTAATGAACCTACATCATCATACATAAAACGTACCTCAACGCCTTCTTTAACTTTTTGTTTCAAGATATTTAAAACAGCATCAAACATTTTCCCTTCTTCAACAATAAAGTATTCCATAAAAATAAAGTGCTTAGCTTTTGCTAGTTCCACTAATAAATCTGGATAAGCATCATCACCTAATGAATAATATTTGATCTTACTATTATTATAAACAGGAAACTTTTCATTTACTAAATAATTAACTTGTCCTTTTATAATTGGATCAGATATTTCATCTATTATATTATTAGGATATATATAAGGGCTAACCGCTTCATTTTGCTTATCAAAGGCAGTCTGTAATCCTTTAGCTGGTTTCTTATTACCAAAAACAACATACAATAAACCACCAAAAACTGGAAAAGACAATATTGGAATCAACCAAATAATCTTATACCCAGGATCATCATCATCATTATTTATTATATATAAAGTAACAAACATACTTAAAGCAATAAATAACCAGCGTAAAGTACTTGAATCAATGAAAAGAAAATGCATAAATGATGCAATCCAAATCATTTGAATAACAATTAAAATAATTGATACAACTATTCGATTAGATAAAAACTTTAATAACTTCATTTCAATTCTCCAATATCATATAAGAAAGCATCATATATACCTGGCTAATCAAATTAGGACCATCATATAATTCATACTTTATTTTAATAGTATTGCCAATTTCATAATATATAAGTCGTGTCCTTAATGAGATTTCACCATAATCAGTTTGATATTGATTTAAAACATCTCTTCCTGAAATCAACCGTAAAATACTATTTCCATTATATAAAATAATTTCATTTGCTTTAATTTCAATTCTAATTAATTTATCGGTCATAAAACTAATTATTTTATGATTCCCACTTTCTTCTAAATAACCTTTTTCATCAAACTTAATTACCTCTTGATGATCTTCATATTTAAAAATATTACGATATTTAACTTTAATTACTTTTTTCATTATATCACCGTGCATATTATAACACAAATCCGTCAAGAATACTTTTGGTGAGATAATGAAAAAATTAATAAAAATATTTATAACTATTTTAGCTAGTTTAGCCGGTATACTTTTGTCATTCTACATTATTGCTTACTCTATGGGAGCACCAGATTTAAATAAAAATCGATATTTAAAACTATATGATGATAACCAGGAAATATATTATCAGTCAATCAATGATTATACAGGTCATTATGTAACATTAGATAATGTTAGTAAATATTTTATAGATAGTATTGTTGCTATTGAAGATCAGCGTTTTTATGAGCATCGTGGATTTGATCCAATTGGAATTATGCGTGCTATAAAAGTAAACTTAACCAATCAAAAAAAATCACAAGGGGCAAGTACAATTACTCAACAATATGCTCGCTTATTATATTTAACTAATGAAAAATCATGGTCTAGAAAATTTAAAGAAGCATTTCTAACAATGCAATTAGAAACACATCTTAACAAGGATGATATCTTAGAAGGTTATATTAATAACGTCTATTTTGGCCATGGGATATATGGAATTGAAAATGCAGCACAATACTTTTATGGTAAGAGTGCTAAAGAACTAGATTTGAATGAAAGCAGTATGTTAGCAGGTGTTGTTAATGGACCAACATACTTTTCTCCTCTTAATGATCAAAAGGCAGCTCGTAAAAGACAAACTATTGTCTTAAACGCTCTAATTGATTGTAATAAAATTAATAATCAGCAAAAACAGCAGGTATTAAAAAGTGATCTTAATTTAGCAACAGAACATAAAATTAATGATAATCTAGCTAATAATTTTTATAAAGATACTGTCATAGATGAATTAGAAGAATTAGGATATTATAACAATACTTACTTAAATCAAGGATTAAATGTTTATACTACCTTTAATCAAGGATATCAAAAAGTACTTGAAAAAAGTGCTAAAGATTATACAAAAGATAGTGAAGTAGAGACATCTAGTATTGTCGTAGAACCTTATACAAGTAAAATACTTGCCTTGATTGGTGGTAAAGACTATACTATTTCACAATTTAATCGTGCTACTAAATCAAATCGCCAAATCGGCAGTACTGTTAAACCCTTGTTATACTACCTTGCATTAGAAAATGGCTTTACTCCATCTACTACCTTTTTAGATGAACCAACAACTTTTAAACTAGAAGATAACACTACTTATAGTCCAAGTAATTACAATAATAAATATGCTTATAAAGATATTACTTTAGCACAAGCAATTGCAGTATCTGATAATATTTTTGCAGTTAAAACTCATTTATTTTTAGGCACAGATAATCTTGCTTCATTAATTAAAAAGTTTGATATTAAAAATGTTAAATCAAATGCTTCATTAGCTCTAGGTACAGTTAATACCAATATCTATAATTTAGCTAATATGTATAATACTTTGGCTAGTGAAGGTATATATAACCATGTATATACAATTGAAAAAATCACTAATAATGAAGGCGATATTTTATATCAGCACAAAGCTGAAGATAAACAAATGTTAAATCAAGATACCTGTTTAGAACTATCACAACTTTTAACAGCAACTTTTGATAGTACATATAGTACCTACCTTCAAGCAACGATGGCTGCATATCAATTAGATAACATTAATGCCTGTAAAACAGGAAGTACAGATTTTGATAATCTTGCTGTTGCTTATAATCCTAATATTTTAGTAGCTAGCTGGGTAGGTTACGATGATAATCGAAAAATGAAAAGTACTAATGATAAGACAGTTGCTAAAAAAACAGTCGTTGATGTTTTAAACTATACCAATGAAAATAAGGATGTTACTTGGTATCAGCCTACTAAAAACATTCAAGCAATTGCAATTAATCCCCTTACAGGGGACTTTGATGAAAATGGAATAATTTATTGGTTTAAGAAAGAATAATCCGGAATTACTATAATTCCGGATAAAATATTTTATGATCAATTTTATTTTTAGTAGAATTAGTTATTGCCCCAACAATCTCTGACACTTCAGGTAAAACCTTTAATTCTCGGTTTACCAATATCTCTATCTCCCCTATTTCACTTCCATTATTATAATACAAATAAGGAATCTGACTTTGATCATCACTAACTACATAATAGCGTGGATCAAACCCCTTTTGACAATAAAATTCCATTAATTTTAACTTTTCTTCATTACTTCTTAAATCATGATACAAAAATAATTTACGATTTAAAAAACGATTACATAAATCAGCTAAAATTTTATCTTTTCCTTCACTTTGTATTCTAAAATAATATAACACTATATTTTCATCTAACTTAGTATATGCTACTTCATCTACTCTATCTTCTAAAAAAGGCATTAAATAACGAATATCCCCAAACTCATATCCTTTAATATAAAGATCCTTCATTCTTCTAAAAATACTAATTAATAACTGCTCATAACTTCTTGATGTGGGATGATAATATACTTGCCAATACATATGATACCGAGCTAAAATATAATTTTCTATTGCTTGAACACCAGAATATTTATACACAATCTTATTATTTACCACTTTCATCACTCTTAAAATCCGATATAAATCAAAATGACCATAAGTTGTTCCTGTAAAATATGAATCCCTTAATAAATAATCCATTCTATCAGCATCTAATTGACTTGATATCATTTGAATTAATATTTTATTAGGATGCTTCTTTTCAATAATACTACTTACTTTTTTAGAAAATCCAGAATCAAAATTCTCTAATATATGATTAACTTCACTATCTCCATTAATGATCTTAATTGTAAAATCTTCATGGTTTAAGCTAAATACTCCTTCAAAACAATGTGAAAATGGACCATGACCAATATCATGTAATAAAGCTGCACACATAACTGTCAGTTTATCATAATCATTAATATATTCACCAATATCACTATTAAAAATCATTTTTCGTACAATAAAATAAACCCCTAGTGAATGACAAAATCTTGAATGTTCTGCACTCTGATAAACTTGATGAGTCCCACCTAACTGTTTGATCCTTCTTAAACGCTGCATCTCTTTTGAATTAATTAGTTCTAATATAACTGGTTGATCAACATGAATATAGTTATGTATGGCATCCCTAAATACTTTGCTATCTTTTAATTTAGTATATTGTAACTTATACGCTTGTGGATTCATTTTCTCACCCCTAGATATTTTATTTTGTATTTTAATTATAATATATATTAAAAGTTTATACCATAATCTCTTTAGGTAAAATAATAGATTTATATTAAATCCTAATTCATAAAGGAAATAATATTACTATTATTCTTAGGTCTAGTTTACTACTTTTTAAACTTTGTAATATAACATATACAAAAAGAAAAGGCCATTTAGCCTTTATCCTCTGATTTATTTTTTTTCTCATAGTAATTTCTTACTAACATCTGTGTTTTTCTAATATGATGTTGAATCTTTTCTTTAGCTAGTTCTTTATCACGAGCTAAAATCGCTTCATATATTTCACGATGCTCCTTAGCTGCCGATACTAAGCGATCTGGTTGACGAATTGAATGCCTAGAAGTTACATGAATATAATAATTTATATCTGTTAGCAATTGTTCAAAATATTTTGATTGAGTACAACGATAAATTGCCTCATGAAAAGCTATATTAACTTCATTAAACCTCTCCTGATCTCCTTTTACAGCATAAAATTCCATTAAATCATATACTTCTTTAATCTTTTTTAATTCTTCATCATTTATTCTCTCTATCGCAAATTGAATCGCTAATCCTTCTAATGCATAACGAATTTCAAGCATATCATCAATATCACGATGTGAAAATCCTAAAACATAAACACCTTTATTAGGAATACTTTTTACTAAACCTTCTAATTCTAATTGCTTTAAAGCTTCACGAATCGGTGTTCTAGAAATATTTAACTCTTTAGATAAAGCAACTTCATTAAGTTTTTGACCTTGTGTGTATTCCTCATTTAAAATTTTATCACGAAGTACGGTAAAAATTTTATTTCCTAATGACCCATGTCCTGTGTTTTCTAATAAGTTCTTTGTCATAATTTACCCTAACTTTCTAATGATTGCAGCTGTAAATTCCTCAGTAGAAGCATTTCCACCAATATCTGGAGTGATTGTAACACCTTCTTCTACTACAGCAGCTAATGCAGCTTTCAATCTATTTGCATCATCTAATTTTCCTAGTGCTTCTAACATCAATACAAAAGCTAATAATAATGCACTTGGATTAGCAATACCTTTACCAGCAATATCTGGTGCGCTACCATGAACAGCTTCATAAATTCGATATTCATCACCAATATTTCCACTAGGTGCAAATCCTAAACCACCAACTAAACCTGCACATAAATCAGAAACAATATCACCATATAAATTTGGAGCTACTAATACATCAAAAGTTTCTGGACGAATTACCAATTGCATACACATATTATCAACAATAACTTCTTGTGGTTCGATTTCTGGATATTCTTTGGCAACCTCTCTAAAAGCCTCTAAAAATAAACCATCTGTATATTTCATAATATTTGCTTTATGAACAGCAGTAACTTTTTTACGACCATTATTTTTAGCATAATCAAAAGCATAACGACAAATCTTTTCACTTGCCTCACGAGTAATCAATTTGATTCCATTTGCCATATTTGGATTGATCATATATTCAATCCCTTTATACAAATCTTCTGTATTTTCACGAATCATAACTAAATCAATATCTTCATAACGGGAATTAATTCCTTTAAAAGATTTGATTGGCCGAACATTTGCATAAGTTGCAAATTGCTGACGCAATGCTACATTAACACTTCTAAATCCTGTTCCTATTGGCGTAGCTGTAGGCCCTTTTAATGCCCATTTATACTCTTTAATTGCATCTACTAAACCAGGTTCAAAAACCTCTTTTGTCTTTGTTGCATATTCAGCACCTGCCTGATATTCTACCCACTCAATATCAAGATTCATCGCTTTAGTAATATCAACTACACTTTTAGATATTTCTTTACCTATTCCATCACCTGGAATCAATACAGCCTTCATTAAAATTCCCCTCCTAGTTCTTTAATTGCATTTAATAAACCACCATAATTGATCATAACCTTTTCACGAGGTGATAATGTTAATGATGCCTCAATTGATTCATTAGTAGTCTCATTAATCACTTTTACCTTGCCATTATGATCAACAACTTCTTTAATATTTACAATTTTATAATTATCTTGATCATTAAAGAAATCTTGATCCTTTGCCTCAATAACTAATGGTAATATACCATTATTAATTAAATTTGAACGATGAATTCTTGCAAAAGATACAGCAAAAATTGCTTTAATTTTTAAATAATTTGGCACTAATGCAGCATGTTCCCTCGAACTTCCTTGACCATAATTATCTCCTCCAACAATAAAACCACCATCATTAGCAATTGCTCGATCATAAAATTCTGGATCAACTTTACTAAATGAGAATTTAGCTAAATGCGGAACATTTGAACGATATGGTAATAATTTGCTATCTGAAGGAACAATATGATCAGTTGAAATATTATCTCCAACTTTTAAAACCACTTTACCACTAATCTCATCGCTAATCTTATCACCACGAGGAACTGGTTTAATATTTGGACCCATATATACTTCATTATTTTCATCATATTCATCAATAAAGAAATTTCTATTTTTAACAAATGGTGTATTAGGTACTTCATCTAAATACATATCATCCTTAAATTCTTCTGACATATATCCTTTAATCGCACTTAAAGCTGCGATTTCAGGTGATACTAAATACACACTAGCATCATTAGTTCCTGAACGTCCTTTAAAATTACGGTTGATCGTTCTTAAAGATACTCCTTTAGAAAGTGGTGCCTGTCCCATTCCAATACATGGTCCACAACCACATTCAAGAATTCTAGCTCCTGCCTGAACCATGTCAGCTAATGCTCCATTTTGTGAAAGCATTGCTAGAATTGAACTTGATCCTGGCGCAATTACTAAAGAAACATGATTAGCAACTTTACGCCCTTTTAAAATCTTGGCAGCTTTCATCATATCAGCAAATGATGAATTAGTACAACTTCCAATTACTACCTGATTTACTTTCATTCCTTCAAGTTCTTTTACAGGTACTACTGCATCTGGACTATGAGGTTTAGCTGTCATTGGTACCAGTTTACTTAAATCAACATCTAACTCTTGATCATATGCAGCATCTTCATCTGCTTTCATTTCAATATAATCTTCCTCACGTCCCTGTTGTACTAAGTATTCTTTTGTTCTTTCATCAGTTGGAAAAACTGATGTAGTAGCTCCAAGCTCAGCTCCCATGTTACAAATCGTTGCACGATCAGTAAGTGATAATGAAGCAATTCCTTCTCCTGTATATTCAATAATTTTATTAACGCCACCTTTAACGGTTAATTGCTGTAAAATATATAAAATAATATCTTTAGCACTTACCCATGGTGCTTTTTTACCAGTTAAATTAACTTTAACTACACTAGGGCACTGTAAATAATATTTACCAGTTGCCATTGCTACAGCGACATCTAGTCCCCCTGCCCCAATAGCAATCATTCCCATTGCGCCACAAGTAGGTGTATGAGAATCAGAACCAACCAAAGTTTTCCCTGGTTTTGAAAAGTTTTCTAATTGTAATTGATGGCAAACACCATTTCCTGGTTTTGAAAAAACAATTCCATGTTTTTTCGCCACACTGCGAATAAATTCGTGATCATCCATATTTTCAAATCCTGTTTGTAACATATTATGATCTATATATGCTACTGCTTTTTCAACTGCAACATGTTTGATATTCATTGCCTCTAATTGAAGATATGCCATAGTTCCTGTAGAATCTTGTGTCAATGTTTGATCAATTTGAATTCCAATTTGTTGACCAGGAATAAGTTCTCCATCTTTAAGTTTACTGCTTAAAATTTTATATGCTAAATTCATACCCATTGCGGTATACCCCCATCTTCTTATATTGCATACAATTATACAAAAAAACAATCCTTATTACAACCCTTTGATTGAAATTTCACATAAAATGTTCTAAAAATGAAACATTATTATTACAACTATTAAATTTACATATTAATAACTCTAAAAATATGTTAAAATACATGCGGTGATAAAAATGTTAATTGAATGTTCAAATATAACAAAATCTTTTCAAGGAATTCCCTTATTAAAAGACATAACTTTTAAAATTGATGATCATGATAAAGTCGCAATTATCGGCGTCAATGGAGCCGGAAAAACTACAATACTCAAAATTATTTCTGGTGAAGAAGAATATGATAATGGTAATCTTTTTTGTAATAAAGAATTATCTTTGGGATATTTAAAACAACAGCACGATTTGAAAATGGATAAAACTGTATATGAAATCGGTTTAGATGTATTTGCGCCATTAATTGCTATAGAAAATAGACTACATGAATTAGAAGCTTTAATGTCATATGATCATAGTGAAAAAATATTAAATGAATATGACAGGTTATCACATGAATTTCAAGAATGTGATGGTTATAGTTATCCAAGTAAATTAACTGGTGTCTTAAAAGGCTTAGGATTTAGTAAAGAAGAGCTAAACTATAAAGTATCTATGTTGTCTGGTGGACAGAAAACAAGATTAGCACTAGCTAAAATGCTATTACAAGAACCAAAATTATTGTTACTTGATGAACCTACTAATCACCTTGATAGTATGGCAATTAATTTTTTAGAGGGATATTTAAAAAACTATCCCCATGCAGTTATAATTGTTAGCCATGATCGTTATTTTATTGATCAGGTTTCAAATAAAATAGTTGAAATTGAAAATGGGAAATCTAAAACATATAAATGTAAATATGATGAATATTCTCTTTTAAAAAAGAAACAACGAGCAGTTGACTTAAAGCATTATTTAAATCAACAAAAGGAGATTAAAAGAATTCAAGAAAGTATTGATACTTTAAAATCATATAATCGTGAAAAACAAGTAAAAAGAGCTGAATCTAAAGAAAAACAATTAGCAAAAATTGAACGTATTGAACGTCCAGAAAATCTACCTGATACTATTACAATTAGTTTTAAACCTAAAAGAGAAGCAGGATTTGATATTCTAAAAATAGAAGATTTAGCTGTAAAATTTGATGAAATATTATTTAAGAATATTAATATTGATATAAAAAAACAAGAACGTGTTGCTCTTGTAGGAGATAATGGAATTGGTAAAACAACTTTATTTAGAACCATTTTAAATGACCTTCTTCCTTATCAAGGAAAAATAAAGTTTGGCAGTAAAGTAGATTTAGCATATTATGATCAAGAACATCAAACACTATCAATGAATAAAACAATTTTTGATGAAATCAGTGATAACTTTCCTAAAATGACTAATACTGAAATCCGTAACAGTTTAGCTTTATTTAATTTTAAAAGCGATGATGTTTTTAAAGAAATCTCTCTTTTATCTGGTGGTGAAAAAGGACGAGTTGTTTTAACAGAAATCTTATTAAAACAGGCTAATTTTTTAGTTCTTGATGAACCTACTAACCACTTAGATATAGCATCTAAAGAAGTACTTGAAGATGCTTTAAATCAATTTGAAGGAACTATTTTCTTTATCAGTCATGACCGCTATTTTATCAATAAAGTAGCTACTAGAGTTATTGAACTCACTAATAACAAAGCTATTAGCTATGATGGTAATTATGATACATATTTTAGTAATAAAATTATTAATCAGCCTGTAAAAAAAGAAAACGTTGATTATTTAAATATGAAACAACAAAATGCATTGTATCGTAAACAACAAAATAAAATAAAAAAAGTAGAAACACAAATTTCTAACTTAGAAAATCAAATTAATATGTTAAATAATCAATTACAAGATGAATCTGTATTAAATGATTATCAAAAGTACAATCAAATCAATGATGAAATTAATTTATTAGAAAATAATTTAAATGAATTAATGGAAGAATGGGAAGCCCTTCAATAAGGGCTTTTTTTATAATTTTTTTACATTTAAAATACAATAATTCTCATCTACTCCAGACCCCTCACAATCAATATAATTAACCTTTACAACACAATTTACTTTATTATTATCATCATGTAAAGATACAAGATCCCCCATTTGAATTCCTTCTTCTTTACAAACAATTAAATGACTTATTGAACCTCTTTCTATCATATCAAAGCTTTCACTATCAACTAACAAATCTATCACAATAATGCTCCTTTCAAAAAATACTTAGTAAAAAATTTTACTATGTAGTCAAAATCAGTTGATTAATTTTCTACCATTTATTTTAATTTCTATAGTTTTATCTTGATAATCATTTGTCAACATAACTTCCTTTTCTAATTCTTCTTTTCTTTGAATCCACATTATCCAAAGAGGATATATAATAAACCTTAAAGTTACAGTTATTGCTAAAAGACCTAGTGTAATAGATACACCTAAGATCAATGGTTTTATTGACATATTTTTAACCTCCATATTGACTATCTACTCTATCTATATTCATGAAATACTAATTTATGCAATTAACTAAAAGACTACCTATCTACTTAACCATATTTTATTTAAATATTTTGTCTAATTATGATAGATTCATAACTAATTATTAACAAAAAAAGGAATTGATCTAATCAATCCCTTAAATCATTATCTTCTTCATACTTAATAATCTCACCAGTATCTGCATTAATTTCAATCTCATATTCTTTATTACCATTTTTGATTTCTATTTCATACTTCTTAATACCATCATCATAATCTAATTCACTTTTAGTTAAATAACCTTCACCAACACGTTCTAAAGCAATCTGCTGTGCTTGTTCAATAGTGATTAATGTATTTGTATTTGCTGGTTCAACTGGATTAGAATTTATTTTTATATAATCATCATCTTTTTCCATTTTTAAAACTTTACCACTATTTGCATCTATTTCTACTTCATATTTTTCAGTATCTGTGATAATTGTAAAATCGTAGTAACTTACTCCATCTTCTTTATCTTCCTTAGCTTTTAAAACCTTTCCTGCGACTTCTTTTAAAGCAATTTCTTGAGCTTCTTCTATAGTTAAAGCATTAACTTTTTGATTGCACCCAACTAAAGCAATTGTAATTAAAACTAATAATATAATTTTTTTCATTTTTCTGTCCTCTTCTCAAATATAATTGTAAAAATTGTATATTCATTAATAATACTTTCAACACTAATTTCATATCCATAATAACTGCATATTCTTTTAGCTATTGCTAAACCTAATCCAAAATTATTATTACTTTGACTTCGGGCTTCATCCACTCGATAAAACCGATCAAATATATATGGGATTTTCTCTTCAGCAATACCAATACCATAATCTTTTATTTTTAATTCAATACCATCATAATATATTTCTATTCTACCTTTATCTTCTTTAGCATATTTAATAGCATTATCAATCAAAATAATTAAAAGTTGTTTTAAATGTTCAAAACGAATCCAAATTTTAGTAGCTGAATTAAGATAAATATCAAAATCAAACTCAGGATGAACTTCTTTAAAATCACTAATCGTATCTTTAATTACAATAGATAAATCAACTGGCTCTTCACAACTAGTATCCACATCTCTTGTTAAATGCAATAATTCATTACACAATTGAGCTAAGCGTCCAACTTCCTTACTTGTCACTTCAAGAGAATTATTTAAAATAGTTAGATCATCTTTCCCCCATCGTTGAAGCATGTCAAGATTACCTTTTATGATTGCTAGTGGTGTTTTCAATTCATGAGAAGCATCACTTACAAACTGATTTTGTTGCATCATAGAGCGCTCAACCTGATCTAATGTTTCATTGAATTCTCTACCTAATAAAGCTAATTCATCATTTCCCTCAATAACTAATCGGCGACTTAACCCTTTATTTTTAATTTCTTGTATATTTTTTGTGAATTGATCAACAGTTTTAAGAAATCTTTTACTAATCATCACACTACAAATTATACTAGCAAACAATGCAACTACAATTAAAATACCTAATAACAAAATAACAATTCCCGCCACAGGTGTAATCAAATTCTCATCCATTGCATAGATTTTACCAATAATCAACATATAATATCCCATATAAAGAAGAATAATCAAACTAAAGACAATAATTACTGCCATGATAATACTTGAAGTACTCCTAATTAATTGTTGACGTAACGATTTTAATTTCATGATAAACGATACCCAACACCACGAACTGTTTCAATTTTAATACCAGCTATTTTATTTCTTAAATAACGAATATATACTTCCACCACATTAGTTGATACTTCATCATCATAGCCCCAAACTTCATCTAAAATCATATCTCGTCTAACAACATTACCACCATTTTTAACTAATAAAGTTAATAGATCAAATTCAGTTGCTGTTAAAACTATTTCTTTATCCTTAAAATAAACCTTCCGTTTACTAGTATCTATTCTTATATCACTATAACTATACTCAAGTTCAGCTTTTTGAATGTTTATTCTTCTCAATAACGCACTGATTCGAGCTAATAACTCTTCCATTGCAAATGGTTTAGCTAAATAATCATCTGCTCCAACCTGTAGTCCATTTACCTTATCCATTACTTCATCACGAGCAGTTAACATAATCACTGGTGTCTGTTTAACTTCTCTTAAACGTCGACATAATTCAATTCCATTTATTCGCGGCAACATCAGATCTAACAAAATTAGTTCATAATCATTTTTTAAAGCCATTAATAATCCTTTTTCACCATCAAATGCCTGATCACACTGATAACCTGAATGAGTCAGTTCAAGTTTTAATAAATCTGACATATTTTTTTCATCTTCAATTATTAATATTGCCATTTTCACCTCTCCTTATATTCATATCCAATAATTTTTCCACTTTTAGCATCTACACTAACTTCAATATAATCTTGCTGTTGATTCTCTATTTCAATTTCATAAAATATTTTCATATTTTCATATTCTATTGAAGAAGATATGATTGTTCCTGGAAATTGTTTTAATGCTGCTACATGAGCCTCACTTTTTGAATAATTAATATTATTTAAAGTTGTATGTAAAATATAAATACCAGATCCTATAACAATGACTATTAACAAGATTGCAATAATAATAATTTGTTTTTTATAATTTATTAACTTTTCCATCTATATCTCCTTTCCATCTATATCATAACCTTTTTTTAATAATTATTGCTTAAAAAATGATAATAATAAAATAAGAATTTTCTCATTTTATAAAAAAAGACAGTATTGATTTATAAGGTCCTCTCTTACTCTAGGGTAAACTTTTAAAGGAGACTTCTTATATTATCAATTAATTCAATAATATTTAAAATCTCCTATTTACCCATTTTTTAGTAAGAACCATTTACAATACTACCCTTTTTAATTATCCATTGATCTGTATATTCTCTATAAAATAAATCTACTTCCCTTACCGATCTTTTACCATCCTTATTATACATTACCCCAAAACCATCTAACTTATCATCGGTATAACTTAAACACACAAAATAATGATCTTTATATAAAAATCATTAAATTCTACAAACTCAAATTGCTTTGCTAGATCTCTTTACTATTATGCAAGATATCAACATCTAAACCAATAAAACTAATAAATACCTTTTTATAACAGTCCTTTCTATATTAATTAAAATAATATGGAATTAATATATTTATTTACCATCTTCTTTATATTCTTGTAAATACTTTTCAATAAACTTAATTAACTCTCTTTTACTAATTCCTAACTCTTTCAACCAATCATTGAAATCCTGCCATAACTTACTATCTTCTTCATTTTTTGATAATATAATATTATCCTTTGCTTGAACAATTAATTCATTATCCATACTTATAGACAAATTACTATAATGATATTGTATCGCCCTATCATCTTCAAAAATATATTTAACCATTTTATCAGCTCCACCAAGCCACATTGTCACACTAACTTCTGAAGAATCTTCTTGATTAATTTCATATGAATAAGGTTTTTGATTCAATAACAAATCTTTAACATAATAATTGCGATAATAAACTAAACCCACTATCATTAAAATAATAACCATCACTATTAACAATACTTTATATTTTTTCATACCTATCATCCTAATTTAAATATATAATTTGATCAGCAATATCTTTAAAAACTGGATCATGACTAACAACTACAATTGTTTTACCACTATCCTGCATTCTTTTTAATAGTTTAATTATTATTTCTCTGTTACTTTCATCAAGTGATCCTGTGGGTTCATCAGCTAAAATTAAATCACACTGTTTTAATAATAATCTAGCAATTGCTACTCTTTGTTGTTCTCCCCCTGAACATTTGTATATTTTCTTATTTTCATAACCTTCTAACTGAACCTCTTTTAGTACTTCTTTTATTTTTTCTTTTTTATCAGCTTTTATATTATCTAGCGCTAACTTAAGATTATACTCTACTGTCTCGTTTTCAACTAATGCAAAATTTTGAAAAAGATAACCTATTTTCTCTCTTAACATTTTTTCTGCCTTTCTAGAAAATGGTTTAATGTTTTTTTCACCAAATAAAATAACATCCCCACTATCAGCTTTATCAAGTAAACCAATAATATTTAATAATGTTGATTTCCCAGAACCTGATACTCCCATTACAACATTAAAAGTATTTTCTTCAACTTCAAAATTAAATTTATCAAATATTATATTATCTTGATATGATTTATTCATATTAATTATTTTAATAACTTTCATTTTATAATTTCTCTCCTTTCAGCCAATTAACCATTTTTTTATTTTCAAAATAAATTATACATATTATTTCAATTATTATTTCCATCAACATAAAACAACTTACAAATAAAATACGATTATTAAAAGAGAGATTTAGCTTAAAACTTCCAAATAATATTATTGCATAAGCTAACAAATTAAGCATAAATAAATTAGTATGCCTTTTAATTCTAGAAAAACCAAAAATATAATTAATTGATATTTCTTTACCCTTTTCCTCTAAATAAGTAAAGATACTTTGAAATACTAAAGTCAGATAAACAATTAAATAAATTCCCAAATTAACTCCAAACTCAATCAATGCAGATTTACTTTGATCCATGAAATAATCATAATAATATTTGGCATTGATAATATTAACCTTTATTCCATTTAATTCTTCTAATTCTTTTTTCAATTCACTAACATTATCAGTTTTAATTCCTAAATTTGTAATCCTTGTTTCAAAAATTGAATATTCTGTTTCCAATAAAATAATTGGGTTTGTTAAATAATAAATATCTTCAATATGATAATTTAAAAACTCTCCAGGATTTTTAATATATACGATTTCCACACTAGATGGATAACGTGATAAATCTTGATCTTTATACATTTCAGGCACCAACAATGTCCCATGTGGATACTTATTATAATCAAATTTCTTTCCATCTAACGTTTTAATATTATGATTTCTTAAATAATATTCGTTTGCATGAATATACGGATATGGATAGATACTTTCATAATCATTAGTTAATTCTGCTACCTTAATATTTGCAAAATAATCTGTAAAATCAGCATAATAACAATCATCTTTATAGTATGCAAATATTTCTTTACTCTTTTCTGGTACTTCATTTAAAAAATATAAGTCTGTTATTTCTTCTTTTAAACCTTTAACTTTCAAATAGTTCATTAAATATGGTAATGATTCTTTTAATGAAGTAATAAATGGTGTCATTAAAAAGATAATCATAACTATTTTAATAATCATTTGCATATTAAATAATCTTTGAAAATAATTTTTATTATTTAAATATTTTAAATTACAGCTCAAATAAATAAAAATCCAGTTAAATAGAAAAATAATCAATAAAATTCCAGCAAAATAAATATTAAATGGTAAAATCATTTTCAATAATTCAATAGTAGCCTTATTAATATCCTGGCATAAAACAAAATAAGACAATAAATTAGTAATTATAAAAATAATTTGAGATATAAATATTATTCTAAAAAACTCATATCCAGCTATTTTTATAGAAGATGTTCCCATCATTCTTCTAATCATATACTGGCGATTTTTTCTAATAATAATCGTAGACATAACTGTAACAAAAATAATTATTAATATTATTAATGCATTTTTTAAATTATCAAAAATATAATTATTCTCAATATCTTCATCATGTACTCGTGTTTCATTTGATACAGAAACACTATTATCTGTTTTTTGTAAATATTCTTGCAAATCATTTATAAAACCATCATCTTTACTATATATAGTTAAATATAAATATTTTAACTGTTCAAATCCTGTATTATCTAAAGCATTATATTGATAAATATTTATTTTTCTTTTGATTTTATCAAAAAAACTATTATTTAATATCTTAATTTTTCCTACATTTTCTTTACTATTATGAGTAGAATAATACTGCTTACCTGTTAAATCAGAAAAATCTATTTTTTTACCATCAACATCAATACATATACCATTTAACAAATCAGAATGATTAGAATATATATAATAATTTTGATTTGTGTATAATCCTGCATCATCAAGAGTATTATCTAATGCAATAACTACTAAATCATTCTCCTTAGCATATAATCCAATCTGTTGATAAATATCAGTAAATTTACTATTTTCAAATGATACATATACATTAAAGTTATTTAATTTCAGATCAGCTTTTACACTCAAATTTAATTCATTTAATTTAGATGCCTCATCAATATTTTTTTCATTAAACGTATAATATACTAATGAAAAAGAAATAAGCATAACTACTACCATTAATAACTTCTTCATTTTCTTTCACCACCTTAACAACTTATCTTAAAAATGCTTTTCACATTTAAGGAAAAGCATTTATTAGGGTTTAATTTGTATACTTCATATATGTATGACAATGATTAGTATTATTTAATATATATTGATAATTATAATGTACATCAGTATCTTTCTTTCCAGCATCAATACCACCACTAGCCAAAACTGGGCCATTTATCGAAGCTGTATCTCGCAATCTCATTATATAAGTATATCTATCTGAACTTCCTGTATATTTTCCTACAATAAACATTGTATAAGTTTCATCAGGTGTAGATATTGTTGCTTCAGCAACATTTCTTGATGTTTTACACCCTATTCCTGCATCAACAGCATAAATAGAATTCTCAAACATGATTAATCCTAAAATAAACATAAATTAGACTCTTTTTATTTGATCCATTAATAAATTCAAAAAATATTATAAAATGGTATTATCTCTTAATAATTTTAAATATTTCAATATCTTACTTATATATTAATATATTTTAAACACTAAATCTATATCTCTGGCACGAATGACATATTTTTGGCACGAATAGCACATTTTATTTAAAAGTAAATATAGAAAGCTTGTATATAATTATTATAAGTGTTATATAAGGTCCAGAAAGAATAATCAATATTAACAATTACATAAATATGAAAAATAGTATCTGCTTCTTTATCATATCTCATATAAAGTATTTGTTTATCTTAATTCATTAAATAACATTTCATTGATATAAAATCCTTTAATCTTTTCTTATTATAACATATGTTATTAAATGCTTTATTAAGGTTAAATAGAATATTTAAATTTATTATTCAAGTATTCATGAAATATTTGCATTGAAAAGAAAAAGTTGACAATCAAACTCCCTTTTCTTACAATATTAATATCTATAGAAGGTAGTGTGAATCAAACATCTATTGGTTTTCAACACTACCTTTTTATCTTATTATCCTTTGACCTGTATATTTTCTAAAAAAATCTACATCTCTTACTGCCCTTTTACATACATTAC
Source organism: Thomasclavelia cocleata (assembly GCF_900102365.1). Classification (GTDB taxonomy): domain Bacteria; phylum Bacillota_I; class Bacilli_A; order Erysipelotrichales; family Coprobacillaceae; genus Thomasclavelia; species Thomasclavelia cocleata. Next base: position 3,127 of record NZ_FOIN01000009.1, on the reverse strand, counting down.
ATTGCACCAAAACATCTAGTTTATATTACTATCCCCCTTTTTATTAGTATAAAATCCTCCCCTCTCTTTTAACCAATCATCCATGTGTGTTGAATTTGATGTTGCTTTATCAATAAGTTCCTTAGCTTTAATTAAATTATCAGCTGGTATCACTAATAACGCATCCTTTTTTATTACCTGTTTTACTTTATCATCTACATTTTCATCAATAACTATGCAACATACTAACATATCCCATGACTTTGATGCAGCAATTATTTTACATATTGATTCCTTATTCCCTATCCCTATACTTGTATATATAGAGTTATCATAAAATTCACTATAAAAGAAACCATTATCATAATCAAAAGAACTTTTAGAATCATAATATACTTCTTTTTGTGAAAAAATACTAAATCCATTTACTAAGATATTACCTTGAATAACATCATTTTTATTATTAAATAAATAATCAAGATTCTCCCCTACTACTTCTGTTTCAATAATTTCATAATCACTTTCAGCCAAATCATAGACTAAACACCCTTTTGTAGATAAATAAAAATTTTTTTCTCTAGGATTATAGTAAGCTTTAATCAGAAATTCTGTCATTCCTAGAGTAACAATAACAGCAATTAGTACAATTGTATATAAAATATATTTTTTTATTTTCATACTATATAATATATATTTTCCTTTCTATCAACCTTTATCTATGATTAATTATTGTAGACTTGCATTCTTCATCAAAGTTAGATATGTTTTTATAATTTTAAATTTATATTAGTAAATTTTATTGCAGATAATTAACTTATAAAATTTGAAATAAAAAATAAACTTCTAGAATAATATCTCTCCTTTATTTAACAGCTCATTAAATTCTAAATATGGTATTACCTTTACAAATATATTAAACAAATGTTTTAAATACACAATAATAGAACAAAAAATACTAAAAATTATTTTAATCTGTTTATATTATAGCTATATCTTACTTACATATTAATATATTCTAAACACTAAATCTATGTCTCTGGCACATATGACATATTTTTGGCACGAATAACACATTTTATTTAAAAATATGTCTTAAAATCACTTTACTCAATCTCTTTTATAACTATATTAGTAATTATTAAATCTATTTGTTTCATTCGTTTTTCAAATTCTAAAATTAGCTTATTTATTTGCTCTAAATCCATATCAGTATACATTTGAAACTCTTTTAAATTCATCAATTTTACCATCTTGTTTAGTTAAATCAAATCTAGAAAGCTTGTATATAATTATTATAAGTGTTATATAAGGTCCAGAAAGAATAATCAATATTAACAATTTCATAAATATGAAAATAGTATCAGTATCTTTAGTATATTTCATATAAAGTATTTGTTTATCTTAATTCATTAAATAACATTTTTATTATAATATATGTTATTTAATACTTTATTAAAGTTAAATAGAATATTTGAATTTATTATCCAAGTATTCATAAAATATTTGCATTGAAAAGAAAAAGTTGACAATCAAACTCCCTTTTCTTACAATATTAATATATACAGTAAATAATAGGGAGAGAACATAATCATGATAATTGCATTAATTGATAGTAATAATGAAGAGTTAGATATTACTAATTCTTTCATTAAAAATGAAATACAAAAATATACTTCTAATTTTATTATTGAAAAAATAGATAATCCATTAACATTAGATTTTAACAAATATTATAATGTTCTATTTTTAGAAATTGAAATGCCAAAAGATGGTATTGAACTAGCAAAAGAATATCTTAAATATCATAAAACAACAAAAATCATTTTTATTAGTAATAATATTGAACGAGTATTTGATACATTTGATGTACATCCATTTTATTTTATTAAAAAAGAATATTTAAAAAGTACTATTTCAAAAGTTATTAAATCACTAATTAATAAAATAGATATTAATAATGCATATATATCTGTTAAAACTGATATTGGTTTAATTGATATACAAGTAAATAGCATAAAATATATTAAAAGTGATAAACACTATTGCTTATTCTTTACAACAGATGAAATATATAAAGTTCGTGATACTATTAGCAATATTCTTTTAAAAATAACTAGTAAGAATTTTTCTCGTATTCATCAATCAATAATCGTAAATTGGCAATATGTTGAAGAATTTAGATACAATACAATTAAAATAGACCAAGAATATTTACCAATAAGCAGAACTTATTTAACTGAATGCAAGAAAATATATACAATTTTTATTAAGAACCAAATTTAATATCTGTCTTTAAAAATATTTTAGTGATAATAATTTTATTCCAAACAAACATCTCATCAAATAATATCATAATCAAAAATGGATATTAATATTGTTGAAAATATATTAATAATATTATAAAAAATTTATTTCTACTATTTTAGCCATTTTTATTATTATAATAGTATTAACTGTTAAAATAGAATACAGTATTCACTATTACATTCATCCCATAAAAAAGAATAAAATATATTCCACTATTTACAACTGTTAAAATAAGAACTATAAATCAGTCACAATAGATGTTATATGTATACAAATATTATTATATGAAATGATATGCCTTAATAGGGATAAAGAAAAATCATATTTGATATCTAAAATAATAAGTATGAACCATTAAACCAAATTGACAGTGAATAGATGAAAAAAGCAAGAAATTACTGACAGAAGAATAAATATATCAATTAATGGTATTGGTTTTTTGTGATATTTTATTATTATCATACAAGATGAAACTCAATTTTGGCGAGAGGGGTAACCAAATAATTTAGGGGGAAAGCCAAATTATTTGGGGGTCAACTTTAGGGGTGCTAAAAAAAGTCTGTTGAAATTTAGGGGACACTTTAGGGGATAACCTAAAACTGATGAATAAAGAAGTTCAATAGGGAACAATCAAAAATGGTTGTTCCCCTTTATTTCGTCTAGATACTTTTATATTTTATTTTTTAAATTTATAAACTTCTTTTTTGGATTTTGGAGTAGAGAGAATGGATTCGTTTTTTCTGTTGGCCCAAATCAATCTGCTACGTGCATATTCAAAATTATCTAATCCTCTGGAATTTCTTTTGAAATCTTTAGGAGTTCTATTATAACCTTCCATAGG
>NZ_FOIN01000026.1 GCF_900102365.1 Thomasclavelia cocleata | reverse complement strand
TACAAGGGCATCGCATATCATAAGAAGGTTTCTAAACAAAAAAACGGGTAAAAAATCACCCGTTGAGAACCTGATAGCCAAAGAAATACTTCCTGTCCGACCAGGAAGAACCAGCACACGTCATGTTTCTGCCAAAAAAGTCGTATGTTTCAACTATAGGTTTGACTAACACACGACTATTATATACCTTTGGAAAAGCAGTTTCAAGACTGTACTTTTTTGTGTACATAAAATAAAGCCATAAGCATAGATTTTTTATATTCTATACTTATGACTTCTTTCTTATCTTCTTAACTTAATGACATTGATCTTGAGATAGCCTGTTTTTTCTAATCATTATATTGTTTTCTAGTCAAAAGTAAAAATAATATTTCTAGATTTAGCTAATTGTTTAAAAGATATTAAACTTTTTTTAATAGTATTAAATAATAAAAAAGCGTAGGTAAATCATGCAAATAGTGATATTAGTAATAATATAGATGAATCTTATAAAACATATCAATAAATGGGAGTTTAAATATATAATACGATATTATTTAATGTTAATTAGAAAAAGAATCAAATATTAATTTTTTTTAAAAATTAATAAGAGTGTGTGTTGAGTAATTTGAATATTATAGATAATACCATGAATAAATACAATTCATTTTAGAGATAATTGCACATTATAATGATTTATTTTCAATAAATAACAATAAGTGTTTTATTTGAAATAAATATGTTATATTATTTATTAGAAAAATATTAATAGGAAAGGAAAAGTATCATATAAATGGTATAGGAAAAAGAATTGAAAAAAAAGATTTTTATTTTTTTATTTGTCACAATTCTGCTTATTGGGTGTGGACCTAAAGATGTAAAAGCTGATAAAAAGTTAATTGGTACATTAAGTAGTTCAATGGATAATCAAACACTTAAATCAACTATTGAAATAGAGTATAACAGTGAAAGTGGTGTAGCTACTTATGGAATCTTTAAAACAAAATACAGTGGATTAGAGAAAACTGTAACGAATAATGAGATTTTGGCAGAGTTAATTAATCGTCAATCTATTGATGAACAGATAGAAGGAATTGAGGTTTCTTTAGAGGTTACAGATACTAGTTTTGATTTTGAAGAAAAGTGGGATTATAATAAAGTTGATATAGTAGCAGTTAAGGAGGCTGATGAACAACAAATAAGTTTTATTGAAAATGATAAATACTCTATTGCGAAAATAAAAGAATTTTATAATAAGCAAGGATATACATTTAAAGAGAAAGAAATAAAATAAATTATATAAGCAAGTTGTCTATTTTAATAATTAGATGCTTGCTTTGTTTTTTTTAATAAATTATTTATAATAATTATTGAAAGTGTTTACAATTAAGTTAAAAAAAAATATACTAAAAGTAGTTATATTTATTTCTAATTAACATTCATAAAAATTTAAGTGTTATTTATGTTATATTAGATAAATATTATAAAATAAAGAAAAGGAGGATATATGAAAAAACTATTAAAAATACTTCTAGTTTTAGTTATTTCACTACCAGCGATTATTTTTGGTAATGCTGAGAAAAACAAAGTATATGCAAAAATTAGTGGGGATTATTCTTATGAGTTAATTGATGATGAATCAGCTATTATATTAAACTATTCTGGAAGTGAAAAGAATTTGGTTATTCCAAAAGAAATTGGTGGGAAAACAGTTAAAAAAATTGGTTATGGAGCATTTGCTGAATGTAAAAGTATAGAAACATTAGAAGTTCCTGATACTGTAATTAGTATTGAAAACTATGCTTTTTCACAATGTAGCCAGTTACAAACAATGAATATCCCAGATTCAGTTGTTTCATTAGGTCAATATGCTTTTGCAGGTTGTAATAGTCTTGAAAGTTTAGTGATTCCTAACGGAATTAAATCTATTTCTTATGGTGCATTTTTTGATTGTATAAACTTAAAAAGCGTAGAAATACCTGAGGGAATTAAAACAATAGGTGGAATGGTATTTGGAAATTGTAAGTCTTTAGAGAGTATTGATTTTCCTAGTACATTAACATCTATTGGAGGAAATGCATTTGTTCATTGTACTGGATTGAAAAGTATTACTTTACCTGAAGGAGTAACTGTTTTAGGTTCAGGTGCATTTCAGGGATGTTTAAGTTTAGAAGAAGTACAATTGCCAGATACTTTAATAAGTATTGGACAAAGTGTTTTTCAAGATTGTATCAGTTTAAAAAGTATATTTTTACCAGAAAGTGTCACAGGTTTAGGATATGCATCATTTAGTGGCTGCAGTTCATTAAAAAATATTAATATCCCAAGTCAGGTTACTAGAATTGGAAATGCTACATTTAGTGGCTGTGCATCTTTAGAGAACATAGAAATTCCAGATACAATTGTATCTTTGGGAGATAATGTATTTAGTGGATGTGTGAGTTTAAAAAATATAGATATTCCAGATTCAGTAACTCAAATAGGTAATTCAACATTTAGTTATTGTAGTAACTTAGAGACTGTAAAACTTCCTAAGAAATTAGGAGAAATTTCTACAAGTTTATTTAGATATTGTGATAAGTTAGATACTGTTGTCATTCCAAATGGTGTAAGTTCTATTCAAGATACTGCATTTGCAGATTGTTTAAATTTAAGAAGTGTTATTTTTCCAGATACAATTAGTTCTAATGGAATTGGTAGTCGTATTTTTTCAAACTCTCCAAAAGTTGTAGCATCAGTAATAGAAGATTCTGAAGCTCATTTATATATGAGAAGAAATGGTTATGCATTTAGTTTGATTAATACAGGTTTGAATTTAGATAAAAAAGAATTGACTTTAAATGTTAATGATTCAAGAAAATATGTAGTAATTTTAACACCATATACAATTGCAAATAATTCTCAATTAACATGGGTTTCAAGTAATCCAAGTGTAGCAACAGTTGATGAAAATGGTGTTGTAACAGCCTTGACAGAAGGTGAAGCTACAATAACTGTAAGAAATATCAATGGATTGACTGATACAAGTAAAGTTACAATTACTAATAGACATGTTCCTATTACAGGAATTTCTTTGAATAAAAAAGAGTTAGTGATGAAAAAACAAACAACAAGTGGTTTGAGAGCATCAATTAGTCCTAGTGATACTACTGAGGATAAAAGTTTAACTTGGATGTCTAGTGATAATGAAATTGCAACAGTTAGTTCAACTGGGTTAATAACAGCAAGAAATCCAGGAGAAGCAATAATTACAGTAAAAACAAGCAATGGAATAAGTAGTACATGTACTGTTACAGTAATTAGTGAAATCACATCAGTTGCTTTAAATCTTACAGCAATTACTCTTGAAGAGGGGAAATCTCAGCTATTAAGAGCAACAATTAATCCTAATGATACTACTGATTCAAAAGAATTAACATGGAAATCAAGTAATCCAAGTGTAGCAACAGTAGATCAAAATGGTGAAGTTAGAACAGTAAAAAAAGGTATTGCAACAATTACTGTAGAAACTGTTAATGGAAAGAAAGCAGAATGTAAAATTACAGTTATTCCAGCGGTTGAAAATATTCCAATTGAGAATGTAACATTGAATAAAACTGAATTATTGATTGAAGAAGAACAGACAGAAGAGTTAGTAGCAACAATTAATCCAGTTAATACAACTGATGATAAGACACTTAGATGGACATCAAATAATGAAGCTGTTGCAGTTGTAGAAAATGGTTTAGTGATGGCAAAAGGTGTTGGAGAAGCAACAATTACAGTAATAACAAGTAATGGTAAAACCGCAACTTGTCGAGTTACTGTGACGAAAAAAGCAGTTCCAATTGAATCAGTAATTTTGGATAAACATCAATTAATACTAAAGGTTGGAAAATCAGAAACTTTAGTAGCACAAATCAATCCAATTGATACAACTGATGATAAGACACTTAGCTGGATATCAAATAATGAAACTGTTGCAGTTGTGGAAAATGGTTTAGTAACAGCAAAAGCTGTTGGAGAAACAACAATTACAGTAACTACTTCTAATGGAAAGCAAGATGTTTGTACAATAACTGTATTTGATGTTGACACAAGTAAATTGGAAGCGTTAGTTTCTCAAGCTAGTGCTATAGAAGATATTTATACTAAGGATACATATGCAATCTTAGAAATAGCACTTAAAAATGCAGAATCAGTTTTGGAAAATCAAGATGCTAGTCAAGTAGAAGTGAATCAAGCCATTGCAGATTTAGAGAATGCAATTAATGGTTTAATTGAAAGAGCATCACAAGATTTGTTAAATGAATTACAAACAAAACTAGAAGAATGTAAAAACTTAGAAAATGATTATACATCAGAAGAATTCTTAGAATTAAAATTAGTAATAGAGGAAACAGAAAGATTATTAGAAACAGAATTTACTAATATTAGTGCAAATGATGTAAATCAATTATTAACAGAATTAGAAGAACAAAAAGATAATTTATTATTATTAGCAGCAAGAAAAGAATTAAATACTTTATTGATTAATGCTAATGAGCTATTAAATGGTGATTTAAGTGATTATCCAGAAGATAGTATTATATCTTTAAGAAGTGCAGTAGCTATAGCTAAAAATTTAATTGATATTCAAAGTAAAGATATCCAGTTAATTCAAGATGCTACAAGGAATCTAAACAGTGCATTGTTAGGAATGCAAAAGGTTAATAAATCAGATTTAGAAAAATTAATTAGTGAAGTTAATAGTTTAGATTCTAATAAATATACAGAAGTAAGTTGGAATGCTTTACAAACAAAATTGCAAGAAGCTGTTATTATATTTAATGAGCCAAATGTAAGTCAAGATGAAGTTGATCATATTTATAATGAATTACTATCTGTTGTTAATGATTTAGTTTTAAAGGTAAATAAAAGTGCATTATTATCAGTTATTAATTTTGCTGAAAATATTGTAAATAATATTGATAAGTATAAACCTAATACAGTTATTGGTATTAATGAAATTTTAGAAGAAGCTAAAAATATTAATGAGAGTAATTTAGCAACTCAAGATGAGATTGATGAAATTACTTCAAGATTAGTAGTTGCTGTTTTGAGTGCAAGGCTTGATCCTAAAAAATTATAACTAAAAAGTGACAATGATTTAGATAATAAGTGTTAGACAAGTGTTATTAATTTGTTTAACACTTTTATTTAGTATAATAAGTAATTTAATTGTTATTAGAATATTATTGGAGTAAAGAGTAAATGCCCAATTGACAAAGAATTATATTTTTGCTGAAAAATTTGAAAGTGATTTTTTGGATTTTTGCTTATTGTGAAAAAGTGCAAATTTTTTTTTAACTACTCTAAATACTATTTTTTATTTTTGTAATATTATATCTATGGATGATTAGAGAGCCTATAAAAATAAAGGTCGATGATTATCGTTACTAATGACTTAAGTTTGTTTAATTAAGTCATTATATTATTAACAACGGTTGAAAGCGTAATCATAGATTTCAACTATAGTTGGAACTAAAAAGAAAGGAGTGAATAAAGAAATAATTTTGCATTAAAGTTTATATTTTTTTAGAAAGGGGAAACAAAATGAATAAAAAAAGATTTCATAAAATAAGTGTACTATCATTAGCAACATTGATGACACTTTCTACGGTTAGTACAACAATGGTCGGATTATCGGCGAAAAATGCACTATCTGATGAGATATCTTCTTATGCTACAGATGCTGCAGGCTATAACGTTTTAGGTGCGGTTACAGCTGCTACAGTAGATGGGAATAAGGTAGATTTAACAATTCAAACTGGAGAAAAAATCCGTTTTACATTCTTAGAAGAAAATGCTTTTAGAATGTATATGGCACCTGAAGGAGAGCCATTTAGAGATTATCCTGCTCCAAATAGTAGTGATCATACTGCAACTATTACAAATAAAACTGATGAACAGTATGAAACAGAGTATAATGTTAAGCCAACATTAGAGGAAACAGATACTACTATCACAATTTCAACTGAAAAAATTAAAATTGAAATTAATAAGGCTCAAACATTAGTAAAATTAATGAAAGCTGATGGAACAGTAGTATGGGAAGAAGTAGCGCCATTAAAATATAAATCAGGAAGTACTGTTCAAACATTAAAAACTGATGAAAATGAATATTTCTATGGTGGTGGAACACAAAACGGACGTTTCTCACATAAAGGTAAATCTATTAAGATTGCTACTACTAATACATGGGTAGATAAATCAGTAACTAGTCCTAATCCTTTCTATTGGTCTACTAATGGATATGGTGTTGTAAGAAACACTTGGAAACCTGGTGAGTATGACTTTGGATCTAAAGATGGTAATGTAATAACTACTACTCATAATGAAAAACGATTTGATGCATATTATTTCGTTGATGATCAACCAGTTGATATTTTAGGTGACTACTATGAATTAACAGGAAATCCTGCAGAATTGCCTGAATATGCTTCATATTTAGGACATTTAAACTGTTACAACCGTGACTATTGGTTAGAAGTATCTGAAGGAACAAGTGGAGCAGTTAAATTAGGAGATAAATGGTATAAAGAATCACAATCTGATAATGGTGGAGTAAAAGAAACATTATTAGGTGATGGAAATGCAACAGCTCAACAAATTATCGAAGACCATGAAGATAATGATATGCCACTTGGATGGTTCTTACCAAATGATGGTTATGGTTGTGGATATGGTCAAACAGATAGCCAAGCTGGGGATATTGAAAATTTAAAGAATTTCTCAGATTATGCAATTTCTAAAGGGGTTCAAACAGGTTTATGGACACAATCAAACTTATGGCCTGCAGACCCAAGTAATCCTCAAAAGGGTGAACGAGATATTTATAAAGAAGTAGAAGCTGGAGTTCATTCAGTAAAAACTGACGTTGCTTGGGTTGGTGCTGGATACTCAATGGCTTTAAATGGTATCAGCGTTGCTTATGATGCAATTGCATCAAAATCAAATTTAAAACCAAATATTGTTACTTTAAATGGTTGGGCAGGTACACAACGTTATGGTGGTATCTGGAGTGGTGACCAATCAGGAGGACAATGGGAGTACATAAGATTCCACATTCCAACTTATATTGGAACTGCTTTATCTGGACAACCAAATATTGGTAGTGACATGGATGGAATTTTTGGTGGAAAGAATCAAGTGGTTCAAGCTCGTGACTTCCAATGGAAAGCATTCACTACTTATATGTTAGATATGGATGGTTGGGGATCTAACCAAAAATCACCATGGGCTCTTGGTGAAGATGCTACATCTATCAATAGAACATATTTAAAATTAAAAGCACAATTAATGCCTTATACTAATACTATTTCACATGAGGCTACAGCTAAAGGTGGATTACCAATGATGAGAGCAATGTTCTTAGAAGAAGCTAATCCATATACTTTAGGTACTAATACGCAATATCAATATATGTGGGGAGATAATTTCTTAGTTGCTCCAATTTATCAGAATACAAATTCTGATGCTAATGGAAATGATATTAGAAATGATATCTATTTACCTTCAACAAGTGAAATTTGGATTGATTACTTTACTGGACAACAATATAGAGGTGGACAAGTATTAAATAACTTTGATGCTCCTTTATGGAAACTTCCTGTATTTGTTAAAAATGGGGCTATTATCCCAATGTATGCAGAAAATAATAATCCTGAAGAAATTTCAGAAACTAATACTAAAGGTTTAGATAGATCACAACGTATTGTAGAATTCTATCCACATGGTTCAACTAGTTTTGAAACATATGAAGATGATGGAAAAACTTTAGGTGGTGGATCTGTCAATACTCTATTAACTTCTAATGTAGAAGGTGAAACTGCAACTTTAAAAGCTAACAAAGCTACTGGAAGTTATGTAGGTATGGTAAAAGAAAGATCTACAGAATTTGTTGTAAATGTATCACAAGCTCCTACAGGTGTAACTGGTAATGTTGCAGGTGAAGATGTAACATTTAGACAAGTTTCAACTCAAGAAGAATATGATGCTGCAACAGGTAATGTATACTTCTATAATGAAAATCCTTCAGTAATCGTAAAAGATTATGCAACAGAAGGTTCTAACTATGAAAGTATTGAAGATACAACAACTCCTAAATTATATGTGAAATCTGCAGAAAAAGTAGATATTACTGCTTATGATTTTACAGTAAATGTTAATGGATTTAAAAATGAACAAGATTTAGGTGAAGATGTATTAGATGCAGATTTAACTGTTCCAAGTGGATTAAGTGAAGTATCAAAAACTGATTCTGAAATTAGTGTTTCTTGGGATGCGGTTGATGAAGCAGCAAGTTATGATATCGAAGTAGATGGTGTTGTATATAGAAATATCAATTCTACAAATTATACACAAGTTGGATTAGATTATTTAACAGAACATACATATCGTGTACGTACTGTAGCTGCTAATGGTCATTATTCAAATTGGTCAAATTCAATCACAATTAAAACTGATGACAATCCATATCGTAATGTTCCAAATGTAACTGCAACTTGGGCTTATGGAGATTCATGGGGTAAATTAGCTGGTGCATTTGATCATGATGTTAATACAATGTTCCATTCAACTAATGCAGTAACTCCAGATCAAATGTTAACATTAGATTTAGGAGCAGCTTATCAACTTGATAAATTAACTTACCAGCCTCGTATGGATAATAAGGGTAATGGTACAGTTACTCGTATGGATGTTTATGCAAGTTTAGATGGTGTAAACTATACAAAAGTATGGGATGGAAATGCTAATGATGCATGGACATATAGCACTAGCATGGAAGTTGCAGACATTAAAGAAATGCCATTAACTGGATTAAAAGCTCGTTACTTAAAATTAAGTGTATTATCTTCTAAAGGTGGATTCTTCTCAGCTTCAGAAATTACACCATATAAAGTAGATGGTACAGATGCTTGGGTTGTTGGAGATGTAAACAACTCTGGTGCAGTTGATGATAATGATTTAACATTCTATGAAAACTATGTTGGATTAAAACCAGTTGATAGTGATTGGGATTACTCAACATTAGGAAATATTGATAATAATGATATTATTGATGCATATGATATTGCCTTTGTAGCTAGCTTATTAGGTGAACAAATTACTAATGCAGCTCAAGGTGTAGATGGTAAGATTGAAATCGTTCCATCAAAAACAGATATTAAAGCTGGAGATATAGTAACATTAGATTACTATGGAATTGGATTAAAGAATGTAAATGCATTTAGTGTTGAAATGCCAGTTGATAGTGATTTATTTGAAGTTACAAACTTTGGATCAGCTTCATTATCAACAGTATTTATGAGAAACTTCTCAAAAACTAGATTCCATAATGATGGATCAGTTGACAACTATGTATGCTTTACAAATGTTGGAAACCAAGAGTTACTTAATGGAACTGGAAGTATTGCTAAAGTAACAATTAAAGCTAATGCTGACTTTACTTGGGATACTAAAGCAACAAGAGCAGTTGTAGTTGGACAAGATTTATCAAAAGCTGATGCTTTAATTGATATTACTCAAGTTCCAACAGCACCAGAAACTCAAAATATTTTAGGAGTATCTGATTTTGCTAATATTTCATTCAGCAATGATGTTAAAGAAAACATGACTGGTGACGAATTATGGCAACAATCAAATTGGAAAGATATTTTATTTGATGGTGATACAAGTGGAACTCTTGCTGAATTTAAATGGTATTTAGGAGCAGAAACTGATATTGCAGAAGAAGTTAAGCTTCCTACAGATATGAATTTTGAATTCAATAATGCAGAACCATTAAAAACAGTAAAAGTATATAATCGTACAAGCGGTAATGGTTGTGTTACAAGTATTAAAGCAGTAGGTTATAGTGGTGAAACTGAATATGATTTAGGTACATTTAGCTCTGCACAAGATGTATTTGAATTTACAGTACCAGCAGAAGCTGCTAGTATTGATCGTGTAGTAATTACTCCTATGACAAGTAATGGAACTGCTACAGGAACTCAAACTGGTAGTGAATCAAATCGTATGTTATCTTTAAGAGAAATCGAATTCATCACTGACACAGCAGTTAATGTAACAGGTATTGAATTTGATGAATCAAGTGCTAAAAACGTTTATGTGGGAGGTTTAGCAGAAGTTTCTGCCACTGTTACTCCAAATAACGCTAGCAATCCATTCTATAACATCACAAGTAGTGATGAAAGTATTGCAAAAGTAATCAAGATTCCAACAGAATCAACTTATATCTTTGCAATTCAAGGTATTTCTGAAGGAACAGTAACTTTAACTGCTACATCTGAAGATGGTGAGTTTGTAGCAACTCAAGAATTGGAAGTTGTAGCTGGTGTAAATGTATCTGTATTAGAAGAACAAATTGCTAAATTTACAGCATTACATGAAAATCTATATACAGCTGAAAGTTATGCACAAGTTAAATTAGCAGTAGATGCTGCTAAAGAATTAATTGATGCAGAATCAACTACACAAGCTGATATTGATAAAGCAACAATTGATATTGTTAATGCAATGAAAGATCTTGAATTTAAAGGATCTAATAATGATCAACCATCAAGCGCAAACTTAATTCCTCAATCAGGAATGAGTCGTTATGATGAATCAAGTATGTCAGCAGCTGAACAAGAAGATGCAAGCAATGTAATTGATGGTGACAAAAATACAATTTGGCATTCAAATTATAGTAGTAGCTATAAATTACCTCAATATGTAACTATTGATTTAGGTGCTGTATATAACTTAGAACAAGTTGATATGTTAGCACGTCAAAGTAGTAGAAATGGACACATTACACATTATCGTATTGAAGTAAGTAATGACGAAGGTGAAAATAAAGTATTTACACCAGTAGTTGAAGGATATTTAGCAAACGATGGTAATTCATTAGATGAACCTGGTGTTGCAAAAGAAATTAAATTCGATAAAGTAGAAGCTAGATATGTAAGATTTATTGCTATCGAATCATTAGGTGATAGACCTAATGCATATGCATCTATTGCAGAATTGAATTTCTATGGACTTGCAAAAGATTCTGAAGTTGTAGAAACAAGTAAAGCAGCATTACAAATTGCAGTAGAAACTGCTAATGTATTAAAAGAACAAGGTGCTTTAGAAAATGTTGTTCCTGCAGTAGTAGCAGAATTTGAAGCAGCATTAGCAGAAGCTGAAACAATTTTAGCAGATGAAACAGCAGATCAATTAACAATCGATGCTTCATTTACACGTTTATCAACTGCAATTCACATGCTTGAATTCTTAAAAGGAGACAAGACTGCGTTAGGTGAATTAATTGCAGAAGCTGAAAAATATGAAGAAGGTAACTATACAACTGATTCATGGGCAAACTTCCAAGAAGCATTAGATGCAGCGAAAGATGTAATGAATAATGAAAATGCATTAGAAGAAGAAGTTGTAGAAGCATTAAATAACTTAACACAAGGAATTGGACAATTAGTTGTAAGAGCAGATAAATCATTATTACAAAATCTATATGATATGGTAAATGGTTTAGATACAAGCAAATATATAGCTACAACAGTAGAAGGATTAACAGCTCCAATGGCAGAAGCATTAACAGTATTAGAAAATGCAGATGCAACACAAGAAGAAGTAGATGCAGCATATGAAGCATTAATGAGAGCATATTTGAACTTAAGATTAAAACCAAGTAAAGATTTATTACAAGATTTAATCAACAAAGCTCAAACATTATCTCAAACATTAAATGTAGCAAACTATACTCAAGAATCTTGGGGTAAATTTGTAGAAGCATTATCTAATGCACAATCAGTATTAGTAGATGAAAATGCTGATGAAGCAACTATTGAAGCAGCTGTAGAAAAATTACAAGCAGGTATTGATAACCTAGCAGTTATTCCTACAGCGCCTGTAAAACCTGGAGATAAAGCTCCAAGTGTAAGTACAGGTGATTCAACTAGCATGATTTCATCACTTGCAGGTTTAGCTTTGGCTTCTATTGCATTCTTAGGAGCAAAGAAAAGAAAAAAATCTAATTAATATTTAAAATATTATATATTTTAAAAAAATTGTAGGTTTTATCTAATTAAAAAGAGGAATTTGACCTATATGGAATAATTCCTCTTTTATTTTATTAATATGTAAGTTAAAAAAGGAGTGTTTAAATTGAAGAAAAAATCATCGATATTATTTTATGTTTTTTCAGGATTATTTTTAATTATAACTATATTTTTAACAGTCGATAGTTTTATTGGATTAGCTAATTCAGCAGCAGAGTCTGGTGTATCTATGTTGGAAGAATGGGTGACAGTCTTAAAAGTCTTACTTTCTACTTCTGGTGGATTTCTTGGTTTTGCGGTACTTTGCTTAGGAATAGGTTTAGTTTTAAGTAAATTAGATAAGTAATGAATAAAATGTGATGATTGAATTAAGTTAGTTCTTAAAAATCATCTTTTTTATTATCTGAAACAATTTTTTTATAAACTTTCAATAAATAAAGTTAATACTATTACTTGTAGTTAAATAATAAAAAAAGATGAAATTATAAATTAAAAACTAAATTTAAATTTCATCTTTTTATCTTTTATTTATTAATAGCTAATTTAATTGTACCAACATTAGTCATTCCAATTGGTAAATCAAAGATAGCTTCTAAATAAACATAACCATCAGAAGAAACACTGTTTTCTGGTAAAATTAGCTTATATGTTTGATTTGATATTGGTTTAGAAGAAATATAATACAATGAATCCTTTTGAGGAATAAAAATATCACCATCTTTACTTGTGGCTATGTGTTTAAACCATAGTTTTGTATTTGAGCTTTCTATATTCAAAATAACTTCAACACTATTATCTGTAAGTTTTTTTACATCAGCGTTAAAAAAAGCAACTTGAGCACTAAAGCATGGAGCATACATCCCATTACTATTTAATGGAAGGTAGCCACCACGATTGGCAGTACTATAGGTATTGTAATCTACAGGTATCTTATATCCTTTTTTGCAAAGTACTGCATCTCCACCAGCTGGGGTGATTGCGAATTCTAAATATACATAACCATCTGACGAAACACTATCAGGACTAAGAGAAGTAGTAGTAATTCCTTGAGAAGATGTATAAAAAGCTGTATTTTTACTTGGAATAAAGTTTTCTCCACTTGCGTCAGTAGCCAAATGTTCATAATATCCTCTAACAGTATGTATCATTTCATTAATAGTAAGAGTAACACTGCCATCATTTTCACGGTGAGCTGTTATAGTATGTTTGATTATAGATGCTGATATTCCATCTAAATAAGCATCATCAGGATGAAGCGTTATAAATTGTGTTTGATCAACGTTAGTAGAAGTTCTAGTATCTAGTAGTAGTGCAGCCTTTTCAAATTGTGGTAATTGAGCAGCACTAACGCTAATATAAGAACCTAAAAACAGCATCATTGAAAGCATACATGCAATAATTTTTTTCATAATATTTTTCTCCTTTTTATTATAGTTTTTAGCCGTATGAGCACTACATAACTATAAAATAATACAAAAAGAAGTATTAACTATTAAAGTTAACAAGTATATTAAAATATAATATTATAATTGTATAATATCTACATCCTTTCAAATAAAATTTTTTTATCCCATTATTATGTAAGCGCCCTCACAACTAACATTATTATAACATAAGTTGGAATAATATGTTTTATTTAGTCAGATTTAGGTATTCAATTTTTTAAACTCTTTATAAAGAGTTTAAGTTAGATTATTATCTTTTTTATTATTTATTGTATAATTGTAAAAAGATTGAAAATATTATATATTATGGTATTATATATAAATTATAGTTAACTAATCTAAATGATGGGAGGGAATAGTATGGAGATTTTGCTTGAACCAGTTGAAGAATCCCTTATGGCTTTACCAGTATTATTTTTAGCTTATTTATTAGTTGAATATTTATCAAACCAGGATATTATTAATAAAGTAATGAAATTTGGAAAAGTTGGACCTTTCATTGGTTCTTTGCTTGGGAGCATTCCACAATGTGGCTTTTCAGTTATTGCTGCTAAGTTATATTCAATGCGTTATTTAACGATGGGAACCTTATTAGCTATTTTTATTGCTACTAGTGACGAAGCTCTTGCTATTATGGCTATTCATCCTGATTTATGGCGGATGTTAGCACTTTTGGTTATTATTAAAATTATTATTGGAACAATGGTTGGGTTTATTATAGATTATTTCAATCATAAAAGTTATGCTAATTATGAATATTTGCAAGTTGAACCTTGTGATTGCGGATGTCAAAACGGTATTATATTACCAGCATTGAGGCATACGATAAATATTTTTCTATTTATACTTTTAACTAATATAGTTTTTACGATAATTATTAATAGTATTGGTGAGGCAAGGTTAAGTAATTTATTAGAAACGAATTGGTTGCTACAACCAATTATTGCTGGATTTATTGGATTTATTCCTAATTGTGCAGGTTCTGTTATTCTTACTCAATTGTATGTAGATGGTGGTTTAACATTTGGAGCTCTACTTACAGGTTTAACGACAAGTGCAGGAATAGGAACTTTAGCGCTAATAAAATATAATGAAAATAAAAAAGATACTTTTAAAATTCTTTTAGTCTCTTATATGGTTTCTTTAGTTATAGGATATATAGTGTCATTAATAATGTTGTAGTAGTCATTTTGACTGCTTTTTTTGCATTAATTTATTATTATTGGAAATAATAAATTTAGATGCATATCAAATGACAAAATTAATAATAAATACTATTATTAAAGTATAAGGAGGAACAAACATGAAAAAAGAAGATGATTTAAGGAAAGTAGTATTAATAGGTACTGGATTGGTAGGTATGTCAATGGCCTATTCAATGTTAAATACTGGTGGAATTGATGAACTAGTACTAGTTGATTTAGATGAAGAAAAGGCTTTGGGAGAAGCAATGGATATGAGTCATGGTTTGCCCTATAGCAAAAGTAGTTTAAAGGTTAAGGCTGGGAACTATGATGAGTGCAAAGATGCAGATATAGTAGTAATAACTGCTGGTGCAGCACAAAAACCTGGGCAGACTAGATTGGAATTAGTAACTATTAATGCTAAAATCATGAAATCTATAACTCAATCAATAATGGCAACTGGCTTTGATGGAATTATTATTGTTGCAAGTAATCCAGTTGACTTAATGAGTTATGTTGTTCAAAGAGTATCGAAATTACCAACTAATCGAGTTATTGGAACAGGTACAATTTTAGATACTGCAAGACTTAAGTTCTTATTAGGTGAATATTTGAATGTTTCTTCGACAAACATCCATGCTTATATTTTAGGAGAACATGGTGATTCATCGTTTGTACCGTGGATGAACGCTTATATTGGGTGTAAAAGTATGATGGAATATATTGTAGAAATGAATATTGATATGAATGAAATGCATAAGATTTATAAAGAGGTCCAGCAAGCAGCATATGAAATTATTAAAAGAAAAAATGCTACTTATTATGGAATTGGGTTATCATTGAATCGTATGATAAGTGCTATTTTTGGTGATGAAAATGCTGTATTAACGGTATCTGCGTATCAACAAGGGGAATTTAAACAAGAAGGATTATATATTGGAGTTCCAGCAATTATTAATCGGCATGGAATTTCAAAAATTATGCCATTATATTTAAATAATGTTGACCAACGAAAATTTGATAAGAGTTGTAAAACATTAAAAGAAATAATCAATAATGAATTAAAGACAATTATTAATGATTGATGATATAATAGTTAGGAAAGCAGGTGGTAATGTGAAAAAATTACTCATAGTTTTCCTAATTTTATTTTTTATTACTGGTTGTAAACAAGAAAAACAATTCGAAACAGTTATTATTAAAACAAAAGTAATTAAACAGCAACAAAATGGGATAGTAGAAAAACAAGGTGAAAAAGTTAAACCAATTATTCAAGAACCAGTTGATGAATTGCAAGTAGTAGGTAATAATCGTTTAATTGTAATTGATGCTGGACATCAGCGTTATGGCAATAATGCTCCTGAACCAATTGGTCCAGGAGCTATAGAAACAAAAGCCAAAGTTACAAGCGGAGCAACTGGGGTTGTTACAGGAAACTTAGAATCACAAATAAATTTAGAGGTGGCATTAAAATTAAAAGGAAGATTAGAAAAGTGTGGATATCAGGTAATTATGGTACGAACAAGTCAGGATGTTGATATGTCGAATAGTGAAAGAGCTAAAATTGCAAACGAAAATAAAGCTGATGCATTTATTCGTTTACATTGCAATAGTGATGATGTTTTTAGTACTAGAGGAATTTTAACAATAGCACCATCTAATACTAATCGTTTTTGTAGTCAGATATCTGATGCTTCGCAATTGTTGTCTAAATGTGTTTTAGATAATATATGCCAGGCTACTGGTGCTAAAGATCGTGGTGTTATGATAAGTGATAACATGAGTGGGATAAACTGGTGTCAAGTACCAGTAACAATAGTTGAAATGGGATTTATCTCTAATCCAGAAGAGGATAGGTTGTTATCAGATGGCGGTTATCAGGATAAAATAGTAACAGGAATTATTAAAGGTATAAATGAGTTTATAAATTAGAGAATATTAAAACAGAGATTATTTTTAATAAAATCTCTGTTTTAATTTATGTTGTTTTAAAGTGATAATGATATAACAAATAATTTTAGTTATATAATATATAGATAAAACAATTATAATCCCACTAATCAAACAATCGTCACCATCATTGATAAAGATGATTTGATATACTGTTCTTAACATATTATACTTTTCACCAGCATCTAACTGTTCTACCAAGAGTCTGGCTCCATAAAACTGAAATCCTGCTGATTCGCTGTTAGCGCTGCCTGCCATCTGCATTTCTATGTCAATAATTCTGCGAGTTTCATCAACAGCACAAATATCTAAAATAATATTTTTAGCGAGAACAGTATTTTGATTGATTTCAGGATTTTTAACAATCATTTTTTTACAGTCGATATTGGTAACGAGTTTAACGATGTACTTTCTTAACATTCTAGATTCAGCAGTATCTCTGGAAAGAAGATATTTAAAGAAAAGATCATTATTAAATTTAACTAAGCTATTTTGATAATTAATTACTTTTAAAATGAAATTGCAGCAAACCTGTTTTTATATTTATGTACAAATAATTGAAAAAGGACTATATAGAATACAGTTTGACACATACTTTTGAAGTTATTTATTTGGATGCCAATAGTAATTTTGTAATCATTTTAGATATTATCTGAAAGCTAGAGTAAAATGTTTAAATTTTTTTATTTATGTAATATTTAATTTATCAATAATAAAGTTTTTTTATTTTTTACTAATAATTATTTATATTATATGTTAAAATATAACAATGTGAGGTGTAAATATGGAAGACTTTATTCAACCAAAACAAAAAAAAATAGTTAAAAAAAATCATTTCAAAGAGACAGTATTTATAGTTTTAATGATAATCTGTTTAGGGATTGGTTTTATTTCGGGATATATAATAAGAAAGACAAATATAGATACTAATAATAGAGAATCAAATACATCTGTATTAGATGAAGCATATGAAATTCTAAATGAATATTGGTACAATCCAAATGATAATAAAGTTGATATTGAAGGTAATTCAATTGCTGCATTAGTTAATTCATTAGGAGATATTCATTCATCATATTTTACTTTTGAGCAGTCAGTAGCATTTAATCAAAGTGTTGAAGGGAATTTTGATGGAATTGGTGTTGCTTATACTGCTTTAAATAATGGAATTATTATTACAAAGGTATATCAAAATAGTCCAGCTACTCAAAGCGGTATTCAGGTAGGCGATATTATTACTAATGTTGATGGTAGTAATATTGCAGGTAAAAGTTCAGATGAAGTAAAAGAACTTGTAAGAGGGCAAGCTGGGACTAGTGTTAAACTTAGAATTTTAAGAAATGATGAAACTTTTGATATTGATGTAAAACGTGGTAGTGTAGAGACTGCTGTAAATGGTGAAATAAGAGAAGAAAATGGTAAGAAGTTTGGATATATAGAAATTAGTACTTTTAGTACAACTACTGGTGAAGAAGTTGAAGATTTTTTACAATCTTTTGTGGATGAACAGATAAGTAATTTAGTTATTGATTTACGTGGTAATGGTGGTGGGTACTTGGTGGCTGCTAATGATGTATTAAATCTTTTTATTGATGAAGGTAAAACTATTTATCAGATGAAAGAAAAAAGTGGTGCGGTTCAAAAGACCAAAGCAAGTGATTGTAAAAAATATAGTTTTGCTAATAACTATATTTTAGTAGATGGGCAAACAGCATCAGCCTCTGAAGTTGTAGCAGGAGCTTTACAGGAGTTATGTAATTTCAAATTGGTGGGTTCACAGACATATGGAAAGGGTACTGCACAAACACAAAAACAGTTGAGTGATGGTTCTGTCTTGAAATATACTTATGCTAGATGGATGTTACCAAGTGGAACATGGATTAATAGAAAGGGTTTAACACCTGATTATTTGGTTGAAAATATAGATGTTAGTGATATATCTACAATAGCGGTTGATAAAGATTTAAAATATGATTGTGTAGATGAAAGAGTTTTAGCAATGCAAAAATCATTAAAGATCTTAGGATATGATTGTAAAAGGGAAGATGGATATTTTTCTAGTGATACTGTAGAAGCCTTAAAACAATTTGAAAGTGCTAATAATTTAAATGTAGATGGTATTTATAATGATAATGATAAAAATATGTTAATAAGTAAAGTGATTATTTATATTAATGATTTAAGCAATGATTATCAGTATAAGAAGTTAATTGCAATAATGAAATAAGAACATGACAGATAATAACTGTTATGTTTTTTATTGTCATGGGTATAATTCTTTTAACTTGGCTATTTTCTTGATATAATAAAAAAGACTTATAGGAGGTGGATAAAATGCATCAATTTAAACTAGTTTCTCCCTTCAAGCCAATGGGAGATCAGGTAGAAGCAATTGAACAATTGGTAGAAGGTATTAATGCAGGAAAGAAAGAGCAGGTTTTATTAGGAGGAACTGGAACAGGAAAAACTTTTACTGTTTCTAATGTAATTGCTGCTGTTAATAAACCAACGCTTGTTCTAGCACATAATAAGACTTTAGCAGGACAATTATATTCAGAGTTAAAAGAATTTTTTCCTGAAAATAGGGTTGAATATTTTATATCAAACTTTGATTTTTATCAGCCAGAAGCTTATATTCCTGGTCGAGATTTATATATAGATAAAAATGCTAAAACAAATTATGAAATTGAAATGCTTAGAAGTGCTGCAATGAATTCTTTAATTGAACGTGAAGATGTAATTGTTGTAGCATCAGTAGCCTCGATATATGGACTTGGTAACCCTGAACAATATAAAGAGATGATTTTTGCCTTACGTGTTGATCAGGAAATTGATCGTAAGCAATTACTTACATATTTAGTTGATCGCCAATATCAACGTAATGATATTGAACAAACAAAAGGAACTTTTAGAGTTCGGGGTGATGTAATTGAAATCGTACCTGGACACACTGAAAGCTGGTTAATTAGAATTGAATTATTTGGTGATACAGTTGAAAGAATAACAGAAGTCGATCCATTAACTGGACATGTTTTAGGAGCATATAATACATATACAATTTATCCAGCTTATGGTTATGTTACTAAAAAAGAACAGATATTGAAAGCTTGTAATACAATCACAACTGAGTTGGAAGAAAGACTAAAAGAATTTAAAGATGAGACTAAATTATTAGAATATGAACGTTTAGAGCAAAGAACTCGACATGATGTAGAAATGTTAAAAGAAGTTGGAATGTGTCCTGGAATAGAAAACTATTCTCGCCATATTGATGGACGCAAAGAAGGACAAAGACCATATACTTTGATTGATTATTTTCCCAAAGATTTTTTAATGATTGTAGATGAAAGTCATGTTATGTTACCTCAGGTAAGAGGGATGTATAATGGGGATCGTTCACGTAAAGAAACTCTTGTTGAATATGGTTTTAGATTACCAAGTGCCTTAGATAATCGACCATTAAGATTTGAAGAATTTGAAAAAATAGTTAATCAAGTAATATATGTTTCAGCTACTCCTGGAGATTATGAATTAGAACATGTAAATAATCAAGTTGTGCAACAGATCATTCGACCTACAGGGTTGCTTGATCCTAAAATAGAAGTTCGTCCAACTAAAGATCAAATAGATGATATTATTAGTGAAATTAAGATTCGCCAGGATCGTAATGAAAGAGTTTTAATAACTACTTTAACTAAACGAATGGCTGAAGATTTAAGTGCATATCTAAAAGAATTAGGAATTAAAGTAGCATATTTACACAGCGATACTAAAACATTAGAAAGAACAGAAATATTAAGGGATCTGCGTTTGGGTAAATATGATGTATTAGTAGGGATCAACTTATTAAGAGAAGGACTGGATTTACCAGAAGTAAGTCTGGTTTGTATTCTAGATGCTGATAAAGAAGGTTTTTTAAGAAGTAACCATTCATTAATTCAAACTATTGGTAGAGCTGCTCGTAATAGTAATGGAGAAGTTATTATGTATGGTGATAAAGTAACTGATTCAATGGCGTATGCAATTGAAGAAACTAAGCGTCGTCGTAAAATTCAAGATGCTTATAATAAAGAGCATAATATTATTCCAACAACCATTCATAAAGAAATTCGTGATGCAATTAGAGGTCAAGAAGTTATTGATGATGCAGCCAGCTTAGTTAAAAAAGGACGTAAGGCTAGTAAGAAAGATAAACAGGTAATGATTCATGAACTGGAAAAACAGATGAAAGATGCTGCTAAAATATTAGATTTTGAAAGAGCAATGGAACTTAGAGATATAATTATGGAGCTTCAAGGTGAAAAGTAATTATAGGTTTCCTTCTTTAGTTAAAAATATTTTTAAGGATATTGATGAAAATGGAGGGAAAGTTTTTCTTGTTGGTGGAATAGTTCGTGATATGTTAGTTTATGGTAATGTGGATTATCATGATGTCGATATAGAAGTATATGGTTTGACGGTTGAGCAGTTAGAGAATATACTAAGTGAATATGGGCACGTAATTTGTATAGGTAAATCATTTGGTATTTTAAAGCTGGATAATTTACCAAATTATGATTTTGCACTTCCCCGAACTGAGATTAAAGTTGGAAAAAATCATCAAGATTTTAAGATTAAGGTTGATAAGGATCTTGATTTTAAGATTGCTGCATCAAGACGTGATTTAACAATTAATGCTTTGATGTATGAAATTAAGACAGATAAGATTCATGATTATTTTCATGGAATCGAAGATTTGAACAAGCGAACTTTACGAATGGTAAATGAAAAAATATTTCCAGAGGATCCTCTTAGGGTTTTAAGGTTAGCACAGTTTGCATCTCGTCTTGATTTTTGTATTGAACCAAAAACCAAAAAAATATGTAAGGAAATGGTTAGTAAGGGATTATTAAATAACTTAAGTAATGAACGAGTATTTAATGAGTACAATAAGATACTATTGAGTAATCATCCTTCAGTTGGATTAACTTTTTTAAAGGAAGTAAAAGCTATTTTACCATGTTTGGATGTGTTATCAAAAACTATGCAGAGACTAGATTATCATCCTGAAGGAAATGTTTGGAATCATACTATACTAGTAACTGATTTAGCTGCTTTATGTAGTCAAAAAACAACTAATCCATTAGGATTTATGTGGGGTGCATTATTACATGATATTGGAAAAGCTTTAGTAACAACAAAAGAAGGTCATGCACCTAATCATAATGAAGCAGGGGTAGAAATTTTTAATAAAGAATTAAAAAATTTAATTCCTGATAAAAAACTACAGAAGTATATCAAAACGATTATTCTATATCATATGCATTTGATGAATATGGTTAGAAATGGAGCAAAAGATTATAGTTATTTTAAAATTTTAAAGGGAATAGACGGGATTGTTAGTATTGAGGACTTAATTTTAATTACAAAATGTGATAAACTAGGAAGATATAAAGATGAACATGAAAATATAAATCACTTTGATTTTGTCATGAAAGAAAAGATGACTCAATTAGGAACTGTTGCTAAATTACCATTAGTTAATGGTAATGATCTTAAATTATTAGGAATTGAGCAGTCATCAAGATATCAAAAATTATTAGATTGGGCTTATGATCTACAATTAAGAGGTCATAATAAGGAATCAATTTTGAAGATGATAAAAGGTAGGTAAGATATGGAAAATGATAAATTAATCATTAAGGGTGCTAGAGAAAATAATTTAAAAAATATTAATCTTGAGATACCTAAAAATAAACTTGTAATTATAACAGGGTTATCAGGTTCTGGAAAAACTTCTTTAGCATTTGATACTATCTATGCAGAAGGACAGCGACGTTATGTAGAGTCATTAAGTGCATATGCAAGGCAGTTTTTAGGAAATATGGAAAAGCCTGATGTTGATAGTATAGAAGGACTTTCACCAGCAATAGCAATTGATCAAAAAACAACATCAAACAATCCACGTTCAACAGTAGGAACTGTTACTGAAATATTCGATTATTTAAGGTTATTGTATGCTAGAATTGGAAAAGCTTATTGTCCAGAACATAATACGATAATAGAATCACAAACAATTAAACAGATGGCAGATACAATTGATAAATATCCTGATGGTAGTAAATTACAAGTGTTAGCACGTTTAGTAAAAAATCAAAAAGGGACTTTTAAAGATTTATTTGAAGATTTATTAAAAGATGGTTATATTAGAATACAAGTTGATGGAGAAGTTAAATTATTAGATGAAGGAATTGAGCTTGATAAGAATAAGAAACATAATATTGATGTAGTAATTGACAGAATAGTAAAAAAAGAAGGTTATCGCAGTCGATTGATAGATTCATTAGAAGTTGGATTGAAATTGACAGGTGGAGAAGTCATTGTTTCTAATTTAAGTGATGGTAGTGAAGCATTATTTTCAGAACATTTAGCTTGTCCTGTTTGTGGATTTAGTGTTCCAAAATTAGAACCCCGCTTATTTTCATTTAATAATCCTCTTGGTGCTTGTCCAGATTGTCGAGGGCTGGGAATAAAAAATGAAGTTGATACTGATTTATTGATTCCAGATTGGAATTTAAGTATAAATCAAGGTGGAATTAGATATTTTAAAACATCTGTTGGTACAGATCGAATCGAGTGGCAAAGATTTTTAGTCTTATGCAAAACATATAAGATTGATTTAGATAAACCATTAAAAGATTTTACTAAAAAGGAATTGAAAGTTATTTTAGAAGGTTCTGATAAACCAATATCTTATCAGATTGTTTCTAGTAGTGGGAATATATCCAAAACAACTAAGCCAATTGAAGGGGTTAAGTCTTTAATTCAAAGAAGGTTTGAAGAAACGACTTCATCATGGTCTAAAGAATGGTATGCTTCATTTATGGCTGAACATACATGTCCAACTTGTAAAGGAAAAAGATTAAATGATCAAGTATTAAGTGTTAAAGTTGGAGGCTTAAATATAAGTGAATTTACTGATATGTCAATTAGACAAGCTTTACAATTTGTAGATGAACTTAAATTAAATGATTATGAAGAAAAAATCGCACATTTAGTTTTAAAAGAAATAAAAGATCGATTAGGATTCTTAAATGATGTAGGATTAGGATATTTAACTTTATCAAGAAAAGCTGGTGGTCTTTCAGGTGGAGAAGCACAGCGAATTCGTTTAGCCACACAAATTGGTTCAAGGTTAACAGGGGTACTATATGTTTTAGATGAACCATCAATTGGATTACATCAACGTGATAATGATAAATTAATTGCTACATTACAAAATATTAGAAATTTAGGTAATAGTGTTTTAGTTGTAGAACATGATGAAGATACAATGCGTGCTAGTGATTTCATTGTTGATATTGGTCCTGGTGCAGGAGTTCATGGTGGAAATGTTATCGTTGCTGGCACTCCAGAAGAAGTAATGGCATGTAAGTCATCTGTGACAGGGCAATATTTATCAGGGCGATTAAAGATTGAAGTGCCTAAAAAGCGACGTAAAGGGAATGGAAATTTTATTCAAATTAAAGGTGCTAAGGAAAATAACTTGAAAAATATTAATGTAAAATTTCCTTTAGGATGTATGTCTGTAGTTACTGGTGTATCTGGCAGTGGTAAAAGTACTTTAGTTAATGAAATCATGGGTAAAGCTATGATGGCAAAAATTTATCATTCTAAAGAAAGACCAGGTAAGCATAAAGAGATTTTAGGTTTAGAGAATATTGATAAAGTTATTGAGGTTAGCCAAGATCCAATTGGAAGAACTCCTCGTTCTAATCCTGTTACTTATACTGGAGTATTTGATGATATTAGAGATTTGTTTGCACAAACTAATGAAGCTAAAATGCGTGGTTATGATAAAGGACGTTTTAGTTTTAATGTTAAAGGTGGACGATGTGAGGCTTGCCAAGGTGATGGGTTAAAACGTATTTCAATGCATTTTTTACCAGATGTTTATGTTCCTTGTGAACAATGTGGTGGTAAAAGATATAATGAGGAAACTTTACAAGTTACATATAAGGATAAGAATATTTATGATGTTTTAGAAATGACAATTGAAGATGCAGTTGAATTCTTTAGCAATCTTCCTAAAATAAAAACAAAGTTACAGACTTTACAAGATGTTGGATTAGGTTATATCAAACTAGGACAAAGTGCGACTACATTATCTGGAGGAGAAGCACAGCGTGTTAAGTTAGCTAGTGAATTACAGAAAAAGGCAACTGGAAAAACAGTGTATATTCTTGATGAACCAACAACAGGGTTACATAGTAATGATGTTGCCAGATTGATTGAAGTATTACAACGAATAGTTGAGCAAGGAGATTCTGTCATTATTATTGAGCATAATTTAGATGTTATTAAAGTTGCAGATTATATAATTGATTTGGGTCCTGAAGGTGGCGATGGTGGTGGTACAATAGTTGTTGCTGGAACACCAGAAAAAGTTGCTAAATGTAATGAAAGTTATACTGGAAGTTTTTTAAAGAAGATCTTATAGGGAGGATGCAGTAATGCCAAAATCAATAACAATTGGTGAAATATTAGATAAAGAGCATTATGTTCAAGTTACTGGTGATGAAAAAGCTTTAGAGAGGCCAATTTATGTAGCTGAAATAAATCGACCAGGATTTGAATTAGCAGGTTTTTTTAAACATAGTGATTTTCGTCGAATAATCATTTTTGGTGATAAAGAATCAGCATTTATTAATGAAATGTCTGAAGAAAGACAACGTGAAATTTTTCCTTTTTTAATTAATGATGAAGTACCATGTATTATTATTGCTAAAGGAAATGAATGTCCTGCTATTTTAATTGAGATAGCTAGAAAAAAAGATTTTCCAATTTTTGTAACTGAATCTGCAACAGGTAGAGTTTCAATTGAATTAACTAATATTCTTGATGAGGCTTTAGCTCCAGAGACATTAATACATGGAGTATTTTTGAATATTTATGGAAAAGGTGTAATTATTAAAGGTGATAGTGGAATTGGAAAATCTGAAATAGCACTAGAATTAGTAAAAAGAGGACATTTGCTTGTTGCAGATGATGCTGTAGAATTATATCATTTAGGTCAAAGTATTGTTGGAAAAGCACCAGAAGTATTAACTAACTTATTAGAAATTCGTGGTATTGGAGTAATTGATGTTTCTAAAATGTTTGGAATTAGTTCAATTTTAGATAAAGATAAAGTAGATTTAATAATTCAATTAGATCGTTGGGTACCTTCACGTGAATATACACGAGTTGGAGTAGAGGAAAATGACTCTACAGAAGAAATTTTAGGTGTTAAGATTCCAAAGATTGTTGTGCCAGTATCAAGTGGAAGAAGTATGTCAGTGATTATTGAGGCAGCAGTTATGAATATGCGGTTACGAGAATATGGTGTTGATTCTAGTAAAGAGTTTGTTGATCGTATTTTGAAAAATATTGATAAAAATAAGGGGTAAAATATGACTTTTTTTCCTGATAGTAAGACATTTATACAAATTGGTTCATTTACTATTGCATGGTATGCAATCTGCATTATTATTGGAGCTGTTATAGCTTATAAGATAGGGCAATATAATTTTAAAAGAATGGGCCTTGATAAAGAGGTTTTATCTGATTATTTCTTTGGATTAATGATCACTGGCGTAATTGGAGCTAGAATTTGGTATGTTATTTTTATGTGGAATGAACTATACGCAAATAATCCAATAGAAATTATCATGTTTAGACATGGCGGATTAGCAATTCAGGGTGGAATATTTGCTGGATTAGTATTTAGCTGGTGGTATTTTAGAAAACATAAAATTGATTTTATGGTTGCTGGAGATGCAATTATGCCTGGTGTTTTAGTTGCTCAAGCATTAGGTCGATGGGGAAACTTTTTTAATCAAGAAGCTTTTGGTGGGCCTGTAGGTTTAAAGTTTTTACAGTCATTACATTTACCAGATTTTATAATTAAAGGTATGTACATAAATGGACAGTACTATCATCCTACTTTTTTATATGAGTCATTAGCCAATATAGCAGGTTTTTTAATTATATATTTTGTGATTCGTAAGATTCAAACTAAGCAGGGGGAACAGTTTTTTAGTTATTTTATTTGGTATGGAATTTTTAGATTTTTTATAGAAGGTCTAAGAACAGATAGTTTATATATAATGGGGTTAAGGACAGCGCAACTAATTTCGATTGTTTTTGTAGTTGTTGGAATTGCAGGTTATATTTATTGTAAAAAATGTGGTAAACCAGCAATTAATATATGAAATACAGAATTTGGCTAAATATATAATATTATTAGTGAAATTGAGGTGAAATTTATAGCCTCAATTTTTTATATTCGTTATAATTTTTTATTGACATAAACTGTGGTAGCTGACTATTATAAATGTAATAAACAGAGGTATTTAAAAAAATATAATTGTATTGGAGGGCAGCATGAAAGCAAAAATTTTTAGTGTTTTACAAAGAATTGGGCGTAGCTTTATGTTACCGATTGCAGTATTACCCGTTGCAGGTTTGTTTTTGGGAATAGGAAGTTCATTAACTAGTAACACGACAATTTCATCATTACATTTAGAAGCAATTTTAGGAAAAGGGACATTTTTAAATAATTTTTTAACTATTTTAACTAATGTAGGAAATGCATTTTTTAATAATTTGCCTATTATTTTTGCAGCTGCAGTAGCTTTGGGAATGGCAAAAAAGGCAAAAGAGGTAGCAGTTATCTCTGCTGTTATTGCATTTTTTGTAATGCATACAACTATCAATGGTATGCTAACATTAAGTGGTGTAATTATAGATAATCAAGTAGTTGGAACAAATGTATTAGATGGTACTATTACATCTACTTGTGGAATACTTTCATTAGAGATGGGAGTATTTGGTGGAATAATAGTTGGTTTAGGAGTCAGTTTTCTACATAATCGATTTTATCAAATTCAGTTACCAAGTGTATTATCTTTTTTTGAAGGAGAACGTTTTATTCCAATTATATCAACGATAAGTTTTTTATTTGTGGGAATATTAATGTTTTATCTGTGGCCGTTTATCCAAAATGCAATTTTTGCATTAGGAAAGGTTGTTTCTACATCTGGGTATTTTGGCACTTTTATCTATGGGGTTATAAAAAGATTATTAGTTCCTTTTGGCTTACATCATGTATTCTATTTACCGTTTTGGCAAACAGCTATAGGAGGAACAATGACTGTAAATGATGTTATGGTTTATGGAGGACAAAATATCTTTTTTGCCCAATTAGCTGATCCAAGTGTATTACATTTCAGTAGTGAAGCTACTAAATATTTTACAGGTGAATTTATTTTTATGATATTTGGTCTACCTGGTGCTGCTTTAGCTATGTATCATACAGCAAAACCAGAGATGAAAAAAGCAATAGGTACTCTTTTCTTTTCAGCTGCTCTAACTAGTATTTTAACGGGAATAACTGAGCCGATTGAGTTTTCTTTTTTGTTTGCTGCTCCATTATTGTTTGGAGTTCAAGTCTTATTAGCGGGAAGTGCTTATATGATTGCTCATATATTTAATATTGCAATAGGTTTGACTTTTTCTGGAGGATTAATTGATTTTGTTATTTTTGGGGTGCTTCAAGGTAACAGTAAAACAAATTGGATATTAGTAATTCCAATTGGAATAATATATTTTTTCCTATATTATTTTAGTTTTAGATATTTAATTAAAAAATTTGATTTAAAAACACCAGGCAGAGAGACTAATAATAAATTATTAATTTTAAAAAAACCTAATTTATGTGATAACAAAAATATTATTGATAAACAATCACAACTTATTATTAGAGGTTTAGGAGGAAGAGATAATTTTAATGATTTAGATTGTTGTATTACTAGATTAAGAGTTACAGTTAATGATAATACAAAATTAAATGAAGGTTTATTGAAACAATCAGGAGCTGCAGCAATAATAACTCAGGGAAATAGTGTACAGATAATTTATGGGCCAAAGGCTTCATCTATTAAAACTAAATTAAATGAGTATTTATCAAATGTGCCTGTAGAATATGATGAATATAAGGAAGAAATAGTGTATAATCAATCATGTATAGAATTGGGAAATATTGTAGATGGAGAAGTAATGCCAATAGAATCATCATGTGATCAGATATTTTCACATAAACTGATGGGTGATGGGGTTATAATTAAACCACATAATGGATTAATTGTATCACCTTGTGATGGTGTGATAACAATGATTTATCCAACAAAACATGCAGTAGGGATAAAATTAGATAATGGATGTGAATTATTATTACATTTTGGAATTGATACAGTTAATTTAAATGGAAATGGATTTGAGGTATTAGTCAAAATCAATCAGAGAATAAATAAGGGGGATCTGATATTAAATGCTGATCTGGAATATATTCGAGAAAAAGCAACCAGTGATCAAGTTATTTTGGTAATTACCAAGATAGTGGATAATTTAAAGATTGAAAAAAATTATGGGGAAATGAAAAGAGGAACTGTAATTTTAAAGATACTTAGTTAATTAAGAGAGGGAATGTAATATGTATACTGTCATCAAGGTACTAAATAATAATACTATTCTAGCTAGTAATACAGATGAAGAGGTTATTATAATGTATAAAGGAATTGGTTTTTCAAAGAAGGTAAATGATTGTTTTGAAATACCAAGGAATGCTAAAAAATACCTAATGCAAAAAGAGTATAATAATAAAAGAAAATCTAATGAGATTATTAATTATATAGATCCAATATATTTAGAAATAGCATCCGAAATAATAAAACTTATAATTCAAAAATTTGGAAAAGTTGATAATGATATCTTATTACCTTTAGCTGATCATATATATTTTGCAATTAAGCGAATGGATGATAATATTATGCCATCTAATCCATTTATTAATGATATAAGGTTATTATTTCCAGATGAATATGAAGTTGCTTTAATAGGACGAGATGTAATTAAAAAATTTGTGTCTAAAACAATTAATGAAGATGAAGTAGGGTTTATAACATTGCATATTCATTCTGCAATCTCATCTAATCAAGTGGCTGAATCAATGGAAGCAACACGAGTTATTCATGAGGGAATCGTTAAATTACAAAAAGATTTAAATATAATAATAGATGTTCAATCAATTTCTTATGTTAGATTAATGAATCATATTAAATTTTTAATATTAAGGGTAAATTCTAATGAAAAGTTACAAATGGATATTAGTGAATTTACTAAAGATAGATTTCCGTTTGCATATGAACAAGCATTTAATATGTGTAAAGCACTATCTAAAGTTTTAAAAAAGGATCTACCAGAAAGTGAAGTAGGTTATTTAGCATTACATTTAGAAAGAATATTGTCTAGTATTCAGTAATCATATTTTAGAAATGATAAATTTTTAAATCAGTTCTTGACAGGTGGTTATTATAAATGATATTATAATCGTGCAAATTGAATACTTTATAGTGTGTAACTGTTAGGCAGGCAATAACTATTTTAATAAAAGATTTTAATTTTTTAGATTAATATCTTATATTTTGAAATAGTTTTGCCTGCTTTTTTGCATTATTAAGTGTTTAAAAGAAAGGGAGGAAATTATAATGGTAGGAATTATTCTTGCTAGTCATGGTGAATTTGCAAATGGGATCTTACAATCTGGATCAATGATTTTTGGTGAACAAGCAAATGTAGTAGCAGTTACATTACAGCCAAGTGAAGGACCAGATGATATTAGAGCAAAGATGGAAAAAGCTATTGCTAGCTTTGAAAACCAAGATGAAGTATTGTTTATGGTTGATTTATGGGGTGGAACACCATTTAATCAAGCTAATGGTTTAATTGATGGCCATGAAGATAAATGGGCAATCGTAACTGGTTTAAATTTACCTATGTTAATTGAAGCATATGCTTCACGTTTATCTATGGAATCTGCTCATGAAATTGCAACACATATTACAGAGGTTTCTAGAGAGGGTGTTAAGACTCGACCAGAATCATTAGAGCCAAAGAAAACTGAAGTTGTTACAGAGCAGAAAAATCTATCACAAGGTGCTATTCCAGAAGGTACTGTAATTGGTGATGGACATATCAAATATGTTTTAGCACGTGTAGATACACGACTGTTACATGGACAAGTAGCAACAACATGGACAAAGACTACACAACCTAATCGAATTATTGTTGTATCGGATTCAGTATCACGTGATAACTTACGTAAGAAGATGATTGAGCAAGCGGCTCCACCAGGGGTAAAGGCTAATGTTGTTCCTATTGATAAAATGATTAAAGTTGCTAAAGATCCACGCTTTGGTAATACAAAAGCAATGTTATTATTTGAAACACCTCAAGATGCTCTTCGAGCAATTGAGGGTGGAGTTGATATTAAGGAATTAAATATAGGTTCTATGGCTCACTCAATTGGGAAAGTTGTTGTTAATAAAGCGATTGCTATGGATAAAGATGATGTAGAAACAATTGAAAAACTTAAGGCTAAAGGAATTACTTTTAATGTACGTAAAGTACCAAGTGATTCTAATGAAAATATTGATAATCTTCTTAAAAAGGCAAAAGCTGAATTAAATAAAGGTTAAAAAAGGAGGAATTATAATGTCTGTAATTACAATAATTTTAATTGTTATAATTGCCTTGCTAGCTGGGATGGAAGGAATATTGGATGAATTTCAATTTCATCAGCCACTAGTGGCATGTACTTTAATTGGTTTAGTAAGTGGTCATTTATCAGAAGGAATTATTTTAGGTGGTTCACTTCAAATGATTGCTCTTGGTTGGGCAAACGTTGGTGCAGCAGTTGCACCAGATGCAGCATTAGCATCAGTAGCATCAGCTATTATTATGGTGCTTGGTTTAGAAGGTGGAGCAACTGATGTGCAAACAGCTATTTCAACAGCAATTGCAGTTGCAGTACCTTTATCTGTTGCTGGTTTATTCTTAACTATGATTTGTCGAACTATTACAATTCCAATGGTTCATTTCATGGATAATGCTGCTGAAAAGGGTAATATTCGTGCAATTGAAATGTGGCAAATTTTAGCAATCTTACTACAAGGTGTTCGTATAGCAATTCCTGCAGCTGCACTTTGTGTAGTACCTGCTTCAGTAGTTACTAATGCATTAAATCAAATGCCAGCATGGTTATCTGGTGGAATGACTGTTGGTGGTGGAATGGTAGCTGCAGTAGGTTATGCAATGGTTATTAATATGATGTCAACAAGAGAAACTTGGCCATTCTTTGCTTTAGGATTTGTTTTAGCAGCAATTGGTGAATTAACTTTAATTGCATTAGGTGCAATTGGTGTTGCTCTAGCATTAATATACTTAGGATTAAAAGAAAATGGTGGCTCTAATGGTGGGAATGGTTCAGGTACTGGCGATCCATTAGGAGACATATTAAATGATTATTAAAATCTTGGAGGAGGAAAGAAATATGGCAGAAAAAATAAAATTATCAAAAAAAGATCGTATTGCAGTTGCTTGGCGTCATCAGTTCCTTCAAGGTTCTTGGAACTATGAACGTATGCAAAATGGTGGCTGGTGTTATTCGATTATTCCAGCTATCAAGAAATTATATCCAAATAAAGAAGATCGAGTATCAGCTTTAAAAAGACATTTAGAGTTTTATAATACTCATCCCTATGTATCAGCACCTGTTATGGGAGTTGCATTAGCATTAGAAGAAGAAAGAGCTAATGGTGCTGATATTAATGATACTGCTATTCAAGGGGTAAAGGTTGGAATGATGGGACCTTTAGCTGGAGTAGGAGATCCAGTATTCTGGTTTACTCTTAGACCTATTTTAGGAGCTTTAGGAGCTTCCCTAGCTTTGAGTGGAAATATTATTGGTCCATTATTGTTTTTCTTTGCATGGAATATTATTCGTATGGCATTTTTATGGTATACACAAGAATTTGGATATAAAGTTGGAACATCTATTGCTCAAGACTTATCAGGTGGTTTACTAGGAAAAATCACTCAAGGAGCGTCAATTCTTGGGATGTTTATTATTGGATCATTGGTTCAACGTTGGGTAACTATTACATTTACACCAATCGTTTCTACTGTTACTCAATCTAAAGGTGCGTTTATTGAGTGGAGTAAATTACCAGCTGGAGTAGAGGGAATTAAATCTGCTTTAGAACAATATAGTACATTAGGTGCAAATGGATTAAATGTGGAAAAAGTTACAACTTTACAACAAAACTTAGATCAGCTTATTCCAGGTTTATCTGCATTATTATTAACATTATTATGCTGCTGGTTACTTAAGAAAAAGGTTTCACCAATTGTTATTATTGTAGCATTATTTGCAATTGGTATTCTTGCTCGTCTTGGTGGTATAATGTAATATATTAAATTAATTAGTTTGATTTGAAAATGTAAAGGAGAATTCATATGGTGCAATCTTTAAATACAAAGGTGGATTTAACAATTAAGGCAACCTCATATTTAGGCCTTACTAATTATGGTAAAATCATGGTAGGAGATAATGCTTTTGAATTTTATAATGATAAAAATGTTAGAGATTATATTCAAATTCCATGGAAGGAAGTCGACTATGTTATGGCATCTGTTATGTTTAAAGGAAAATGGATTCCTCGCTTTGCAGTTGTTACTAAGAAAAATGGTAAATTTATTTTCTCTTCACGTGACAATAAAGCTTTATTACGAGCTGTTAATAAATATGTAGCATCCGAAAATCTTGTTCGTTCTCTTAGTTTTTTGGATATTATTAAAAGAGGTATTAAATCACTTTTTTCTAAAAAAATTATATAAAAATTTTAATAATACTTTAACCAGGAGCTTGGTGCTTCTGGTTTTATTTTTGCAGTATATTTGATTGTCTTTTGTTATATAAAAAATCCTGTGTTTAACACAGGATAAAATTATTATTTAGTTATCATAGGTTTAATTGCTTTATATGCAAATAAAGTTACTATAGCACCTATTATGGCTTCTACAATTCCATTAGTTGCAACAACACCTAATAACATTGCCATTAGTGAACTGTATGCAATATTAATAGCATCAGCATAAGCTTTTCCAAAGAAAAAATAAATACCACCTAAAACAAGAACAGTATTAGTAATTGCTCCAACTAAAGCTCCAGATATAATAGTGGCATTTTCATTATTAAATTTATTTTTTAAAAATTCAAATGTTACTCCAGCTAGATATCCTAGTAAAATTCTTGGAACAAGAGCAATTAAGACACTTGACCAATTACCACTAATGTCACCAATAGTTACAAATGGTGAAAAACAAAATGATGTAATTCCAGGCTGAATAGTTGCTCGAATTAAACTGGTGAGCCCAAATACCAATCCTAATTGTGCTCCAGCTCTTTTGCCTAATATAATTCCTGCGATAATTACAGGTATGTGCATTGTTGTCGCACTTAGGGGTCCAATAGGAATATATCCTAATGGTGTTACAACAAGTATAACTTCAATAGCAAGAAACATTGCCATAAAAGCCATGTGCTGTGTTTTTTTAGATCTCATATTTTCCTCCTACTATCACTCTATATAGATGTGATGTTTATTTTGGGTGTCTAGCCATATTTCCCCATTTTCTAAGAGTCGTATTTGATCTCTTGAAAATATCTTGTTTATATAGCTTGACGATATAATTATAATACAATTTATAATCTAAGCCAATTGTTATAATAATTAATTTAGCACAAATTAATATCTAGATAGAACTATATCAAATATAGTACATACATTTATTTTAGAATTAAGATATAATTATATAAAATCAGGAAAGCAAGGTAGTAATTTTTTTGCTAAATTCTTCCATCGCTTTCCCATTTATTTTCATCTTTTTTACCAATGATTTGTCTAATTAATATTTATTATTCACTTATTTCATCTATTCGCTGTTTAAATTTTTTATATACAATCTCTTCAAAGATTATTTTGTCAATTGCTTTTAACTGCTTTTCATTTAGCGATAATACCCATTTTTCTTCCCTTATCCCATATCTTGCTTCAATTAGATCAACCTTTCCTTCAGCTTTTCCTTCAATTTTTCCCTTTTCATATACTTCCTGTTTTTCTGATTCGTTTGCTGCCCTGTTTAAATCTCTCTTATAATACATATCTCTTAACTTGGCTTCTTCATTAAACTTTTCCAACTTCTTTTTCATGATATTTATCACTCCCTGGTCTGTTAAACCAATTATATCATTATCTATTCCGTTTTTGAA
>NZ_FOIN01000006.1 GCF_900102365.1 Thomasclavelia cocleata | reverse complement strand
GAAGATAAATAAGTAATATCAACACCACAGTCATTGGCATAAGAGTCAATATGTAAACATAAAGAATCAGTCTGCTGCTTTGCAAAAGAATGGAAATCAAGAAGCTTTACAGAATTAGAAATAAGATAGAATAAAAACTGACGAGGATTTTGAAGGGATAAAATATATCCGTTGATAATAATGCGGTCAAAAGAAGATAAAGCGCCATTGATTTTATCGCTATAATGTTCTATGATATTCATGTCAAAACAACCTCCTAACTAAAAACAGGGGAGAACGGTCAAACGACCCAGTAGTCTCCGATATGATCAGTATATATAAATTATACAATAAAAAAGGAGTGATGTTTTGACTTTTATTTTACAAATTAGGATGCAGACAACGTCTGCCATATGTTATCATCTATATCAAAATTATGCAACTTGACAAATTCATTTTCTTCATCTTTTTCTGAGATTGGTATTTTCAAAGCCCTTAGACATGCCAATATCTATAAAAGTAACGGTTATGAAGCTAAAAAAGTTTTCACTGTTATCTTTTCTCTTGTTTTTCATCATATGTCGTGGAATCAGCTTGTAGGTTCCAAATATAAGGAGGAACTGCCTGAAAAGGACTGTATCTATCGTTTCCTTAATCCCAACATGTTCAATTGGAGAAAGTTTCTCCTTGAAGTTTCTTCAAATGCTGTTGATCTTGTTGAACCTTTAACAGACTTTAGAAGAACCAATGTCTTTATTGTTGATGATTCACCTTATGACCGTGCCAGATCAAAGAAAACAGATATGCTTTCTAAAATATTTGATCATGTCACTCATAAATATTTTAACGGCTATCATCTTTTAACACTTGGATGGAGTGATGGAACTACTTTTATACCTGTTGATTTTTCTCTGGTCGCTACTGTCAGCCATCTTATCAACGATATCAAAGATACAATAGATAAGAGGTCGATCAGCTATAAAAGAAGAGCAGAAGCCAAGCAGAAGAAAACAGATACAGCTGTAGAAACGGTCAAAAGAGCGATTGATCATGGTATCTATGCTTCATACGTACTTATGGACACATTATCATGACAAAGAGTGCGGGGAATGAATATATCAAACGATATGGATTGACGAAAAAGCAAAAAGAGATTTTGGAGCAGTTTGGGATCGAAGAAAAAGAAATGAATCGAATTTGTCAGGAATATAGTAAAAAGCTGAAGACAACAACGATAGTTCATAAGCGATCAAGGTTGAAGTCTCCAGCTTTGATTTTAATAACTGAACAACACGAGTCATACAAATGCGAAAAAGTTAAGGTAGTATATGTAACAAAAAAACTTTAAACCAATCAAATTAGGACTCTCTTATTTTATTATAACATATTACAACTTAATTTATAAGACTAGTATTTTTTTATGTTTATGAAATAATAATATAGAAGTGAATGAAATATATGAAAAAAATACTTATTTCAATATCATTAATATTAATAATTACTGGTTGTAAATCAAAAACTCCTGACAAACATATTAGTTTAAATAAGAATACTGAATTAATAGAAATAAATAAAAAAGGAGATTTAGAAAAAATTGTAGATGGATATATATTTTTCTCATCAAAAGACTGTCCTTTATGTTCAGAAATAACTCCATTAGTTAAAGATGAAATAAATGGAAATAATTATAATATATATTATTTTGATATTTTTAATATGATGTATAAAGAAATATATACAAGCAAAGAGCTGCAAAAGATATGTAATGATTATTATATTGCCTTAGTTCCAACAATTTTAAAACTAAAAAATGGAACCGAGGTTGATAGATTCCCATCAGATTATGATAAAAAGTTGAGTGAATTATCCAAAGAATTAAAAAAATTCTTGAAGGAGGATTAGTTATGAACAAAGATAAAATATTAAAGTTTAATAAATATTTTGATCCAATATCATTTATCTATATAGTATTAGTTTACAATAATAAAAGTAATAAATATATATTTTACTGTTTTATTGTATTCTATATTATTGAAAAATTAATACTACTATGGTATTTAAAAGATAATGATTCAAAGAAAAAACTAATATTTCATTCATTAATAGCACTAGCATATATTGTAGGATTAATATATGTATTGATTACATTTGCTAGATTAATATAGTTAATGTTTAGAGTGTATAAATATACTTAATCATCTGTTACTCCCACTATTACCACAAAAAAGAGAGGTGTAAACATGACAATCAAAACAAAATTTGGTAAAAACTTTGTAATTTTTTCTGTTGCAATCGCTATAATAATTGGAATGTTTGGCTTTAGCACAAAAATATATGCAAAAGAATTTCTAAATACAGAAATAATTAATCCTGTATATAACGAAAATGGTGAATTAATACAATTTACTGTTATCTTAAAAAATGCTAGTCCTGAATTATTAGAACAGCTATATAAAGAAGTTGAATCAAGAAATATTAATTTAATGACTACAGAAATGAATAAAAATGGTGTAGTACCTTTATCAGTAACAGGTGCAGGAATTATTAAATTTGTACAAGGAGCATGTGTAGTTTTAGCAGTTTTAAGTGGATATGGCTGTACTGATGTCGCCCATTATATAGGATTAAAATTAGTCGATGGCTGGTATATGTATAATGGTAAAAAATATAGTGGAGAATGGAAAGTTGAACGGGGATACATCCCTGGTTGTGAACCAAGACACTCTGAAGGTTGTTTTAGAACAACCTATACAAAAATAGGATAACTTAATTAACATAACACTCTAAATATTAACAATATTTTAAACTTTATAAAATCTTAAAGTTTATCTAAATAAAAAGAGACTGTAATAAAAAATATAGTCTCTTTTTAGAATGTACTAAATACTTATGGATTACATCTGCTACAAGCTCGATACCCTTGAGATAGAGCAGAAGATTTAGAAATTGCAATTTTATTTCTAGATAAACATCCACAATTACTACTATGATAACAATCACCTGTTTTTGTAATATATACAGTATAAGTAATATCATAGTTAGAATCATTATGATGAGGATGGTTATGGTGAGAAGACCTTGGTGTGTATTTGTCCTTAACTGTTACATTACAAGTAACAGCTTTTTCGTTTACACATGCTGTTATAGTAGCATTACCTGCTTTTAATGCTTTTATATTACCACTACTATCTACTGAAACTATAGAATTATCACTTGATGTGTATTGTATTGGAGTATTACTATTTGTTTTAATATTTATTTGATTACTTTGATTAATCTCCAAATTTAATGAATCAACTACAGCTTGTAACTGTAATTCATTAATTACTACTGGAATAGTTATATTTGATGAATTCCCATATTCATCTGTTATTTTTATATTTGCATTATATGTTCCTGGTACTGAATATTTGACTTCATTATCAT
Source organism: Thomasclavelia cocleata (assembly GCF_900102365.1). Lineage (GTDB taxonomy): Bacteria > Bacillota_I > Bacilli_A > Erysipelotrichales > Coprobacillaceae > Thomasclavelia > Thomasclavelia cocleata. The sequence continues at coordinate 96,762 of NZ_FOIN01000006.1, read as the reverse complement.
CCACATCAATATCATATTTAGATAATTCATCAATCTTAATATAATCTTCATATTTAAACTGACTATTTTCTATAATATTAACATCACTTAATTTAGTTATATTTGGTGGCATGGTATCTTTAACATTTATTTCCAGTTTCCTAGTTATTCCTTTATAATCATATGTAATAACATGCTTACCTACTTCAGGAAACACACTACTTTCACTAATTGTATCACAGCTATACTCTAAAATATCTTCATCTATATCAGATGTTTTTATATATGTTTTAAAATCATCTAACTCTTCACCATATTCCAAATCAACACTATCAGTTTTTAATTCAAACTCTGGTTTATCACTTAACCCACAACCAGTAATTCCTAATAATATAATTATTAGAATACCTGCTTTAAATTTATTCTTTAAAATATCTTTTATTATTTTGTTCATTTATTTTATCCCTCCAGACTTATTATAAAATTATATAATTAATTTGTCTAATATTATATATTGATGAAATAAAAATATCATTATTAACATCACAACATTAAATTTAAATCCTTTTTATTGGCATAAAACTATTATTAAAAAAACAGTAGTACATTTCTCCTTAGTAACTAAAAAATAATAAAAAACTCCAGTATATTTACTGAAAGCCTTAATTTTGATACATCCTATGTTGTTATTAAACTTTATGTTGTGTTTGCGTTTTTGTAACGACATAAGTTTCAATACATCCTATGTTGTTATTAAACCCCTAGTAAATAAGCCACTTTTCATATTCTATTATACCCCAAAGCCTATATATATCAACACTTTTCTATTTTTTTACCAGGCAATTTTATTTTTTTATATTTTTTATTCAAATTCCCTGAATCCCTTACTCTCCCAATAGTTTCAAGCATTTCAAAACAATTTTTGACTGAGAAAATAAAAAACTGATTACAATAACCAGTTTCTTTTAAATCCTTAAATAGAAAATTCTATATACCTTTAACAATATCCTTAAACACTAATCCACGTTCTTCATAACCTGTAAATTCATCAAAACTACTAGTTGATGGTGATAATAAAACTATATCACCAGATTGAGCATTTTTAATTGCTTCTAGTGTTGCTTCTTTAAGATTGTTAACACAAATGCTATTTTCAACTTTCATATCTTCTTTAAAACGTTTACCAGCAGCTCCAAAAGTTACTAGACGTTTGATTTTATCTTTATAAGTTGCCATTTCTTGAAGATCTAACCCTTTATCAAAACCACCCATTAATAAAATAACTGGCTGATCAAAAGCTTTTAAAGCAATGATACTAGCATCTGTATTTGTTGCTTTAGAGTCATTATATATTTTAATTCCATTAATTTCTTTTACAAATTCAATTCGATGTTCTACACCAATAAAGGAAGCTATCTCTTGATTAAGAATATCATTTTTAATACCACATTGTTTAGCAATACAAATTGCAATCATAATATTTTGTAAGTTATGATTTCCGACAACTTTAATATCATTAAGATCAATAATAAATTCATCTCGATAATAAATAGCTTGATTCTTAATAATACAATCAGCTTGTTCAGTTAATGACATTGTAATTTGTTTACATGGAATAGGATATTTCTTTAAATATTCTGCTAATACAGCATCATCTTTATTGACAATAAAATAATCATTTACATTAGTATTTTTATAAATATTAGTTTTTGATGCATAATATTCATCAAGTGAAGCCATATAATCTAAATGATCAGGTGTTAAATTAATAATTGTTGAAACAAATGGTTTAAAAGTATCAATATCTAGTAATTGAAAATTACTCATTTCTAGTACAATATAATGATTTTCTTCTTCTAACAAATTATATTTTAAAACTATTTCACATAACGGAGTTCCAACATTTCCTGCTAAATGTACATTAGAATATTGTCCTTTTAAAATCTTATCAATCAAAGTAACAGTAGTAGTTTTACCATTAGTACCTGTTACTCCAATATAATTTTGTTTTTTAGCAACCTGATATGCTAATTCAATTTCTGTATATATAGGAATATTTCTTTCCTTTAATCTTAAAATAAATGGCTTATGATAATTAATCCCAGGATTTTTGATAACAAAATCAAAATCACGTTCAAATAATTCTTCTGGGTGTGACCCCGTTATCATTTCAATTCCTTTATCAATAAACTCTTGATAATCTGGAATATCTTTAGCATCTTTATATTCATTTACTGTTATTGTTGCATTAAGCTTATATAATAAATTAATTGCAGCCCTACCGCTTTTAGCAAGACCAATTACTAAAACTTTTTTTCCTATCAACATCCTATAATACCCCAATTACTATTGATAAAATTCCACAAATAAAACCAATAAACCAAAATGAAATAGTTACTTGCTGTTCAGACCATCCTAACATTTCAAAATGGTGATGAATTGGCGCCATTTTAAAAACACGTTTACCACGTAACTTAAATGACCCTACTTGAATAATTACTGACAGAGTTTCCATTAAAAAGACTCCTCCAACTAAAAGCAATAATAATTCTTGTTTAGTTAAGATTGCTAGTACTGCTAAAAAACCACCTAAACCAAGTGAACCAACATCACCCATAAAAATTCTAGCTGGATGATAGTTAAATAACATAAATCCTAGAAGTGCCCCTACCATTGCAGTAGCATAACTTGCAAGCGTATAATTTTTTGTCATAATTGCAAAAATAATAAATGGTGCAATTGCTACCATTGAAAGCCCTGTAGCTAATCCATCTAAACCATCAGATAAATTAACACCATTACTTTCACCTGCAAACATGATTAAAATCAAAGCTGGATATAAATATCCAAGATCTATATTAATATCAACCAAAGGAATTGTTATAACTGAAGTAAATTCAGGAATAAAATTCATTGCATAAAAATAACAAATAACAGCTAAAGCAATTTGTGCTAATAGTTTTGCCAATGGTGGTAATCCTTTATTACTATGCTTTACAATAATTAAAGCATCATCAATCAGTCCAATTAAACTATAACCTACCAATACAATTGTTGTTAAAATTAATTCTGGATTAAAGATATTATCAATATCAAAAATTAATGTACTAATAAATGTTCCTAAAATCGCAGCCAAAACAAACACGATTCCACCCATAGTTGGTGTACCATTTTTAGCCTTATGTGATTCAGGACCTTCTTCACGTTCAACCTGACCGAATTTCATCTTATGTAGAAACGGGATTACTTTAGGCATAGCTATTAAAACTAGGATAAATCCTACACCAAAAGCAAAGATTAATTTTAAGAAGTTTTCCATTTTATATGTCCCCTTTTTTTAAATTCGTCTTTACTATATCATATTATCAAATAATAGGCAAAATAAAAGGGACAAAGTCCCAATTATTCGACAGTCTATTTAGTAATGTTTAATTCTTTCATTAATTCAGTTACCTTTTCGATAACTGCATCTTCATCTTCACCTTCAGCAATAATCTCAATATTTGCTTTAGTTGGAATTCCTAAAGAAAGAACCCCCATTAATGATTTCATGTTTACTGTCTTAGAAGCATAAACTAATTTAATATCACTGTTAAAAGCCTTCATTCGATCAACCAACTCAGTTGCTGGAGTAGCATAAAGACCAACGGGATCAATTACGGTAACATTGACTCTTTTTACCATAGTGCTTTCCTCCTTCTGTTATCTATATTATAACATTGTTACTTATTTAATGCATTATTAATGATAAACTTTAATTACCTTTTTTCAATCTCTACTACATATGGTGCATTCAATTTATTCATCATCTTGAACAACGCTACATTATAAACCATATGATCCAAACTACTAACATATTCATCAATTTTTAAACTTTCTTCTTTTCCTTCAAAATGACCGATATAAACAACAATAAAAAGATGTCCTTTTTCATTTAAATACTGTACTGCTTTTTTTATTGCCACTAAAGTTGTTGATACTTTAGTAGTGATAGTATGATCTCCTTGAGGTAAATAACCAAGATTAAAAATTCCTACATCAAAATTTTGAACATATTTATCAAAATTTTCATGACTATCTAATATCAATTCTACATTATTAATATCATTAAGTAACTTCTTCGTATTTTCTAGTGCTTTATCTTGAATATCAAAACTATATACCTTTTTAGCTAATCTACTCAACGTCAAAGTATCGTTCCCATTACCCATTGTAAAATCAATAGCAATATTATATTCTCTTTGTAAAAGTTCATTTTTTACATATTCAATCATTGTTTTCATATTTTCACCCTATTTTAATCTTAAATATTTCGATAATAATTTCATATTTAATTTATTAACTTATCTTTTTTATTTTATCACTATTTTTACCAAGATATCCTAATACCCGATATCCACTTAATTTTTCTATCATCCTTTGATTATCCCAATGAAGTATACTATCCTCCTCAAAATAATTCATAATAAAACCTAGAACTTCTAATCCTAAACTTTTTGCATATAAAGCAGTTAATACAGCACTATTAATACTTCCTAAACCAGATGACGTAACAATTATTAGTGGAAATTTTGCTAAATTCATAACATCACTAAGCATAATCATATTTTCATCATCTCGTAAAGGACAAATAATTCCTCCACTTCCTTCTATTATAACAATATCATGGTGCATAACCATATCATCTAAGTCTTTTTTGATTACATTCAAATCAACTAAACAATTTGATTTCTTAGCAGCTAAATGTGGTGCATAAGCATCTTCATATACAAAAGAAACTTTACTGTTTATTTCATCTAAATCAGCAAATTGACAAACAAAATCCTGATCACTTAAAATCATCTTTTCAGTTCCTTTTTCTACACCACTTAAAGCAGCTTTATAATATCCAACTTTATATCCATGTTGCTTTAATTCCTTTATAATTCTAGAAGTTACATATGTCTTACCAATATCTGTATCAGTTCCTGTTATAAATAGTCCTTTAATCATATTTTATTTACCTTAAACCCTAACATCTTAATCATCTTTTTATCTTCAGCAATTGTAATTCCTTGGGTTGTTAACATATCACCTGTAATTGCACCATTACCTCCACTTTTATAAACACCCATTCCTTTATCATTCAATAAACCTCTACCTCCAGCCATTCTTATTACTGCACTAGGATGAATAAACCTAAAGACAGCTATGATCCGTTCAATTTCTTCTTTTGCCAAAGGCTTATGGTCTTGTAATGGTGTTCCTAAAATAGGATTTAATATATTAATCGGAATAGAATTCACTTTTAGACTCTTAAGCTCAAAAGCCAAATCCAGACGATCATTCCAAGATTCACCCATTCCCATAATTCCACCACTACATATTTCTAATCCTGCCTGTTTAGCAGCTTTAATAGTTTTGATCTTTTGATCATAACTATGAGTTGTACAAATCTTTGTAAAATAGTTTCTTGAGGTTTCTAAATTATTGTGGTATCTTTTAACCCCTACTGCTTTTAGTTCATTAAATTGTTCTAAGTTTAATAAACCTAGTGAAGCGCATAAAGAAATCTTAACTCTATTATTAAGATATTGATATATTTCAATAATCTTTGAAAATTCTTCATCACTTAAATATCGACCTGAAGTAACAATTGAAAAACGTCCCACACCTTGATTAGCATTATAAACAGCTATATCCTCAATAATCTCCTTTTCAAGTAAATCATAAACTTTAATCTTTGTTTGATAATGAATTGATTGTCCACAATACTTACAATCCTCACTACATCTACCACTTTTACCATTTATAATTGAACATAAATCAAAATCATTACCACAAAAATATTCTCTAATTTGATTAGCTGCCTGTTTCAACTGCTGTAAATCAACATCAATTAAAAACTCTGCCTCTTTACGACTAATATCCTGACCAGCAATAATTTGCCTTACTATCTTTTCTAACATCCTAAGCCTCTTTTCTTAAATCGTACCCCTACGCCTATTGCAATCACACTTAGAAAAATATCACCTGGTAAATCAAGTGGAAAACATGATAATAAAACTAATTTCCATGAAATAGGTGTTCCAACATAATAATTCAAAATAAAATATTTGTAACTCAACCCAATAAAATATGTTGCTAATAAACCACAAAACACCGCAAATGTATATCTTTTTATAGGTGTCCAAGTTACTCTTTCACTTACTAAACCAGTTAAATATGCACCTACAATAAATCCAAGTAAATATCCAAAACTTGGTCTTAAAACATATGCCAATCCTCCACCAGAAGCAAATACTGGTAAACCAGCCAATCCAATAACCACATATAATAAAACAGCTAATCCCCCTAATTTAGATCCTAATAAAATTCCCGCTAATAAAACAAAGAAAAATTGTAATGTAAAATAATCCATATATGGAACTGGAATCTGAATAAAAGCACCAATCGTTATTAAAGCTGTAAAAAGTGAACAATAAATAATATTAGTTGTTGTAAACAATTTATTTTGTTTCATAAAATTCTCCAATAATACTAATTTCTCCTGAATTTAAAATCATTTCTTTTCCATCACTTTCAACAACTAAATTACCAAAATCATTGATATCTTTAACAATTCCCTTATATTTTTGTCCTTTTACATTAAATTCAATTTCTTTATCTAAAACACACGATAATCTCTTATATTCAGCTAAAACCAATTCAAAATCCTCATCAATAATAGAAAATAACTGTCTTAAAATTTCTGCAATAAACTGATTACGATTAGCATTATTTAATCCTAATGATGTTGCTCTATTTTGAAGTTCACTTGGAAACTCACTTGTAGAAACATTAATACCAATTCCAATAATAATTGCCTCAATCATTTCACTTTCAAAATCACTAATCACTTCAGTTAAAATCCCACAAATCTTTTTTCCTTGATAATACAAATCATTAACCCACTTTATATCTGTTTTCAAATTATATAATCTTTTAATTGCTCGATTTATTGCAACTGCACTTTGAATTGTAATAATTGTAGCATCATGAATATTTTTACAGCTTTTCAATAATACACTCATATAAATCCCTTTTTTAGCTGGTGAATAAAAACTACGACCAAAACGTCCTCTTCCAGCACTTTGCTGTTCTGCTATAATTACTGAATGATCTTTACCACCATCAACTGCTAATTTTTTCATCTGGGTATTTGTAGAATCTAAACACTTATATGTATAAATATCTATATCTTCATCTAAATAACAAGCAATTCCTTGACTCGATAAAATATCATTATTTCCTAATAGTATATACCCTTTATTTGGTGTCCCATCAATATTATAACCTTCCTCTTTTAAAACTTTGATTGCTTTCCAAACTGCTGCTCTAGTAACATTTAAACTATCAGCTATTACTTGTCCTGAAATAGGAGTATCTCTATTTTTTTCTAATAAACTTATAATTTCATTTTTAACACTCATTCTCTCACCTCTTTTTAAGCATAACAAAAACCTCACATATTGTAAACTTATTTTTAATATAAGTTTACAATATGTGTATAAAATATAACCCATTATGGGTTATATCCAAAATAATTATCCTTTTTTATGATTAAAATATACCATAATTAACGAAACCTGAATTGATAAAGTTAAAAAACACATAATCATACTCATCCAGCCATCCAAAGAATGAGTCTCTATAAAAGGAAACATTAAAATTCCAAATACACATATAAAATATATGATAGTACCAATTATTGCAAATATATATTTTAACACCTTTTTTTCTCCCTAACCTTATAGTTTTAAAAATTATTTTTAAACACAACCTATTCATTTTATTTTATTATCAAAATATATTGCAATTATTGATATCTGAATAGACAATGCCAAAGCACAAGCTAACAATTCAAATCCACCACTCTTCATAAATGGAATCATTAATATAGCAAATACTGATAAAAAACCTATTATTGTTACAAATACTGCTACTATATATTTAAACATAAATTTTCCCCTCTTCCTCCATATTAAACTATTTTTTCTAAAATTATCCTTAATTATCTAAATTAAAACATCTATATTTATAAGTATTTAATAACCACGATATACCTTTCTTCCCTCCTAACCTATCAAATTAATCATTAAATAACTTTTAAATCTACGTTATAGTTTTTTGTCAATAAATCTTTTTACACTAATATTGTATATCATAAAAACAAGGATATCAACAATTATATACTATAATCATAAAGGTATTATTTGTTACATAATATATTAACAACATGTATAAAGAAAATGATTAGAATAACCAAAAATACATATTTTAAATTTTATTATAATTATGGAAATTATTTAAAAGAGTAGCAAATATTATAAAAAACTAATTATATCTAAATTTACATAAAATAAAAAGAAAGATTATATTAGGCTTATAGCCAATCTTCCTTTTTAATTCCATAAACAATACCAATAAAATCCGCTAGAAACCATCCAATTGGTATCGACCACCAGATTGCAGTTGTTGCAAATACTGGTGCTAATAAATAAGCTAGTAAAACTCTAGTTCCTAATGAAACTACTGTTAAAACTACTGAAATTCCTGGTTTACCAATACCACGATAATATCCATATAGTAAAAATAAACATCCAATCCCTAAATAACAAACCCCTTCAATTTGAAGATATTCAACTCCTTGTCTAATAATTTCATGTTTAGAGGGATCAATAAATATCATCATTAATTTATCTGCAAAAATAAAAACTAAACAAGAAATAATTAAACAAAAGATTGTTGCTGCTTTAATAGCTGCCTTTAATCCTTCTTTAATCCTTGATTCCAAAGCAGCCCCTTTATTTTGAGCAATAAAGGTTGCAAAAGCATTACCAAAATCTTGAACAGGCATATAAGCAAAAGAATCAATTTTTACAGCTGCTGCAAACGCTGACATTGTAATTATTCCAAAACTATTAACCAATCCTTGAATTAGTAAGATACCAAAATTCATCACTGATTGCTGGATACATGTTAAAAGTGAATAATCTTTAATCTTCTTAAAGATCTCTTTATCAAAATAATAATGTTGTCTTTGTGGTAAAAGTTCCTTTTTAAAAACAAGTACATAGATCATGATTCCTAAAGCACTAAAAATTTGAGCAATTAATGTAGCTAATGCAGCTCCTGACACCCCCATATTTAAACTAACAATAAAAAATATATCTAAAACAATATTAATTATTGAAGCAATTGCTAAAAAAATTAAAGGAATCTTAGAATTCCCTAGAGATCTTAATAATGACGCAAAATAATTATAAATAAATGTAAAAAATATCCCAATAAATATAATAATTAAATAATCATAAGTAATTTGATAAACATCTGTAGGAATATTCATAAATACTAATATTGGATTAATTGCTACAATACATATTCCTTCTAACAAGATCGAAATAATACCTACTCCTATAAAAGAAACAAAAAATGATACTTTCATCTTATCTATTTCTTTTGCACCATATAACATCGAAAATAAAATTCCACTCCCCATGCATAATCCTAAAATTATTGATGTTAAAAAAGTCATCAGTGTAAATGACGAACCAACTGCTGCTAAAGCCTCAGAGCCTAGATATTTTCCAACTATAAATGTATCTGCAACATTATATAACTGTTGTAAAAGATTTCCTAAAATCATTGGTAGTGAAAATAATAATAAAGATTTAGTAATTTTCCCCTCTGTAAGTTTTGTTTCCACTTTTCTACCTCCCTTTGATATATCATATCCATAGTAATATTTAAAGTCAATCTTATATCCCTTAATCTTTATTTATTATCATTAAACTGATACTAATTAAAACAATTTCTCCACCATGATGATATTAACTATGATTTCCACTATCAAAAAATAATCTTATACAATTATAAAATATAGTATAAATATCATTTTATAGTAAAAATACTATTATAAGTATTGTAATTGATTAAAGTGTATAATAATATATATTATTATAGATAGGTGATGAAAATGGCAAAAGCAAATACTTTTTTTAATTTTGATATGCTTGTTTTAAGTATTCTTAATTCTAAAGATTGTTATGGATATGAAATTGTTAAAATGATTAAAGAAATTTCACATGGTGCTTTGGATATAAAAGAAGGAACATTATATCCTGTTGTTCATACATTATTAAAAAAAGGATACATAAGCAGCTATGATATTATAGTAAGAAAAAGAATTAGGGTTTATTATAAATTAGAAGCATCAGGTAAAGACTATTTAATATCTGTTAGAGAAGAATTCAAAAAGAACATCCAAGGTGTTTTTGATATTTTGGAGTATGGCGAAGGGGAGAGAGTAGATGAATAGTGATATAAAAAAATACATAAACGAGATCAAGAAAATCATTCCAATTAATTCAAAAGACAAAAAAGATTTTTTGAAAATGATGGAACAAAGAATTTTGGAATCTTCAAATTTAGAAAATAAGTGTGATTATGATAATATTGTAAAAGAATTTGGCAAACCAAATGAAGTAGCAGCTTCATATATTGAAGAAATTGATACTGATACAATTTTAAAAATATTAAAAAGAAAACAATATATAAAGTGGTTAATATCTATTTTGATCATTGCTATTATCTTGATCAGTATTTTTAAAATATATCGACTAAATCAGCTTTATGAAATAGCAAAAAATGAGTTGGATTTGCGTGAAGAATTAGAAATTATTGAAGAATAAAAATTATCAAAAATAAAATATGTGGGGAAAATAAAAATGAAAAAAATTTTAACTAGTTTATTATTAATGTTAGTAATCTTTAGTCCTATTGAAATTTGTGGGTTAGATTCTAATACCAGTGAGAGCATATATTATAAATATTTAGAAGATGGTTCATATTACGAAATTACAATTTCGGAAAACACTATGACAAGAGCAAGCAGTACAAAAACTGCAACTAAAAGAGCTAAATATGTTAATAGTTCAAATGTAACAGTATGGGAAGTAAGTGTTACTGGGACTTTTACTTATAATGGTACATCATCTACATGTACAGCTTCTAGTGTAGCTGCTAAAAGTTATTCTACGAATTGGAAAATTACAAGTCAAAGTGCTTCTAAATCAGAAAATAAAGCTATTGCAAAAGCTACTGCAAAATATTATTATGACGGTAGTTTAGTTACAACTGCCAACAAAACTGTTACTCTTACTTGTGATAAAAATGGGAATTTATCATAAAAGAAAAATATATGATAAAGGTTTTATTATAACTACAAATCTCAAAAGCATTATAAAACCAATTATCATATAAAAAGAATAATACTCATTTTATGTTATATTAATAAATATATTGGTTCTTTCAAGTAATTATAATGTTTTCAAAAAATATTTTTAAAAAATTGGTTTGCATAAAAAATATTATCATAATATTGTTGTATAAGGATAATTAATTAAATCTTAATAAATTATCCTTTTTAATATTAAAAAATATAACTACTATTTTTTAGTAATCTAAAATATTTTGATCACACAATAGATTCAAAATTTATCTTGGTTTGAGATATTTTATATGACTAATCAAATGATTTAGGTACTACCTTTGATTAGTGAAAAAATCAGGAACTGTTTATAAAGTTCTTTTTTTGTACTAAGTAATACATCTTTTATTATAGCTATATTTTATTTCTTATGTCTATACATCTCTTGTTTTGATTTTAGAGTAACTAATATAATTTTGTTTTTCTATTCGATTATTCTAATTCTTACAACATCAAAATTATTCAGTTCTCTATAGTTTCTTTTATCGTCCTATTATCCCTCTATAAATCGGTTTAATAATCATTCTATATTAACCTCATAATCTTTAGTACATATACAATCAACAAAACGATGTCATTAAAAAAATTATGATTTAGAGAGAAAACATAAAAATTCTAATGGCAGCTTAGCTTTATAGTATTAGTTAATAGCCTCTTATTACATATTTCTCAACTACTATATCCTCTATATATCATCATCCAAAAAAATTCATGTTTAAAATTGTCTAACATGTAATAAAAACTATTACAAATAATTAGCTAATTGAAAAAAGTATCATACTTATAATTTAAAATATTATAAGCAGCAAAAGTTTCAGTTACTTCTATGTATTCGTCGGTATAATTTTTATTCAATCTTCTAATTTCTCATCTATATTTCAGCTCTAATCTAAATAATTTAAGCCTTTTTCTATATTTCTCTAATAAGATTAAAAACCTTCTTCTATCTCCATATTATTTCAATATATTATCTAAACAGAAAGTGCATATATATAGAAAAATCATTATATTTCAAATGGAGTATTGAACCACCCAACTAATTTCTAGTATTTTATCAAATACAAACAGATATGCTTCAATAATTTATTTCACCTTTTTCTAAAAATATTTTTTCATTAACTACACCCCGCTATAATAATGAATAAAAAAGTATAATGTAAAAAATATAATTTATTACAAATATAAACATATTACTATTATAAAAATAGTATATTTATTGACAAATTATTATTATATAACTATAATTTAAGTATATAAGAGATTAAAAATATAAAAATACTAGATAAATAATAATAAAATTTATTAAATCAGAAATATGAATTATATAGTAATTAAAAGCTATTCAATAATCAATTTGATAAGTTAGGAGGATAGATTTTATATCATGATTGCAAAACAATAATCTATATTGTTTCATTAGAAAAACTTTTAAAAATAATTAGAAAATATATTATGGAATGGCGTAGAATTTTTTTAAGATAATCATAAACATAATAAACAATTATTTCCGTAAATATTATAGTAAAAATTAATTATTTTACTTGTAAACCAAAAATTCTTTATAAATTCATATGTCTTACTTTATCAACTTATTACACCCTAACAAGCCGTTTCTGATACTAAAAATTTTCACCTAATTCTAAAAACTAACTATTTATATATCTGCATTTATTTAAAATATGATTTTTATTATTATATTATCAAAAAAAGATTTTATATTAAGTGTAAAAAATATCTCATTTAAATGAAAGTGAGTGATAAAATGAATTTATCTAATTTAGGTATTACATTTTCAACATCTAATTCTAAATATTTTTATGATACTAAAACTGAAAAAGTATTTAAATGTGAACCAGCACAATATAATATTTTAAACGATATATTAAATGGTATAGAAGTTTATGATAAATATTCAGATGAAGAAATAGAAAAAATTAAAACAATAATTGAAAACTCAAAAATATTATCTAATGAAGATGAACTTCAGTTTTATGATGGATATAAAGAACTTATTAAACATTCGACTGAAATGATTAATCAGGTAGTATTTGAATTAACAGAAAACTGTAATTTTAGATGTAAATATTGTATTTACAATGAACAAAGTGATTTTTTTAGAAACTTTTCTGCCAAAAATATGGATGTAGAAACTATAAAAAAAGCTTTAGACTATATATTACCTTTAGCTAAAGGTAAATTAGTTATAGGATTTTATGGTGGTGAACCTTTAGTTCGATTTGATCTAATAGAAGAAACTGTAAATTATATAAATATACATAAACCCAAAGATTTGAAAATTAGTTATGCATTAACAACTAACTTATCTTTGATGACTAGAGAAAGAGCTAAATTTTTTGCTAATCTAGAAGATTGTGCTATTACTTGTAGTATTGATGGCCCTAAAATTATCCATGATAATTTTAGAGTTTCTACCAACAATGAAGGTACATTTGACAAGACAATAGAGGGATTACATAATTTAGTAGATGCCTTTGGAGAAAGAGCTAAAAGATGTTTATCAATTTATACTGTGATTTGTCCACCATATACAGATGAAAGATTACAAGCAATTTATGATTTCTTTACAGGATTAGAGTGGCTGCCAAAAGAAGTGAATTGTGAAAATACAAAAGTAAAACCTGGAACATACGAGATTGAAGATAATACTAAAAACTCTAATAAATTATTATCAGAACCAATAAAAGATTTCTTTTTAAGAAAAGCTTTAGAAACTGATGATCCATTTGATTATGCAGTTCAAGCTATAAGAAGAATAATCATAAAAGTCAATAATCGTAGAGTTAGCCAAATACCTGATTGTATAATTTCTATGAATGGTTGTTGTATACCAGGACAAAAAAGAATTTATATCACAACCGATGGTGAATTTAAAGTTTGTGAAAAAATTGGTTATTCACCATCAATTGGTAATATTGAAACAGGTTTTAATAAAGACGAACTAATAAAACATTATTATTATGACTATATAGAACAATCTAAAAATGATTGTACTCATTGTTGGGCTTCAAAATTATGTCCACTATGTTTTTCAAATTGTTATGATGAAAATGGATTCAATTTAACAACCAAGAGAAATGATTGTACTAGGGCAAAGAATTTTGTAAAAGATTGTTTAATAATTTATCATGAATTATTAGAAAAAAATCCTGAATTACTTGTGGACATTATCAACTCAACTGATGTTTGATTTGATTTGTTAATAAAAAAGAAAGGAGATTAGAATCATGAAAGAAGTTAAAGTTATTGTTGAAAGTAAAAAACAACAAACTATTGCTGAAGGATCTTGCTCATGTCCTTTTACTTCTCAAACTGTAATGTTTTTTACATTTTAGTTGAGAAAAAAAGATTACTCTAAAAATGTCATTAAGTTAAAATGACATAAGAATTACCAGAAGCAGAATAAAATGATATTTATCTGCTTCTAGCTTTATTTGTAATTTAAAGTAGTCTATGTTCCTCGAATTTTAATTATTAATTAAAACTAAGTAACTTTTATCCAATATTATTAAGTTAAAAAATTCAACTTAATAACACAAAATTTTCTATATTAAAGATGATGATTACATTTTCTCTATTATTTGTAATCATCTTTTATTTTTATTGAGTGTCTAAAAAAAGAGACTAATCAGATTATCACTTTAAAAAGTTATTTTCTTGAAGTCTCTTTTTATTTTATTTAATTTTTTTACCAAACTGATTCATGATCATTTCAACCTCTACCTTATCTTCATCTTGAATCAAGTCAAGCATTTCAATCTCAAATAATTGCAAATATTCTTGATTAAAAGTTCCAGCCTCTTGTCTTGTAAAACTTTCATTTAATAAAACTTTAGCTTTTTCTTCATTGCCAGCTCGAACTCTTTTTAATATATAATCATAAAACTGTTTTTGTCCTGAATTCATGTAACATCACCCCATAGTATTATTACCTTAGTCATCAATTTTAATAACATTCCAATAATTAATCAATTTATCTAATGAATATGTAGCATTTGCAGGTGAAGATGAGGGCAACTTAGTTACAGGTAAACTAATTTTATTATCAAAATATTGATGATATAATTTATCTGCTAAATTTCCATTCGTATAAATATGAGTTATTTTACTTTCATTAATTATTTTTTCTAAATCATTAATTGTTATATTTTTTATACTGCTGTCACTTGAACCAGTTATTTCACAACTGGCTATTACATCCCACACAGCAATTTTATGTTCTAATAAAAACTGTTTCTTTTCTATAATAGTTTCTAATGGTTGATAATTATAAAGATTTGATAATATTTTCCAAAAACGGTTCTGGGGATGATGATAGAAGAAATTACCTGCTCTTGATTTTACAGAAGGAAATGATCCTAAAATTAATATTCTTGAATCTTGATTATAAACTGGTTCAATTAAATGATATTCTCTCATATTTCCTCCTAAACACCATTAGTTACATAACCTCTGTTAATGATTTTACATGATCATATAATGGTTTATTTGCTTTTTCACCATATTCTTTTATTATATTAACAATTGCACTTCCAACAATCATTCCATCAGCAAAATTTGAAAAATATTTAATTTGTTCTTGATCATTAATTTCAAAATCAGTAACAACTGGTAGATCAGTTATTGTTTTAATTTCTTTAACAGTACTTGCAACTGTCTCAATTGTATCCATTGAAGAAACCAGATAAATAAATCCTTTTGCCCTTTTAGTAATCTCTAAAATTCTTTCTTTAGATGTTGGAGCAATTATTGAAATTAAATCAACATCATATTTATAACAAATATCACTAACTTCCTTACTTTCTTCAAATGGACAGTCAGGAATAATAATTCCATCAACACCTGCTTCTTGACATTTTTTAAAGAATTTATCATAGCCATAATGAAAAACTGGATTTAAATACGTCATTAAACATATTGGAATATCTGAAGTTTTTCTAACTTCTTTTACAATTTGAAAAACCTTATCAGTAGTCATATTTTTTGATAAAGCTCTAATATTTGCTTCTTGAACAACTACTCCTTCAGCTATTGGATCACTAAATGGTATTCCTATTTGAATTAAAGAAGCACCTGCTTTTTCTAATTCTAAAATATATTCTACTGTTTTTTCAAGGTAAGGATCTCCTGCTACCAAAAAACCAATAAAAGCCTTTTTATTTTTAAAAGCATTTTCAATTCTACTCATGAATATCTACCCCCCGATATCTTGCAATTGCTGCCACATCTTTATCTCCACGTCCTGATAAACAAATAATTACAATATCATCTTTTGCCATCGTTGGTACGATCTTTTGAGCATAAGCTATTGCATGAGCACTTTCAATGGCACAAATAATTCCTTCTGTTCGTGCTAAATATTCAAATGCAGCTACTGCTTCATCATCAGTTATGGCAACATATTTAGCCCTACCAAGATCATGTAAGTGAGCATGTTCAGGACCAACTCCAGGATAATCTAAACCAGCAGAAATAGAATAAACAGGTGCAATCTGTCCATTTTCATCTTGGCAGAAATATGATTTCATCCCATGAAATACTCCTAATGTTCCTATATTAATCGTTGCTGCTGTTAAAGCTGTATCAACACCTTTTCCAGCTGCTTCACAGCCAATTAATTGAACTTCAGGATCATTGATAAAATTGTAGAACATTCCCATTGCATTACTTCCACCACCAACACAAGCCATAACTGCTGTTGGTAATCTTCCTTCATATTCTAAAATCTGTTCTTTAGCTTCTTTGGAGATAACACTTTGGAAATCACGAACAATCATTGGAAAAGGATGTGGTCCCATAACTGAACCTAATACATATAAAGTATCACCAATCCGTTTTGTCCATTCTCTCATCGCCTCATTAACTGCATCTTTGAGCGTCATTGTACCACTAGTTACACTATGAACCTTAGCTCCTAAAAGCTCCATTCGATAAACATTTAAAGCTTGCCTTTCAGTATCTTCTTTCCCCATAAAGATTTCACATTCAAGACCTAGAAGAGCTGCTGCTGTTGCTGTTGCTACCCCATGTTGACCTGCGCCAGTTTCAGCAATAACTCTAGTTTTCCCCATCTTTTTAGCCATCAATACCTGCCCTAGTACATTATTAATTTTATGTGAGCCTGTATGATTTAAATCCTCACGCTTTAAATAGACTTTAGCACCTCCTAAATCTTCAGTCATTTTTTTAGCATAATATAAAATTGAAGGTCTACCAGCGTATTCTTTCAATAATTTATCAAGTTCCTGATTAAATTCAGGATCATTTTTATAGAATTCATATGCTTTTTCAATATTATGAATTTCATTCATTAATACTTCGGGAATATATTGCCCCCCATGTATTCCATATCTACCTGTCGCCATTTTTAACTCTCCTTATATTTTTATAATTTTATTAGTCTCTACCCCACTACTAATATTTATTTAATTACTTTTTAATCATTTTAAAAGAAATCACATATCTTAATTTTCACTCTCTAACTCTCTTAATCCTTTTAAAATTTCAAAAGTTTTACGTTTATTATGCGAACGCATCAAAGTCTCTCCAATTAAAACACCATCAACTCTATTTTCTTCTAAAAGCTTAATATCTTGATATGTTTTAATTCCACCTTCAGATACAAAAATCACATCATCTGGTACCATTGAACGTAACTCAATACTATTATTTAAATCTACTTCAAAATTTCTCAAATCACAGTTATTAACTCCAATAATTTTTGCTCCTACTCGTAAAGCTTTTTTTACCTGCATTGAACTATGAGCTTCAACCAAAGCACTCATTCCTAAACGCTCTGCTAAATTTAAACAACGCATTAAAGTTATCTCATCTAATACACTACAGATTAATAATACAGCATCAGCACCTAACAATTTAGCCTCATAAATCATATATTCATCAACTACAAAATCATTTCTTAATATTGGAATTTTAACAACTTTTGCTATTTCCGCAAGAAAATCATCGTCTCCTTTAAAAAAATCCGGCTCTGTTACAACTGAAATAGCAGCTGCTCCAATTTCTTCATATTCTTTAGCAATTGTTTTATAATCAAAATTTTGTGTAATTACTCCCTTTGAAGGTGTAGCTTTTTTTACTTCCATAATATATGACAATCCTGATCTACGTAAAGCTTTCTCGAATGGATAATCATTATTTATTGGTTTATCAAAAGCTAATTTAGCTAGCTTATCAATTGAATGTCTCTTTTTATTTTCTGCTACCCTTTCCTTTGTTCTCTCTACAATATCATCAATAATCATTTTAATAACTCCTTTATCCTTTGATTTTCTCAATATTTAACAATATATCAGTTACATAATCCAATATTTGTTGATATAAAACACTTTGCTAATAAAAAACCGTCCCGACAGAAAAGAATTCTGTCAAGGACGGATATATTTCCGCGGTGCCACCTTGTTTCACGATATACTCGTGCCCTTAGTAGATGCTATCACATCTATGACTACTTACGTAAGCCTAACGTCAAAGAATACTCAGCATATGCTTTTCACTTTGCCCTCCGTGGTCCATTTAATAGGCTGCGTTCTGCTTGTTTCCACCATCCAAGCTCTCTGTAAGTGCACGATCTATTTTTATCTCCACTTCATCAGTTTTCTTGTAAAAATCATATAACTATTTTTTATCACTGTCAATAAATTTCTAGTTATTTTTTAATGTTTTTATTTTAATACATTACGATAATTTTCAAATTATCATGATTAAATCAATAAAATTCTCAAATCAATATTAATAATACAATAAAAAAACAGTTGTTTAAAAGAATCTAAAATAATTTTTAGATTCTAACTTAACACAAAAATAGTGCATATATTACTATTCACAGTCAAAATAAAAAATGCCCTAATTAATAATAATCTCTCATTAGATAAGGTACAACCTCAAATCAAAAAACAATTAAAAAAATAAATAATTTTTTAGTAACAATTCCTCATTAGATAAGGTACAACAACTGTATTTACTAACTGTTTCTTATATTCTACTACAAATTCACCTATTTTTAAACATTTTATGTGTATTTTTGCGGTCAATCTCAAAATTAACGATTTGCCTATAACTGTTATGTATCATAGTGTTTAAGCATTTGTTTATATTTTAGTAAATACGTTAAAAAGATTGACTGCATTTTATGCTATTTTATCTTATCTTTTAACAAATTTACCATTATAAAATTGCTTAAACCTATTGATACGTATAGGGTTTAGATTGACCGCAAAATATTACAAATATACAAGGTTATTTAAACGTGCATTATATAGATTAAATCTATATATTAATTATTCATCTAGCAAAAACTTTTAATAAAAGTTTATCTCATTTTGTTATTAATGATTAGATATATGTAATAAGTACTTATCCTTTATCTCTAAAATCTTGTGATAGAAATAACCCAATTAAAGTTAATATAGTTCCAATAAAAGACATCAGTGTAATTTGTTCATTTAAAATAATAAGTGATGTTACTACAGTAACAACAGGAACGATATAAATATAAATACTTGTCTTCACTGCTCCTAATATTTTTACTGCTACATTCCATGTTACAAAACATAGCGCTGAAGCTCCAAGTCCTAAAAAAATAATATTTCCTAAATAAACAGGATTAGTAAAACGATTTAAGTTTAATTCAAAATCAAAGGGAACTAAAGCTATCAACATAAAAGCTATTCCATATATAAAGATTCTTCTTGTTACTTGAATTGTATTGTAACCATACTCACTAATCTTTTTTGTTAAGACAGAATAAATTGCCCAAACTAAAGCTGCTAATAACGCCAAAACATCACCTATCGGATTTAATTTGAAATTACTAGTACCATTAAAACTTATTAATGCAATTCCTATCATTGCAGCAATAAAACCAATTATAAAATTTGATTTTAAAGATTTTTCTTTTAATACAAAATCAGATAGAATCGCAGTAAAAAAAGGAGCAATCGAAATAATAACTCCAATATTTGAAGCCATTGAATATGTTAAAGCAATATTTTCCAACAAAAAATATAAAGTTACTCCACATAATCCTGCTAATGCAAAAGTTATTTCTTGATCTTTTGTTGTCTTTTTCAATCTTTTAGGATAAATAATCACTAAAGCTATTAAGCCAATTAAAAACCGAAAGAAAAGTATATCAATAGGTTTAAAATCAACAAGCAGTATCTTTGTTGAAATAAAAGTTGTTCCCCAAATAAAAATCGTTAAAAGTGCTGCTATATGTCCAAATAAATATTTACTCATAAACTTCCCCTTTATAATTATTATTTTCAACAAGATAATTTTACCTGATTTACAATAACATCAAAAGTAAAATTAGTTTAAGTTTAAAATTATAAAAAATGATTTTAGATTTATATTCTCTAAAATCACTTACTATTAATAAATACATCCCTATTGATTGCTTTATTTTGATGAGCCACAATAGTTGTACAAACTGCATCACCAGTTATATTTACTGCAGTTCTTGTCATATCCAAAATTCGATCAATTCCCATGATCATTCCAATTGCCTCAACTGGAAGTCCTACTGAATTAAATACCATTGTTAAAGTTACCAGTCCAACACTAGGAATTCCTGCTGTACCAATTGAAGCTAATGTAGCAGTACCAATAACTGTAATATAATCTGTAATATCTAAATTAATCCCAAAAGCCTGGGCTGCAAAAACAACTGCTACCCCTTGCATAATTGCAGTACCATCCATATTAATAGTTGCCCCTAAAGGAATTGTAAAAGATGAAATACGTTTTGATACTCCCATCTTTTTAGCTAATGTATCAATTGATAAGGGAATCGTAGCATTTGATGTTGCAGTTGAAAAGGCAAAAGCCATAACAGGAAAAAAGTTTTTAATAAATTTGATTGGATTTAAACCTGTAAATAACTTTAATAAACCTAAATATACAAATAAACATTGAATTGCTAGAGCTAATAAAACCCCCATCATATATTTTCCAAGTGGTAAAAAGGCACTAAATCCAATTCCCGCAAAGGTTCTAGCAATTAGACAAAATACCCCAATTGGAGCAATCGCCATAATCATCATAGTCATTTCCATCATAATATCATTAAACTGACTAAAGAAATTTCCTACTGTTTCTGTTTTTTCACCTAGTTTAGCTAAAATTACCCCTACTAATAAAGCAAAAACAATGATTTGAAGCATATTTCCACTAGCTAATGAATTAATTGGATTATCAGGAATAATATTTAAAATTGTTTCTGTTAATGTTGTTGCTTCAGTACTACCAACATTTGTCACATTAGATTGAATTGCGGACATATCCAATCCAGTTCCAGGATTAATTAAATTTCCCACCAATAAAGCAACTGTTATAGCTAAAGCTGTAGTAAAAAGATAAAATAAAATCGTTCTAACCCCTACAGAGCCTAATTTCTTTGTATCTCCAATTGCCATACTTCCACAAACCAAGGAACAAAAAACTAATGGAACAACGAGCATTTTCATTAATTTTATAAAACCTTGTCCAATAACATAAAGAATACCTTCAATAATTATATCATCTTTAATTGAACTAGCTGGAAGACTATATAAAACAATTCCTAAAATTGCTCCTAATAATAAAGCAATAAATATTTTTGTTGTTAAACCTATCTTCTTTTCTTTTTTTAATGACATTCTAGCCCTCCTTTATTTCCTTTAAATATTCATCTAATGACTCTTTCCAATCAGGCATTTCATATTCATTTACTAAACGTAAAATAAAATTATCTAAAACAGCATATGCTGGTCTAATCATTTCATCTGTACTGCTACAAATATCATTTAATTCTATTAAACTACCCGTTTTTTCCTTAATTGCCTGAGCAAATTCATAACGGCTACAAACTCCTTTACAAGTTATATGATATGTACCATATTCACTAGTCGAAATTAAATATAAAATTGCTCGAGCTAAATCTTTAGCACTAGTTGGTGATCCTAATTGATTACTAGATACATCAAAAATTTTCTCTTTGCAATTCAATAACTCATTAACAAAATTATTACCATTTTTACCATAAACCCAATTACTACGAATAATAAAATGTTTATGTGTAAATTCTTTTACATAATCCTCACCAGCTTTTTTTGAACAACCATAAACTGTTTTAGGATTTGGATGATCAAATTCATTATATGGTTGATCATTTGTACCATCAAATATATCATCTGTAGATATTTGGACAACTTTAGCTCCAATTTTACGGGCCACGATACATAAATTACGTGGTCCTAATGCATTTACTCTAAAAGCCTGATCTTTATCATTAGCACATTCTTTAATATCAGTAATAGCTGCACAATTAATGATTACATCAGGACGATTAATTTCTCCAAAACGAATAACCTCATTTGTATCAGCTATATCTATTTCATCTTTATCTGTATTAAGTATTTCTATATCTAATGGTTCAATCAATTCATTTAATGCTGTACCAATCTGGCCATTTGAACCAGTAATCCATATTTTTAGCATCTCATTTTCCTCCTCACAATAAAAGCGTTGAATTATCAACGCCAACAAAAGTCATTATAACAATTAACCAAAATACTGTCAAATCAACTCACAATAATATTATAATCGTTAAATTTTTTTAATTAAAACTCTCCATTTTTATATGCTCTAGCAATAACATAAGATGGTTCATAAAATGCTCCATTATTATAATCATCAATGACTTCACATATCTCATCGTTATAAACACGCACAATGCCTTTTACATAATCCTCATTCAACAATGCAGTATCTACAATTAATTTTGAATAAACTTTGCCCATATCTAATGGTGTTGGAATAATTGAACATAATTCTGAATCAACATCTATGATATTAAAATCGCCACTAACTAATTTATATTCTTCTATCCAATCTTCTTCTACCTGCTTAGGGTTTTCACTGTGTAATACATTTGCGACACTTAATAAGTGATATAAGTTATCAAAACCTATTGTGTTTACTACATATTCATTTTTTTGATGTATTCTACGTGCTACACATTCTATCATATAACAAACAAAGAAAAGATCATTATCTACTATTTCTTCATCTTCAAAGTATTTGTTTTTCATAATGAGTAACTCCCTTCAAATTTGATTTGATTCAAAGCATTTTCAGTACAAAAAACAATTTGATGGGTTGGATATTTAAATTTAACTAAGTTCCCAAAAAGCACCTCTAGAAATATTGTCTCTAGCAAAATCATCCACATAATTCCAAATCGTATCATCAGCCATTGGCCCTTCTACTATATCATAATCATGTTTAATACCCCTTCTACAGTCAACAACAAAATCTAACCACTTATCAGTCATTTCATTAAATTCAAGCATATTAAGAGAATGTTCTTCATTATAATCATAAATATTAACTACATGTTTCTTACGCTTTGCTAGTGCCCAACGTTTAGCTTGTTTCTCTAGATTTGTACAATAAAATCCATAACCAAAATCTTTATAATTCCCATCTGTAATGATTTCTGGTCTTTCAACCATAACACTACTTTCGTGATAAAGTTTCATTTACAATCCCCCTTTGCATATACATATATTATTTTTATATTTACCTTATCAATTTCAAAACTTTTTACAATAGACATAATCAGTCATCAAACAAGACGAATATTCTTTTAAAGACAATTCTTTAATAGTTAATGTCTTTCTTACATATTTTCACCCACATAATAATCAGCAAAACCATCTTTAGTATATTCGTTATTCTTTCTAAATAGTTTCTAGTGTTATTTTTTAACTTGCCCATGGATTAATTAATATATAACTATTCTTAATTCTTTTTTATAAGCCAAACATTCAAAATACAATCATTCTATGCCTTAAAAATTTTCATAATTGGGATTCAGATTAAATCCATAGTTATCAACATATAACCGACAAAAATAAAGCAAAGTATCCTTAGAATGATTCTCTAATGATTTTGTTTCATCTTCTTTAAACAAAATATCTAAAATACATCTTTCTTTTCTCGCTTTTCATACTTAACCAATTTGCCTAAAACTGTCTGTAAAACAACTTGGAAATGATCATTTTTTATATCACTATATTTTGAAAAGTTAGTCTTATTTGTTTAGAAAATTCCAAATATGATAACTTGATATACTTTTTTAATTTATAATATAATTTGTAATTGGCATTTTAATCACACATAGATATTATACGATATTTACAAATTGAAATAAATCAAAATATCTTATATAAGGTTATTTCATTATTACATTTAACAATCATTATCTTTAATTAAAGAAAATACTAAATCATCATAAATTATTCCTTGATATCCTTTAACAGCTTTTCTTAAACAACCCTCTAAAACAAAACCTAATTTCAATAATAACCTTTTTGATGGTTCATTACCTACAAAAGCCCTAGCACTAATAACCTCTTTACCCTGATCAAACAAATAATCAATCACAACATTTAAAGCTTCACTCATATATCCTTGACCACAATACTCTTTTGCTAGATAATATGACAAACAAACCGAATTTACTTGATATCTTAAATGATCATTATTTATAAAAACAGCACCAATTATTTTCTTTGAATCAATTAACTGAATATAAAAAGTCTTATCTCTATCATTGATAATATCTTTTAACATATCCTCTTTTTCATATATTTTCATTGCATTAAAATGCTGTACATACTCACTATTATGAATTTTTAAAATTTCCTCAACATCTTCTATTTCTGGTCTTCTAAGTATCAGCCTCTTGCTCTTTAACATCATTAAATCCTCCAAATAATTCAACACCACAAGCAATAAAATTTAATTTCTCAATTCTTTTATGATGTTTATATATTAACACAGTAACTTTAGAAGTTAAACTCTCTTTAACTTCATCCTTCATCATTCCTAGTTGTGGCGCTTTTAAAGAACAACTATTTTCTGGAATTATCTTTATATAAAAATTATATGGATATTGTTTAATATTTAAATAATAATTACCATCTTTAACTAACCAGCGTTTTAAATATGCACCATAATAACTTGCAACAACCTGTTGTTTTCCTTCAATCATCAAAACCATTATAACCCCTGTAAAACTAATAATTTTAATTGGAATCTTAGCTATAGCTAAAAACAATGATGCTTCACATTGATTACAATCATTTGACTGTAACCAAAGATAATCCTTTGGAAAAGAACATCCCCAATCTTTTTCTATATAACCAATACCATTAATCTTTATCTTTTGATGATTGATCATTAAACGTCCCTTAACTCGATGTAATAAACTAATTACACCATGATTACATTCCATCCCTGGAATGTAATAAAAAGGTCCCATAATCGTTGGTGCATATAATGTTGATTTTAATGGTGTAAAAGATTCATTTTCAATTTCCCCCTTAATCTTAACCATACCCTGATCAAGGTTTAAAACCATCTTTTCTTTAGTAAAATAATTATCTCTAATTTTTACATAAAATGGATTATCACCATATTCAAACTCTTCTAAACCATATTCAATCATTTGACTCTGATTAGTATACGTATCAATAGTTTGAATAAATGCCATTGATTCACTTATTCCTACAATAACTGCTAATGATACCTTACGATCACTAATCCTAAAATACCAGCCCTCAAACATTCCTTTTCCCTTTAAGTGTACTTGAATTTCAGATTTAATATTTTTCACACTTTCACCTCGTTATCTCTTGTTTTACTTTAATAATCTGAATAATAATCATTAATAGCGTCGGCACAATAATAAGTCCCATAACTCCTAAAATCTTCATCCCTAAATACATTCCTATTAGTGAAACTAGTGGGCTTACACCCAAATTTTTAGCAATCAGCTTTGGCTCTAAAATATTCTTAGTAACTACTATTACCATATATATAATCAATAATCCAAACGCCATTGAAACTTTATTAGTTAAAGCACTAATAATAATCCAGGGAATCATGATCATATCAATTCCTAAAACTGGCATAAAATCAAAAATTGCAATAATACAAGCTAACATTACTGGATTATCTAATTTCATAATCATAAATCCTACCCATAATTCAATAAAAGTAATAATCATAATCATAAAATATGCTTTAAACATATTACTCAATACATCTTTAACTGTATCAACAACTAACGAAACCATCGAATACTTTTGAATTACTAATTTATCAATTCTTTGATAATCTAACAACATAAACAAAGATGTAATAACTATAAAAACTAAATCAAATAAAATACTTGGGATTTTCATAACAACTGTAATCAAGCCTGTAATAAACTCACTAGATACACTTTCAACAACACTCATTGAACTACTATAAATAATATCAAGATACTTAGTAGCATCAATAATATAGTGATTTTGACTAAATAAATTATAAAGACGGTATAGATAATCTGGTAATATTTCAAGTACTTTATATATTTGTACAACACTAAAAATAATTATTCCAATAATCATAGCTACAAATAACAAATAATTAAAAATGATTATTCCCTTTGCTATAAAACTATTTTTAACCTTTAACATTTCAATTTCTTTAGCTAATAACGGCTGTAAGATCAAAACAATCAAACAACTAAAAAACAAAGGAATTAACCAGTTAATTAGGATATATGTACCAATTACTGCAATAATTAATATCATTAAATAATATCCATACTTAATTAGTTTATCTTTCATCTAATCACCAATACAGTATATGTTTGAAAATAAAAAGAATTCTTACTAGAATTCTTAATTATCTACACTATGGTGTACAACATATGAATTATCATCTATTCCTTTAAAAACATATCCTTTTTTTTGATAATACTGAATTACAGGTCCAAGTGCTTTTAATGAATTTTCTTTTCCATTTGCATCATGAAATAATAAGATAATATTATTATCAGTTGATGCAGTAGCATTTTTAATCAACTGTTTGACTGATAATTCTCCTGAACCATCTTCACTATCTTCATTCCAATCATAATATTGATATCCACGATTAATAACTTCTTTAGTTAATTTACTCATTATTTTATGACAATATTTCTTAGAAACTTTATTACTGCTTCCTCCTGGAAAGCGAATATATTTAGGAATTAGACCAATTTGACTATAAACTAAATCTTCAATTCTCTTTAAATCAGAAAAATATGCTGAAGAAGAGTTATATATTTGATCATATTCATGAACATAAGTATGCAAACCAATAGTATGACCAGCTTCATGAGCTTTTTTTATTAAATAATAATATTCTTCATTTGTACCAGTAACAAAAAAAGTTGCTTTAACATCATATACATCTAAAATTTCTAATACTTTTTGAGTATTTTCAGATGGTCCATCATCAAAAGTTAAATAAACTACTTTTTCATTAGTTTGATCATATGATCCAATCTTTTTATTTTCAACAACACTAACAATACAAGTTTCTTTTACTGTATTTAAAGAACGATCTTTAGCATGATATGTTATTTGATAATCTCCTACTTTAGAAATATCTAAATTTGAACTATCAATTGTTAAAATTGGACTATCATCTTGATTATCTTTAACACTAACACTTGAAAGCAGATCTATATCACTATCTTTCAAAACTGACAAATTTCTAATCCCAATAATTTCAGGTGGTGTTGTATCTTTTGGTAAAATATGAACTACTGATTGTTTTGTTACACAATTACTTCCCCTACAAATAACTATTTCTACTTTTTGGTCACCAACTTCATTAAATTGATAATTTTGTTTAAATTTAATTTTACTACGATTTGAATCATAGCTAGTTTTAATTAAATCACGTGCTTCTACTTTCATACCTAGATCAATTGTTAATTCCTGGACTTCTAAATCTGGTTTAAGAGTATCCTTTAATTCTATAGTAATCGTAGTTTTTATATTATTATAAGAATAAGTAATTGGGTATTTTCCTGGCTTACTAAAATTTATTTTATTTGTATCAACATTTACATCATCTATTGAACCACCAATTACTTTTTTAATATTAGCTTTAGGGTCAAATTTATTTGAAATTTCAAATGTTGGATGATAATTGTATAAAACAATTTGGTTAGTAGGATGAATGGATAAAGTTATTAAGGTAATAATCAAGATAATGATAATAGAAATCAATTTATATTTAGACACTTTTATCCCCTCATCAAACCATATTCACCCTCTTAAAAAAAAGAACTTAATTATCAGCTTTAAGTTCTAATATTTATTAAATCATATCTATCGTTCTATCATTAATTTCTAAAATACAGTCAGCAAAATCATCATCTGTTTCATCATGACTTGTATAAATCAATTTTCGATTAGGATCTTTAGATAAATACATATCTAAATAATTTCTTGTAATTAGTTTGGTTTTTTTATCTAGTGCTTCAAATGGTTCATCCAATATTAAATACATAGGATTATCCATTAAAGCTTGAATAATTCTTAACTTTTGCTGCATTCCTAATGAATAAGTCTTATACTTTTTTTCAATAACATTTTCCAAATCAAAAACCTTAATTAAATTCATCAACTCTTTATCACTACATACTTTTTTTATATTAGCTAAATATTGCAAATTCTCTAAACCCGTCCACGTTTTCATAAACTGTGGAGCATTAATACTTATCCCAGCATCTTGTAAAAAATCTGAATCTTTACCTAATTCATTACTAGTATCATAAAATATTTTTCCTGAATCTGGTGTACTGTAACCAACAATCATTTTCAACAAAACACTTTTACCAGTTCCATTTTCACCTTTTATTTTTGTCTTTTTTTATCTATTACTAAATTTAAATTTTCAAACAAAATCAATTCACCAAAACTTTTATTAACATTTTCTAATTTAATCATTATAAATCTCCCCAATTTTCAAAAATTTATAAACAGTTATTATTATCACAATACCCTCAATACTTACAGTAATAATCAATCGAAAAAATTCATTTATAACTGATGAGGATAACATAATTATACTTAAATCTAAAATCATATCATTCATTAATAAAATAACAAACAGAAAATATGATTGTAAGATAAAATAAGGATATTCCTTTATAATACCAATAATCTGATTTACTGATATAACTGTAAATATAAAACTTAAATATTTGATCAAATAAATAGCTATTCGAATAAGTATCTTATATTCAAAAACACTATTATTTAAAATAGAAACAATTGTCTCAAATATAACTGCACACAATAAAATATAAAAATATATCATGATTACATACTTAAAATTATCAGAAAAAATATGGAATAGCTGCTTTCTTTTACCTAATTTATGTAATGACATACTTAAAAAAGAAGAATTATTTGATAATTCAGATAACTTAGGATAGATTATTATATGATAAAACAAAATAAACATAATTAGATACTGCATATCAAATTTATCAATCCCTAATCTTTCAAAAGTATTGAAATTTAAAAAAAGGATTGCTGAAATAACATCTATACTACTACTATTAACAAAATAAGGATTAATTACAAAAAAATAGATAAACATAAAATATAATCCAATTACATTTTATCGCTCCACCCGCATAGCAGGTGGTTTTTTATTTCGCATACTTCGTATGCTCAACTGACTAAAGTCTATATATTCATACTTGTATGAATATTAAATATAAAAACGCTCTTATGAGCGTTTCTAGAAACTATAATTTTATTATTCATCTAATTGTTTTAATTCAGTTTCACCTGTAATATATTTAAGAATTGCAATTGCAGCTTCTTGAGGTCCTTTATGTTCATTACCTTTAATACCTAAACGAGTTCTCAATTGACCTACTTTAATTCCTTGCCCAAACATTTTATTAAAATAATCTACTAAAATTGGTTCTGTTTGTTCTTGGCGTTGTACAGGTCCAAAAGGATTTGCAAAATAGCTTCCAACTAAACCATTTTCTGTAGTCGTCCCCTTAGCCATACGATTACCAGCTCTAAATACTGTTAAAGCATCATCAACATTATCAAAGAAGCTTAATGATTCTCCATCTTCTTCATAGTTATTAGCATATAAGAAGAAATCTACATCATGTTTAGCAACCACATCTTTATAATCAGTTATTGGAATTACGATTCGTGCATTAACTTTATCAGGATTCATAAATACAGAACGGTCTAATTCTTTGAAACTATATCCAGCATCTAAATCATCTAATCTTACAAAAGCCCCAATTTCTGTACCTGATGATTTAACTTTATCATCTTCATCCAATAATAAAACTCCCATATCATCATAAACAGTGACTAAATCACGTATATAAGCAGCACCAAAAACTTTAATCTGTTCAATTGTTTCAGATTTACCAGCACCACTATCACCCATAACAACAATATTTTTAACCTCACCACTATGAAGTGTCATTTTAACCATAGCACCATGAATTGGTAATTGACGTTGATTAATTTTACGAACATTGTGTAAAGTTAACATCATTTTCTTCATATATCCAAAATAATCAAAATCATCACTAGCTGATAATAAAGCTACCATCATATCATTTTCATCATCTTGATAGAAGCTTTGATTCATCTTACCATCTTCATATCCATAAACATATATGATATCAGGTCTACGATTACGATATTCTTCTTCATTTGCAAGTTCAAATAAGTTACATAACGCAACCCCTTGTGCCATAAATGCAACATTAAAATAAACAAATGCTAATAAATCTCCAACTTTTGCTGGATAACAGAACCATTGTTCAGGATCAAATTTTAAATCTTCAATTGGATTATGTTTAATCTCAGGGAAAACCCCATCACGTTTATTACGTTTTGAATAAGTAATAAATGGAGGGTGAATGATAACAGTTTCAATAAATGGAATATCATCTAAATTACGATATTCATATGGTAAGAATGAACGCATGTTAGTTACTCTTAAACCAGCATTAACTCCAGCTGTAATTTGACGATAAACTTGATGACGATATCCTAATGCTGTTTCTTCAATTGTACGATATACTTGAAGTACTAATTCCTCAAACTTAGCTTGAGCATCAGCAAACTGAACATTTTGATATCCACGACTTGTACTTTCATTATATACTACACTGTAACGCTGTAACTTTCTCCAGAAAAGATATACTTCTTCAATAACTTTAACAAACTCATCACGATCTCTAAAATACCCTTTAAATTGTGGATAAGATGTCAATACTTCATCTACAGACATTACTAATAATAATTTAAAAATTGTCCTTAAATCATTAACAAGCTCTGTACTTTCTGCCTTAACTTCTCTTAAATATGTGTAAATAGTATTTTCTTTTCTTTTAGAATCATGTATGAATCCTTTTACCACCCTCGCAAAAGATTCACTTTCAATTAATTGACAACGAGATTGACAATATTCTTCAGAAAAATTTAAAATTGCATTCCCGCGTGTGATTTTAAATTTGTAACCCATGTAACCACCCTTTCTTTATTCAACAAGTACTTCCCCACTTATTGATTTTTGTCATTTTAACATAAAAGTCACATTGTATACAATAGTTATTATAAAAAAAGTTAAATTTATTCATAAATAAAAAGTATATTAAACAACTTAAAAATAGATGAATAATTTATTTATTTTTGAAACAGAACTAATAATTTTGCTAACAATTCATTATTCTTCTATTAATTCTTCCAGTCTCTTTATCGTATTTCCTATTTCTTCAGCATTTTTCTGAACAAATTTTAAACTATCTAGTGCTTTTTCATAATAGATACACATCAACAGATAATCCCGCTCCAACAAAAGGAACAATATTATCTAAGTTTACTTTAATTTCATTAAATCTATCTCATTTGTACTACAATTATTCATAATATTTTCAAATGTCAATTCCATATGTGTCTTCCCCCATAAATACCTAATAAAAATTTAAACTAGAAACTACTTGACACTAAAAAACTATTATTTAAAATGTTTCATATAATTTTAATTATATTGTTTCTATCCACCATTATTCCTGCTGTTTTTTAGTCTATCAATTATTTGTACATAAAAATTCAACTTTTAAAAGTAAGCCTCCTGATTATTTTGTAAAACATAATAGGAGGATTATTGTATGAGTGAAGTAATTAATTATCAAAATGATTTAGTTAAATTTAATAACGATCTTTTCTTTAAATATCTTCTTTCCAGAGATACTGCTGAATCTAAAATGTTAAGAAAGTATATCGTTAAACTCGTTACCAATATTGACTGTAAAAAAATGATTGTTAAAAATCCTGAGATCAATCAAAATACTGTTCTTGCTAAAAATATTATTTTAGATATTTGTGCTGTTGATGAAACTGGCAGAGTTATTGATATAGAAATGCAGATGGCAGGCAGTTCTAACAGTGAAACAGCAAGATTTCAGTTTTATGGAGCCAGACTTCTAGTAGAACAGTTAGATGCTGGTGAGAAGTATAATATGTTAAGACCAGTATATCAAATCATCTTTATCAATGATGATGATGATTGTTTGATTAGGGATTATGCATATAGAGACAGTAAAGGAAGGATAGAAAATGGTAATCTAAACTATCGCTATTTTATTAAGATGAAACATATTGAAAAGATTCTAAAAGAAAAAGAAGTTAAAGAACTAAGTGATTTGGAAAGGTTATGTTATTTGTTTATAAAGAATGAATATACTGGTATAATAAAAGAGAAAGAAGAAGACATAATCGGGATGGTGATAAAGATGTATGACAAGTTTAGAAATAATGAGCCAATGTGGTCGATAGCGAATCAGTTAGCGTTAGCGAGAATAAGAACAGAATCATTTAAAGATGAGTATCATAGTAAGGGATTAGAAGAGGGAATTGAAATAGGGATAAAACAAGGGCTTGAAAAAGGAATAGAACAAGGGGAAAAACAAGGAATTGAAAAAGGAAAAAAAGTGATGTTTGAAATGACTAAAGAACTGATTGAAGGAAGATATCATCAGGAATGTAGTGAATGGATAGAAGGATTAAGTGAAAAACAGTTAAGGTTAATAAACAAATATATATTTGAAGAAGATGAATTTGAAGCATTTAAACAAAGGATAGATAATAGTAATTAACAAAAGACAATCAAGATGAGATTGTCTTTTTTCATAATACCCAAACTAATAAAATAACTATCTATAATACTATATTATAATTTAATTTATTGATAATAAATAACAAAATTACCAATATACAATAATTTTTAAATTATTATTAAAAATCTATATTTCTAATGACATTATCTTATAACTAGTATCCATAGTAATAAATACACTATCACAATATGCACACTTTTTTTGTTGCAACAAATTAATTACTGCACCACAATTAGGACATACCATAGTACTTTTATCAACTAACCAGTCTGTTAAAAAGTCCTTATCTCTAACTATTTCTAATTTATAATCAGCATTAACCCTTTGGTTTAAACTACCAGATAATATCATCATACTATTTTCTTTTTGATAATAATCAATCAAGCTTACAGATATTATAACCTTAAATATTTCACAATCTGGCATTCGATTATAATCAATTATTTTAATTTCATTTATTTCCATATCTTTAGTAACATTAATTATTTTATTCTTTTGCATAGCTTTAAGCTGTTCTTCATGTAACAGATATAACCTTTCAACTTCATAATATTTTAAAGTTTCTAAATCCTTTTTTGACCAGGCTTCTTGAAGTATTTTTAATACCTCTCCACACCATCGTTTAAACTCTATCTTACTAAAATTGGCATCATATTTTTTTATTTCTTCAACAATCTCTTTTTCTACCATATTCTTCCCTTATTTCTTTTTTATTTGAATATCACTATCTTTTAATATTAAATACTGACCATCTCTAACAGCAATTGTCTTAATTCCTGAACCAATACTACAATAAGCATCCTTTAATTCAATTTCATCAATCACACCATCAATAGATTTATCTACAAGATAAAAACCAGAATAAGAACTACTACTAATTTCATATTCACCTGCTTCAATATGGTTACCAACTTTAAAAGTACCAGGCGCTCTTAACTCAAGCCATGATGAATTATCAATATGATACATTGTAACCCCTTCAAGTTTTATCGTTCTATCGTTTATTTTTCCTAAACCATCAACATTAACATCTATAGTTGTATTTCCAAACACTTTAGCATTATAATAATTTACACTAACCTCAGCTTTTTGAGCTCCTTCATTTTTAACTACTGGTAAAATATCTTCACCAATGACATATCTACCATCAGTATAAACAGCTTGTTTATATTGGTTTTGTTTTTCTAATGCTTCTAGTAAAATAGTTCCACTTTCAAGGCTTTGTTTAGCATTTGTAAGCTTTTCTGTCCATAAAGAATATTGATCTTTAAATCTTGCAACATCATAGAATTTCAATTCATCTAAAATATTTGTAATTAAATTTTTATTACTTAAGGCATAAGCAGTTTCTACTCGTTTATTCATTTGTTCTTGCAATGCTTCAAGAGTAGATAATAATTCATCTTTAGGATACTTGTTTTTCCAATTTGTTAATCGTTTATTATTTTCCCCTTTAACAGTTTTTATTTTATCCTTATCTAGAACATACTTTTCTTTATAATCAATTTTCTTAACAGACTCATAAAACAAACTACAAAAATTTAACTTTTCATCATCAGATATACTTGAATTCATTATTAATAAAGCATTCTCTTTTGCAAAAACAGCTCGTTTAGAAGGCAAATCTGATATTTGAGGCAAACATCCATATTTATCATTATATACTCCATCTAGATAATTATTCTGAGCTTGCAAATACGCCACACATAATTTCAAATCTTCTTTATTATTAAATACCTCAACTGTTAGAGCTTCTGTATTTCTAATATAATCACCTATTCTTGCACCAACTACAGCTTTAGCTATATATTGACCCTCTTGCCCTAATAATCCTTCTTTATCATCCATATCTTCAAGTACTTTTAATTTAGCAAAAATATTATTTTCCATTTCATTTTCTTTTAAAAGTTTAAACAATTCATTATCCCTACTCTCATTTACTTTTTCAACAGTTCCTGCTTCTCTATATTTTTTCTCTTTCAGATTTTCCATCAATTTAGGTATAAAAACAATTATAACAATTATGCAGGCAATAATAGTTATTATAATCCAACCTGAATAACTTGTTTTTTTGTTCAGATTCAGATAATGTCGTATATTTTGTTGATCCTATCATTCTATTTCACATCCTTAATTCAATTTTAACATATTTCATTAATTAAAAAACAAAAAAAGATTTTATATCTTCAAGTATCATAATACACTAACTCAACAAAAAAACAGATAAAATCTAAATTCTACCTGCTTTTCTAAAAGAAAGGAACCGTAAAAAATACCTTTCCAATAACATCTTCTTCAAAATCAAAATAACCTAATTTGCGTGAATCAAGACTATTATTTCGATTATCTCCCATAACAAATACCTTGCCCTTAGGAACATCAACTACCATATCTTCTACATTTACCATAACATCTTTAATATAGTCTTCTTCTAATAACTCACCATTCAAATATAATCCATTATCTTTGATTTCAATATGATCACCACTAATACCTATTACTCTTTTAATCAAAAATTTTTCTTTTAAGTTAACATCTTGATAATCAACTACAATAATATCATTTCTTTTTGGCTCACTATGTTTATAAAAAACTTTATCTACCAGTACTATATTTCCTTCATGAAATGTTGGTAACATAGAAACCCCATGAACCTTTGATATTTGCACAAAATATAATATCCCATATGTAATTATTAAAGTAACTATTATTACTTTTAAATACTCTAACCAAACTTTTCTTTTTTCTATTTTCTCAACCATTTTATCACCCATAAATATTATATCACCTTTATGATTCCTATTTAACTAATTACATAATTTCACAATAATCCCCTTCCCTATCCCACTTTTTTTAAAATATTTATATAAACAAAAAAACAGATAAAACCAAATTCTACCTGCTTTTCTAAAAGAAAGGAACCGTAAAAAATACCTTCCCAATAACATCTTCTTCAAAATCAAAATAACCTAATTTACGCGAATCAAGACTATTGTTACGGTTATCTCCCATAACAAATACCTTGCCCTTAGGAACATCAACTACCATATCTTCTGTATTTGTCATTGCGCTATTGATATAGTCTTCTTCTAATAACTCACCATTCAAATATAATTCATTATCTTTGATTTCAATATGATCACCACTGATACCAATAACCCTTTTAATTATGAATGTCTCATTTAAATTAGTATCTTTATAATCAACTACAATAATATCATTTCTTTTAGGTTCACTGTGCTTATAAAAAACTTTATCTACCAGCACAATATTTCCTTCATGATACGTTGGTATCATCGAAGTTCCATAAACCCTTGATATTTGAACAAAGTGTAATATTCCATATGTAATAATTAAAGTCACTACAATTACTTGAAAATATTCCACCCAAAGTCTTTTTCTTCTTCTAATTACTTTCCTTGTCTGTATCTCTTCAGCCATTTTATCACCTGATGACATTATAACACTTTTTGTTATTCATTCAAGTGATTACGTAATTTTGCAATAATTTTCTTTTCTAAACGTGATACTTGTACTTGTGATATATTTAATCGTTTTGCAACTTTCTCTTGATTAAAATCCAGCTGATAACGCATATATAAGATTAATTTTTCTTTTTCATCTAATTTATCTATTTCCATTTTTAAAGCTATTTTTTCAAACCACATTTTGTTGTGTTTATCTTCGACTCTTTCTTCCATTGAAATAGAAGAACCATCTTTTTCATAAATCGGTTCACTTAATGAAGTTGGATAATAAGATGAATCAATTGCTTCTACAACATCTTGAACATCAACCTCTAAGTATTTTGCAATCGTTTCAACAGTAGGTTCATGACCATTTTGATTAATTAATAATTCTCTAGCTTTATTTATTTTTAAATTCAATTCCTTCAAAGAACGACTTACTTTAATTGTTCCATCATCCCTGAAATATCGTTTAATTTCACCCATAATAATTGGTACAGCATAAGTTGAAAATTGAACTCCATAATTAGTATCAAAGTTATTAACAGCTTTCATCAAACCAATACATCCAATTTGAAATAGATCCTCTTTATCATAGTAGTTATTTTTAAATCGATGTACTATCGACCAGACTAAACCAAGATTTTGACTTACAACTAATTCTTTAGCATGATCATCCCCATGTCTTGCTTTTTTAATTAGTTCAATAGTGTCTGTTTTAGCCAATGTCAGAATCTTTCAATTGTTTTCTAATAGTTAGTTTTGTCCCTAAATTTGGTGTTGAATGAATTTCTAAATTATCACAAAGAGCTTCAATGATTGTTAACCCCATCCCCGCATGCTCTAGTTCTTTTAATGAAGTATACATTGGTACTTTTGCTTCTTCTATATCTTCAATTCCTTTTCCATAATCTTGAATGATAATTTTAATTATTCTTTCATCTTCTATTGATACTTTAATAACCACTTTACATTCAGCATTATTTTGATAACCATGAATAATTGCATTACTCACGCCTTCAGAAATAATTGTCTTTATTTCTACCAGCTCATCAATCGTTGGATTTAATGCTGTGACAAATGCTGCTACACTTGTTCTAGCAAAGGGCTCATTTTCTATTTTAGCATTAAAACTAAGTTCCATTTGATTCATTATTCCTTAACCCCCTCTACATAATCCATTAATTCAAACATCCCTGATAATTCAAATACTTTATATGATGTTTTTGTTAAATTCGCCAAAAACAATTTACGATGATCATTAACTAATTGATTATAACGACCTAAAACTAAACCAATTCCTGAACTATCTATAAAACTTGTATGTGAAAAGTCAAAATATACAGAACCATTACCTTTATCTAAAATACTATTTAATAAACTGCGATATTTAACTACATTACTGCAGCTAAGTTCACCATAAAAATAGACAATAATTTTATCATCTAAAATTTTATATTCTATCTTATTTTCCATTATCTCATCTCCTCCAAGCTATCATACAACTTTTAAAATTATGATTAAATGCTTTCGACAAAACTAGAACAATGATAACAAAAATAGAAATAATCTATAATTATCATATTACTGATTGTTTAATGTATTTTTATCAATCTTGGACATATTATTTATAGAGGCGATCAAATTGATAAAGAAAATATTTATAACCTTAATAGTTGTATGTTTATTACCAATAACCAATGTTAAAGCATTAGATAATGATGTAACCCCTAACGCTAGAGCAGCAATTCTAATAGAAGCTAATTCAAAACAAGTTCTATATGATAAAAACTCTAGTGAAAAGCTATATCCTGCTTCAACCACAAAAATAATGACAATGATTTTAATGTTTGAAGCCATTCGGGATAAAAAACTTTCATTTGAAGATAAAATAACTACTTCTAAATATGCTGCCAGCATGGGAGGGTCCCAAGTTTATTTAGAACAAGGCGAAAGTATGTCATTAAAAGATATGTTTAAATCAATTGCTATTGCTAGTGCTAATGATGCCAGTGTTGCAGTAGCTGAACATATCGCAGGTAGTATCGATAAATTTGTTACAATGATGAATGATAAAGCTAAAGAACTGAATCTAAAAAATACTCATTTTAAAAATGCTACTGGATTACATGATGATGATCATTATACATGTGCTCATGACTTAGCCCTAATGGCAGCTTATTTAATTCAAATTGGTGGAGAAGATCTATTAAATGTTACATCACTTTATGACAGCTATATTCGTGAGGATACTAAACAAAGTTTTTGGCTAGTTAATACAAATAAACTTTTAAAATTATATGATGGTGTTGATGGCTTAAAAACCGGCTATACCAAAGAAGCAGGTTACTGTCTTGTTACAACAGTTAAACGTAATAACCAAAGAATAATAGGTGTCCTAATGAAAGAAAGTGCACCTAAAACAAGAAATGAAGAAATGTGTAGTATGCTTGACTATGGCTTTAATAACTATAAACAAGAAATTATCTTTAAAAAAGATACAGTTATTGAAAAACATGTAATTGATAAAATGGAAAACCTAACTATTGATGTAAAGTGTAAACAAGATATAGCTTTTACAACAGCTAAAAATAGTAATGATAAATATACAACAGAAATAATCTATAAAGATGACTTACTACCTATAAAAAAAGGTGACGTTGTTGGAACCTTAATAGTCACGATTGATGGTAAAGAAGCAGGTAGTTATGAACTATACAGTGATAACGATGCTAACAAAGCTACCTACTTTTCAAAATTATTTAAGACATTCAAATCTCTATTTTAGTAAAAATCCACCAAAGAAGTGGATTTTTACTTTTTAAAAAATGTAGTTCTTTTTATCACCAACACAATAAAACCAGATCCATTAAAAATCTAGTTTTACCTTTTTAACTATTTTACAAGGATTACCACAAGCAACACTATTAGCTTCAATATCTTTAGTTACAACACTCCCAGCACCAATGACACACCCTGCACCAATTGTAACTCCTGGTAAAATCACAACATTTCCTCCAAGCCAAACATTATTACCAATTGTAATTGGTAAAGCTTTTTCTAGTCCTTTATTTCTTGATTTAAAATCCAATGGATGAACTGCAGTATATAATCCACATGATGGACCAATAAAAACATTATCTCCAATAGTAATTTCACCACCATCCATTAAATAACAATTACTATTTATAAATACATTTTTACCTAAGTTGATCCTACTACCATAATCACACATAAAAGGACTAACTAATTCTAAATTCCTTGGTTGATATCCTAATAGTTTTTCTATTACTTCTAATCTTTTTTCTTTATCACTAGGTCTTAAATTATTTAAATCAAAACATAAATCTTTAGCAGTAATTCTTTGATTAAATAACTCTTCATCATTATTTGCATCATACCACATACATAATTTCATTTTTTCCAATTCTGTCATCTTTTTCCTCCTATTCAATAATTCATTTATAAAATTAATTCTTTTATTTAAAAATATTTTATAAAAAAGAAATAATCGTTAAATTATTTCTTCCTTATAACTTTGTCTATCTTCCTTAAATATCTCAAATCTACTACTGTAGTTATATTATCTTAATAAAATCGTCATTAATTCTCTTATTTAGTTTTAGGAATATCTTTCCAAATTGTTCGTCTATTCCCTGATTAAGCTCCTGAATAAATACAGATAAAATCACATCACGCATATTCTTATCTAAAATAGATTGACAGATTTTATTATATAAAAGCAGTATTTTGTCATCACTGCAAATAATTAGAGGAATATATGGAGATATCTCTAAATATTTACAATATTTAAGATAATTATCAAAACTAATCTGTCCACCGTTTTCAAAACGATAGATAGAACTTAGACTTAAATCTAACATTTTCGCTATTTTTCTTTGGGAAATGTTTTTAGATCTTCTAAGTTGTTTTAAGACTAGTCCTATTGACAAAAAATATGTCCCCTTTTATCAAATTAATTTAAGCTGTTTCATACATTTATAAATACCATCATTATCTGGATCTTCAAATGTATCATCAGCAATTGCTTTTAATTTTTCAGGAGCCAAATATGAAACAATTCCATATCCAGCTGCTTCAATCATCTGATAATCGTTCATACTATCACCAAAAGCAACTGTGTCTTCTATTTTTGCTTTAAAATATTCTGTTACACGCTTAATTGCATCACCTTTGGTACAGTTCTTTAGAATAATCTCGCCATTAATAAAATCATCTGTTTCTTTTGAAAAAATAACTATATTAAAAAATTCACTTAAATATTTTACACAATCATAAAATGCTAACTTATTTTCAGAAATAAAACCTACTTTAGTAACCTTAGTATTTAAAATATCAAACTTACTAACTGGCAATCTTACTTCCTCATTTTTACGTTCCTCTAAAAAACGTGCTAATTCTAAGTTTTCTTTTAATATACTACTATTTTTCTGATCAAAAAATTCTTGTACACCTGGAGTCTGATATAATGCATCTTTTGTTTCCAAACTAAATAATATTCTAGCATTAGTAAACAATAGAATTACTTCAGATAATAAATATTGATCAATAGAATTTTCAAAAATATATTTATCTCCAATACTAATAAATCCCCCTGCTGATGAAATAATTCCATCAAATCCAATATCCCTAATTGACTTCATTATAGATATTGGCGCCCTACCAGTACATAAAAATGTTTTATGGCCATTTTTACGAGCCTGTCTAATTCCTTCAACTGTTTTTAAAGTAACCTTCCTACTAGGCCCAGTTAAAGTACCATCAATATCAAAAAATAAATATTTGCTCATTTTCAACCTCCATGTATCCATTATACAAGGATTTCATCAATAAGTGTTGGTTTTTCAACAAAAAAATCGACTATTTGATATGCACTATAAAACTCATCTATTAATTCCTGATCAATTTCTTTGTCTGTATAAAAATAAGCTAAAATATCTTCACTATTACAATAATCTCCAATCTTTTTATTTAAAATAATTCCTGCACTATGATCAATTGTATCATCTTTAGTTAAACGTCCTCCACCAAGTTTCATTGAAATTATCCCTAAAGTCTTAGCTTCTAATTCTTTAACAAATCCCTCTTTTTTTGCTTTTACAGGTAATATAATTTTAGCTTGTTTAAATAAATTTGGATTATCAATAACATCAATATTACCATGCTGGTAGTAAACCATTTCTTTTAATTTATTTAGTGCTGAACCATCAACAATTACCTGCTTTAATAATTGTAATGCTTCAGCTTCGTTTTGACATCTTTTAGCCTGAACTAACATATGACTTCCAGCTTCTAAACACAAATTTAATAAATCTTTAGGCCCTTCACCTTTTAAAATATTAATTGCTTCAATTACTTCCAAAGAATTACCAATTGCATTCCCTAAAGGCTGATTCATATTTGATATAACAGCTCTAGTATCTTTTCCTAAATGTTGTCCGATTTCAATCATAGTATAAGCTAATTTCCTTGCTTCTTCTTTAGTTTTCATAAAAGCTCCCTTACCATATTTTACATCTAATAAAATAGTATCACTGCCAGAAGCTAATTTTTTTGACATGATTGATGAAGCAATCAATGGAATACAATCAACTGTTGCTGTAACATCACGCAATGCATACATTTTTTGATCAGCTGGAACAAGATTTGTACTTTGTCCAATTATTGCAATACCAATCTCGTTAACCTGTTTTATAAAATCCTCTCTATTAACATTAATATTTAAACCTGGAATTGACTCTAACTTATCTAGTGTACCACCAGTATGTCCTAGTCCCCGTCCTGACATTTTTGCAACCTTAACACCACATGCTGCAATCATTGGTCCTAAAACTAATGATGTTTTATCACCAACCCCACCAGTTGAATGTTTATCTACTTTTATTCCTTCAATTGCACTTAAATCAATAATATCCCCGCTATGAAGCATCTCATCTGTCAAAAATGCTGTTTCTTGTTTAGTTAACCCATTAAAGCATATTGACATTAACAAGGCACTCATTTGATAATCAGGAATTCTTTGATTACAATATCCTTCAATAATAAAGTGTATCTGTTCTTTAGTTAATACTTGTTTATTCTTTTTTAATTCAATTAAATCCACCATTCTCATCATAGAATCCTCCAATATTAATATAAACTTACTAAAAAAGCCGAACGAAGTAAACCCGTTTTAAAAGTTTATTTCATTACAGCTTCCAGTTTATTCAAATTTAGTATCTACCATAAATATATTATTACCATTTAGATAATCACGCACTAACATTCTTTTTTTACCTGCAACTTGTAATTCAGTAATTAAATAGATTCCATCACCTGTTTTTACACCAATTGCATCTTTAAAAATTTTAACAATTGTTCCATTTTCCTGATGACTATGATGCTTTTTAGCATTTTCACATTCATGAATCTTACCAGCCCAAATTTTTATTACTTTTCCTTGATAAACAGTATAAGCCCCAGGCCAAGGATTCATTCCTCGAACTTGATTATAAACTTGAAAAGCACTTTTATTAAAGTTTAACTTTTCTTGTTCATGACTAATTGTTGGTGCATATGTAACTAATTGTTCATCTTGTTCAATAGAATCATTGCTTCCTTCAATAATACCTGGTAATGTTTTAATCAATAATTCTCCACCAGCAATACTTAATCTTTCATATAATTCACCCGTTGTTTCTTGATCACTAATTTCAACTTCTAATTGGCTAATAATATTTCCAGCATCCATCTTTTTGACCATATACATAATTGTTACACCAGTAACTTTTTCTCCATTAATGATAGCATAATGTACAGGTGCCCCACCACGATACTTAGGTAATAATGATGCATGTACATTAATACAACCAAGTTTAGGTACATTTAGTAATGCCTCAGGAATAATTTGACCATAAGCAGCAGTAACAATCAAATCAGGATTTAAATCAATAATTTCTTGATAATCCTGTTTAATCCTTTGTGGCTGAAATACTGGAATATCATTTTCTAAAGCTAGTTCTTTAACTTCAGGCATAGTTAATACTTTTTTACGGCCGACATAACGATCAGGTTGGGTAACTATCCCAATAATCTTAAAATTGTTTTCCAATAATTTTTCTAGTACATGTCTAGAAAAACTAGCAGTACCCATAAATACTATTTTTACTTCTTTCATTTAATCACCACTTTCTTATAAAAGTGTACTAATAATATTAGAAATAATCAATACTAAAGTTTCAATTACTTTAATACATCCATCACTAATCTTTTTCACTACTAATGATAATGCATTTTCATCATTATCATTAGTAGTTCCATAATCAGTTGTAATTGGCTGTTGTTGTTTTATATCTTCTTCAAATTGTTCAAGGTTTTGCTCAAACATTGCTTTTTGAACTCCAAAATTACCAAGTAAACCATTAATCATAAACAAAAGTAATCCTACCAGACACAAATCAATTAAAAAATCTTTCATCCGCCTAAATAATCTCCAATTGCTTTAGCAATAATTTCAACT
This sequence comes from Thomasclavelia cocleata, assembly GCF_900102365.1. GTDB lineage: Bacteria > Bacillota_I > Bacilli_A > Erysipelotrichales > Coprobacillaceae > Thomasclavelia > Thomasclavelia cocleata. Next base: position 52,417 of record NZ_FOIN01000006.1, on the reverse strand, counting down.
GTTGCCTGGATTTCTTCTTTAGTATTACTTTGTGCTCCAACTTCTATTAAAACCATATTATCGCTTATTCCTTGATTATAGTGAGAGTTTTTTACATATACCCCTCTACTGATTTTAGGAACTGTCCTATTAGCAATATCTGATAACTTTTGCGATAACTGATTTACTGCATCAAATTTACCACTACTTTTTCCTACTACAAACATAATCTTAGCATATGATTTTCCATTATGACTAATCGTTGATAACTCTTTAGAAATAGAATCCCGATGAAAATCAATAATTAAATCATAACCCCCATTATTTTGTAAACTCTGTTCCAAATACATCTTTGAAACAGAATAGGAATTTTTATAAGCAATATTATGCACTGCCTTATAACCCTCAAAATCATTTCCTTCTACATCACATTGATAACCCTGACTATTTAAACAATCTTTTAAATAATTAGCACCTAATACTACATTATACCCATCATATTCTTCTCCTTGATGAGTATTATAAATATGAATTTTTTTATCTTTAGTAATAGGAAAACTTGTATTTTGTGGATTAGTTGCTACTGGGGTTGAATCATCAGGATTTGGATTAATCGCATTAATAATTTGTGCATTAGAAGAAGTAGATACTTTACTTGGAAGATAAACAATCAAACCAACTATAACGGCTAATTTCAATAAAATCAAAAAAGTATTTTTTAGTCTCATCTTCATCACCCACTATATTATACAACTAATTGTATGCATGAAATGTAGGATTTAGTACCTTAAAGCATTAATACTTTTACTAATTATTTTTGACATTATCTCACACTGTTCATCAATCTGTTTATCACTTAAAACAAAATTACAATCAATTGGATTTAACACTTCATTAAATAACAACTCTAATTCACTATCATCTAATTTACCAATTTGACCCAACATCATTTCTTTCTGTTCCTCATTTAAACTACCTTGATATTTCTCACGCTTTCCAACTTTTAACTTATTTACTGGATTCAAGCTATCACCAAAATAATCAATCGTATAATTTAAAACATCACTAACTAAACTACTAGCATAAATAACTGTAGGAATACCTATAGCTATAACCTTAGCACCTACTGTTTCTTCATTAATAGCTTGACGATAGTTACCTATTCCACTACCTGGATTAATTCCTACATCATTAATCTGAATTACATGTGCCAATTTACGATAATTTTTTGCACATAAAGCATCTACTACAATTACTAAATCTATATCTTCCTTATCAACAAGTGCTTTTACAATCTCACTCGATTCCATTCCAGTTTGCACTTTTACCCCTGGTGCAATCCCTAAAATATCATAATAATGATTTAAAAGTTTATCTTCGTCATCAAGAAAATGGGTAATTCGAATATCTCTTAATGTTCTAGGTCCTAGAGCATCATTAGTTAAATACTGATTTCCAAGACCGACAACTAGTATTCTAGGATAATCGATTTTATCAATTAAAGGCTTTAAATTATTTACTACCTCATTAATAATTATTTGTTGATCTAAATAGTTCTTAAAACTAATTTCAATATATGTTCCAATTCCTTGATTAATACTTTGATGAGGCTTTATAATAGATACTTTTTCGACCTTTACTCCATTATTAACATACTCTTCCTTATTATAATGTTTACCAGCTTCTAGTTGGCTCAATGATTCTGTTGCTAAATCACTACGTATATTTTTAAAATTCATCTTATCACCTATCATAAATATCACCAATTCTTTGATTTTAATACATTTTTATCTAAATAATATCATCTCAATTCAAAAAAAAGTTGCATTTAATCAATTAATTATATATAATGTAAAAGCAAGAATAAAGCGAGGTGAAAGATCATGGCAAATATGAAACAACAAATTAAACGTTATAAAAATGATAATGTAAAAAGAGCAAAAAACGCTTCTTATAAATCAGCATTAAAAACTGCAATTAAAAAATTATTAGCTGAAGTTGAAGCTGGAAATAAAGATGGAGCTGTAGAAGCTTACAACGTTGTTGCTTCAAAATTAGATGCTTCTGTTTCAAAAGGAATTCATCATAAAAACTATGCTAGTAGACAAAAATCTAGATTAGCTAAATTAGTGAACTCTATCTAAAGATAGGGTTTTTATTTTAAAGGAGAAAATTGTATGGAAAGAAAAGATATTGATATTAAAGATACTTGGGATTTAAGTACTATCTATAATGATCATAAAAGCTTTTATCATGATTTAGAAAAAGCTAAAACATTAATCGATGAACTAGTTAGTTATCAAGGAAAAATATGTAATACAATTGATAGTTTTTATAATTTTTTAACTACTAAAGACCAAATAGAACGATTGGTTAATAAATTATATTGTTATGCCCATTTAAACTGTGATGTAGAGCCTAATAATCAAGAATATCAAACTATGATGGCTGCTACAATTGGTGTCTTAGAAGCTTCATCAGTTAAGATATCTTTTATTGATAATGAAATAATTGAAGCTAAAGAAAAGGTTTTAGAATACATTAAAGATCCCAAACTTCAAAAATATACTTATAAAATTAATTCATTAATGTTATTTAAAGACCATATCCTACCAAAAGAACAAGAAGAGCTTCTAGCTAAGGCTGAAAGTATTGCTGATACTTCAAGTCAGGTATTTAATGCTTTACGACTTGAATATGATGATGTTTTAGAAAATGGCGAAATGAAAACTTTAAATAATGCAACTTTAAATCAATTTTTAAAAAGTAAAGATGATAATGTTCGTAAACAAGCATATACTAACTTTTTTAAAGAGTATAAGAAATTTGAAAATGTTTTTGCTCAAACTTTATCTGGTGTAATGAAAAAAGATGTTTTTTATGGAAATGTTCGTAAATTCGATAATGCTTTAGAAGCTAGTGTTTTTGATGATGATGTTCCAAGTGAATTATTTTTCAAAGTATTAGATAGTGCTAATGTTAAATACCGTCATTTATTTCATCGTTATAATTGCTTAAAAAAAGAACTTTTAAACAAGGAAATAATCTATAATTATGATTTAAATATTCCCCTTGTTTCATCAATAAAAAAAGAATACACGATTGATAAATGTTTTGAAATCATCAACGAATGTTTAAAACCATTTGGTCAAGATTATTTAAAAATCATTAACAAAGCAAGAGAAGAACGCTGGATTGATTATTATCCAACACCTGGAAAAAGAATTGGTGCTTATTCTAGTGGCAGCTACGATACAAATCCATTTATTTTAATGAATTTCATTGGTGATTATAATTCTCTATCAACTTTAATTCATGAATTAGGACATAGTGTTCATAGCTATTTATCAAACCAAAATCAAGAATCAGTTAATGCAAGTTATCGTATTTTTGTGGCTGAAGTTGCTTCAACTGTAAACGAGACATTACTAATTAATTATATGATCAATAATGCTAAAAACGATCAAGAAAAAGCATATTTTATCTATGAGCAGCTTGAAAATTGCGTTGGATTAATTTTTAGACAACCTATGTTTGCAGATTTTGAACATAAATTACACACAATGGCAGAAAATAATGAACCATTATCATCACAAGTAATTACAGATTTATATGCAAAATTAAATCAAGAATATTATGGTGATGATGTTGTAATGGATGAATTGGTTGGCTGGTCTTGTTATTATGTACCACATTTCTATTATAATTATTATGTTTATAAATATACTTTAGGAATGACAGTTGCTCTAGCAATAGTTAATCGAATCTTAAAAGGTGATCAAAATCAAATAGATAATTATTTAAACTTCTTAAAATCTGGTGGTAGTATGGCTCCAGTTGATTTACTAAAAAAAGCTGGTGTGGATCCTTTAGATGATCAAATTTATGCTGATGCTTTTAATTATTTTGAAAATTTATTAAATCAGTTTGAAACAATTAAAAAAACTAAAAAAGATGTTTAGAGAATCACAATTGATTCATCAAACATCTTTTTTATTACTTTTTTGTCTTTTTCTTTTTTGGAAGAACCAGACTTAATAAAAATGATATAACAAATACCCCAGCTACAGCATTTCCATTAAAAATATCTCCTACTACCGCTGGAAAAGCTGCAAAAAAGTTACCAGATGTTTGTGTTAAACCAACACCAATACAAAAAGCAAGAGAAACAATAATCATTGTTCGATCATCAAATTCATTTTCTTTAAGCATTTTGATCCCCTCATACATAATTGAACCAAACATCATGACTGTACATCCACCTAATACAGCTTGGGGCAATGAATTAAAGAATGCTCCTAATGGTGGAAATAATGAAGCTAAAATTAAAATTAAAGCTCCCATTAAAATTGTAAAGCGATTAATAACTTTAGTCATCGTAACTAATCCAACATTTTGACTAAAAGATGTTAATGGAATACATCCAAAACAACCTGAAACAGCACTAGAGAAACCATCAACAGCTAAAGAACCTTGTAATTCCTCCATTTTGATATCACGCCCTAAAGCACCTGTACATACTGCAGTTGTAGCCCCAGTTGTTTCTGCTGCAGACACTAAAAATACAATTGCAATTGTAAAAAATGCACCTAAATCAAATACTGGTGTGTGACTAGTAAAAAATACTAACTTAGGAATACTAAAAATCCCAACTTCACTAATAGTTTTGGATATCCCAGAAAAATCTACCATTGGTGCAATATTCGCAACCGTAAAAATTATTGATAATAAATATCCAAATATTAACCCAACTAAAATATTTAAATTTTTATAAACCCCTTTTAATAAATAGCGTGATACTAAACAAACAATTAAAGTAAATGCTCCAACTAATAAATGATACCAAGCCCCAAAATCACTTACACCATTTCCACCACCCCAGGAATCCATACCAACAGATAAAAGTGAAAGCCCAATTGCAATTACTACACAAGCAGATACTACTGGTGTTAAAAAACGTTTCCAGTACTTTGCACTTAATCCTACTAAACCTTCAAAAATCCCACCTAAAATAACTGCACCAATCATTCCTTCATATCCTAATTGTGGATTTGTACATATGACTAGTAAACTGCCTAAAAAAGTAAAACTCACTCCCATTACAATCGGAAGCTTTGAACCAATCTTCCAGATTGGATAAAGTTGCATACAAGTTCCAATACCAGCTACAAACATTGCACATTGTAACAATTGAGTAATTTCAGCAGAAGTTAGATGTTCTCCTGTCCCCCTCACGATAGCTGCACCACAAACAATCAACACTGGCGCTAAGTTAGAAACAAACATCGCCAGAACATGCTGTAATCCAAAAGGTATCGCTTTTTTTAATGGAACACGTCCATTTAATACATAGATGTTTTCTGTACTTATTGATGCAACCTTTTCCTCTTTATTATCCTTCATAATCAATACCCTCATTCTTATTTTAATATTCATATCTCTTATTATCATCTTATAAAATAAGACTAAAATTTCTATAAAAAACGATAAAATTTTACCACACTTATAAACAAATATCTACTACTTATCCTACATTTCTCTTTATAAAATAATAGTTTATTTATTTTCATAAATATATAATGATATGTTATAATTATACTGAGGTGAAATTCATGAAAAGAGATGAAACAAGAGCTATCAAAATAGGTAACCTTACTATTGGTGGTAATAACGAAGTAATTATTCAATCAATGACAAATACTAAAACTAAAGATATAAAAGCTACTGTTAAACAAATTAATGAACTGGCAGATGCTGGGTGTCAATTAGTTCGTTTAGCTGTATTAAATATGGAAGATGCTCTAGCAATAAAAGAAATTAAATCACAAGTAAATATTCCTTTAGTAGCTGACATCCATTTTGATTATCGTCTTGCTTTACAAGCAATAGAATCTGGAATTGATAAAATTAGAATCAATCCTGGAAATATTGGTTCTATTGATAAAGTAAAATTAGTAGTGGAAGCTTGTAAAAAAAGACAAATTCCAATTCGAATCGGTGTTAATGGCGGTTCACTAGAAAAAGATATCTTAGAAAAATATGGTCGTCCTACTGCTAAAGGAATGATCGAAAGTGCCAAAAAACATATTAAAATATTAGAAAGTCTTGATTTCTATGATATTTGTATCTCTTTAAAATCATCTAATACCTTACTTACAATAGAAGCATATCAACTTGCCAGTGAAACATTCCCTTACCCATTACATATTGGGGTTACTGAAGCTGGTACTAAACTAGGTGGAACAATCAAATCTAGTTTAGGAATTGGGACTATTTTATACCAGGGAATTGGTAATACAATTAGAGTATCGTTAAGCGATAATCCAATTGAAGAAATAAAGGTTGGTAAAATATTATTAAAAGAATTAGAATTAATTGACAATGTTCCTACCCTAGTTTCATGTCCTACTTGCGGTAGAATTCAATATGATTTAATTCCTATTGCTAAAGAAATTGAAGATTTTTTAAATACAATCAAAGCTAATATTACAGTTGCAATAATGGGATGTGCTGTTAATGGTCCAGGTGAAGCAAAACATGCTGATATTGGTATTGCTGGAGGAGTCAATGAAGGATTGTTGATTAAAAAGGGTGAAATTATTCGTAAGGTTAAACAAGAAAATATTGTTGATGAATTGAAAAAAGAAATATTGAAAATGATTAAGTAGCCTAGTGCTACTTTTATTATTTATGCATATTATTTAATACGGAGGGCAAATAATGAGCAATAGTAGTTATGATGATTTATTTAGTCTTGATTTTATAGAGTTTAAAAAACTTGTATATGAACAAGGTGTTGATATTGATGAAAAACAATTATTGATTATCTATGAACTTATTCAAAATAATCAATATGCTTTAGTAGATAGTCATTACAACGAAGTACTTTATAATTATATAAGTGAAAAGACAAGTATTTCTACTTGTCTTAAAATAAAATCTTTTTTAATTAATTTTCCTAATTATTTTAAATTTGGATTAAAAATTTGATTTCTAAACATTTCAATCTCTTCCTTATATGGAGCAATTTTTTCAACATATGGTGTTTCTAAAATCTTAGGAACATCTTTTAATTTTTCATGATGAACAATCATATTTAATGTATCGAAACCAATGTGTCCATAACCAATATTTTCATGCCGATCTTTGCTAGCCCCACATTCATTTTTAGAATCATTAACATGAACAACTAATAAACGTTCCAAACCTATTTTTTGATCAAATTCAGCTAAAATATCATCAAACTTAGCTAAATCATAGCCAGCATCATGTAAATGACAAGTATCTAAACATACTCCTAAACAATCATTATTATCAACATGATCAATAATATATTTGATTTCATCAAATGATCGTCCACATTCTGAACCTTTACCAGCCATAGTTTCTAGCGCTATTTTTACATTACCACAGTTTTTAGTCGCTTCATTTAATCCTTCAACTATTCTATCCAAACCAATCTGACTTCCAGCTCCAACATGTGCCCCTGGATGTAAAACTAATTTTGTCATTTCTAATGCTTTACAACGTTCAATTTCTTGTTTTAAAAAGCTTACAGCTAATTCAAAGGTCTCTGGTTTTGTAGTATTTGCTAAATTAATAATATATGGTGCATGGACAACAACATTATTAATATCTATACCATTTTCTTTCATTAACACTTTAGCTTCGTCAGCTCTTAATTGTTCTATAGGTTTACGAGCTGTATTTTGGGGGGCGCCAGTATAAAACATAAATGTATTAGCCTGATATGACAAGGCTTCTTTAACTGATCCTAATAACATCTCTTTACCAGACATTGATACATGACTTCCAATTATCATTAATCTTCTACTCCATTTCTTTTTTCACGTTGAGCTGCTCTTGCCCGTTCCTTTTTTTGGCGTCTGATATCATCTTGAATCATTTGACGCTTTTGTTTTCGAACTACCTGTTCAACTTCACGTTTTCTTTTTTTCTTATAACCTGGTTTAACTTTTTTTGGTCTTCTAATAATACTTTGAACCTTTTTTTCTAATTCAGTTTGCTGCTTAGGACGTTTAGTTCTTTTTAGACGTTCCCCTAAATCTACAAATTGATTATTTTTAACTGTCATATTCTTAAAAGAGATACCTTTTCTCTCTAAAATCCTTAAATTATCTTCATCAGCACTGTCATACATACTATAACAAATTCCCATATAATTTCCACGTCCACTACGACCACTACGATGAATATAGAAATCAGCTTCTTTAGGAAGTTCCATATTTATAACATGAGAAACCCCATCTATATCAATACCTCTAGCTGCAATATCTGTAGCAACTATATATTGATATTCATTATTATGGATTCTACGCATCATTTGTTTACGTTCACGAGGCTCTAAGTCTCCATGAATTTCACCAACTTTAAATCCTTCTTCACGCAATTTTTTAGTAATTCTAGCAACTTCATCACGTTTATTTGCAAAAATAATACAAATATATGGATCAATAATCATCATTATCTTCTTTAAAACTTCATAACGATTTTGATGTTTTGTTGCTAACAAAATATGTTCAACATTATCAGTAGTAACTTTATCATCATCAATTTCTATTATTACTGGTGTCTTCATATATTTCTTTAAAAATGGTCTAAGCATCTGGGGAATTGTTGCAGAAAAAACCATCATTCTTAAATCATCTTTCATTTTACCTGCAACTGCATCAATATCCTCTAAATATCCAAACTCTAATGTCATATCGGCTTCATCAATAACAAAAATAGATGCTGTAGTTATTTTTAAAGCTTGTTCATCTAAAGATAAATCTTTAATTCTACCAGGTGTACCAATAACGATATGTGGCTGGGTTGATAATTTATTAACTGCTTTTTGACGATCACTACCTCCAATAATTAAAGATACTCTAATATCTTTATTATATTTAATAAACAACTTAGCATTATTATAAATTTGTGTTGCTAATTCTCTAGTTGGAGCAGTAATTACTGCTTGAACAGAATCATCATCAGTATTTATACGATCTATAATTGGTAATAAAAATGCATGTGTTTTACCAGTTCCTGTTTGCGAAATACCAATTATATCATTATTTTTATATACTAAAGGAATTACTTTTTCCTGAATTGGTGTTGGTTTAGTGAAACCTAGCTCGTTAATTGTTTGATAACAAAATTCTTGAAATTTATAATTTTCAAATTTATTCATCTTTTTCCTCCTTTTCTTTGATAAATTCAATTAATTTTATCACAACAACACTAAAAAGCAAATAAATTTGTTTATAATTCTCTCTTTATGTATTTTGATATATTTAAAGAAAAAAATACCTAATTTACAGATATTTGTTGATATGCACAAATAAAAAAATATTACATAATATATATTAAAGGAGGGATAACATGAACCCATTCTATGATGAAAATTTCTACTACGATAATTTTAATCCACAAATCTATTCTATGAATCAAATAAATCCACTTGACCGCAAAATGAAAACTAAAATGAATTTGAGAAAATCTATACACTATGCTTCAAAAACTATTTATACAATTAATCAAGTAATACCATTAATTTATCAAATTCGTCCTATTATTAATAATACAAAAAACGCATTTCGTGTCATTCAGGCAGTAAATCATATTAATGATATTAATTTTGACGAAGTAGAACAAAATATCACTCCAATCAATGAAAATCAAACAAAAAATACTACTAATGATGACGTAGAATTTGAAAATATGATACAATAGCTTTGAGGTGATTTTATGAAAGTTTATCAAGTTATTCCTCGAGGTTATTGTAAAGGTGTTATCCAAGCTATCGAAATTGCTAAAAAACAAGCATATCAAGATGATATCTATATTTTAGGAATGATTGTGCATAATCAATATATTGTTGATGCTTTAGAAAATTTAGGCATTAAAACTATTGATAAAAAAGGAGCTTCACGTGAAGAACTCCTTGACTTAGTTGATCAAGGAACTGTAATTATCACTGCTCATGGTGCAAGTGAACAAGTAATTAACAAAGCTCGAAAGAAAAATCTAAATGTAATTGATGCTACTTGTCCAGATGTTATTAAAACACATGATTTAATAAAAAGATATTTGGATAAAAAAATAGAGATTCTATATATAGGAAAAAGTGGTCACCCTGAATCTGAGGGAGCTTTATCTATTGATTCTAAACATATTCATTTAATTGAAACAAAAAAAGATATTGATAACTTAAATCCAAATTTAGTTTATGTTATAACAAATCAAACTACAATGTCTCTATATGATGTATATGATTTATGCGAATATGCTAAAACTGTACTTAAAAATATAACTATTGCTAAAGAAACATGCCAAGCAACAACAATCAGACAAGAAGCTATTGCTAAAATCAATGATGATGTAGATGTTGTCTTCATTGTCGGTGATCCTCATTCTAATAATACACAAAAGTTAGCAAGTATATCTTCTAATAAAGCTAATAAAACTACTTATATGATTGAGAGTGTAAATGATATTACTTTAGAAATGTTAAAAGATAAAAAAGTTGCAGCAGTTAGTTCTGGAGCATCCACTCCAACCTATTTAACAAATCAAGTAATCAACTATTTAAAACAATTTAACTATCATGATACTTCAACATATATTAAACCAAATATAGATTTAAATAAAATTCTATAAATCCCCTATTAATGGGGATTTTAATTTAAAAATAAAAACTCTAATATTTTTGGTGAATCTCTAAATTTAATTAAATCTTTCAATTTTGACATCTGTCAAAGTAAAAACAAGGACAGCTTTTTAATAAGTTATAATAAGGTAAAATAATCTACGATTAATGAATTTCTAAACAACAAAAAAGCAAATCTTTCGATCTGCTTTGAATTAATTTTTTACTAACATATATTGACTGTTTGTAATATATCTTTTATATATTCATGCAAATTTAATGATGGATTTTCTTTATAATATTCATAACTACTATATTTAATTTTTTGATATATTATTTCATTTTTCTCACAAATTCTTTCTGCATTTTGAATTGCATATAAAACATCATTTATTGTAAGAGAGTTTAATATTCTTTTAAAATTAGCCTCCTCTTTATACTCTAACATTGATTCAAAGGATTTACTATAGCAACGATTAATATCATTTAAATAGTTCCTCCTATGACTTCTATTCTCCATAGCACATTTTTTATGCAAAATTATCCATAAATCAAATGTATAATTACAGTATCCTAGTACATACTTAACTTTCTTTTTAAGTTTTGAAGCTTCTTTCATAACTGATAACGTTCTTTGAAAAGACATTTCATTCTGTAGTTCTTCAAAATCAAATACATGTAATATTTCTATATCACTTAATACATTTATCTTTTTTATCATTTTTTTAGGATTTTTTTCTACTTTAAGAATAAACTTCACATTATATCTAGCATTTTCATTACTGTTTATTTGTCCTTGCAACCATTCTAAATACCATTTTTCAGTTTCTCCTTCCACAGAAAAATAATATATTCTACATTCCTTTTTAAACATATTATTCAACCTCTGAGATATCATTTATAAATTTTTCTAACAGCTCATAAAAATCTATATCTTTAACAGCTCCATATCTTCCTAAAAAATAATGTTTCATATAGTCATCAGCTTTTCTCACACCTCTATGACCAGCTGTTTTAAAATCAGACAACGAATAATGCGTACTTAGATGCGTATTATCATCCCTTTCAACAAACTTTATCTCATCTCTTCTTACAATATTTGCATTTAAGAAAATTGGATTATGTGTATTGAATATCAATTGTGCATTCTTTTTGTTAATATCGTCATCATGAAAAATATTAATAATATTCATTAATGCCATAGGATGTATGTTAGCATCAAATTCATCTAAAACTAAAACCAAACCTTCTACTAATGCTTTTAAAATAAGTGGAAACATATTTATAAAGCGAACTGTCCCATAAGATTCAAAATATTTTGCAGGAATCGCAATACCATTATCTTTAAATATTGAGCATAATTGTACTTCCCCTCCATCTTTTGGTACAACATAACCTAGTGCATTTGAATTAATTCCAAATAACTTAGCAGCTTCATTAATTGTATGTTCTACAAAAACAGTTCCACCTTTTGAATTATCCAATTTACTTTTTATTTCTGTGGCATCTGCCCTATATATAACAATAAACTTTTCCTCAAACCATTCTAAAATAAAAGAAACTAATTTAGAACTAAACATCATTTTAAAACCATTAGTCAAAAATAGTTCAGTAGGATTTAAATTGTTTCTAGCTAAAGCTTTTGCACTATCTTCATTCTTTCTAAATTCTTTTATTAAATATTGTTCAATAACCTTAAGATCAAAAAAATCTATATTTTCTGTTCTTTCAAAAATAGTTTTATTATTAATTGTTAACTTTTCAAATTTTATCTTTCTTTGATAACTTTTATCTAAAAACAACCCTAAATCAATAATTAATTCATATTCAACTAATAAATCCTGTTCTACAAATCGAATATAAAACTTTGTGGGTTTGGGTAATTTATTTAAATTATTAGGAATTAGTTCTAACTTTCGCTCTGAAATATTTGGTGATCTCATCTCATCAGAATTTCTAATATTTCCTTTTAATATAATTTCTTTAAATACATCCATTGCACAAATAATATTTGTTTTACCTGATGCATTAGATCCATAAATAATTGCTGAACACAATCCTTTATAAGTTTTTTTTCCTATTTTATGTTCTAAAATACTGTATTCTAAATCTTTTTGTTTAGGAGCAGGTGTCATTAAAAAATCCATTTCGTCTAAAAATGACTTAAAATTCTCTGTCTTAAATTCTAACAACATATTTTCACCTCATTTTGCATATTTTCTTCAAAATAAATTATAATTACATTATTATTATAACACTTTTCAAAATAATTAGAACCATTTTAAAAAAATATCGTAAAATAAAAACTAACTAATTAAAAATAAGTTTCAAATCAAAATCTTAGACATATACAATGTATTTATTTCATCATGAATGTAGAGTTTATATTTATTTTCTATTATTTCCTGTTTTATCTTCTCTTTATTAGCTATAAAATATTTATCAATTTTGTTCGCTGTTATCTTATTATTGACTCTAGCTACACCTTTATTACTTTTAATTTTTCTGTTGCTTCATTAAAATTTTCATCTCTTAAAATCACTTCAATTAATTTTATGTTGTTGCTTTATACTCTACTTTCCCACAAGATTACAGTTATTAATTATAAAATTATTCTTGATTTCAAACTGGCTAAATATTACACATAGTGAGCTACACCATATAAACATTAAACTCTTCACTATTAGTGATATATCTACTATATATGCCTCAAACCGACTTCTTGTGACAACCTTCTTTGACCTTGGATTTCAGTTTGATGTACTACATTATCCACCATTTAGCCTTATATCAAATTTCTGTTCGTAATCTCAAAAAACTTACTACACCACTTCCCAACCATAGCATCACTGTTAACGACTTATGATTCACTATGTTTGACAGTAATTATCTGCGATTGGATTTTCACCAGCCAGATATACGTACAAAATAAAAACTAATTATCCAGATAAAAATCAATAAGTTATCATAACAATAAAAGACAGCTTATCAAACTGTCTAATATATATAATAGTCTTTTAAATTTGAAGTAATAACATCCACATCTTTATCTTTCAATAAATCTTTCACCTTATTTTCCATTATTACCTCAATGTGATGTGGTACATCAATTAACACAATGTTATGATCATAAGCATATTTTGCATGACGATGCTTAGTATCACCTGTAATATAAGCATCTACTTTGCCAGCTAAATATTCTAAATCATCACTACCACTACCACCGCAAATAGCAATAGTTTTAATTATTTTTTCTTTACCTGCATATTTAACAGGTAGATTAAATATTTTTTTAATTCTATCTACTAGTTCACTAGTTAAACAAGGCTTATTTAAAACAGCCTGCTTTCCAACCTGAATATCATCATAACACTTTACATCATGAACATCTAATTCATTAATTAACCAGTCATTCATTGAAATACCATTTTTACCTTGGTCTAAACATGTATGTAAACTATAAACAACTATATTATTTATTATTGACAATTTAACAAACTTGCCATGATGATTATCAAAACTTAAATTATCAATCTTTTCTAAAAAAAAAGGATGATGTGTTATTAACATCTGACAATCCTTTTCTATAGCTAATTGTAAACTTTGTAAATCTGCATTTAACGAAACCATGACACGATTTATTTCTTGATTTACATCTCCAATTTGCATACCACACTTATCCCATGGCTGCTGTAAATTCAAAGGAAAATATTTTTCTAAATAATTAATTATTTCATAAGCTTTCATGTAGTACCTCTTTGATCATTTTCATTTTAGCATTTATTTCATGATAACGTGGATGATCCTGGGATAATGTATTTTGAATTTTTTTATATACAAAATATTGTTTTTTCCATTTTTCTTTAAATAATGGTGTTTGATTATTAATCAAAATCGGACCAAATTCTTCATCTCTTTGACTATAAGTAATAGCTTTATTTTTCCTAGCTGTAACAACCATTACTTCATATATATGCCCACTATCTTTGACCATCTGTTCATCAATTATGATCCAGTCATTAGCAAATAAATATTTTCTTAAATGATCATTATTAGTATTAGCTTGTAAAAACATCACTTCGATATTTCTTAAATATTCACGATGCTCATCAAGTATTTCACAAATTAAATATGCTCCCATTCCTGCAATACTAATCATATCAACCTGACGCTTTAGAATAGGATTTAATCCACTCCCTAATAATGGAAAAACCTGATTATCTAACTTATATTGTTTTATCGTTTCTTTAGAAGAATCTAGTGGTCCTTTAGCTACATCACAAGCATATGCCTTTGTTATAACTTTATTTTCAACTAAATAACAAGGTAAATAGCCATGATCTGTTCCAATATCTGCTAAAATACTTCCTTGTTTATATTTTATGATTACATCTGCAATTAACTGTAATCTTTTTGATAGTTTCATCTAACGATCCAAGAAATCCTTTAACCTCTTTGAACGTGAAGGATGTTTTAATTTACGTAATGCTTTAGCTTCAATTTGACGAATTCTTTCCCTAGTTACACTAAATTCTTTACCTACTTCTTCTAATGTTCTAGTTCGTCCATCATCTAATCCAAATCTTAAACGTAATACTTTTTCTTCACGATCTGTAAGTTCTAATAAAACTTCATTTAACTCATCTTTAAGTAGTTCATTTGCAGCATAATCATCTGGAGACATTGCTCCTTCATCTTCAATAAAATCCCCTAAATGAGAATCATCTTCTTCACCAATTGGTGTTTCTAAAGAAACTGGTTCTAAAGAAATCTTTTGAATTTCACGAACCTTTTCAGGTGTCATCCCATCCATTTTTTCAGCAATCTCTTCAGCACTTGGTTCACGACCTAATTCTTGTATTAACTGACGTTGTATTCTAGTTAATTTATTAATTGTTTCTACCATATGTACTGGAATACGTATTGTTCTAGCCTGATCAGCAATAGCTCTAGTAATTGCCTGACGAATCCACCAGGTAGCATATGTTGAAAACTTAAATCCTTTAGTGTAATCAAATTTTTCAACCGCTTTGATCAGCCCCATATTTCCTTCTTGAATCAAATCTAAAAATAACATTCCCCGACCAACATATCTTTTTGCAATTGATACAACTAAACGTAAATTAGCAGCAGCAAGTTCCTTTTTAGCAATTTCATCACCTTCTAAGATTTTTTTAGCTAAATCAATCTCCTCATCATGTGATAATAACTCAACTCTACCAATCTCTTTAAGATACATCTTTACAGGATCATTAATTTTAACATTGCTGCCTAATTGATTTTGATCCAATTCAGCATCAGCATCTGCAACTTGATACATATGAAGTGTATCTCCAGTCATCATATCGAAATCACCAGCAAAATCTAAATCAGGAGTATCATCATCTAAACCTAGATCATCATCTAAATCAAGGTCCATATCTAAGTCAGCTGGTACCCCAGTTAATAATAAATCATCTTCAACATCCAAATCATCTAATCCATCATCCGAAATAATAATATCATTATTCCCTATAAACTCTAATAATTCTTCTGCAAGCTCATCATTCAAATCATAATTAGACAAATAATTATCAATTTGATCCTGCGTTAGAATTCCATCACCCTTTTTGGCATCATTTAAAACTATTTTCTTTAAATCATCAAATGACACACCTACAACATTTTTCTTCTTCATACTTTACTCCTTATCTTTTAATGCTATGATTTCTTTTAATATCTGTGCTTTTTGTTTAGGATCAAATGTATCCTTTAAAGCTTTCGTTAATTCTTCTACCTTAATTCTTACTGTCTTTTCTTTAATTATCTCAATATAATCTTCTATTGCTTTACTATCTTGTAACTCTGGTAACTCTAATTGCGAAATCTCTACTATATTTTTAACAAGATTTTCATCTTCAATACTACTAATCAAATCCGCAACCTCTAAAACTACTTCCTGACGATAATAATCAACTATATAAGAAGCAATAATACGATAAGTATCATTAAACATAAAACCTGCTTTTGCTTCATACATCATTGCGACATTTTTATCATTCATCATATAATATAATAGATCACGTTCCGCTCTTACATATTTATCAATTAAGCGAATACTTTTTTGATATGGAATATAATTACTTGGATTAACTTGTTCTATTTTAGAAACATTTTTATCACTAACTAATCTTGTAATTGTTTCTTTTGAAAAACCTGATTTTTTTTCTAATTGCTGGATATAATAATCCTGATCAATTATATCACTAAGATTACTTATTTCTTTAGCAATCGTTTCTAAGTACTTTTTACGATCATCATAATTATCCATGTTAGTCATTTCATAATAATAATTCATTTTAAAATCTAAAGATGAAAGCGGACTTTTAATTAATGATTCTAACTCATCTCCACCTTTTTTATCTAAAAATTCATCTGGATCTAAATTTTCTGGTAAATCAACAACTTTTATCGTAAAACCTTCATGTAATAAGATATCAATACTTTTAATTGTTGCATTTTTACCTGCTTTATCACCATCAAGACATAGATAAACTGTTTTACTGAGACGTTTTAATAGTGATACATGTCCTTTTGTTAAAGCAGTTCCCATAATTGCAACCGCATTTTTTATCCCTGCTTTATATAAAGCAATAACATCCATGAATCCTTCTGTAATAATTACAAAACCAGCCTGTCTTGTTTCTTCAATTACACGATGATAATTATATAATGTCTCTCCTTTTATAAATATATCAGATTCTGGAGAGTTCATATATTTAGATTCATTTTGACTTGGCTGATATATTCTTCCACTAAAACCAACAACACGTCCATTAGCATCATGTAAAGGAAACATGATTCGATTACTAAAACGATCATAACCAGCATTTGATTCAATTACCAATCCTGATTCATACATTGACACTTTATTAAAATTCATTTTTTCAAATGCTTTTAATAAAATATTATTACTTGGTGCATAACCAATCTCAAACATATCAATAATTTCATCAGTTATTTTTCGTTTAGTTAAATATTCTTTTGCATCAATTGCTAATTTAGTATTCAAATAATGATTATATATTTTATTAGCTTCATCATGCATTTTATATAATGGTTCAAATTTTTGTTCAACAGGTTGAACTCTTTTTTCAAGATTGTATTCACTAATATCTATATTTCCCATTGAAGCAACCATTTTAACAGCTTCAATATAAGGAATCTTTAAATAATTTTTTAAAAATGTAAAAACATTTCCCCCATTATGACAAACAAAACACATATAAATTTGTCTTTCAGGTGAAATAGACATCGAAGGATGACTATCATCATGAAATGGACAAAGAGAAACATAATTACGACCTTTTTTTTGTAAAGAAAGATAATTGCCAATGACATCAACAATATCAACACTCTGCCTAATCTCATTAATTTTTTCTGCTGATAACCTTGGCATTAATACTCCTCCCTATTAGAATGTAACCTTTTTATTAAGATAATTCACTAATTCATCAATTGGTAAACGAACTTGTTCCATTGTATCACGATCACGTACTGTAACTGCATTATCCTCTATTGTATCAAAATCTACAGTTATACAATATGGTGTTCCAATAGCATCTTGTCGACGATACCGTTTACCTATTTGTCCAGCAACATCATATTCACAACTAAAATGTTTAGCTAACATACTATAGATTTCAGTAGCTTTTTCACTTTGTTTTTTAGTTAATGGTAAAACAGCAACTTTATATGGTGCTAAAGCTGGATGTAATTTCATTACAATTCTAGTTTCCCCATCTTCTAATAATTCTTCTTCATAACTGTCACATAATACAGATAGGAATAAACGATCTGCCCCAACAGATGGCTCAATTACATAAGGGATATATTTCTCATTAGTTGTTGGATCTAAATATTCTAATGATTTTCTTGAATGATTTTGATGTTGTGTCAAATCATAGTCTGTACGATCTGCAATCCCCCATAATTCACCCCAACCAAATGGAAAATTGTACTCAACATCACAAGTTCCCTTTGAATAGAATGATAATTCTTCTTTTTCATGATCTCTAAAACGTAAGTTTTCTTCTTTTAAACCTAAATCTTTTAAAAATTGTTTACAATATTCTTTCCAATATTCAAACCACTCTAAATCAGTATCTGGTTTACAGAAAAATTCTAATTCCATTTGTTCAAACTCACGCATTCTAAAAATAAAGTTACCTGGTGTAATTTCATTCCTAAAAGCTTTACCAATCTGTCCAATACCAAAAGGAACTTTTTTACGTGTTGTTCTTTGAATATTTTTAAAATTCACAAAAATACCTTGTGCTGTTTCAGGACGTAAATATACTGTAGATTTAGCATCTTCAACAACTCCCATTTTAGTTTCAAACATCAATTTAAATTGTCTAACATCAGTAAAATTACTTTTGCCACATTTTGGACAAACAATTTGATGATCTTCAATATATTTTACTGTTTCCTCACTAGTCCATCCTTCACTATGAACATTTGGATCATGATCTTCAATCAATTTATCAGCACGATGTCTAGTTTTACATTCTTTACAATCAATCAGTGGATCAGAAAATCCTCCAACATGTCCACTAGCTTCCCAAACTTTTGGATTCATAAATATCGCAGAATCTAAACCAACATTATATGGTGATTCTTGAATAAAACGTTTCCACCATAACTGTTTAATGTTGTTTTTCATTTCAACCCCTAAAGGTCCATAATCCCAAGTATTTGCTAAACCATCATAAATTTCTGATCCTTGATAAACAAATCCTGATGTCTTAGCATGATTTACTAATTTATCCATATCTTTATTTGCCATAACTTACTCCTTCATATGCCAGTTTTAGATGCATAAACAACGAAAGACTTGAACATAGTCAAGCCTAGTTTATTTATATACTCTATACTTAATTTATTTTTATACACTATATAAAATACCCTTATAGTGGTTGTCTGTCAACCAATCATAAGGGTACTAAATAAAAGTTCGCTCATTTAACCATTCTAAAATATCTTTATATACTTCTAGACGTTGGCAATCATGTAAAATATCCTGATGACTATTCTCATATAATTTTAATGAAAGATCCTTAACCCCTTTATCTAAAAGATTATCATATAACCATTTTGGTCCTTTTCCAAATCTACCAAAAGAATCTTTTAAACCTGAAACTATAAATACTGATAAATAATCAGGAATTTTCTTAATTGTTTCAGATAAAGTTACTTCTTTAATAAGCTTTAAAATATCATTATATGCCTGATTAGTATAAATAAAGTCTGTGAAAGGATCTTGATGATATAATTCCAATTCATTTAAATCAGATGTTATGTATGTTTCACATTTGACAATTGTTTTTTTAATTAATTTGGAACGATACATATTTCCTCTTAAAATAACTTCACCTTTTACAAATGCTTTACCAAGATTTATATGTCTTAGCTTTCCACATGTCCCCATAAACACACATCCTTGAACATAGTCTCCGTAATTTGCTACATATTTACGTAAAACAATTGAACCAAGCTCATTACCAATCATAAAATATGGTAAATCAGGATATCTAGCAGCCATCATATTTCGAAGTCTCTGCATATCTTCAACTAAATTTTTTGTAGCATCTCCATCCCCAAAATAACCTTGTTCATAATTATATAAAGACATTCCATGACCAGGAAAATCGCTAACAACAACAACAAAGCCATCATGAGCTAAATATTCAGCAAAACGCTGGTAACGCCCTAAGTGTTCACCCATAGCATGATGAATCTGAATAATTGCTTTATAACGAATCATTACAGTAGGAAGATAAACATCAAAATTCACATATGTTTTAGTAACAGACGTAAAAGTTTCACTAAATTTCATCGTTTTTTTCTCCACTTTTGATTATTATATTGATTGCTAGTCTTTCTTGGTTTTATTAAACATTTTTTGCCAAAACCTATTAAATCTTTACGATTCGCTTTAATTAACGCTTCATAAACCAAATCATAATTTTTAGGATTACGATACTGGATCAATGCTCTTTGCATTGCTTTTTCTTTGGGTGATTTAGGGACATATACTTTTGACATATCCCGAGGATCTAATTCTGTATAATACATCGTTGTTGAAAGTGTTCCTGGAGTTGGATAAAAATCCTGAACTTGTTCAGGCTGATGATGAATATCTCGCAAATACTCTGCTAATTCAATAGCATCTTCCAATGTACATCCTGGATGAGATGACATTAAATATGGCACTAAAAACTGTTTTTTATTATATTCATTATTTAATCGATAATATTTATCAACAAATTTTTCATATAAACCTCTTCGTGGTTTACCCATTTTGTCTAGAACCTGATTACTTATATGTTCAGGTGCAACTTTTAATTGTCCGCTAATATGATTTTGAACTAATTCTCTAAAAAAACTATCATCTTTATCATACATTAGATAATCATATCTAATTCCTGAACGAACAAAAACCTTTTTAACATTAGGCAGCATTTTCAATTCATTTAATAATTCTTTATAATCTTGATGACTAACTTCTAAATTTTTACAAGGCTTAGGCCATAAACATTGCTTTGTTGGACAAGCACCATGAGTATCTTGCTTTTTACATGCTGAATGCCTAAAATTTGCAGTTGGTCCACCAACATCATGAATATAACCCTTGAACTCTGGATCCCAAACCATTTTTGATGCTTCAGCAATTATTGATTCATGAGAACGAGTTTGAACTATTCTACCTTGATGAAACGCTAAAGCACAAAAATTACATGAACCAAAACATCCCCTATTACTAATCAATGAAAACTTTACTTCATCAATAGCAGGAATATGTTTATGACTAGGATGATAAGTTCGCATATAATCTAATGAATATGCTCGATCAAATTCACGTTGAGTCAAAGGTCGATTAGGTCGATTTTGTACCACATACCAACCCTGATAAGGCTCAACTAATGTTTTAGCATTATAATGATCAGTATTCAAATACTGAATTTGAAAAGATTTTGCATAAGCTTCTTTGTCTTTACAAATATCTTCATAACTTGGTAACATGATTGGTTCATGAGCATCATCAAGATTCTTAGTTTTAAAAACTGTTCCATCTAAATAAGTCAAATATTTAATATCTAAGCCACTATCCAATGCTTCAGCTACTTCAATAATACTGTTTTCCCCCATACCATATAATAATAAATCAGCATTAGCATCAATAATAATCGATTTACGAACTTTATCATCCCAATAATCATAATGACCTAATCGCCTCAAACTAGCTTCAATCCCACCAATTATAATATTAGCATCTCGATACGCTTGACGTGCCATTTGACTATACACAATTACTGCTCGATCAGGACGCTTAAATCCCTCACTCCCTGGTGTATATAAATCTTTATGACGTCTTTTTTTAGCAACCGTATAATGATTAACCATTGAATCAATATTTCCTGATGAAATCAAAAATCCAAGTCTCGGTTTACCAAATTGTCTAAATTCCTCAACATTATGCCAATCAGGTTGTGCTAAAAAACACACTTTAAAACCATGACTTTCTAATGTACGACATATTATAGCCGCACCAAATGATGGATGATCTACATATCCATCTCCACAAATATATACAAAATCTGGTTGCTGCCAACCTCTTTCTTCCATTTCTTGACGATTTACAGGTAAAAAATCACTCACAGTTATCCCTCTTTCTTTATTAACTTATTATATACATAAAAACACAAAAAATAAATAAAATAGACAAAAGTTATTATAACTTTTGTCTATAATTTCACATTTAATTAATATATTTAAAATGCACTGTCAATCTTTTAAATTTATTTTTTCTTAAATCAATAACATAAAACAACTATAAACCATTAAATTGACGAATAAATTTTCTGCTTTGAAAAGTCATCCCTGTAAACTCATCAATATAAGCTTCCATAATCTCTATTAGTTTTATAATTACTGCTTCATCAAGATGAAGCCTATCAATATTTTCTAGTTTACACAAATTAATATAACGAAATCCTTTTAAAACATCTACCTCTAATTTAAGATCATATATTCCTATACACTCTTGGCAAACAAAACCACCACCATGAATAGAAATACCAGCAATGTGATCATGACGTCCACAGACTGTACATTGTTCTACCTCTAATGCTGAACCTGTAATTTCCATAATATAAGCATTAAACAATAGATAAACCAATTTAGGGTCATAACCAGCATCTAAATATTTCAATACTAAAAATAAATTTTTATAACTCAGTTCATCTGGATCGTTATCCTTAGTAAACTTATAAATAAACTCAATAAAATAACTTGCATAAGATTCTAACTCAATATCCTCTTTAATATGCCTAAAATAATCACATGAAGAAGCCTTAATTAAAGTCGATAATCCTATCCTTGGTATAAATGTATAATCCCCTAAAGTAATTGTTTGACAAGCAGGAGCATTTTTACTTTTCAATTTTTTAGCCCCTCTAGCAATTAAAGCAATCTTGCCATAATCTTTAGTATATATCCAGACTAACATATCATTTTCTTTATAAGCCTTATTTTTTAAAACAATTCCTTCAACACTTACTTCACCACTAATAGTCATCTTCGTTATAACCAAATTCTTTTAAATATTTTTGTTTATTACGCCAATTATTTTCAACTTTCACATACAGTTCTAAATGAACTGGTACCTGTAAAAAACGTTTCATTTCTCTTTGAGCATTTAACCTAATTTTTTTAATCATCGAACCTTGTTTACCAACAATGATTCCTTTTTGACTTTTACGGTCACAAACAATTGTAGCAATTATTTCTACTCCCTGATCATCTTCAAGCATTCTTTCAACAACAATTGCCACACTATGTGGTATCTCATCTCTTGTAAAATATAAGATCTTTTCTCTAATAAATTCAGCCATTACAAATCGTTCTGGATGATCTGTTAAATGGTCCTCAGGATAATACATATTCCCCTCTGGTAAGTAATTTTTAATATTTTTTAATAATAAATCGACATTATCATCATTCTTAGCACTAATTGGAATAATCTCTTTAAATTCAAATAGTGACTGCCACTCTTGTAATTTTATAATCAATTCCTCTTTACTAACCATATCTATTTTATTTAAAACTAAAAATACTGGCCCATCTGCTTCTTTTAATCGTTCTATAATATATTTATCACCTCGCCCAATAGTTTCATTTGCTGGTGCTAAAAACAAAACTAAATCAACTCCATAAATACTATTTAAAGCAGTAGTATTCATAAAAGTTCCTAAACGATCTTGAGGTTTATGGATACCTGGTGTATCCATAAAAATAATTTGTGCTTCATCATCTGTATAAATTCCCTGAATTGTATTTCTTGTTGTTTGAGCAACATCTGACATAATTGCTAATTTTGTATCTAAGATACAATTTAATAGTGTTGATTTACCTACATTAGGACGTCCAACTATACTTACAAACCCTGATTTAAATATCATAAATTTTCCTCTGTAAATGCCATTGGCAATAATTCTTTCATTGAAGTTATTATATATTTCTGATGATTCGCTAAAATGATTGGACATTTTTCAGGAATTAATTCACTTAAAACCTGTCGACATGCCCCACATGGTGAAACAACTATATTACAATCAGCAGCAATTGCTAATTGTTTGATATCAGACTTTGTATACCCATTACAATATGCCCCATACACTGCATTTCTTTCTGCACACATCGTTGAACCATATGCAGCGTTTTCAATATTAGTTCCTAAAAAATATACACCATCATTCATTTCAACACATGCTCCAACTTTAAAATTAGAATATGGTGAATATGAGTTTTTAGCTGCATCAAAAGCTTTTTTTATTATCTCTTGATAATCCATTGTTACCTCCCTATCCCTAATGCTTCTAAAATTGATTTTTGTATTCTCAACATCTTTTCTTCATCATCTTTTTCTATATGATCATATCCTAACAAATGTAATAGACCATGAGTAAATAAAAAACACATTTCCCTTTTTAAACTATGTCCATATTCTTCTGCCTGCATTTTAGCATGATCAACAGAAATAAAAATATCACCAAGACTTCTTGGCATTCCTTTTACATAATATTGCTCACTATCTTCTAACGCAAAACTAATTACATCAGTTGAACGATCAATTTTACGATATTCATTATTAATATCATGAATTTTTTGATCATCAACTAAAATACATGATAATTCAAGACTTTCATCAATATTTAATTGTTTAGTAGCTTCTTCAATAATTGCTAAATAATCTTGTTGATAATCTTCTTTAAAACTTTCAACTTCATTGATTAATGCAAAATCTATCTCCATAATATTACCTCATTTATAAATTTTTCCATCTTTAATTATAGCACAGTCATAAAATTGATTCACTAGTTTTGTTTGATGAGCTACAATAACAACAATAATTTCCTTTCTATAATTATTAATATAATTTAAAATCTTATACATTTTATGATCATCAACATTACTAAGTGCCTCATCTAAAATCAATACCTCAGGTTTTAATAATAAAGCCCTTATAATCATCATTATTTGTCTCTGTCCAGAAGATAATGGTTTACCATCTATCTCAATCATCATTTCTAATTTATCAATAAAGTTCTCTAATTCAAATTCTCTTAATAATTTTTCTAATAATCTTTGATTATTATTTTTTAATAATAAATTAAACTTTAATGATTCTTGATAAAATATTGGTTCTTTATCTATATAAATAATCTTTCGATACAATGAACTAGAGTCAATTCTAGTTAAAGAAACTCCATTTATTAAAATATTTCCTTTAATCAAATCATCATGTTTCATCAATAATTTTAATAAAGTTGACTTTCCTGCTCCAGTATCTCCCTTTAACCACAAAGAACTATTAATTACTAAATCTAAATGTTCAATGATTGGTTCTTTATAACCATAACTATATGTTATATGATCAAACTTAATCTCTCTAATACGTCCTTTTATTTTTAACTTTCGTTCACTTTTATCTGGAATAACCTCTTTATAACGTTCATATAAAATTTTCACCTCATCTTTTTCAAAAACCAAAGCAATAAAATTAAATAAAGGTTCAATTAAATATGTTGTTAACATATAAAAAAATACAATATCGCCAACATTAATTTTTCCTTGTTTATAAAAATAACAAGCAACTAAAACCACCAAAAAGGATAACCCTTGAATTAACATTTCACTAACAACATTTAAACTATTTAAGTTTTTATCACGCCAATAAACATTTAAATTATACTCATCAAATAAAAAGTTCATTTTTTCCTTTGTAAACTGTTTTAAAAAAAACTGATGACTATTATAAAAATTCTTTAAATACTCTAAATATCCCTGATTCATTTCTTCTTGACTACCAATAATTTTTTTATTTAACTCATTTAATTTCTTCATCCCATTTAATACTACTAAAGCAATTATACCTAAAATAACAATTACACTTAACCCTATCTGAAATGAAAATATTAATAAAGCCATAATTATTCCTAACATTAAAATCACATCCATAAATATAACAAGATAAAAATGAATAAAAAAATCACTCAAAGAATACAAATTTTGTACTTTGGTTAATAACACTCCTTCTTGATTACAATTAAAATATTTAAATGGTAAATACAACATATGAAGAACTGTTTTATTTACATATTCATAGTTCAATTTTTTTTGAATCTCAATCTCTAAATTTTTACGTTGATAATTTAGCAGCACCCTAATTCCTGCAATAAAAATAAAAACTGCATTAAAACATATTATAAAATAATAATTTACTTCATCAATCGTATTAATTAGGATTTGAAAATAAAAAGAACTAATAATACTACACATGGATATAAACAAAGCTTTAGATAAAAGTTTTACAATATATCGGTAATTAGACTTTAAATGTTGAATTATAAATTCTCTAAAACTTATCTCTTTTTGTTCTTTTTTAACCATATATCTTCCCACATGATTAATACAAACACAAACACCGCTAAAAACACTTTCCACTTCTTCATAACTAAGTTTAGTTAAGCCCTTTGCAGGATCACCGATAATTAAATATTTTTTAGTTATTTGATACAACACTACAAAATGTGTCATATTATCTCTAACAACATGAATTATACATGGTAATCTTGCTTCATCTAATAAAATATTAAAATCACATTGATAAGCTTTAACATCAAAATGATACGATTGTAAACAGCGAACTAAACCATAAACACTTATACCTTCACTCGTTAAGCGGCACCTTTCTTTAATTTCTTTAATTTTTATATCAAGATGATGATATTTTAAAATCATTTTAATACAATATGCACCACAACTATAATTATTATCTTGTTTATATATTGGATATTTATACATATAAAAAACCTCCTATTATTATTTACTCTCTTAATAAGAAGTTTTCTTTTTTAAGATAAAAGAATGTTAAGATTTTCTATATCTTATCATAAATTTTCATAAGTATAAAAAACCTCTATTTATCAGTACTCACGCTAGTTTTATTATTGGTTGATACTTAGTATATATCAGTATAACTTCTCACTGAATCACAGTAAAAGTATGGTAAATCTCCTATAATATATAAATCTGTATATCACGTCTGATTTCTTTATGTGAAGTCTGGGTTAGAAAGCTTACAAGACAATGTGGTAATATTTCATAATCTAAATGAAATCAACGGCTAAGATAAGAGTGCTATGGAAAATATAATATAAATCATTGTAAGAATCGTTACTCTGAAAAGGCGAAACCAGGTTAAAACACCTTAATCAAAAAGATATGGAATCAAGCAACAGCCAACTGTTAAACTAAAGTGAATGGATATAAAACAAAGTCATTTAGACTTCGCCCATCTTATCTATATTATATTTATGTAGATATAATCTTTTATGATTAACTTTAATTAACCCCAAAGTTTTTATTTTTAAAGCTACTACATATATTCTTATATTAATAACTACTTAAGTTTTAAATAAAAAAACTATGACACTAATCTTATTACTGTGATTTATTATCATAGTTTTTTACATTTCAAACATATTTCTTACTTTTCGATCTTTACGAATTGCTTTTTTTGCAGACTTTAGAATATCAACTAGTAACCTTATCTCGTATTCATCACAATCACTAAACAATTCTTTTGCCTCTATCTCAAATATCACTTTTACATTCAATACATTGTCACATAGAAGAGCATCAACAGAAACAGAAAGTGCATTTGCAATCGCAATTAAAGTTGACAAACTAACTTTAGTTTTTCCAGTTTCAATATTACTCATATGTGCTGGTGTTACATCAACTATATATGAAACAACTTCTTGAGTCATACCTTTTTTAATCCTTGCGATTTTAATCCTTTGACCGATTGCTTTATAGTCTATCTCCACTATTCCTACTCTCCTTTCCATATTTTATATTTTAACCATTGAATAAAAGTATTATAACTATCTACATAAATGATTATTGCATACAGTATATTTTCGCTATTTTTTTCACATCCTATTCGGATTAGTCATAAATAATAAAAAAGAACGTAATTATACGTTCCTCAAATTATATTTATTATTTACTAATTTTTTATATTACAATCTATGAAATGAAAAAACAAATCATAAATATTTATTTAATATTATTAAGCACAAACAAGAAAACTAAATGTCACTAAGCAATTTATCATTCACTAAATCATCTGTTTAATGTTATACAATCAATTATCCATAAACAATTAACAAAATTATAGTTACCACTATATATCAATATTTTCCAAACTAAAACATTTTTATCTAATTTTCTTTAAATCACTTATTAGAATGACTTCATCATGCTTTTTCCTTTCATTATAACGAGAAATAGTTTTATCTATGGCTATTTGTGCCCCTTCTAAATCAGATGAAGCTAATATTAATGAATATTGAGTCATGTTAAATTTTGAAAAAACATCATTTTTTCTCAAACTATTAGAAATAACATCTTTTAAAATATCAACCTCATTATTTATGCTCTTTTCATCTAAACTATTACTTGTATCAACAACAGTCAATAAAGCTAATATTCGTGCTTTCATCGAACATTTGGCTGAACGAGCATTTATTTGATATATATTTTTAAATACATCAAAATCACAATAAAAAGTATTTTCATCATCATCATTATTATCACTAACTAAACTTTTTTCTAATTCCTCTACATCTATTTGAATAGATGAAGTAGTATCTATAAGCATCTTATAAATCTTCTTTAGTTTATGTGATACTTCAATACCATATTTACTATAATAATAGTCTACTACTTTATGATAAAACGATAATCCTAAATCAATTTTATTAGTTTTATAATATGCATATAATTGTATTTGATATATACGCAGATCTTTTAATTTTAAACAATTTTGATGATTGCAAATCTTTAATATTTCCTCATATTTATTATGATTAGCTAAAACTAAAAGAGTATTTAAAATTGCTTCTAAACAATTTCTTGATAATGAGTTATTCATCTCCACTATCCATTCATTATAATTTAATTCTGGTAATATCTCACTATTATATTTAGTTATCAAATCTAAACAAATCTCATATTTTTGATATGGATCATTTTTTTTTTCAACTTTATTACAAAGCTTTAATATATCCTCATAATCAACATTACAATCAACTTCTAGATTCCAAAAATAGCGGTGTCCTTTTGATTTTATACAATCAACATCTTCAAAAAAATGTTTCATTTCCTTTCTTGCACGATATACTAAATTCCTTAATGCCCCTTCAGGTTTATTAGAATTTCCACTTGGCCAAAGATAATCTATTAACTGTAAATTAGTAACACTCTTATTACGATTAATTATCAAAAAAGCAATCAGCAAATCTACTTGAGAACTCCTTTTCTTTTCATATGGAAATTCAACTTTTCCATTAAATATTTTTAATCCACCTAATAACTTAACTTTTAATTTAACTCTTTTTTTCAAATAAATCACTTCCCTTTATATTATTTCTTTATAAAAGTATACTATATTTCAAATTACTGTGTTTGTATAAAAATATCCCAATTATATGTACTAAAAAATGATAAAGAAAATGCTTCTCCTTTTTAAAGAGCTATATTCTAAACTGTAAGTTATCATTACCATAATTTTCCTTTAAATATTCAATTTATTCAAAATATTTTTCTTCAATACTATAACACTTTAAACTTAAATAACTATATCTTTTATTCATTAATTTAATAAATAAGAAAAAACTATATTAAAAACTAATATCACCAATGTCAATATTTCAATAATATTTTTAAAGCACTCAATATAATTACCAACTTCATCTTGAAATTTATCCAATAATTTTTAGACAAAATTTGATAAGATAATATATTATTTTTGATAAATATATCCTATTAATACAATTATTACATGTAATAATATAACAAAGCAAATAAAAATAACTATCCAAAACTCAATCTTCTAATCATTGTTTTCTTCACCAATAATATTAATTCCTTGATAAATACTAACATCATTACAATTTAGTTTGTAAAAATATACTTTTATTGCCAATTTTATACTAATTACTAGCAAAAGTTAAATCCATAATTACTTAAACATTATTATTAATAAATATATCAAGATTAATCTTCCTTTTTTATTAAAGTATACTCCTATATTCATCTTTTTTCTATTATTTCACAAATTAATTGCATAGCAATATAATTAATTCTTAGCATTTATACTATTATTAAAGCATAATCTCTGTTCATTTTTATTATTTCTTCTGTATCCAAAATAAGATATTTCCCTACCAGTTATTAAACCATAATTATATTTTCTTTCACCTTTGAAGATATAAATTTTATCTATATTATTCTTTAAAAAACATCATGATATAACCATTATCTATATCTAAAACCAAAATATCAGACACACTACATATAATATTTCATCAATAGTATAACTTTTCGATATTGTATACTTATTTAGATATTTTGATCATCATCCATATATCTTATCTTGATTTTTATTATACTTAAAAAATCACAAAGAAACAAATAAGTAATATATCAGTACTTGTATTATTCCTGAAATAAACATTATGTAAATAGGATTTAATTTTTTTACTCTTAACAAAAATAATGCACCTGCAAAAATAATTACTGACATTAACTGAAAATGTTTTAAATCAACATTACCATTAAAAAAACTATTTACTATAATTAATAACCCAGATCCACCAATCATTGCTACAACTGCAGGGCGAATATATTTCAAAATATTTTGAATAATCGACATCTGTTGATATTTTAAATAAATATAAGCAATTATAGAGACAATAATACATGAAGGAATAATACAACCCATTGTAGCTGCTAATGCCCCAATAAAACCATTTATTTTTAAACCAACAAATGTTGCCGAATTGATTGCAATAGGACCTGGAGTAATTTGAGAAATAGTAATTAAATCACTAAATTCAACCATTGATAACCATTGATATAGTTCCACAACCTGATGCTGGATCAATGGCATAGCTGCGTAACCACCACCAAAACTAAAAGCTCCAATTTGAAGAAAACTAATAAATAACTTTAATAGAATCATTATCTTTTCCTCCAGAATTGTAATTTATTTTGAATAATTCCTATTATTCCACAACTTAAAATTACATATATTACACTAATATCATATATATATGTAACAACAAATGCTAAAACCATTACAATTATTGGTAAAATTTCATTTTCCTTAATTATACCAACAGCCATATCATAAGTTACAGAAGCAATTATTGCACCAACTCCTGCCTGCATTCCTGAAAGCATTAAGGCAAATAACTCATTATTTTTAAAAATTTCATAAAAAAATGAAACAAATGACAAAATAACAAAAGGTGGAATGATAGTTGCCAAAATCGATATAAGTGCCCCAAAAATACCAGCTAATTTAAATCCAATAACAATTGCTCCATTTATAGCAATTGCACCTGGTGCTGATTGAGCAATTGCAATTAAATCTAACATCTCTTTTTCTTTAATCCAATCCAATTCGTCCACATACTTCTTTTTCATTAGAGTTATAATTACATAACCCCCACCAAAAGTAAAAGCACTTAAATATAAATTTGTTATAAATAATTTTAATAGTAGTTTCTTATCCATTATATCACCTTTCTTAGTTAATTAGTTATTTCAAATAAAATTAAAGGGATTTAATCAAACTAAATCCCTTATCTAATCTAATTATTAACTTCCTCAATTACTTCTGTCAAGATTTTAATCATTTCATCAACATCTTTTTCCTCAATAATAAATGGTGGTAACATCCTAATTACATTAGTTCCTGCTGTAATTAAAACTAAACCTTTATCTAATGCTTTTTGAATATATGGCTTAACTGGATGAGTAAACTCTAAACCAATCATCAATCCTAATCCTCGACGCTCTTTTATCCAATCATATTTTTCTACTATCTCATCTAATTTATCAATTAAATATTCACTAATATCTTGAACATGTTTTAACATTTTCTGCTCATCAATAATTTTAAATACTGTTTTACAAGCACAGCCAGCCATTGGATTACCACCATAAGTTGAACCATGATCCCCTGGTTTTAACGCATCTCCTACCTTTTTGTTAGCAACAAAGGCACCTATTGGAAAACCAGCTCCAATTCCTTTAGCTAAACAAACAACATCTGGCAAGATTCCATATTGAAAATATGTCATGATTGTTCCTGTTCTACCCATTCCACATTGAACTTCATCTAAAATCATCACAATATCATATTCATCACATATTTGTCTTATTCCATTCATAAATGCTTGGCTACAAACATGAACGCCACCTTCACCTTGAACAGGTTCTAGAATAATCGCTGCTGTGCGAGGTGTAATTAATTTCTTAACTGATTCTAAGTCATTAATATCAGCGTATTTAACTCCTTCAATCAATGGTCCAAATGCTGTTTGATAGGCAGGAGTTCCTGTTAGTGTAACTGAACCAGTAGAACGACCATGAAATGAATGTTTTAAGCTTATGATTTCACTATCTGCCTTACCATGCTTTTCATAATAATATTTACGAGCTAATTTCAAAGCTCCTTCTGTCGCTTCTGTACCACTATTTGTAAAAAATACTTGATTTAATTTTGTTGCTTTAATAACTGCTTCAGCTGCTTCTATCGCTTCAACACTATTAAAATAATTTGATATATGCATTAAGCGATGCAACTGATCAGTCATTGCATCAACATATGGTTTATAATCATAACCAAATGAATTAACACCTATTCCAGAATAAAAGTCTAAATACCTTTTACCATCTTTATCATAAAGATAAACTCCTTTACCATAATCAAAAGTAACATCAAATCTACCATATGCTTTCATAAACGCATTATTAGCTCTATCATAATAACTCATTTTCATTCCCCCAATTTTATTTTAGCAGCAAGCTGATAATAAACATCAACTGCTTTAATTAATACATTTTCATTAAAATTAAATATTTCTGTATGTAAACCACTTGAATACTGAGAAGTCTTAGTTCCTAGATAAAAGAAAATTCCTGGAATTTCTTTTTGATAAAAAGCAAAATCCTCAGCTAACATTAATGGTTCTTTAAGTTCAAGATAATTTTCATTAACTATCCTAACAAACTGTTGATATAAACCATAATCATTTAACACAGGTGGATACATCGGTGGACAACTAAATTCAATTTTACATCCATAACTTCTTTCCATCCCACAATTAATTGCCTGCATTGTATCAGTGATTTTTTTAAATACTGCTTCACTATAAGTTCTTACTGTTCCTCTAAATACTGTTTTATCTGCAACAATATTTCTAGCTGTTCCACCACTGATTTCCCCAATATTAATTACACAACTTTCAACAGGAGAAACAACTCGAGAAATAATATTTTGGTATTGACCAATTATCGAACTAGCAATTACGATTGAATCAACACCAAAATGATATAATCCTGCATGAGCACTTTTACCAATTACAGTCACATCCAGTTCACCATTTTGGGCCATTAAAGGACCAGCTCGGCAAGCAATCTTACCTTCATCTATTGTTGGCATTAGATGCATTCCAAAAATTGCTTTTACATTATATTTATTCAATATCCCAGCTTCAACTAATAATTTAGCACCACCTGGTGATTCCTCAGCAGGTTGAAAAATAAGTAAGATATTAACATTTGATGATAAAGGTTTATCTTTTAATTTTTTAGCAAACCCTAACAAAGCAGCCATATGTCCATCATGACCACAAGCATGCATATATCCATCATGTTGAGAAATAAAACTACACTTAGTTTCTTCTTTTATCTTTAAAGCATCAATATCACTGCGAAAAGCAAGTGTTTTATCATAACCATTATCAATATATACAAGGACACCTGTCTTTAATACAGCAATTGGCTGATATCCCATTTTAAGAAGTTCCGTTTTTAGATATTTTGAAGTTTTATACTCATGCAAACCAGGCTCAGGAATTTGATGTAATTCTTGACGCCATTTTTTTATTTGCTCTAAAGCATCCATATCTTTCTCCTATAATTTTCTTAAATCATCCATTAACTGGGTTTTACTATCAGTCTTTTCATCTTTTTGCTGTTTAATGATTCTAGCTGGATTCCCAACCACTACTGCACCAGCTGGAACATCTTGTCTAACAATAGCTCCCGCTCCAACAACAGCTCCTTTACCAATTCTTACTCCTTCAATAACTACTGCATTAGCCCCAATTAAAACATCATCTTCTAAAATTACTGGTGTTGCACTAGGTGGTTCAATTACCCCTGCTAGAACAGCTCCCGCTCCAACATGACAACGTTTTCCAACTTCAACACGGCCACCTAAAACAGCTCCCATATCAATCATTGTTTCCTCGCCAATTACAGCTCCAATATTAATTATTGCACCCATCATAATAACAGCATTATTACCAATTTTTACATGATCTCTAATTAAAGCTCCTGGTTCAATACGAGCATTAATATTTGTCACATCTAATAATGGAATTGCACTGTTACGTCGATCCTGTTCTAAATAAAAATCAGTAATAATATTTTCATTAGCTTCCATATATGCTTTTATTACATCTAGATTACCTATACAAACTTTACTTTCATCTCCACCAAACATCTTAAAATCAGTTGCCTCAGGTAAATTTTCACCTTTTAAATAAACCTTTACTATTGTTTGTTTTTCAGCATCACCAATAAATTTAATAATTTCTTCTGCACTATTTAACATAATTCGCTCCTATTCTATATTTCAATTATTCCTTCAAAAACATTAACAGCTGGTCCAGACATCATAATTATGCCATCAAGATACTCAATTTCTAAACAACCACCTAATAATTGTACAATAACTTTATCTTTAGTATAACCATTTAGATAACTTGCATACATTGAAGCACAAGCTCCAGTACCACAAGCCATAGTTTCACCTGAACCTCTTTCCCAAACTCTCATCTTTATATACTGTTCATTAACTACCTGAACAAATTCAGTGTTAACACTTTCAGGAAATAACTCATGATGCTCAAATTTAGGACCAAGCACTGCTAAATCCAAAATTTCTAAATCATCAACAAAGATTACTGTGTGAGGATTCCCCATTGAAATCGTTGTCAAATGATATTCATGATCATCAACTATCATAGCTTCATTAATCATTTTCTCTTTATCATAAATACAGGGAATCTCTTTACATCTTAAAATCGGTTTACCCATATTTACTTTAGCCCCAATACATCTACCATCTTCAAACAATAATTCAACAATTCTTAATCCAGATTTGGTTTCAATTTTCAATACATGTTTATCACTTAATTTATGATCATAAATAAATTTCGCAAAACAACGAATTCCATTACCACACATCATTGCTTCACTGCCATCAAGATTAAACATTCGCATTTTAAAATCATATTTATCTGATGCTAGAATAACAATCATTCCATCACTTCCAATTCCAAAATGTCGATCACTTATTTTCGTGATAAATTCTTTATCCATGGGAATTTTCTGATTTATTCCATCAAAATATATATAATCATTACCAAGACCTTCCATTTTAGTAAAATGTAATCGCATAATTCCCCTCCTTTTCATGTATTTACAAAATTTTATCAAATTGATGACTTTTTTTCAATCCAAAAATAAACTTTTATTAATTAAATAAAAATATGAGAAATTCATACCCATATACTAAAACATTTATTTATAATTACTGGTTTTTACTAACCAAAATAAAATATATAATGAGTAAAATTAACCAGAAGTAAAATGACATTTCTACTTCTTTTTTGTTTTATATAGTATGATTCTATATAATTTTTATAAACTTTAGACTCCACCAGCATATAAATTCTCATATTCCTAGTATGCATCAAGTTTTAACCATTCATTAGTACTCAGTATGATCCAGTTTGCTATTGTTCTACAACTTAGCTTCAGGTCTAGATTTTTTTAATCTGTTTCCTATTTGCACAACAAAATAACGTTGACATATTTTGATACATAATATAGACAATACTGCTAGCTAATGCATATGAATAAAAATTTTTTTAGCATTGATAAATACATCTTTATGTTTTGAAAAAATATTATTATCCTTATTATTACATCCAACAAAGGCTAGAAACATTATTAAAGATAGACCAATTAATAAATATTTATTTTTATTCATCCAAATCTTTCCTTTTTAAAAATTATATTTTACTTTAATACCACTGATATCATCTGATAATGGATATATTATTAAATCCTAAAACTTTCATAACAGATTTTAACTCCTTTGAAGTTAAAGTATACCCTAAACCTAAAGCACATCCAAATTCATGTACTACAGTTTCTTGTTGTATAATTGAGCTAGTATTTTTAAAAGTTTTATAGTATGTAAGATTAAATTATATATGTCTTTTTGACTATCTTTTTATATCTTCTTAAATGTCCGCAAAGCCTTATTTTATCGGCTCTACGGGCATTTTACTTTTGTGGTAAACCTCACATCTTCTTATATTTTTCATGTCAATCGTGGTTAAAATCGTGGTAAATACTTCTATGCAATTAGACGCTGAACCTCTGATTTTGCGGTATCTATGGACGCATGAGCATACCAGTTCATTGTGATACTGATGTTGGAATGTCCCATGATATACTGTAAATCTTTCGGGCTCATGTTTTTACTTGCCAGCCTTGTGCAGAATGTATGGCGTAGCGTATGCGGTGTGATATGTGGCAGGGGATTGTCCTTGTGGTGCTTGTTGTATTTCTTTACCATACGGATAAATAAAGCGTTGTAATCAATCACAACTTTAGGCTTGCCTTTCGGATTGACAAACAAGAAATCTGTGCGACCGTCTATCTCTATGGTTGTTTTTGGTCGGCTCTTGATAACCCGTTGAAATGCCTGTATCGTTTCTTTGCTGAGTGGCACTTGCCTTGTTCCGCTCTTTGTCTTAGGCGTTTCAATGTAATAGCCCTGTTCCTTGCTCTTTAGTAACTGGTGGTCGATAATCACAACATTGTAAAAAGGTATTTTTAGCCCTTGACATTCAATACTACTTTGTTATAATAAGGATTGCTCGGAGGGCAAGTCATTCATACATATAAGAAATGATGAGCTGGACAAGGCGACAGATTGAAATATCTGTTTCTTGTTCAGCTCTTTTTTTGGAAAAGGAGGAAAACGATATGGATTTCTTACATGGAAAAATCCGACCACTTTATTTTAAGTACTTAGCTGCTGCATTTGGAAGTGCATTAATCACTTCTGTTTATTCCATTGCAGATATGGCTATGGTAGGACAATATCAAGGTCCAGACGGAACAGCGGCACTTGCTGTTGTAGCACCTATTTGGAACATCATATATAGCTTGGGGTTACTTATGGGGATTGGCGGTTCCGTAATTTTTAGTACATTAAAGGGAAAGGCAGATAAAAAATCTGAAAACGAAAATGAGTATTTTACGGTTGCTGTAATAGGTGCAATTATTTTATCTATCATTACATGGATAGTCATTGTATTTTTTGACAGAGAATTATTGAGATTTTTCGGTGCCGACGAAACATTATTGGCTCTGGCTGAAGCTTATATTATTCCGATAAAATTTGTAGTTCCATGCTTTTTATTTGTTCAAATGTTATCCGCCTTTTTAAGAAACGATAAAAACCCAATGCTTGCAACTGTTGGTGTTTTATCTGGAGGGATATTTAATATATTGGGTGATTATATTTTTGTGTTTGTTTTTGATATGGGGATCTTTGGTGCTGGGTTAGCAACCGCTATTGGTTCAGTCATATCATGTATTGCTATGCTAACTCATTTTGTATCAAAAAGAAATTCATTAGCTTTTGTAAAGTCTACTCAAATATTGTGTAAATTAAAAGATATATCCGTTACAGGTTTTTCAACATTCTTTATTGATGTTGCTATGGGAATTCTAACTATCTTATTTAATAGACAGATTATGAAATATTTAGGAACAAATGCACTATCTATTTATGGAATTATTGTAAATGTTAGCACTTTTGTTCAATGTTGTGCTTATAGCGTAGGACAGGCTTCACAACCTATTATATCTGTCAATTATGGTGCGAAATTTGGCAATAGAATAAAACAAACATTAAAATATGCGATATATTCAGTAATATTTTTTAGTCTTTTATGGACATTATTATCACTGCTTATTCCGAATATGTTTGTACGAATTTTTATGACACCAACGGAAGAAATTTTGAAAATAGCACCAGCAATTATACATTGCTATGGGCTTTCATTCCTTTTGTTGCCACTAAATATTTTTTCTACTTATTACTTTCAAGCATTATTAAAGCCAAAAGCGTCATTTATTATTTCAGTGTTTCGAGGATTAGTGATAAGTGGCATTTTGATTTTTATACTACCGTTAATAAATGCCAACAGTATTTGGCTTACAATGCCTTTTACAGAATTGATAGTTGCGGTTTTTGCTATTGCTACTATGATTCGATACACAAAAAGATTACCAGCTGAGGAAGAACATATATATGAATAAAATTATTACTATCAGCAGAGAGTTCGGAAGTGGCGGTCGAGAGATAGCACAAGAACTTGCAAAGACACTCAACATACCTTATTACGATAAAGAAATCTTAAAACAAATAGCTGAACATACAAAACTTGCCGAAAATTATGTTGAGAAAATCATGGAAACACCAATGTATTTTCCATTCCCTATATTATCGGCACATTCCTTTAGTATTCCTAACCATACATTGGAACAGCAAAACACCATATATACAGTACAACATAAAATTATCCGTCAATTAGCAGAGAAATCTTCATGTATTATCGTTGGACGCTGTTCAGACTATATCTTAAACGATATGAACCCTTTGAAAGTTTTTATCTATGCTGATATTGAATACAAAATAAAACGCTGTTTGTATAAAGAGAATACAGCAAGTAATATATCATTGACAGATATAAGAAAACATATCGTTCAAATCACAAAGGACAGGGCAAGTTATTACAAATTTTATACTGGGCAAAAATGGGGCGAAAAAGAAAATTATGATATTTGTTTCAATGCTTCCAAATTTGAACAACATACTATCATAGAAGTTGTTTCTGCTCTATATAAAAACACTAAATAGTTAAGACAAGGCGATTATATATAAAACTCCCTTGAAGAGTAATTGTTTCTAATAAGACTATATCAGTAATAACTTATGAGGGTAGTTGCTTGATTACAGGCACTATCCTCTTTTCAAAGACAAAGGAACGAAAGGCTATGAGAAAACCCCTCACTAACGAGAAAAAATGATTTTCATATTTCTGATGTAAAATCAACAATAGTTTCCCATGCCCCAAAAAGACGAAGTCCAATAAAACAAATACGTTTTACTGGGCTTTTTTCTTACCTGTATTTCTGCACTTTCCAAAGGTATAAACGGTGTCCCCGTTTATATAGTTTCAGCATATGCGGAAAGGGGGGATTATGCACACATCTTCTTTCGAGCATATCGTTAAAATACAGTTTAATGCTTTGATGATGACTGTTATTAAATGTACAGTAAAAAACAGAAACAGACAGTTTACAAGACGTTCCAAGCGTGAAATCTTATTCTGTGAATTATCAAATACAAAAAACTTGAGTCTAGGACAGAGGATAAATATTCTTGTGATTATATTTCTTTTGAAGTCTTGAATTTTACAATCAAAATATCAAATGAGAAACTTGCTATTGCTTTATTGCAGTTATCGAATAAAGAGCGTGATGTTATTTTATTACGCTATTTTCAAAGCATGAGCGACCAAGAAATTACAGAATTATATCATGTATCACGTTCTGTTGTTTATCACAGAAGAAGTAACGGATTGAAGAAACTAAAAACACTATTGAAAGAAAGAAATTAAACCAATGAGAAAGGAATATGGCTACCCTACATTAGAAGTAATATGTCAAGCGTCCGCTAAAAATGAAACTGCCATAAGAGAAATTTTGAAGTTTTATGACGCTTATATCAGTAAATTATGCTTGCGTCCGTTTTACCACTCTGAAAGTGGTAAAATCACTATGCAGCTTGATGAAAAATTAAAAGATCAAATTCATACAGAAATGATGAAAGCAATCTTGAAATTTGAAATCAGAGTGAAGTAATCATATTACGAGAATGAAAAACGGGAGATACACAGAGGTTTTGTGCTATCTCCCATTGTTGATTTAATGTCATATCAAGGCTCATTCAATCGTGGTAAATTCGTGGTAAAATGAATGATTTTCCATACTTAAAAATGCTTGAAAGTATAGTATTTATGCGGATAATCGAAAATTAAATATAAAATTTAGAAAAAATAACACTTTTTTGTATACTCAATTTTTTTATAAAAAACAAAAAAGATTAAAATTATTGTAGTGTGTAAGCTACATATCTTAATCTTTTCATTATGTCGATGTGATTAAAAGAATTATAATTCTTTTATTATTCATCTATCACAAATATCTAATGAACTTCAATAATTTCTTTCTTACCCTTTTTATAATCAGATTTTAAAATAAAACCACGTTCCATTTTCCCATCTTTCATATAACTTATATAGTAATAATCTTTAGCATCATTAAATATTATTATTCCCTTAGCTCCATTCATTGTTATTTTTTTTGATTCTACTGTCTCAAAATTTAATGAATAAAACTCTTTTGTTTTATCATCCTGATATATCCACTCGTCATTGTTAAAAATTGGATATTGCCTGGTTGACACTATTTCTATTGGTTTATAATCAGGTAAAGTATATTTCATAACCGTGAAAAGTTTTTCACTATTTACTTCTTTTTCATTTATGTACTTTGATTCAACTGTTAATAATGTATCTCCAATAAGTTGTCCTTTTACAATATTTCTATCTTCTAATACAGAGGTAAGTTTTTTAGTTTTAATATCATATTCGTAATTCTCTATTTTTTCATTAGCATCTTTAAAATTTGTTCCATCAAAATAATTTTCAAAATAATTATAAGTCATATAAATCATATTTTCATCAGCTGCAACAATTTTTAAAGAATTATTAAAATTATTTTTAGGTTCTGTTAATCTTTCTTGTTTACCACTTTTTAAATCAACCCCAAGAAGATAACAATTATGCTTAGGTTCTTCAACAATAGCCCCACTTTCCGATTCTGTAAAAATAACTTCATCAATTGCAAAATAGGCTGTTTCCTTGATTACCGCAAATGACAAAATCATAGTACTATTTATTTTAACGATCTCTTTTTGATTACTCCGATCTAAATTAGATTCAATTAATGAATATTTTTTTTCTATATCATCATTTTTACTAATAACATACAACTTATCACCACTTACAAATCCAGCTCCATTATTACCAATATAAGCTTCAGAATCTTCTTTTAGCTGTGCTTCCATTCTACAATTAGCCTTACTACAAGTTAGAACATCTTTTTTAGTTTCATAATCAAAAAAATATAAATAACCACTATTATTAGTATGATAGAATCCATCATCTGTTGAAAATTCTAATGCTCCAAATTGTTCATACACTTGCACATTATTTTCACCTGGAGTATCTGTATTCGTACTGCAGCCACTTATAAAAACAATATTTAAAACAATAAGAATTATAATTTTTTTTAATCTATGTTGCATCTTATTTTACTCCTTTTAACCACTCCTGATATTGACGATTAGCTTCATCTACTATTTTTTGCATACCTGCTTTATCTAATTCTTTATTCATATCTTTTAAGAAAGTATCTAAATCTTCTATTTCTAATTTAGCTATTTTATTCATCCATTCACTTTCTTGATATTCATTAATGAAATCCCCTGTCATTATTTTATTCGTAGCACTAATTTCATCTAAAACTGGAATTGGATCAAATCTGAAACCTTTAGGAAAGTTATCACCATATTCTGTATAAAACCAATTTGAATATTCAACTTTGTCATCTTCCTCATAAACAGATGAATAAGTAATCTTAGGATTTGTAAACTGATATCCAAATATAGATAATCCATTATTTTTAGTAGTTACAGTAATATGATTGTCTTTATCGAGTGTATAATCTTGATCTTTAACGCCATATTGAATAAGATTTGCAATATCTTTATCTGTAAATAATTTTAAAAGAAAATCTTCTGCATTTTCAATATTTTCAGACCAAGATGCAATTGATGTTTTATTATCTCCCCAATATAATTCCATATTTGGTGTAGAATAATTAGGGACAATAACAAAATCATCACTTTGTACTGTTTGGGACATAGAACGATAAGCTGTATTGATTTCAAATGCATCTCGCCTACTCATTGTAGCCACTGTAGCAAAAGGAATAACGTTATTTTTAGGAAGAGCCTGGTCAAGCAAACCTTGCTGTTTTAGTGATAAATAGTTAGCCAATGAATTTTTATACTCTTTTGACTGGCTTAAAGAAATAAAACCTTCACCTTTTTTCCAGGCTAGATTATTTGTCGGTGGTACAATCCACAAACCTAGCGTACTAGAATCAAGTCCTATAAATTGTATTGGAATTTCCTTGCTATTTTTCTTTGCCTGAATCAACAATTCAGTATTGTCAAATATATTATCCTTAATATCATTAATATTAATTCCATACTCATCTAACATTTTTTTATTATACATCAAACCATTAATAATAGGTACATGACTTGAAATACCATACAATTCATTATCCATTTTTGATAACTCAAAATCATAAGGAACCAGCACCTTTTCTAATATCTCTTTATTTTTTTCTTTCCACTCATCTAAATTTCTAAGTAATTTATTATTAACAACATATCTATACGTATTTTTCCAATCATCAACTTCAGTATCATTATAAGATGTAAAGAACATTGATACTATATCAGTTTGTTCCCCATTTTCTTTTAGTTCTTTTAACTCATCTAGTTTCTTATCTGTTTCTTGAGTATTAAAAGTCATAATCTTAACTTGATAAGAAGCACCCTTTTCCTTCAACAATTCATTAAGCGGTTCTTCCCATGCTTCAATTAATTCATCACCTAAAGATGCCATACCACCAGGATCTGCAATTCTCCATACAACAGTTTTCTTATCTACATCACCTTTTTTTGTATTATTATTTTGTGTGCAGGCTGTTATTTGTAAACACAGTGCTAAAGTTAAAATAAACAGTAATACTTTTTTCATTGTTTCATCCCCATTTCGTTTAGAATTAATGAGTAAAATATATTTTATTAATTATCGAAAGACATTTATTATATTTACTATAACACAATATAATAAAAAATTATTCGTTTCCCTATTTAATGGCTAAATATCTAATTAAATGGTTGTATTTTATACACACACTATTTTTAAGTACTTTATCAAGAATAAATCATAAATATATTTACAATATTTTTTAATAAACATACTTTAATGTTATAACTAATCTCATTACTATATACATATAATGGTGATAACATGAAATATATGTTTAAAAAAGTTACCCAGGTTCTTTCAATCATCTTATCAATAATCATA
Source organism: Thomasclavelia cocleata (assembly GCF_900102365.1). Classification (GTDB taxonomy): domain Bacteria; phylum Bacillota_I; class Bacilli_A; order Erysipelotrichales; family Coprobacillaceae; genus Thomasclavelia; species Thomasclavelia cocleata. The sequence continues at coordinate 8,710 of NZ_FOIN01000006.1, read as the reverse complement.
TTTATGATTATTCGTTATTGGCTGTAATAGTGCATATTAGATATTAAATATTTTTATAACTGTTATAATAATTCAAGTAATATCAATAAAAGATTTTAACAATATACTAGTTGAAGTTAAAAATGGTTATATGGAAGATAAAGAAATTCAAGCTTATATTAAATATTTAGAAAATAAGTTTCCTGATGAAACATTAAAATCACTTTCAATCATAATTGATGGTAAAGATGTAAATTTAGATTATATATTCCAGACACAAAATTTTGAAAAAATTAGAAAAATAACTGATTATTTAGTTGGAACTCTTAATCGTTTTAATAATGCTAAAGCAGCAGAAGAAAGTGATCGTGTTAAATATGTATAAAAGCTATTATCATTTTAATGATGATAGCTTTTTAATAACCATTTTTCTACAATCCTACTATTTATAATCTTTTTATTTCACTGTTATGGCAAAACAAAAGAAATCACATCAATTACAGTTACATTAATAGAAAATAAATAAAATCTATTGAGATATAGTACTTTTAATTCTTGATAATCTTAAAATATATACAACTAATTCAATACATAAATCAAATTATCTTTCTTAGAATAAATGAACAAATAACTATTGATTCATTAAAGATTCTAATGTTCAAAACTGTTTATATACTTCCACATCAATATCACTTGGACTTTCTGTATTCTTATAGCAACCACTTACAAAAACAGTATTTAAAACAATAAAAATTATAATTTTTTAATCTATATTATATCTTATTTTGCTTCTTTCAACCATTCTTGATATTGACGATTGGCTTCATCTACTATTTTTTGCATTCCAGCATCGTCTAATGTTTTATTTAAATCTTCTAAAAAAACATCTATGTCTTTAACATCTAACATATACAACTTATTGGTTAATCCAGTAGCAGTTTGTTCATCAAAATATGTATTCCATACTTTATTAACTGTATTAATATCTTTTATTACTGGCATTGCTTCAAATCTAAAACCTTTAGGAAAATCTTCTCCATATTTTGAATAAAACCAATTTGAATATTCAATTTTGTCATCTTCTTCATAAATTGAAGAATATGTAATTTTGGGATTTGTGTATTGATAACCAAAAATCTTTAATCCTAATTTATCAGTAATTACTTTAACATGATTATTTTCATCAAGCTGATAATCCTTCCCCTCAATTCCATACTGAATCAAATTAGCGATATCTTTATCTGTAAAAAGTTTTAAAAGAAAATCTTCTGCATTTTTATTATTTTCAGACCATGAAGCAATTCCTGTTTTATTATCACCCCAATATAAATTCATGTCTGGCTTTGATTCATCAGGAACTACTATAAATTCTTTCTGTGATACAGACAAACTTTTAAATATAGCCCGTGTACTTATACCTCTTCCAAATGAAGCAGCAAACGACACAGCACTTTCCTCAACCGACTCAAGTTCAAGTAATCCTTGTTGTCTTAAAGTAACACATTGATATAGTAAATCTTTATACTCTCTTGATTTACTTAAAGAAATAAATCCTTTATCTTTTGTCCACACTAAATTATCAACAGGAGATACAATCCATAATCCAGGATCTAAATATACATTATTAAGAGGAATTCTATTAATTTTATCTTTTACTTGAGTTAATAAATTACTATTTTCAAATACGTTACTTTTTATGTCTTTGATATCTATTCCAGTCTTATCTAAAAGTTCTTTTTGATACATAATTCCTGAAGTCATTGGTACATTACTTGAAATACCATATAATCTATTATCTATTTTTGAAAGTTCAAAATCATATGGAGTCAATACTTCTTCTAAGATCTTCTGATTCTTTTCTTTCCATTTATCTAAATCTAAAAGTAACTTGTTTTCAACTGCATGTTTATAAGTATTATTCCATGATGTTAATTCATAATCCTGACTCTCTGGCAATATAGTAATAACATCCGTTTGCTCTCCATTTTTTTTCAATTCTTTTAAATCTTGTATCTGCTTATTTTCCTTCTTATTACTAAATGGTATAATTTTTACTTGATATGATGCCTTTTTTTCTTTTAATAACTCATTAAGAGGCTTCTGCCATACCTCTATCATTTCATTTGTCATATCTTCAATATTTCCACCTGCTGCAACTCTCCAAACAACTGTACCAGTATCAATTTCATTCTTTTTTGTACATCCAGTTATTTGTAAAACTAATATTAAACTTATTGTTAAAAGTAAAAATTTTTTCAATTTTTCTCCCCCCATCAATTATCAATAATATTAAATATTTTTTCCATTTAACATTCAAACAAAAAATATTCTATAAATTTTTATATAGTGCTAGTTATTACTAGCACTATATTTTATTAAAAACTATTAATTTGAAGTATAAACCTTTATACCATAACCTGATGTAGTTGCATTTATAAAAGTTTCATTATCTGACTTTTTAGGGCGACTAGCAGTCCAATATGATCTATATGATGCTCCATTTACTGAAACATTTTCTTTCACAGAACCACTTACAGAATATGTAACATAAGCTTTACCCATTGGATATGTAGCACCATTTCGAGCGTTGATAGTGTGAGATGAACCATTTGCATTACAAGTAACAGAAACAATATATTTTCCATCAGTTGTTTGATTAGAACTTTCCGCTGCCATTACTGGTACTATAAATAATCCAAATAATAATGTTGAGACAAAACAACATAAAATTTTTTTGTGTTTCATAAATTTTCCTCCTCATATTTAATTATATATATATTTATAAGAAATTAATAAAATAACACTTATGTTTCATTAATCCTGATACAAATATCTTCACTCCTTTTTTATCTGAGTAATTAATGAAATATATTTTATTAACTACCAAAATTATTTAATACTAATATAAATTATTTATATAATGAAAACTTTTCCTAGTATATTGATAACTTCTATTATTATCTCTTTTCTTATCTTTACTATAACACAATAAAATAAGAAATTATTCATTTCCCCATTTAATGGTTAAATATCTAATTAAACGGTGTTATTTTATATAATATACACTATTTTTAAACTTTTTATCATGTCTAAATAAACATTTCTGGTACATTGTTCTTAATGTTACCAGTGATTATATTTAGCTACTTTAATTTATTAAAATATTTTTTACTTCTATGTTTAATATAGTTTCTTTTGATAAAACCCAATATTTATCCATGGTTTTTCAATATTACTTTTTATAAGTTTTTATATTTATACACCACTTTAATTTAAACTAGATAAAAAACTTATAATTTTATTTTTTAATTTAATACTGACAAAATAAAGTTAAAATAATACAATTAAAAATCAATTTATAGTATTATAAATATATAAGAAATACATTAACTTTCTGATATTAAAAATTATTTATTTATATTTATTATCTTATTATTTTACTGCTATTTAATTCAATGATATTATACAAGAAATGGGAGCAATATCTTCATAATACAGAGAGATTGAGGGGGGAAAAATAATGATTACAATTGGAATAATAGATGATAAACAAGTATCTTGTGATAAAATAAAAGATATCTTGTTACTAAAATTTGATGATATTAGAGTTTATACATATAATTCTATTTATCAGCTTAATAAAGATTTTGATTTTGTTATTTTAAATATTGATATGCCTGATTATGATGGTATAAAGTATGCAAAAATTAATGAGGATAAAAAAATACTTTTTATAGCTAACAATTATTCTCGCTGTAAAGAAGCCTTTGGACCTAATATCTATGGTTTTATTAGCAAGGATAATTTAAAAAAAGACTTAGTTGTAAACGTTTCAAAGATGATTAACAGGATTAAAAAACATCATATTGTTAATTTAAAAATAGATGGTGAAATGCTTGATATCCAAATAAACAGCATAATATATTGTATGTACTTAGGAGATATGAATATTGCTGTAATATTTGATGATGAGCAAATAATAATAAAAAACAAAACATTAAAAGAACTGTTGCAGCTTTTAAAAAATAATTTCATCCAAGTTAATCGCAGTGTAATTGTGAATAAAAAGAAAATTTGTAAATTAACTAAAGAAGGAATTTATTTAAATGGCGTCAATTGTTTATTTGATGTAAGTCGTCGTAATAAAAATTCAGTTTTAAAAGCTTTTTATGAAGAAAATCATTAATATCATTTAATTAAATACTTAGCTACTAAAAGATGAAATTAAAAACTTCATCTTTTTACCATAAAAATTAGTATTACTGATTAACTATATATTTTATCTAGTCTAATGCTATGACTAATATCATCAGTATATACATATAATATACTGATGATAATCTAAATAAATCTAGTACATTCAAATAAAAAAACACTTACTTAAAGACCCCTTCAATAAAACAAGATTTTATTCATAATTATGTACATCTTATAACTACAAACAGAAAGGAATGTAAAGTTAGTATGAAATATATGTTTAAGAAAATCAACCAGGTTCTATCAATTATTCTTTCAATGATTATCTTTATGATTATTTGTTACTGGTTATAATAGTGCATTTTAGATGTTAAAAGCTTATTAAACTGTTATAATGTTTTTGAGGTGATATTTTAATGAAAGATTTTGATAATGTTAAAGTAGAAGTAAAAAATGGATATATGGATGAAGAAGAAATTCAAGCATATATAAAATATCTAGAAAATAAGCATCCTGATGAAACCCTAAAATCACTTTCAATCACAATTGATGGTGAAGATGTTGATCTAGATTATGTATTCCAGCCCCAAAACTTTGAAAGAATTAGAAGAATTACTGGATATTTAGTAGGAACACTTGATCGTTTTAATGATGCTAAAGCAGCTGAAGAAAAAGATCGAATTAAACATGCATAAAAGCTATCGTCATATATTAATGATGATAGCTTTTTAATAATCTTTTTATTTTACTGTTATTAAATTTAAATGAATAAAAAATAGAAATTGATATCGCAATAATAGATAAATTAAGAATTTATACATATAATCTATCAATTAGATAAAGAGCTTAATTTTATTGAATACACCAAAGCCAATAAGTATTTTGATTCCTAATTAGTGTAAAAAGACTTTTGATCTCAATTATCAATAAAATCAAAAAATAAAAAACAATTCCAATAAATATATAACTAAAAAAGTACATTATTAAAAAAATAACCATTTAATCAGATATTTAACCATTTAATTGAGAAAATAATTTTTTCTCTTTTTTTATGTTATAGTAAAAATATAGTCATAAAGATTGTGAGGAAATAAGTTATGAAAATAGAAATACAACATCTATCTAAATCATATGGAAATATATTAGCCTTAAATAATATTAATCTAACATTAACTCCAGGTATTTATGCTCTTTTAGGTTCAAATGGTGCAGGAAAATCAACACTTATTAATCTTTTAACTGGTAATTTAAAACCTAGTAATGGCTGTATTTTATACAATGGTAAAAATATCAGTGAATTAAATGAAGATTATCGAGCTATTTTAGGTTATATGCCTCAACAACAGGGTTTATATGAACAATTTAATGCTTATCGCTTTTTAAATTACATGGCAGCTTTAAAAGGAATGGATAAAAAAACAACTAAAGCTGAGATTGAACGTGTTTTAAAAATTGTCAATCTACAAAAAGATGCCCATCGTTTATTAGGACAATATTCTGGCGGAATGAAACAAAGAATTCTCGTCGCACAAGCTATTATGAACCAGCCTGATATTATTATTTTAGATGAACCAACTGCTGGACTTGATCCTAAAGAACGGATTCGAATTAGAAATATCATATCTGAAATAGCAGGTGATAAAATCGTTCTTTTTGCTACCCATGTTGTATCTGACATTGAACATATTGCTAAAGAAGTTATTCTTATAAAAAATGGTAGTATTTTAAACCATCAATCTCCCTTAGAATTTTGTAAATCTATCCAAGGAAAAGTTTTTGAAATATTTATTGAAGAAAAAGAGCTAAAAAAAGTACAAGATATATATCTAATAAGTAATATTACTCAACAAGCTAATGGCTTATTAGTTCGTATTTTAACTGATCAACCACCTATTGGCTATCATTATCAAGAATCAATTCCAAATCTTGAAGATGTTTATTTATATCACTTCAGTGACGAAAAGAAAGGAGGATAATATGCATATCTTCTTTCAAGAATTTCATAAAATTTTACGTAATAAATCATGTATACTCGCCCTTATCATCGCCCTTGTAATAAATATCGGTTTATTAGCAGCTACAAACCCTGGTGAATATTATAATGCTGCCAATTATCAAAAAGCTTATCATAAAATCAGTACTCTAAATGATGATAAAAAAGGCACATTTATTGAAGAATATTATCAATCACTTATATTCAATAATATCAATGAATACAAATATACCCATAGTTTTATGGGAGAATTAGAGCTTTTCAACAACTTAAATAAACAATGGAATAAAATATCTTCTTATCCCGATTTTCTTGCTTCAATAAAACAAAGCAGTCAAGACTCACAAGTTGCAATCTTTAAAAATCAAAGTGATTTTCAAAAAAGAAATGCTAATAAAACAATTAAAGACTATCAAGGATTAGACAATGTAAAACTCACATTCACAAATGTTAATGCATTTATAGATTCAATTGATTTTGCTCCTACTGACCTTATTGCGCTAGCTTTTATATTCTTTATCATAAGTTCTCTTCTTATATATGAAAAAGAACATCAGCTCTTCTTTTTATTAAAATCTACCAAAAAGGGAAGAACGGGTTTGATTACTGCTAAAACTTCTGTAATTCTTTTAATGTCACTTATGACAGTCTTATTATTTTGGGGGAGTAATATCTTTGTTAGTTGTATAAAAAATGGCTCTCTCCCTTTATCTGTTAGTATTCAATCTATCACTAGTTTTACAACTTCAACTTTGGCTATTTCAACAAGTCAATACTTACTTTTATTTCTTGTTTCAAAAATATGTATTTATTCGCTTATAGGAATGATATTTTTATTCATTGCCCTAATGTCAAAGAAAACTATTGAATTATACTTTTTAACTATTCTTTTATTTGGTATATCTTTTACTCTATATCTAACAATACCAGATAATTCTACCTTTACTATTTTAAAATATATCAATATCATTCCCTATTTACTAGTAAACCCCATCTATCAAACTTATTTAAATCTCAATATTATTGGCTATCCAATTAATACCATAACAATTTTTTGGATCATTATTTCTATAATTCTCCCATTTTTTACTTTCTTAAATATCTATGTATTTTCTAAAGATAAAACAGCAGACACATTAACATCCTGGCATCCAAAAAGAAAAAATAATTTTAAAACAAATGTCAGTATATTCTATCATGAATGTTATAAATTACTGTTCCTTCAAAAAGGACTAATTATCCTAATTATATTTAGTATCGCTACATCCTGGTATACAATGAATATTAACCATGATATTTTTGAAGATGAATATTATTATAAAAATTATATGTCTGTTCTAAATGGTCCATATGATACAAAAAAACAACAGATTATTGAAAAAGAAACAAAAAGATTTGAAGAGCTTCATCAAAAAAGCAATCAAGCATCCCTTGATCTACAATCTGGCAAAATTAGTGAAAATGAAAAAAATGCAATTGATAATTACGTCTCTAGCCAATTATTAAGTGAAAGAGCTTTTCAAAGAGTTCTTGAACGAGTGAACTACGTCCTTGAAAATCCTGATTATCCCATTATTTATGAAACTGGATATTTAGAATTATTTGGAAAAGGCTTTGATAATTATAAAACTGATTTTACTTTAATGCTGCTTTTAATTTTAACACTTATCATTTTATTTACACCTTTTATTGCTAGCGAATATTCTTCTGGTATGATCAAACTCATTAGTGTACAAAAAAATGGAAGTAAAAAGTTATTTAAACAAAAATGGAAATTATGTATTTTGATTTCCACTTTATGTACATTTATTACATATACCCCTCAACTTGTTTACATTATTCAAAAATATGGTCTATCTAATATAACTGTATCTAATCAGGCTATTCTGGAATTATCAAATATTGCTTTACATGTACCTTTAATTTACCAAATTATCTTACTCTATTTAATTCGCTTATTTATGATATATATAACAATAACTCTTATCTTTATGATTTCGCAAATAGTAAAAAATACATATCCTGCTCTTTTTATACTTTGTGCCAGCCTAGCTTTTCCTTTAGGCATTGGAATCATAGATATCTCCTTTATCAATAAAATATCTTTAAATAGTTTCTTTTCAGGCAACTTTATTATTAATGAATTTTCAGTTATACATGTGATTATCCTCTCTATATTTATTATCATATTTATTATTTTATCAAAACTTAAAAGGGGCTGTAACGACTAAGTAATTTTTATTAATTATTTAGAGCGTTCAGCTCTTTTTCTTTTGTTAATCCCTTTCATATAAAAAAATCCATAAGTGTTGTTTCATTGTGAATAACTTTTATGGATTTTTGACGCACTTAAAAAGAACCTGCTCTTTTTCAAAAAAATTGGCTCTTTAATTTAATACTGACAATAACTTTTCTGCCTTTTTCCTGTTTTCTATTTTCCTGCGGTGATATTTCCTGATATTTTGTCCTATTGCTATCATATATATTTCCAGTTTCACACCGGATTCTCCTCTTCGGCGTAATCTGTTATATCCCTGGTTT
>NZ_FOIN01000069.1 GCF_900102365.1 Thomasclavelia cocleata | reverse complement strand
AAATGGAATATTTACTGGTGTGTACAGGATATAATTTAAAGAAATATCATAAATATAGATTAAGAGAAACGAAAAAACAGCAGATAAATTAGTGATAATCAATGATAACTCGAAGAAAAGTCACATTGAAAAGAGGAGTTTTAGCAGATGATACCCTCATTGCGCTCAAAAACAGCCAAAATAACATAAAATATTATTAAATATCGTGAGAGTTGCAATTATAGCAGGTAATTGCATTTTATTTTGCAGAAAAAAAGCTGAACGAATTCAACTTTCCTTTTAAAAAGTTATTTCGTTACAGCCCCTTTATTCATAATCAGCTACATAACCACGATTATCCAATTCTAATTTAGTAACTTGCCAATCTTTAATTAAATCACCAAGTTCTTCCTTAATTCTAACTACACCCATTTTATCTTCACCACGAATAACTGCCATAATTGTTGGTCCAGCACCTGATAAATAAGCTCCTAGAACTTTCTCATCTTTTTCTAATACTGCCATAATTTCATTAAAACCACTAATTAAATCTCCACGATAAGGCTGATGCAAACGATCTTTAAATCCTAATTTAAGACCTTCATCATAACCATTAATCAATGAAGCAACCATCAATGCTAAATGAGATACATTTTTTATTGCATCACTACGTGGTAAAACCTGTGGCAAAACCGAACGTGACTGCTCAGTCGATAATGTAAATGGAGGAATCAATGTCACAAAACGATAATCATGTTTAACTGGTATATTTAATGTTAGGACTTTGTCTTCTTCCATAACTGATACAGTTAAACCTCCAAAAATTGCTGGAGCAACATTATCAGGATGTCCTTCAATCGCTGTTGCTAATTCAAGAATTGCTTGACGATCTTCAACTTTATCTTTAAAAGCAAAAGCACCAACGATTCCTGCTACAATACATGTCGAACTGCTTCCTAAACCACGAGTATATGGAACATCTCCACTACATTCAATATTTACCCCATGATAATCTAAACCACAAACTTTAGCTGCTCTTTTAAAAGCTTGATAAGTCATATTTTCTTCATTACAAAATTGCTTAGGGCATCCTGTAATATTGATCCCTTGATTGGATAACTCAAAGGTGAAAGTGTTATACAAAGTAAGTGCTAATCCAGCTACATCAAATCCTGGACCCAAGTTAGCACTAGTTGCAGGTACTTTAACTTTTACTTTCATGTCAGCCTCCTATAATGCTTCAATTTCAGATTTTATAAAACTAATAATTTCTGTTTTATCAATAGCTTTTTTATGCAGGATTTCGCGTTCTTTAATTCCTGCCAATGCTTTAGGAATAGGAACTCCTGTTTTTTCATTTAATTTATTAATTGCACTATAAACATCAAGTTCTTCACCATAAATTGCTTGATATACAGATTCTGGGAATTTATATGGTGAAGCTGTAGATAGTAAAACTGTTTTTGTATTATCACCAGTATCTTTTTGATATTGTTTTAGTACACCATAACCAATCGCTGTATGAGTATCTAATAAATATCCTGTTTCATTAAAACATTCTTTTATAGTACCTAAAACCTTATCCTCACTTAAATACCCTGCTTTAAACTGATCTTTGATTCTAACAAAAATTTCCTCATCTACCTCATAAATACCTTCATGATTTAATTTATCCATATAACCACGAACTTTTTCACCATCACCATCAGCCATAAACCATACAAGCCTTTCAAGATTGCTTGAAACTAAAATATCCATTGCTGGTGCATTTGTTTTATAAAACTCACGGTTAGCATCATACTTACCTGTAGTAAAAAAATCAGTTAAAATATTATTTTTATTTGATGCACAAATAAATTTATTAATTGGAAGTCCCATTAATTTGGCAAAATATCCTGCTAAACAATTACCAAAATTACCACTAGGAACACAGAAATTTATTCTATCCCCTAAATTAATTTCATTATTTCTTACTAATTCAAAATAACTATGGAAATAATAGACAATTTGAGGAATTAGTCTCCCAACATTAATTGAATTAGCAGATGATAAAAATACATTATGCTTATCACTAGCAGATTTCAACTCTTCTGAAGCAAATGCTTTTTTTACTGCTGATTGTGCATCATCAAAATTACCATGAATACCAATAACTTTAACATTATTACCAGTTTGACTAACCATTTGCTGCTGTTGAATTGCAGATACCCCATCTAAAGGATAAAAAACTTTAATACATGTTCCTTCAACATCTTTAAATCCTTCTAATGCTGCTTTACCTGTATCACCACTAGTTGCTGCTAAGATCATTACTTCTCTTTGTTCATCTAATTGCTTTAATGATAATGTCATTAAATAAGGTAATAATGACAATGCCATGTCTTTAAAAGCAGCAGTTTGTCCATGAAATAATTCAGCTACATAAACATCACCAGCTTTTTTTACTGGAACTACGATTTCTGGGAACAGCCCCTTACCATAGGCATTTAAACAAGCCTCATGAATCAATGTCTTTCCATCTTCAGGAACAAAAGTACTTAAGACTTCTGTAGCTAAGTCAACATAATTTAATTTAAATAATTCTTTTAAATCTACTTTTGCAAAATCAAAATTCGGTACTAACAGTCCCCCATCTTCCCCTATTCCTTGAACAATTGCTTGATAAAAATTAATTTCTTTTTGAAGATTACGAGTACTTATATATTTCTTTTCCATTGTTTATCCCCCTGTTTGATTTAAATTATTGTATACAATTTAATTAGAGAAGTCAATACATTGTTATTATAACATAATTAGACAAAATAACTGTGATTATTTCAATTATTATTGTTTATCATTGACTATTGTATACAATCATGTTAATATGTCATAAATTAGGAAAATGGAGGACTGGACATGTTATCTATGGGCATAAGTTTAACAATTACGATTACTAGTAATTCTATTATTACGCCTATTAAATAATAAACGGTTCTAGTATTTATTAAATATATAAGGGCCTTTATTTAAAGGTCTATTTTTATTATAAACAGGGGGATTATGAGATGAAAATCGGAATTATCGGATTAGGGACTGTTGGTTATGGGGTAGTAGAAATTCTAACTAACGAAAAAGAACGTCTATCAAAAGCCATCAATGAAGAAGTAGTAATTAAATATGGTTGTGGATTAGAAGAAATTGATTTACCTGACGGAATTATTTATACTAAAGATTTTAATGTTGTTATTAATGATGATGAAATTGATGTTGTAGTAGAGTTAATAGGTGGAACTACTATTGCTAAAACAATTATATTAGATGCAATAAATAAAGGTAAACATGTTGTTACTGCAAATAAAGCTTTACTTGCTCATAATGGTAAAGAGATTTTTATGGCTGCCAAAGAAAATAATGTTCATATATTTTATGAAGCTAGTGTTGGTGGCGGGATTCCTGTATTAGTTAGTCAAAAAGAGAGCTTAGTAGCAAATAATACTAAAGAGATTATAGGAATTTTAAATGGTACAACAAATTTTATCTTAACTTTAATGGAAAATGAAAATTTAGATTTTGATGAGGCTTTGACCATTGCTGATGGCTTAGGCTACGTTGAAGCTAATCCTGCTTTAGATTTAGATGGCATTGATGCAGCCCATAAAATATGTATCTTAGCTCAAAATGGATTTAAAAAATTTATTGATTTTGACAAAATCAGTGCTACAGGTATTCGTGATGTTACAAAAATTGATATGGACTATGCAAAAAAATTAGGCTATCGTTTTAAAATGATTGCACAAGCAAAAGAAATTAATGATGGTATCGGAATTGATGTAGCTGCTACACTAGTTAGTAAAAAAGAACTAGTTGCAAATGTCATGGATGCATATAATGTAGTAGAAATAGATAATGATTATGTTGAAAATGTAATTTACTATGGTAAAGGTGCTGGGCGTTATGTCACTGCTTCTGCAGTAGTTAGCGACATCATCAAAACTTCTCAAATAGAAAGATGGTCTCATGATTATGAAGATTGTACAAACATCTATCCAATTACCAAATCTAAATATTATCTTAGAGCTAGTAAACCATTAGATGTTGACTATGAAATGTATTTTACAGAAAAACGTGATCATATATACATAACTCATGAAATTGAGTTAGCTGATTTAACAACAGTATTAAATGATGAAGAATACACAATTTTTAAAGTGAGGGGATAAGATGAACATAATTGTCCAAAAATTTGGAGGAACTTCTACTCGTTCAAGAGAATCACGTTCAATGATGTACAACAATATTATCCGTGAGATTAACAATGGAAATAAAGTAGTAGCTGTTGTATCTGCTATGGGACGTTATGATGATCCCTATGCAACTGATACCTTACTATCAATTGTTAATACTAAGCAATTGACTGATGAAGAAATTGATCGCTTAACTAGTATTGGAGAAACAATTTCTACTTTAGTATGTAAAAGTGAGTTAGCTACACTAGGTTATCGTGCAGCTACCATTACAAACTCTGAATTAGGTATTGTTACTGATTCAACGTTTAACAATGCTACAATTAATAAAGTAGAGGGTAAAGATATTCTTGAAAAATTAAAATATGCTGATATTGTTTTTTGCCCTGGTTTCCAAGGTCATTCAGTGCATGGCAAAATTACTACTCTTGGTCGTGGTGGAAGTGATCTATCAGCAGTAGCTATCGGTGTAGCTATTGATGCTAGCGAAATAGAAATATATAGTGATGTTAATGGTATCTATACTGCAGATCCCAGATTAGTACCTGATGCTATTAAATTAGATTGCATAAGTTATGCTGAAATGTTAGAACTGGCTAAAAATGGTGCAAAAGTCTTAAATCACCGTTGTGTTCAGTTAGCTGCTAGTCATAATATTGCTATTCATGCCCGTTCGTCATTTGAAGATATAAACGGAACATATGTTATAGGAGATGATCGCATTATGAAAGAAAACTTAAATCAATTAATTATTTCTGGTATTACTGGTTCACAAAATGAAGCTCGTATTACATTAGTAAAAGTTGATGCAACAAATAACAGTGCAGGTAGTCTATTTGAAAAAATTGCTGAAGCTGGTGTTAATGTCAATGTTTTTAATCAAGCTTTAGTTGGGGGCGGAAGAATGGATATCTCATTAGTAATTAGTGACACTGATGTCCCAACAGTTGTTGATATTATCAATGATTTGAAACCACAGTTAAACGCTGATCGTATCATTGTACGTGGAAATATTGGTAAAGTATCTGTTATTGGTGTTGGAATCAAAAATAATCGTGGAATGTTCCAAAAAGCATATAATACATTAAATAATAATAGTATTAATGTAGAAATGACATCATGTTCAGAAATAAATATCTCTTGTTATATTGATCGTGATGATGTAAAAAGAGCGCAAATCTTATTGCATGAAGCGTTTTTAGGAAAGGAAAGATAAAAAAATGAAAAAATATAAAATTGCTATTGTAGGAGCTACTGGAGCTGTAGGAAGAGAAATGCTTAGATGTATTTTTCAATTTAATTTTCCATTTGAAAGTATTAAATTATTAGCATCAGCTCGTAGTGCAGGAAAAATTATTGAATTTGAAAACAAAAAATTTACAGTCGAAGAATTAACTGAAGATAGTTTTAAAGGAATTGATGTAGCATTTTGGTCTGCAGGAGGAAGCATTTCTGAAAAGTATGTTCCATTTGCAGTTAAAGCTGGTTGTATAAATATTGATAACACAAGTCATTTTAGAATGGATCCTAATGTTCCTTTAGTAGTACCAGAAGTAAATGGTGAAGCTTTAAGAAATCATAAAGGAATTATTGCTAATCCTAACTGTACTACTATTCAAATGGTTAGTGCTTTAAATCGTTTAAATGAATATTTTGATATTGAAAGAATTATTGTTTCTACTTATCAAGCAGTATCTGGAGCAGGTGTTGCAGGAATGGAAGAATTATATCGTCAATCTCAAGAAGTTTTAGAGGGTAAAGAACCAGTTGCTAAAACGCTACCATGTGCTAGTGATAAAAAACATTTCCCAATTGCTTTTAATTGTATTCCACAAGTTGATAAATTTGATCTAGATAATCATTTTTCTAAAGAAGAAATGAAAATGGTTAATGAAACTAAAAAAATCTTTAACAAAGATATCAAGGTTAATGCTACATGTGTAAGAGTACCTGTACTTCGTGGACATTCTGAATCAGTATATATTGAAACTAAAAAACCAATTGATATTGATAAAGTATTTGAACTATTAAATAATTCTACTGGTGTAGAGCTATATGATGATCTTGAAAATCAAATTTATCCAATGGCTAACTTATTTGTTGGTGATGAATTAGTACATGTTGGACGAGTTCGCAAAGATTTAGACAATCCTAATGGATTAAGTTTATGGGTTGTAGCAGATCAATTAATGAAAGGTGCTGCTTATAATTCAGTTGATATTGGTCTAAAAATGATTGAAATGGGTCTTATATAATAAAAGGAACTTTGTAAATACAAAGTTCTCAGGCTGTTGACAAAAGATGGTATAAAAACTAGTTTTAAAGTTCTTATACCACCTTTTTTTGTTTTTGATTTATTATTTATTTCTTTTTCTTTATATATTTCACTTTTATTGCCCTTTTTTATAAAAACTGGCCTGTCTTTCCATAGCCATCCTGCCATCTTTCTTAAATTATGGCATGCAAAAATAAGCTCTCCCTGATGTTTGTTTTTCCTCAGCCCCCTTAATCGTGTAAATCTTAAATTATGTTTTTCCTTGCACTCTCCAAATACACGTTCTATACTCTCTTTTCTAATTCTATATATCTCTTTCCATTTATCTGT
>NZ_FOIN01000070.1 GCF_900102365.1 Thomasclavelia cocleata | reverse complement strand
AGATTTTCTACTAACGGATAAATGAAACACCAGTCAATAGAGGCTTCTAATTTTCTAACCATATGATCAGCTGGAACAAGCTCATCAATAGTACATAAAATAATGTGATCATGTTTAGTTTTATTTACTGTCATTGTCATATTAATTTCCTCCAAATGTGCACTTATATTATACCATATCATGACTTCTTTATCTTAAACAAAAAAGTCGTGGAGCCTCAAAGTTTGCACACTTGGAACGAAGTCATCCACGACCACTGATATATTATCACATAAACAACAAAATAAAAAGACTGCTGACAATTTTTTATTTGTCAACAGCCTGGAAGAATCCCTTTTAGGGATTCTTTTAATATTTGTAAAAGGCTTAATTATTTATAATTTTTAGAATAATATATATTTTTGTATAATAATGGAATGACGAAAAATGTTTAAAAATTCTAATCATTTAAAAATACAAATTTAGGTTGTTTTTAATAATGAATTAATATATAGTAATTACGTAGATTAAATTATAAGGAGGACTAAAATGAGTGAAGTAATTGCTATTGAAGGTGGACATAAATTGAATGGAACTGTAGTGGTAAGTGGGGCAAAAAATGCTACTGTAGCCCTAATTCCAGCAATTGTCTTAGCAGATAGTCCTGTAACTGTATATGGTGTACCAAATATTTCTGATGTTGATGCATTAGGAGTATTGTTAAGAGAATTAAACTGTAATGTTGAAAAAAATGAAGATGTACTGGTAGTAGATCCTACTAATTTAAAAAATAAACCACTTATAGGTGAAGCAGTAGATAAATTAAGAGCATCGTATTATTTAATGGGAGCATTATTAGGAAAATGTAAGAAAGTAACTATGAAAATGCCAGGTGGATGTTTTTTAGGACCTCGTCCAATTGATCTTCATATCAAAGGATTTGAGGCTTTAGGAGCAACTGTGGATTACAGTAGTGATGGAACATATACGATTCAAGCTGAACGTTTGATTGGTAATAAAATATATATGGATTTTGCATCAGTTGGAGCAACCATAAATATATTACTTGCGGCAGTAAAGGCAGAAGGAAAAACAACTATTGAAAATGCGGCTAAAGAACCTGAGATTATTGATGTAGTAAATCTTTTAACAAAAATGGGAGCCAAAATACGAGGAGCTGGTACTGATACGATAACAATTGAAGGGGTAGAAACTCTTCATGGATGTAATCATGAAATAATTCCTGATCGAATAGAAGCTGGAACTTTTTTAGTAATTGCAGCAGCGGCAGGAGAAAAGGTAATCGTACAAAATGTAATTCCTCAGCATTTAGAGGCAGTAACCTCAAAGTTAAAAGAGATAGGTGTAAAAATGGATATTGTTGGAGATAGTATTATAGTTCATGGAGGAATAGAAAATTTAAAACCAGTTGATATAAGAACTCAGGTTTATCCAGGATTTGCTACAGATCTACAACAACCGTTGACAGCTCTATTGACTCAGTGTCAAGGTAGTTCTCAGGTAGTAGAGACAATTTATCCAGAAAGATTTGGACATTGTTATCAGCTAAATTCAATGGGAGCTAAAATAGCCCAAGAAGAAGCAATGTGTTATATAGATGGGCCAACCCCATTACATGGAGCAAGAGTATATGCGACAGATTTAAGATGTGGAGCAGCATTGATAGTAGCAGCGTTGATAGCCGATGGGGTAACAGAGATAGGAAATGTATATCATATAGATCGTGGATATGAAAATATCGATCATAAACTTATATCTTTAGGTGCTGTAATTACAAGACGAGAGATAGAAGATTAAAGTTTGATAAATTAGGTTTAATGACTTTTTAGGTTGTTAAACTTTTTTTGTTCAAGATTTTACTAACGATTGTAGGATTTTACTAGTTTTTTTGTATTATAATAAATATAGGTATACAAGTAATATTAGAAGGAGGTGTACAAAGAATTATTACTTCATCAATGCCATATATTAATAATAAAAAAAGGAGAAAGGAAAATATGAATTTAAAAAAGAAATTAAAAATTTCTTTAATATTGTCACTAGTGTTAGTGTTGTTATTTCCAACAATGACAATTTTTGCAAGTGAAACAAAAAGTAGAGCAGCTAGGGAAAATATTGCTTTAAATAAACCAGTAACATCTTCAAAAATAGAAAATAGCAATATACCTGAATATGCAGTTGATGGAAAAGAAAATACATTTTGGGCATCTGTTAATCCTAGTGAATTAGAAGTTGATCTACAGGGATTTTATAAAATTTCAGAAATAAATTTGATGGCTTATTTTGATGTTCCAGCTAATGCTGAAAGATATTATGATTATGAAATTTATGCAAGTATGGATCAAGAAAAATATGATTTAGTTGCTAAAAAAAGCGACACTTCATGGAATACTCCACAAGGGGATACATATGTTTTTAATGATACTTTTACAGCTCATTACATAAAAGTGAAGATTTTAAAAACTCATGCAGAAAATCAACCAAATAATAATACTGGGCATATTAAAGAGTTACGGGTTTATGGTGAACTAGATCCAGAATATGAAAATCCAGTAATAAAAAGTAATGTGGCTTTAAATAAGACTGTTACAGCTTCTGGACAAGAAGGTAGCAGTAATCCAGGTAAAGCTGTAGATAATAATGTTAATTCTTTTTGGGCAGTAGCTGGAGAAGGATGGTTGGAAGTTGATTTGGAAGGATATTTTGATGTTGATGAAATCAATGTGCTTCCTTATTATTCAGATGGACGTTATTATAATTATGAAGTATATGTTAGTGTAAATGGTCTTGATTATATTAAAGCTGGTGAAAAGAAAGATAATACCCCACAAAATAAAGATGGAGATACTTATACATTTGATACAAAGACAATTCGTTTTGTTAAAGTGAAAATGTTATCAAATTCAGCTAATCCATCCATGCATATAAATGAGTTGCGAGTTTATGGAATTGAAAATACAGAATATAAACCACCAATAGAAGATATAGATACTACAAGTATTGCATATCAAAAACCAGCTCGTTCTTATAGTAATAGTGCAAGTTATCCTGTTTCAAATATAAATGATGGAATGCTATCAACATCATGGCAGGCATTATATTATCCTGCTTATATTGATATTGATTTGGAGGGGAATTATAATATTAATAAAATTCAAGTAGTTCCAGATTTTAAGGATTTACAAGCATATTATCAATATTCTATTTTTACAAGTATAGATGGTGTAACTTTTGATAAGGTTGCAAAAAAAGATGATGATACTGTTGTTACAAAAGAAGGGAATCTATTTGAAATTAATGGTAAAGAAGCACGAATTGTGCGTGTTTACCTTGAGTATTGTTCAGTTGGAAATACTGGAAGTTTTGCTGAAGTTAGAGTTTATGGTGAGGAAAGTGAAAATCCAGTTATTGAAAGAGCTGATATTAATATAAGTGATTTTGAAGATACAGAATATGTTCTACCAATTACAGAAGATGAAACTATTAATGAAGTAAAGGGTGTTTTAAGTCGTGTAATTGGTGAAAAATATTTAGACTGGTTTGAATTTGTATTAGAAGAAAATAGTGAAAGTGATAAAGATTATTATGAAATTAGTAATCATAATGGTAAAATTAAAATTAAAGGAAATGAAGGACTTTCATTAACTACAGGTTTAAATTACTATTTAAAATATTATTGTAATGTTTCAATCACACAACAGGCAAGACAAGTAAAAATGCCTGCAAATGTAGTTCCAGTAACAGAAACTATTCGTAAGGAAACTCCATATGAAGTACGTTATGCTTATAATTATTGTACGCATTCTTATACAATGGCATTCTGGGGTGAAACTGAATGGCAAAATGAAATGGACTGGTTAGCATTAAATGGTGTAAATGCCATACTTGATATTACTGGTCAAGAAGAAGTCTGGAGAAGATTTATGGGTAACTTAGGTTATTCACTTGATGAAATTAAGGATTGGTTAGTGGGACCTGGATATTATGGATGGCAATACATGGCTAATATGGAAAATGTTAATGGACCAATTCCTGATAACTGGTTTGCACAACGTACTGAACTAGCAAGAATGAATCAAAGAAAAATGCGAGCATTAGGAATGACTCCTATTTTACAAGGATATAGTGGAATGGTTCCTAATAGTATTACTGAAAAGGATTCAAAGGCTCAGGTAATTCCTCAAGGTTTATGGAATGGTATGCAAAGACCAGCAATGTTAAAAACTAATACAGAAACATATAAAGAGTATGCTAAGATGTTTTATCAGGCACAAGAAGAAGTATATGGAAAAGTTTCTAATTATTATGCAACAGATCCATTCCATGAAGGTGGACAAACTGGTGGAATAGGACGTGATATTGTTGGAAGAAAAGTATTAGATGAAATGAAAGTCTATGATGATGATGCAATTTGGGTTATTCAATCATGGAGTTTCCAACCAGCATTATTAAGTGAGATTACAACAGAAGAAAAGCAAAATAATATTTTATTATTAGATTTAAATGCAAGTAAATCAGCAAAATATTCGTCTACAAATGAATTTGCTGGAAGTAACTGGGTATATTGTATGCTTGAAAACTATGGAGGACGCTCAGGTGTACATGGAAATCTTGAAAAATTAACAAAAATTCCAAGTCAGGTAAAAGATAAAACAAGTCATATGGTTGGAATGGGAATTGCTCCAGAGGGAACTAATAATAATCCTGTTAGATTTGATTTATTCTTTGAAATGATGTGGGAAGAAAATGATGTGGATTTAAATGAATGGATTACACATTATGTAGAACGTAGATATGGTTGTGAAAATGAGAATGCACAAAAGGCATGGAAATTGTTATTAGAAACAGTCTATCGTCCTGCAACTCATGCTGATCCACCTGAATCAATAATTAATGTAAGACCACAGTTTAATGCAAAACAATCTGCTCCAAATGGAAATATGAGTAAAAATTATGATTTTAAAAGATTTGAAAAAGCATTAGACTATTTAATGAAAGATTTTGAACAATTAAAAGGTAGTGAAGGATATTTATATGATGTAACTGACTTTTTAAGACAAGCAGTTGCTAATAGTGCTGAAAGAACATATAGTGAATTTACAAAAGCATTTAATGATGGAAATGTGGAATTATTTAAAGAAAAATCACAAGAATTTTTAAAGATGGTTGAGCTTCAAGATCAAGTTTTAAATAGTAATAAAAACTTTATGGTTGGAACATGGTTAAATGCATCTAAAAATGCATCAGAAGGACAAGATGATTTTATTAAGATGATTTTCCAATTAAATGGTAAAGCACTTATTTCAACTTGGGCACCATATTATTGCTGGGGAGTATATGATTATGCAAATCGTGAATATGGTGGTTTAACAAAAGATTATTATTTGCAACGTTGGGAACTTTGGATTCAACGATTAACAGATAAAATTGAAGGTAAAAATGTATCTAATTATAATGAAATTTCAATAAAAGAATCTCATCAAATGGCTTGGCAATGGGCTAGAAGTGAAAAGGATTATAGTAGTGAAGCAACAGGTGATACAAAAGAATTATATAAAGAATTTGTAAATAATTATTGTTTAAATAATGGTAGTGTAGATGAGTTACAAGTAGATAAAATGAGTATTTCCATTTCATGTGATAAACCTGATTATAATGGTTATCCAATTAGTAATGCGATTGATGGAAATGCTGGTTCATTCTGGACAACACAAACTAATATTAAGGGACCATATACAGTAACTTTCAAATTTGATCAAGCGGAAACAATTAATTCTTTTAGTATCTTACCACGTAATTACAACAGTAATGCTACTGGAAATGGTGATATTCTTGGTATTGAATTATGGGTAAGTGATGACGGTAATGAATATCGTAAGATAGCTCAAGGTGAATACGAACAAAATGGAAGCGAACGTATTTGTAATTTTGAGGCAGTTACAACGAAATATGTAAAATTAGTAATTACTAAAACATTAATTTGGAATAATGTTGCTACTAATGCTTCTGCAAGTGCAGCAGAATTTAGTTTTTATAAACCATATGCCCAGTTAAGAAGTGGTATATATACAATTGAAAATAATGTGATAGGAAATGTTTATGAAAATACAACTGTAAAACAATTTTTAGCTGGATTTGATATTTCTCAAAATGGTAAGGTGATTGTAACTAGAAATGGAAATGAATTAACAGAAAATGATGTAATTGAACAAGATGATATTGTTGAATATTACTATAAAAATGAAAAAGTAAAAACTTATCAAATTGATGAATTTGCACAAGTCTCAGATTTTACAAAATTGAATGAATTAATTTTAGAATGTGAAAAACTTAATCAAAATGATTATACAGAAGAAAGCTGGAATCAATTTAGTGAAATTCTTACACTTGCAGTTGGGGTTCAAGTAAATCCTGAAGCTAGTCAAGAAGAAATAGATAATGCAGTTAAAAATCTAAAAGAAGCATATAGCAATTTAGTGTCAGTAACTGTAGTAAGTAAAACAGCATTACAAATTGCTGTAGAAATGGCAGGTAATGTAACAGAAGAACAATTAGATAAAGTAGTACCAGCAGTAGTAACTGAATTCAATGCAGCATTAGAAGAAGCAAGAACTATCTTAGCTAATGATAATGCAACACAAGAAGAAGTAGATGCATCATTTGCAAGATTATCAGTAGCAATGCATATGTTAGAATTCTTAAAAGG
>NZ_FOIN01000029.1 GCF_900102365.1 Thomasclavelia cocleata | reverse complement strand
GTTTCCTTCTACTAACTCTGCTGTTGAATCTACTAGGTCTTGTAATTCAGCCTTGTCACCTTTTAAGAATTCTAACATATGCATTGCTACTGATAAGCGAGCAAATGATGCATCTACTTCTTCTTGAGTTGCATTATCATTAGCTAAGATTACTCTTGCTTCTTCTAATGCAGCATTGAATTCAGTTACTACTGCTGGTACTACTTTATCTAATTGTTCTTCTGTTACATTACTTGCCATTTCTACTGCTATTTGTAATGCTGTTTTGCTTACTGCTGTTTCTTCTGCTTTTACTAAAGATTCAATAGCATTATCAATTGTTTGACATGCTTGATCAATTATTTCTTGACTAGTTGTTGTTTCTAAAGCAAAAAGTCCAGCATTAATAGCATCATGTAATACTTCTAATGAAGCTGCTGTATAATCTCCATCAAGATATGTTTGTCCTGCTTCAATTGCTTCTTCAAGAGCTCTTGTTACTAATGGAATCATTCCATCATTTGGACTTAAAACATTAATTTCTGCAGCACTTGCAAATCCACCCACACCTTCATGGGCAACTAAACGTACATATCTTACTTCAACTTCTTCAAATTCTACTGTTTTTAAATCTTTATTATTACTCCAGTTTCCTGAAGCTACTTCAGTAAAATCAGTACCATTAGCACTTACTTCAATACTATATTTTGTAATATTACCATTTGTACCACTTTGTCTTGGTAAGTATGTAAATCCATTAATAATACGTGCTTTTGGCATTTCTAATGTAATACTTTGTGGTAGTTTATCAGAACCATCCCATTTTGTATGCCATATTGTAGATGTATCACCATCAATAGCATATATTGCTTTATCTGATGATTGTTCAGATGTTGCATAAACACTAAAAGCTTTAGGTTGTTTAGAAACTACAACATCATCAATTTGTCCTTTAAAGGCTTTTGTTGCACTACCAATTTTTTCTAATGGCATGACTAATGAAGCCCATTTACCACCAGTTCCATTCTTAGATAATTCATCTACTTTTTCATCATTTACATATAATGTTGTAACTGTAAATTTAGTTTCTAATTTAATTTTTACCCATTCATCTTTAGGTAATTCATAATTAAATGAATAATCATGGAATTCTCTACTAAATCCAAATTTTCCAGTATCTTTTTGAACTGCCTTGATAGCTCCATTTGAAGATTCAAATAAAATTTGTTCATCATCACCTGAATCAGCATCTCGTTTTACCCAAAATTCCATTACTGAATTAATTCCAAGATCCTGTAATGGCGTAGAAACATAACTTTCTCCACCTTTTAATGTTAATGATTGACGATTTTTTCCTTGTTCATATGTTACATTTTTTTGTTCAATTAGATTGTATTCATTTCCTGATTTATCTAATCCCTTATCATTATTAAAATTGTAATCTAAATAAGTATCATCAACTGACTCAACTTCATATGTTGGATTTGAGTTAGGTGCATATTCTGTTTTCTTAGTTAATTTATTAATATCATCTACAGAATAATCTTTAATATCTCCCCATAATTTAGCAGCAAATGTAGGTGCAATATGGAAAATACGATCAAATACTTCAACATCACTAGTACCATTATCTTGAGATGGACCAGTCATATCATTCCATACAGCAAATGTAGAACCTAACATTTGTTCTGAACCTACTGGAATTGTAAAACCACCAATTTTATTTGGCTGCCATGAATTAGCAATATGATTTTGATTTAGATAATCATAATAATATCCTGCCCCTGGTACGATATATAAATCACCATCATTAGTATTAATACAATCATATCCCTTTTCATACATTTCTTTTGGATTAGCATATCCAACATACCATAAATTCATTTGTACTCCATCAGCTGTAATTGGAGTTGTTCCACTATTTTCTGTTTGACTTCCCCATACACGTGGTGTATATCCTTGTTCATCACGAATAAACTTTAATAAATCATCTTGGAATTTTCTAAACGCTTCTTTATTTCCTCGTTTATATTCATCAGTACCAATATGAACTACTGTTCCTTTAGGGAATACTGGGTCATCTCCACTAGTATATTCTGCAAATACACTCTTAATAAACTCAAGTGCTTCTGGATTTTCTACATCTAAGTATTCATTACTATCTGCTCTTGCTAAATCTGGTCTAGCACGAACAAAAGCACCTGAATGTCCTGGACTATCAAATTCTGGAACAATATCTACACCATATTTTTTTGATGTTTTAATAAATTCTCTAAATTCATCTTTTGTATAATAATAGTCTGTACTTGTTAAATTAGGAATATCAGATTCTAAACGGAATCCTGAATAATCAGGTGTTTTTCCATCTTCCAATTTACCAAAGCAGTTATCATTTAAATGCACATGGAAATTACTTAATTTATACCAAGACATTGTTTTAACTAATTCTTGCATGAATTCCATCTTAAATGGACGTCTACCAACATCTAGCATAAAACCACGAACTTCATATTTTGGATAATCTTTTACAATTCCTTTGGCAATTTTTGTTTTAGTTTGTTTAAGGATTTGAAGAATTGAACGTGTTGACCAATAAGCACCCTTATTTTCACTAGCTTCAATTGTTACATAATCAGCTATATTCATTACATAAGTTTCTTCATCTAATTTTTCATTACTTAATGTAAAATAGAAATCACCTGCTTTAGGCTCGTTACCTTCAACAACTTCAATTGATTTTCCTAAAATATCTTCATAATCAGCAGCAAACATTTCTGCTGTTTCTTTAAATGCCATCGCTGCAGGATCAACAACAATCAAAGAATTATCATTAATTTCAAATACCCCTGTATGCCCAAACCATTGTTGTAATTCAGGTACAACTGTAGGTTTTTCATTTTGAGAATCCTCTACATCATATAAACCTGAAACTGAAACAGTAATGGCTGGAGAAATAGCTTTCTTACCTGTTTCAACTTCTAAAACTTCAAAGTTAACAACAACATCTGTAGTTACAAGTGGTTTAACAATATGACGATCATGAGCAATAATTTGTTCATAATCAGCACCAATAAAAGAAATCTCATATCCATCTGGTACAGTTGGTAAAGGCAATTCAGTTGCATCTGCATCCAATTCATCAACTGTAATAGCATTTGCAATATCTTCTAAAGACGCTGGTGTATCAGCAGGTGGTAAATCATAAGTTTCACCAAACATTTCTACTTCATGTAAAGAAATAGTTGGATAATCTACATTTACACCATCACGATCAGCTCCAGATGTAAGGAAATCATCAATTGTTAATTTAATATAAGATGTTTCAACAGCTTCATCTAAATTAATAATATCTTGATAATATTTAGGTACTTGTGTTTTATGTACTAATGTTACCATTTCATCATTAATTCTAGCTTCAATCTTATAATCTTTAGCAGTTTTTCTTTCCCACTCTAAAATAAATGATTGAATTGATTGAGGTTCATCAAAAGTAAATTCTACAAATTTTTGATTAACTCCATATGAGCTTCCCCATCTTGTATTAAGATCACCATCATTAATGTTTTCAACTCTAACTGTAGTTCCTTCATCACCATTAGAACTAACACTTGCTTTTCTAGAAAGGTTTTCTAAAAGTTTTGTTCCGATAACCTCTATCTCATATAAAGAAACACTTGGATAAGTACCTGCTGTTAGTTTATCAACAGTAACTTTTACATAACGCCCAGATACTTCTGAATCAAAATTAACATGTGTATCTAATGGATATCCATCTGCTTTAGCTTCAGCATCATAAACTGTTGAATAATCATTTCCATCACTTGAAACATCTATATGAAAATCTTCAACTGTTCCAGTAACTTCCCAAGCAAGTAATACTTCATCAAAAGATCTTTCTTGCCCTAAATCAATCAATACCCAAGCAGGAGCTCCTGACTCACTAGACCATCTTGATTGTTCAGGTTTATTTGCTGTTCTATTAATAATACCATCAACTAATTTATCTGGTCCCCAATAACTAATTGGTGCTCTTGAAGCAGTTACAGATTGATTTAAAGCGTAATTAACTCTAAGTTCTTTATAACCATCAGCAACAGTTCTAATACCATTAATTTCTATTTCATAAATAGATACACTTGGATATGCTCCTGAAATTAATGAATCAACTGTTATTTTTACATAACGCCCAGATAATTCATTATCAAATCTAATATTTGTATCTAATGAATGACCATTTTCTTCCTCTGTACTTGTATAAATAGTAGTATAATTTACATCATCATTAGACATTTCAATATGAAATTGTTTAATAACTTGAGTTTCCCAAGCTATATTAATTTCACTAAATTCTCTTACTTGAGTTAAATCAATTTTAACCCAAGAAGGAGCCCCATTTTCACTAGACCATCTTGATTGATCTCTTTTAGGACTAGCATCTCTATTAACTATACCATCTATCAACTTATCTGGTCCCCAATAGTCAATAGGTGCTCTATCTGCAGTTGCTACCCCTTGTAAAGCATAATTTGTTTTTATTTCATCTGCCTGTACAGGAAAAACAAAACCTAAAGATGAAAAAATCATAACGTAGGCAAGTACCAATTTTAATATTTTTTTCATAGTTTCCCTCCTTATATCAAAATTTTTTACCCTTTTCCTTTTTCTAAATACTCAATACTATTAACTCCATTTATCACATCCTTCTATATTAATTTTTCCCCTTTAAAATACTAAAAAAGGCAAGCTAAAAAGTTTAATTAGAACTTTCTGGTCTTGCCTACTTAAAGTAACAATCCAAGAATATATCATTAACTATATTCTCACATTATAAATATAACATTTTTCTTATTTTCTTTTCTACACTTAACTTGTAAAAAAAGTGCAGTTTTATAAAAATAAAATTTATATTTATAGTAAAAAGTTTTTTAGTACTAAATAAAAAAATTAAACTATACATTTTCCATTTATAATATTAAAAGCCTTTATACTTATAGTACTATAGTATAAAGGCAATTCTCATTTATTTCACCACACTAAAACCATCAAAAAGTGTGGTATTTTATACTTAAATCCACACATTTTTACAACTATTTTATCCATTACATGCTACAATAGTTATTTAATTGTATTTAAAGATGTATGTAAATATTCAGCAATTTCTACATTAGTATACCTATAAACAGCCATCCTATACACCTCGTGTTCGCTAATTATTATATCATTTGATTTTTCTCATTTAAAATCTAGTAATACTTTTTCACTTTCAAAAAGTAAATATTTCAGTTAAAAAAAATAAACAAATGGAAAAGCATCTCTTGTTAATAAATCAAAATTTCCATGATGAAACCACTCTGGGAAAGTAGTTTCATCATCTATTATACTATCACCAAAATGCAAGTCTATGCCTTTCCTCTCTATCTCGACAAGATATCAAAGCAACATACTGCTTTGCTTCCTCCCACAAAAGTAAATCACCACAAACACTTGAGTATAATGACAACAATATCCCTACTCCAACCTAAACATCAAAACATACTGGATAAGACATAAGTGATTTTATTTGTGTGTATACTAAATCATATTCTCCTCGAAAAAAGTCTAGCTGTGCCTTAAGAAATAATGCAATTTGAGGTTGTTCTTTATACCCCATCACAAGATCATCTCCACTGCCAGGAACACAATATAGATCTGTCATCAATAATCAAGGACATTCTCTTGGTGATAGCAAAATGTTATTATCATTATTACTTTCAACTTGGTATTTTATAGGCCATTGTATATCAGTAAGAATCATCCAAGTCTCTCCAACTTTTTCAACATTAAGAATCAAACCCATAAAACACAACTTTTCAATTTCACCAGGAATTACTTTTCATTTATGTGCTGCTTCATTTAAACTCATATAGTCCATACATTTTTCTCCAAACATTTTATTTTTCTTATCTAAATAATAAACAGTCAATATATATATTACAATATTTTTCTAAAAAATTTTTATCATATATTTTATAATGTCCTCATATGGTCTATTTTAATAGATATAAGATACATATAAATTAAAACATCACATAATTACTGTATTTAAGGCAAAATCTAGAAATTTAATATCAAGGAAATTACAACAAATGAATGAGCCCTATATAACTACTTATACCAAAATATACAAAAATATTACGATATTAAATTAAGTGTTTTCTGTTCAATGTCTAAAAAAAATGACAGTACAATTTTCTAATGATATAATATTTAACAAAGATATCGATAAATTCATATTTGTAAGCGAGGTGCTAAAAATGAAAATTAAATTAAAAAAATGGAGTTTTGAAGATAAAGAATTTCTCATAAAAATGTGTAACACCATAGATAGAAACTATCTATCGGATAGATTACCCAATCCATATACAAATGAATCAGCAAAATGGTGGTTAAATATGGTAAAAGAAAACGATGAAAAAAAAGGTGTGTTTCGAAAAATAGTTGTTGATGGTAAAATAATAGGCACAATATCAGTCGAACAAAAAGAAGATGTTTATCGAAAAGATTCTGAAATTGGATATTATCTATTACAAGAAGTATATTCAAAGGGAATCATGACAGAAGCAGTAAGACAAATCTGTGAAATCGCTTTTGAGAAATTAGATATCATTCGAATTACGGGAATGGTGTATGAACCTAATATTGCATCTAGAAAAGTGCTAGAAAAGAACAATTTTTTACTTGAAGGTATAATGAAAAAAGCAGTTATAAAAAACAAGAATATTTATGACCTCTGTATTTATGGAAAAGTAAGATAGATTTAAGTTTATAGGTATATTTGCTAAGACGAAAATCTCATAAATTGACGAAGCAATCCAATCACGGCGGTGGGAAAATCTCTTAGATTTTTCCGCTGTTTTTAGCGGTCGGTTCACTTCGACAGTTGAGTGAGCTTGCCAGCGAATATTAAGCCCCGTTATCTAACAAGGAGGGCACAAAAAACAAGAGACAATATACACTAACAAGTGGAAAACGCTGTATTTATAAGGTAAAACTGCATTTTACATGGTGTGATATAAAGTATGCCATTATCACTTTGAAAAATTGAATAAGACATAAGAAAGACAGTTGATTTCAAACAAGAAATTAAATTACATATTATGTATCAAATTTTTATAATAAGTTTTTACCACTTTCAATATCACTACTATCTTCTAATTGTTTTTCATCTTGATCATTCTTAAAAACTATTTAAACATTTTTCAATCCCCTTCTATAAATTAATCAATAAGTAAAAAAGGCTTAATTAGTACAACTGATTCAGAGGCTTTTTTAATTACATCTTGTAAAATTTTAGAAAAAAATAACTTATTTTATTTCTAATTCATTTAACCAAGATGGTAATATAAGAGTTTCATTTCTTGTTTTACTTGAATTTCTTTTTATCAGACAATAAACATCAATCGCAATAAACACCACACACTAATTATTCTCTACTTTAATATTTTTCTTAGGAGCATCTTCAAATATTCAACTTATATGCTCATGTATCAGAGGTTTGAGCAAACAAAGAGATCCGAAATATAATAGCATAATTTTCAACGAAACACACAACGAATGAAAGCAAAGATATGCTTAGTTATAAGGTAGTACAAACAAGAAAAGCCAATAAACCTTGAAAAATAAGGATATATCGACAGTTTAAGAACTTATGCAAAGGTATGAAAAAATGTTCTATTTTAATAGGAAGAAGAACAATTTAAGACATCCCTATGCTACAAGGATGTGTATAAAAGTGAAAATCTAGTGAAAGTATAAAAATGGTTAGGACATTCAAGTATTACTACAAATACCTATACTCATTTAAATGTTCTTTCAAAAGCAAAGTCAGCAAATATAATATTAGATATCTTGCCTGATAGTCTCATTTAATCATTTTGAAAGTAAAACACAAATATTAAAAACTATATTTTTGGAAATAATAATCTGAAATAATATTAAAAATTATTTTCCATAAAAAAGATGTAGATGCAATTTTAAAAATTGATTTTCTATATTCATATAAAGAAAAAACTCCCAAAACCCTTATCAATAAAGGCTTTGAGAGTACCTAACAACTGGTGCGGATGACAGGAATCGAACCTGCACGCCAAAGGCGCTAGATCCTAAGTCTAGTGCGTCTGCCAGTTCCGCCACATCCGCAACAAAATGGT
This sequence comes from Thomasclavelia cocleata, assembly GCF_900102365.1. Taxonomy (GTDB): domain Bacteria; phylum Bacillota_I; class Bacilli_A; order Erysipelotrichales; family Coprobacillaceae; genus Thomasclavelia; species Thomasclavelia cocleata. The sequence continues at coordinate 25,144 of NZ_FOIN01000029.1, read as the reverse complement.
GCCGGCTAAAGGACTTGAACCCTCAACCTACTGATTACAAGTCAGTTGCTCTACCAATTGAGCTAAGCCGGCTTATAACTATAATGGTGGAGGTTAACGGACTCGAACCGCTGACCCTCTGCTTGTAAGGCAGATGCTCTCCCAACTGAGCTAAACCTCCAAAATGGTGACCTGTACGGGATTCGAACCCGTGAATGCATGCGTGAAAGGCATGTGAGTTAACCGTTTCTCCAACAGGCCATGGCGCTTGAAGTAGGACTCGAACCTACGACCGATCGGTTAACAGCCGATTGCTCTACCAACTGAGCTATTCAAGCAACTTGGTGCCCTAATATAATATCATTTATAATATATATATGCAATAGTTTTTTACATTTTTTTCAATTTTTATTAAATAAACAATAATATATCGCCTTTTCACTTAAATCACATCATATTAATATATTTTAAATAATACATTTATCCTATTTACTTCTATTTTTACCAAACAATTTATTACCTTCTTTTCAATTATATAAAAAATAATTATCTTTTTACTTTCTTAATTATTACATATCCTTACTTTATATATTTACTATACAAATCTATCTCACTACCTTCATCTATTGAAATACTTTCCATTTTCATTTCAACCTTACTATTAATACTATTTCGAGTATACTCTAAAACAATTCCTGTTTGCTGATCAACCAACATCGAAATCGTTCCTCCCTCAGTATATAAATCATTATTTATAATACCTTCAACCTGAAAAACATCTCTTCCTAAAAACTCTGTTTTACCCTTAATTGTAAAACTAGAATAATCAACCCCTAACTGTCTTAATGCAATATCTTCTGGAAATAAATACGGTGCTACATCCCCATATAAATCATTAGCAACTCTAGTTATATTAACATCTTCCACTCTATTTGTTAGTGACCAATCCATAAACTTAAATAAGTTATTCTCCCTACTTATTTCCTCAACACTAAACTGCTTTTTTTCTATTAATTCATTTAAAGTAAAATTTTCTAAATCCTTTTTATCCCCAGTAAAAACGTACATCTTCTCACTATCTCTAATCATTACCTGTTCACTATAATCATTTGAAGATATCTGATAAACATATGATTTATATTCAGGAATATTTATTTGAAATTCATATTCTAAATTTGACATATTATCTAAATAAGTAGAAGTCACTTTCATTTTTCCACTTATTAAATTATAATAATCAACACTATTAATCATCAACATCAATAAATCATGTTTACCTTGATCATTATCTTTAAACTCTACCATATTCTTAATAACTGTTCTTTGCTGATTTAATTTAGAAATATCAATATTCAATGCTGTAACAGGTTTTTCAATATCTTGCTCATTACATCCTGTAAATACTATTAATCCAGCTAATAATCCAATCCATCTATTTTTCATAATCTCAAACACCCTTTTTATTTTATTAAAACACTGTCACTGTCAAAAATATGTAAAAAAATAACATTAAATAAACTTTATGATTTATGTTATTATTTATTTAGGAAGTGATAACAATGAAATATCAAGAACTAGAAGCTAAAAGCGCTTTAAATAAAGTAAAAGGACGATTCCCATTCAAATGGGATTTAAATATCTATCGTGGATGCGAACATGGCTGCATATACTGTTATGCCATCTATAGCCATAAATATTTAAATGATTGTGACTATTTTGAAACAATTTATTATAAAAAAAATATTCTTTCCTGTTTAGAAAAAAAACTTTCTTCTCCTACATGGAAACATGAGATTATCAATATTGGAGGTGTTTGTGACAGTTACCAGCCATTAGAAGAAAAACTACAGCTAATGCCCGAAATTTTAAAACTGATGATAAAATATAAGACCCCTATAATAATCTCTACCAAATCATCTTTAATATTACGTGATCTTGATCTAATTAATGAATTATCAAAAATTACATATGTTAATATTGCATGTACAATTATTACAGTTGATGATAAACTACGGTCTATTATTGAACCTGGCAGTTCATCTTTAATAAATCGTTTTAGAGTTATTGATCAAATAAAAAAACATACTAATGCATCCACAGGAATACACATTATGCCCATAATTCCCTATTTAACAGATCACCCTGGAAATATAAATGGTTTATACAAAATGGCAAAAAAAGTAAATGCTGACTATGTTTTACCTGGCATCTTATATTTACGTGGTCCAACCAGGGCATATTTTTTCAATGCTATAAAAAAATATGATTATCATCTATACAAAAAAATATCTTCACTTTACTACCAAAAAGAAGAATTTAATCTTTATAAAAAAAATCTTTATTCAATGATCAATCAAATAAAAAAACAATATAACATTGACACTCCAACATATCCAAAACAATAACTTATTTCACTAAATAATATATATTAAAAGGATTCAAGTTTGAATCCCTTTACAATTTTTATATTTTAATTATTTTCATTTTTTTTCTTATAAAAATAAAAACCACCACCAGCAACTATTGCTACTAATGCAATTCCCCCAATAATTAAACCAGTGCTACCAAATGAACTAGAAGAACCAGATTTTTCAGAAACAATTGTAACATCAGATGTTAATTTATCTAAATCAGTTAACCCTAAAGTAACAACACCATTTTCAATTTTCCCAACTGTTGAACTTTTAATTTCCCCAGGCATTGCAATTTTTATACTAACTTCTAATCCCATTTTTTCCAATTGATCCATTGAATACCCAAGCTGCTCAAACTCGCTAGTATTAAAATCACCACTAACATCATCACCTTTAAGTTTTAAAGTATACTTGTCACCTTTAACTGTTAAACTATCCAAAATTTCTTTTGTTACATCCTCAGGTGCAGTAGCTTTAAACCCTACATATTGTTCACCATCAATCTTTTCATTAACACTCTTTAAATCCCACTTAGCATAAGTATCATCAGCTTTCAGCTGTTCTTTAATACTTTCTTGAGTCATGTTATAAGTATCCATCATTTCTTTAGAATACAACATTGTTAAATTAACATCAGCTTTATCTTTATCAGTAATGTTAATTTGATAACGGACTTTCATACACCCTGTCAATGCTAGCAGCATAACACACACCGTCAATAACTTTAATATTTTTTTCATTTTAATCCCTCCATATATATATAATTATAACAACATTTACCACAATTAGCAAAATTTATTATCATTTTTTTCAAATTACTTTACATTCTACTAAAAGTGTGATATTTTTATATAGCACTATTAAGTGTATATGACCCGCTAGCTCAGCCGGTAGAGCATCTGACTTTTAATCAGAGGGTCAGGCGTTCGAATCGCCTGCGGGTCACCATTGATAATTATGATGAACATATGTTCATCTTTTTTTAATAGATAAGGGGTATTTTGTAATGATAAAAATTATGTTTGTATGCTTAGGAAATATTTGCCGTTCTCCAATGGCTGAATTTATATTAAAAAATCTAGTAGAAAAACAAAATTTAGAAAAATTATTTTACATTCAATCATCAGCTACTAGTAGTGAGGAATATGGAAATCCTGTTCACCCAGGTACAAGAAATAAACTTGCTCAATATAATATTTATACATGCGGCAAAACATCTGTTCAACTCACAAAAGATGATTATGATAAGTATGATTATATTATTGCAATGGATACTTCTAATATAACTGGAATATTTAATATTATTAAAAGCGATCCCCAAAATAAGGTATCCCGTTTATTAGATTTTACCAATCATCCTCGAGATATAGCCGATCCATGGTATACTGGTAATTTCGATAAGACATATTCTGACATTTATCAAGGTTGTAGCGAACTATTAAATACATTGATAATAAAACATGGGTTATGGTCTAAATAAAAAACTACTTGAAAGTAGTTTTTTTATTATCACCAGAATTATTAGATACTAATAATTCAGTATGAATAATATAAACATCTCCACCAATAATACTACATAAATTTCAAGTGAAATGATATAATGTTTAGTGAAAAAATAATTTGTTGAAAAGGAATATTATTAATAATGAAAAAAGATAAATCGTATAAAAAATTAAAAAAATTTATTAATATATCAGTTATTTTGGGAATAATTGGTACCGTGTACTTGATACAATCTATCATATACTTTAAACAGAATTTTATATTCTTATTTATCTTAGGAATAATATTTATAATAATAGATTATATATATATTTATAAATTTTTATTAAAAAATAACATAAAAAAAATCAAATATACCGAAATAGATTTAAAAACCGAATATGATATAAAAGTGAAAAAAAGTATAAATTGGATTTTTATCTTTTTTATACAATTAATAATGTTTACTTTTAGTTCTATTACATTAATCTTTAATTCAAAAATTATTGAAATATTAGAACTATTCAATTATAGATTATTATTTTATGAAATAATTATTTTTATGATTTTAAAAAATATATTGAATTTGAAATTTTTGTTTAAACTAGAAAAATTAGATAAAAAAACAAAATGTAATAAAGAAATCATTAATGTTGTAGTATTTAATATAGTTTATTTTATTATTACTACCATTATTTATTTTGTATTTGAAAAAGTTTTTGTCTTATCACCAAGTTCAATATTTGTATCAATTTTATCAATAATAACAATAATATATAATTATACAAGAATAAATAAAATTAGATACAAGAAAAAAAAGCCGAATAAAATAGCATTAGTTATAATAGGAAGCGTAATTACTATTTTACTTGGTTACAGCTATTTATCTAAAGATATCTGGTTAGTTCAACCCTACATTAATTCTATTAGTTACTTAAATGATCATAACAATAAAATAAGTTATGATGAAAAAACTGGAATATATACAATTACAAAAGAAAAAGATGATTTCAAAATATTACAACTAACTGATATTCATTTAGGAGGAAGTGCCTTATCTTATGATAAAGATTTAAAAGCATTAAAAACAATATATTCACTACTTGAAAGAAAAAAACCAGACTTTGTCATTGTTACAGGGGATTTGACATTCCCTGTTGGATATGCCTCATTTTCATTAAATAATAAAACCCCAGTTGAACAATTTGCAGCATTTATGAGAAACACAGGGATTCCTTGGGCTTTTACCTATGGAAATCATGATACAGAAAGCTATGCTACTACTGATAAAAGTGAACTCAACAAGTTATATAAATCACTATCATATAAGACAAGCAGAACCTTATTATACCCCTATATTCAACCAAATATTACAGGAAGAAATAATCAATTTATAGAATTAAGAAATAGTGACAACACTTTAAATCAGGCATTATTCTTAATTGATTCTAATGCTTATACTGACGATGGATTTAACAAATACGATTATATTCACGATGATCAGGTAGATTGGTATAAAGAAAATATTGAAAAATTGAATAAAGAAGAAAATAAAACAATATCATCTTTGATCTTCTTTCATATGCCACTTCAAGAATATGAAACTGCCTATAATCTTTATCAAAAAGGCAGTAATGAAGTAAAATATTATTTTGGCTCTAATGATGAAAAAATGATTGATAAAATATGTGATTCCGAATATCCAAGTAAATTATTTAATGTGGCTGCCCAATTAAAAAGTACAAAAGGAATGTTTTGTGGACATGATCATTATAATAATATGTCATTAGAATATAAAGGCATTAGATTAACATATGGTATGAGTATAGATTATTTAGCAATGCCTGGTATAGCAAGAGATACTAAACAAAGGGGAGCAACACTAATAACTGCTCATAAAGATAGTACAATAGATATTGAACAAATACCATATACACAATAACTTATAATTTATTCTTATTTGAGCAAATCTTTATGATTTGCTTTTTCTATAATAAAAGATTTAGAATCTATCATACCTTTAAATCATAATTGTTTCTACTAAAACGTAGGTATATTTAAAAGTCTCATCTTCAATAATATCATGTATATATAAATTTCTTGAAGCATCATAGTATTTTTTCTAATTATTTATCTTTTATAAATAATTTGTTTTTAATAAATGAAATAATTTTAAAAAACTTATTTTTCAATATTCAAGAATATTTTTAAACTATACTTTCCTTCTTTTAATACATTAATTTCTTTATTATCACTTTCCTTAGTAAAAGTTTCAATCTTTAAAGCAAAATATCTTACCCAATAATATTTATCATAAACAATCTTTTTTTGATAAGATAATTTTTCATAAAAAATCAATCCATTTTCAAATTATATAATTTGAATAGTTCCATCACACTAGTATCAACAATGTGACTTGAACATGCAATCCGCCTATTACAAGCGACACGTTCTATTATTGGAATTATATCAACAACATTTTACTATTCCGATTTCTTCTATAAAAAAGAATATATTGATATCATCCATTTAAAATATTTTATATCATATACCTAAATATACTTTCTTGAATTATTTTATCATAAAAAGTCGTCATTGCTTTTATTATACAATGTTCGTATTTAAATATTTATTTTCTTAAATAATTTCTATTTGGTAATCATTAAATTAATGGTATAATAAATTATTGGAGGGAAAGAACATGTATATAAAAGATGATGAAATAAATAGAATATTTAATGAAAAGAACTGGAAAATTGCACATAGTTATTATAAAGATAACGCAATCACTAATATGTCTGTCTTAAAACAAGGAAATGAGTATCATATTGATGGTACTGTAGAAATATATGGACGTACGACTACCAGTCACATTGTTGTTGATACAAGTGGAAAAATTATCACCTTTGAATGTAATTGCCCTAATTGTCATAAAAACGAATTGGCCTGTGGTCATATTGGGGTATTATTATTAAAGTTTTACAGCTTAGATATGTCTGACATCCCATTCCAATTTAATCAAAAGATTGATTATCGTGCTAAATTCGAAGAATTCGAACGTATTCGTGAAGAAAAAATGATTCAAGCAAAACTTAAAGAATCTAAACAATTAATTGAAACATATCTAGATCCTAAAAAAATAAATATTACAGGTAACGATTTAATCGAACTTTATCCAACAATTAATTATTCTTTCAATCGACTTTTAATTAATTATCGTATTGGAAATTCGAAAACATATTTAATTAAAAATTTAAAAGAATTTATAAATAATTATCGTTATCATAAAACATATAATTATGGAAGTAAATTAATTATTGATCATAATCATAAATTATTTAGTAATGATGCATTAAAACAAATTACTTTTATCAAAGATAATAGTGAATTTATTGATGAAATAGAAAGATACCGTTCTATTAGTATTAATAAGCATAATATTGATGAATTTTTTGAAACATATTTAACTAATCTACATATAAATATATTTTTTACAACCATTGATTTAAATAATCTTACTATTAACATTGAAGATAAAGAAGAATATTTTGAAGTATCACTTCTTCCTATTGAAGGGGAACTAATAATCGGTACTCAATATATCTATTATTTAAATAATAATATTTTAAATCGCTATAGTTTAAGCATGTCTCAAATCACAAAAAAACTCTTAGAAAAACTAGATAAAGAAAATCTAATTATATCAAAAGAAGATTTTGGATATTTTGGAAAATATATAATTGATCAAATTTTACCATATATCTCTATTATTGGAGCAAATATCGATGATTATATGCCTAGCGTTATTACTCTGTTAATATATGTAGACCTAAACACTTTCGGTGATTTAACTATTAACTTAGAATACCGTGACGAAGAAGGTCATGTACTATTTGATGGTAAATACATAGACAACTATGAAACTAAGTTACCATTAAACGTTGATAATGCTTTAACCTTAATCGATGATTATGCAAAATATGATGAACTTACTAATATGTATTTGATTACCAACAGTGATGAAGATGTATACTATTTTATCAAAAATATTTTACCTGAACTTAATCAATATTGTGAAGTATTTGTAAGTGAAGATATTAAAAATATTAATAAACCTAAAAATATCTCTTTAAATATTGGGATTCGATTAAAAAATAATTTATTAGAAATAGATTTAGATAGTATTAATGTTTCTAAAACTGAAATACAAGATATATTGAATTCAATCCAAAGAAAAAAATCTTATCATCGTTTAAAAAATGGAGAATTTATAAATTTAGAAGATAAAACATTAAATGAAGCCTATAACTTAATTAAAGATTTAAATCTTAGCAATGAAAATATTAAAGATGGTTCTATTGTTATCGACAAATCAAAAGCTTTATTTCTAAACCAGTTATCTTTAGATAAAGAATCAATTACATTTAACCGCAATCAACAATTTCAGGAACTTATCAACAAATTAACTTCCAGCAAAAATAATAATTATCCTATTCCTCAGCCATATCAACAAATTTTACGAGAATATCAGTGTCAAGGCTATAAGTGGATAATGACAATGAGTGAATATGGATTTGGTGGAATTCTAGCTGATGATATGGGATTAGGTAAAACACTTCAAATGATCACAGTTTTAGAAAATACAAAATCTGATCATAAAGTTAGTATTGTAATTACTCCTGCAACCCTAATTTTAAACTGGCAAGATGAAATAAAAAAATTCTCTACTAATTTAAATGTTCTATGTATCTCTGGTTCTTTAGAAAACCGTAAAAAATCAATTGAACAAATAAACAATTATAATGTTATCATTACCTCTTATGATTATTTAAGAAGAGATTATAATTTATATAAGGATTATTGTTTTGAATATATTATTTTAGATGAGGCTCAGTATATTAAAAACCAAGCAACCAAAAATGCTAAAGCTGTTAAAGAATTAAATGGAATTCATCATTTTGCTTTAACTGGTACACCAATTGAAAACTCATTAGCTGAACTATGGTCTATCTTTGATTTTTTAATGCCAAATTATTTATTTAATTACCATTATTTTAAAGAACATTTTGAACGTCCAATAGTTCGTGATGAAGACAAAGATGTTCAACATCGATTAAAGAAAATGGTGGAACCATTTATTTTAAGAAGAACTAAACAAGATGTATTAGATGAATTACCTGATAAAATTGAAAACAATATAAAGATTGCTTTTTCAAAAAATGAAGAAAAGTTATATATTGCAAACTTAAGTCAAATAAACAATAAATTAAAAACCACTTTAGATGTAAAACAAATTGACAAATTTCAAATTTTGTCAATGATGACTCGATTAAGACAGTTATGTTGCGAACCAAGAATATTATATAATGAAATTCAGGAACCTAGTTCCAAAATGAAAGCATGTCTGGATATTATTAGAAAAGCTAAAGAAAATAATCAAAAAGTATTATTATTTTCATCATTCACCACTTCTTTAAATTTAATTGAAAAAGAATTACGTAAAGAAGACATCTCTTATTACGTGTTAACTGGTTCTACAAATAAAATTAAACGTCATCAATTAGTCAATGCTTTCCAAAACGATAATACTAATGTGTTTTTAATATCATTAAAAGCTGGTGGAACAGGATTAAATCTTACATCTGCTTCAATCGTAATTCATTATGATCCATGGTGGAATATGTCTGCACAAAACCAAGCCACAGATAGAGCCTACAGAATTGGTCAGACTAATAACGTACAAGTATATAAGCTAATTATGAAAAATAGTATTGAAGAAAAAATTCAAAAATTACAAGAACAAAAACAGGATCTATCTAATATATTTATTGAAAATAATAATGGAAGCATTACAAAAATGTCAACTAATGACATTATTGCACTTTTTTCAATCGATTAGAATCTAAACAAAAAAACAATGATTTTCAGTTATGCATGTAACTGAGTCATTGTTTTTTACATAAATAACAATACTACTTATACAACCTAATTAAAAAAGCTAAGCGAATTTAACTTAAAAGTTTATTCCATCATAGCTTTTTACTGTATATCCAAACTATAATCGTTCTAATTTCAAATCACCATTTTTAATAAAAGATAATTTTTTAAACGCTTTATAAATCCCATACGTTAAAAATGCTGGAGCCACTAAATCAATAACAATCAAAGGAACCCAATAATTAGTCCCCATTACATTAACAGCTTCTAAAATCCCTACCATTCCTGCTGTTCCCATTCCTGAACCAACTGGCGAACATGAAATATTCAATAAACAAGTTGATATAGGTGCAATTACAACACTAGTAATAATTGGCGGTATCCAAATCATTGGTTTTTTAACGATATTTTTAAACTGAAGCATACTAGTTCCTATTCCAATAGCAATAACATCACCTATGTCATTATCATCAATCGACATAACCGCAAAACCAATCATTTGAGCACAACACCCTGCCAATGCTGCTCCTGCAGCTAGTCCATTCAGTCCTAACATCACGCCAATTGCAGCGCTAGATATCGGTGCAGTCAAAGCCATTCCCATCAAAACTGCTACTACTATCGACATTAATAACGGCTGCATATTTACCCCTTGATTAATTAAATCACCAAGCCAAACAATTAACTTTGTTAAATATGGTCCCACAAATATTGTGACCAGCCCAGCAGCTACAATTGAAGTAAATGGCACGATTAATATATCAATCGGTGTTTTTCCCTGAACAAATCGAGTTACCTCAACCGCTACAATCACAGCAACAAAAGATACAATAGGATTACCAACACCAGCTACATTACCATTAAAAGTACCAGCTCCAATACAGCCTGCAATAATAGCAGCTATTAAATTTAAACCCTTAGCATCAATCGCATAACCAATCCCTGCTCCAATTGCTGGTCCCATCAAAAGAGTTGCCACTTCGCCCCAAGTAACTAATTCAGTTATATTCGCAAAAGCACCCAACTGCTTTAAAATTGTTCCAATTATTAAACTACAAAAAAAGCCATAAGCCATACCATTCAAAGCCTTAATAAAATAATTATCTTTTTTCATCCTAGTCTCCTACTACTGCAATGTTTTTTACCCAGCGCTCTTTTTTAAAGAAAAATATGGCAATTATCAATTTAATTATATCTAAACTTTCAACGATTAAATATAAGGTAATTAATGATAAACTCGTATATGTTGATAATATCGTTGATACCAGAACTCCTGCTACCCATAAAAAAACCGCATCCATCAACATTGTGCTCAATACATCTCCACCAGCTCTTAAAATAAAAAACACACATACATTATAAGCATAGATATTAATCATCACTGATTTTATCCTAACCAGAGCTATAATTGTCTCTTTTATCGGAACATCAACATTGTATAAATTAGGTATAAACGGTGCTACTATAAAACAACATGTACCAATCGTTAAAGAAACCATCAAAGCAAAACACAATAACTTTCTAGCATTATCTCTTGCTTCATCTAGTAAATTTGCCCCTAATTTATTTCCAATCATTATTGATACTGCTGATGACAAACCACCAAATGCAATAAACATTATATTTGAAACAGTATCAACTACCGATATTGAAGCAACTAAATATTCATCACACCTAATATACGATTTAAATATCATTGCCTGTCCCACCGAAAATAAAATTTCATTCATCGTTAACGGTAACGCTTTATGAACAATCCCACCAAGAAGATCTTTATTAATATGCAACATACCACTTAAATCAAATTTAAAGAAATGACGATTTTTCAACAACACAACCAAATAAATTGTCATCTCTACTAAACGAGCAATTAAAGTTGCAATCGCAGCACCTCGAATCCCTAATTCTGGAAACCCCAAGTTTCCAAAAATCAAACAATAATTCAATAATGTATTTGTCAATACCGCAACCGTTCCTACCTTTAACTGGATTTTATTTATTCCTACTGCTCTCAATGTCATCATACATGTAAAAGAAATGCTAAAAGGAATATACGTAAACTTGGCAAAATACAAATAATTAACCGCTTCATCAACAATTACTGGAGTCTGTGAGAATAACTGAATTGCAAACTTAGGAAATATGAACATTGCTATAGTAAAAAATATTGCTGCCCCAAGTGAAAACACCATATTAATATTAAAAACTTCCTGACATTTTTCCTTTTTCTTCGCCCCATAATACTGAGCAATATAAATACCAGCAGCCCCACATAATCCAAATAAAACCGAATTAACAATCAAAAAGAAACGATTCGCTACCGTCACTGAAGTTAAAGCAATATTACCAACACTACCTATCATTACATTATCAATCAAATTTACAAAAGTTGTAATAAACTGCTGTCCCATTATTGGTAAAGCAATATTAGATACTTCTCTATAAAATTGTTTTGTCCCAAAATATTTTTTCAACACTAATCATCCCTCCGTTTCTTTTTAATAATATGTGGAAAAGCTCTAATTAAACGACGATAACGATATCTAAATAATTTTTCTTCTTCTAAAAGTTTCCTTAATAACAATTGCTGTTTTTGCCACTCTAAACCATGCTGTTCTAACTTTTTAAACAACTTTGCCTGTCTTTTTTCTAAACCAGCAATAATTTTTTCTTCCTTCTCATCTAAGATTTGCTTTACAAGCTCTAACTTCTTGTCAATCTTTAAAGCAGTGCGTGTAGTTATAATCGTATCAACAATAAAACATCCACCTAATACAATACCAATAATAAGTAAAACATCTTTATTAATCACCATTAATTGTTTAACAAAAAATGGTTGGATATAATTTACCACTACTGCACTAAACAAACCAAAACAAAGAAATCCTTCCAAACAAATTCTCCCATTAACATTAAAAGCCTTTTGGCTATAATCCCACCATCTTCGATGAAATAATTCTTCCATTATAAAAGAAGTAATATATTCCAACAAACAGGATACTACTCCACCACCTAAAACCAAAACATAAAAAGGATAATTAACATGACGAATATCAAATAACACGATTACCAATATTGCTCCAAAACCATAAATTGGAATCCAAGGGCCATACAAAAAACCTCTATTATATGGTAATTGTTTTCTAGAAAGCGGTAAAACAAATGACTCCCAAACCCAACCAAAAAAACAATATAGATAAAAAGATATAACTAATATCATTAAATAATTCGTCATATTTCTACTCCTTTATATAATTAAAAAGCCTGCATAAGCAGACTCAAATTTTAAATTGGTGGAGCCTAGCGGGATCGAACCGCTGACCCCCTGCGTGCAAGGCAGGTGCTCTCCCAGCTGAGCTAAGGCCCCAACTAAAATATATATGGTGGGCCTGAATGGATTTGAACCATCGACCTCACCCTTATCAGGGGTGCGCTCTAACCAACTGAGCTACAGGCCCATCAATCGACTGCCCAAACATAATACCATATATATATATAATCGTCAATAGTTTAAATGTTTTTTTGACAAAAATTTTTATTTTCGTAAATTAAAAAAACTAAATTCCACCCCTGACATATAAATAATGGAATTTATTAATTAAATACCTTTCTCCATTCAAATCCAAAATCATACTCCAAAACCAATAAAACAACATCAACCGACTCAACCCAAGAAAAAAACTCTTTCATTATTAATAAATATGTAAAATATTAATAATTCAATTAAATCCCCTAACCATTTCAAATATGATCTACACATAACTAAATGCAAATCCCCTTAAAAACAATATTAAAAGATATTTTATACAATTTAGTGTCATAATAAATAAACCTATCTTAATAATTTTTATTAGTGAATTTTATTAAAAAACAACACTTATTATATATAATTTTGCATATTTATTTATAATTATCATAGATTGTATTACAGGAGGTAATAATGATTAAGTTTGCTATATACACATTTTTAGGTTTTATTATGGAATCTATATATGTATCTATATTAAATAAAAAAATATATTTTTCAGGTTTATTAAAAGGTCCTTTTATCCCACTATACGGTTTTGGAGCTTTATTAATTTTAAAAACTACACCATATTATCAAAATAACTTCGATACTTTTTTCTATTCTTTAGTTTGTTGTACTACCTTAGAATACCTAACACATTATTTTTTAGTAACAGATTCCAAAATCGAAATTTGGAATTACTCTAAAATTCCACATAATCATCATAGTAGAATATGTATGTTTTATAGTCTCATGTGGGGGATTCTAGGAATAATTCTTGTCAATTATATAGATCCATTTATCAACAATATACTAATTCATTTAAATTATGATCTACTAAACATAATTGCACTAATATATGTCCTAACTATCATTTATCAATTTTATAATCATAATTATAACAATCATTGAAAAAACTATATTAGTTATAACCTAATATAGCTTTTCTCATTACGCCACCATAAAGGAAACATCATCCAAATCCATAGATTGGCCACCTCCAGCGACAACATAAAAAGCAACTCTTGCTTTTACTGCACCACTTGGAGCTGCTCCACTAACAAGTCTAAAATATCCAAATGAACGATTTGAATTAATTAAATCTTGTTCTCTTACAATAAGCTGATTAGTTAATAACTGATTATTTTGATCATCAAGGAATGTTATTGTTGCACGCAATCCAATTTGTTGTCCTTCACCATGAGCAAAAAATGAGAGTATATAATAACATCCAACCTTTATATCAACATCTTGATATAAATCTGAACCATCTTGCATATTGACAGATAAATTCCCGCTGTGAACACGTCCAGCCTGATCAACACTTTCTATACTAATAGGTGTAGTAGAGTTCCAAGAAACTGGTAAATCACCTATAAAATCTTCCATACCTCCATTCAATATCTGCTCGCCTAAAGATGCACATCCTTCTCCTCTTGGCCCTGTTGGTCCTGTTGCTCCAGTATTTCCTGTTAGCCCTGTCGGTCCTGTTGCTCCAGTACTTCCTGTTGGCCCTGTCGGTCCTGTTGCTCCAGTACTTCCCGTTGATCCTGTCGGTCCTGTTGCTCCAGTATTTCCTGTTGGCCCTGTCGGTCCTGTTGCTCCAGTACTTCCCGTTGACCCTGTCGGTCCTGTTGCTCCAGTATTTCCTGTTGGCCCTGTCGGTCCTGTTGCCCCAGTATTTCCTGTTGGCCCTGTCGGTCCTGTTGCTCCAGTACTTCCCGTTGGTCCTGTCGGTCCTGTTGGACATCTTATAATAATCGGGGGTCTACAACGACAACAAGGGCACCATATACAACTATTATTACTTATACAACGATTCATTATCTCACCTCCTTCTCTAATTTAATATATGTGATTTTAAAAATATCATATATGTTTATATCCATGTAAAAAGAATATATTACAAAGTAAACTTTAAAAATTCGTTCAGCTCTTTTCATAAAATAAGAAATCATATAACAAACACTTTACTATAGTGAATTACTTTGCTTCTTTTTTAATAATCTTCATAATATAAGCATTTTATACATATTTAAATCAATTTTCCCTTCAATCACCTTTAATAAAATAATAATTGTTCCAACATATAACTTGAAAAACATTACAATAAGTTAAGTAATTAGATTAATAAACCCATTTCCATAATTTAACCATAATCGAATAAGAAAAGAGTGTAAGATAGTTCTAAAAAGAAATATATTAGAACAAAATAACTATATTTCTTACGTTTAGTTAGTTCAAAATCTCGACATAGGACCAATCTCCTCCTTGTAAAAGCTCATGGTGAATTTTCAATATTTAGATATATAACATACCCAATATACTAAAAAAGACAATATCTATCAGTTATGTTTAACGAGATCATATTAACTGAAACATTGTCTTTTTTATTTATAGGAGTAACTAGTTCATTTCATTATAGTCACTACTTTCATTCAATTATACTATTAATTTAAAATTTTTTCAAAATCCTCTTTTTTTATAGTATCTTCGGGATATTTTTCTCGATAATTTTCTAAACCATCACAAATCTTTACTGCTAGTTTTTGATGATATTTGCTACTTTGAAGCTGACCTCTCTCATTTGCATTTGAAATAAACCCACATTCAATCAACACTCCAACCGTTTGTGTTGCTCTTAACACCCGAAAACTTGAACCTGATATTCTTTTTGGACTTCCCGTTATCTCTTTCATTGTAGATTGAATCTCTTCTGCTAACCGCTTACCTTTATCACTATTTTTATAATAAAAAACTTGAGATCCCCAAGCACTTGAAGCTGGTGCAGAGTTTAAATGAATACTCATTAAATAATCACTCTTATAAGAATCAATTTTTTTAACTCTTAGATACATATCATCTTGCTTAGAATAATGATGATTACGTTTAGTCATATCTTGTTCATCTTCACGAGTCATGTATACTTTAGCACCACGACTTTCTAATTCATCCTTCAATGCAAATGAGATTTTTAAATTCAATTCAGATTCATATATTTTTCCAACACTAGCACCATTATCAAGCCCACCATGTCCTGGATCAATCACCACAGATACATCCTTTAAAGTTAATTCTTTACTAACAGCTACCATACCATTTGAATAAAAACATTTTGTACATACATATACAGCAACCGTTATCGCAATTATTAGATATGTTCTTTTCACAAAATCACCTATCTAAATATATGCTCTAACAAATTAAATAATACTCAATAAAATAAATTCAATACTTTAAAACATTTACCTTAAAACCTTTTTTACTAACTTATATATATATTTAGAATATGGTGGATATAATGAAATAATATCCCTTTTTATAACTCGATGATGAATTGTTTGTTTATGACTAAAAGCAATGAAACTATCTTTTCCATGATATCGACCTATTCCAGAATAGCGTATTCCACCAAATGGTACTTTAGAAGATATTAAGTGACTTATACAATCATTAATACAAGCGCCTCCAAAAGATAATCTTTTTGTTAGAAAATTAATATAATGTTTATCATTAGAAAAAATATACATAGCTAAAGGAAATGGATGTTTTTCTATAATATCTACAACTTCATCACGATTATTATATGTAACTATCGGTAATATAGGTCCAAATATTTCTTCCACCATATAATTACTCTTATCACCATTAACTAATGTAGGTTGAATCCATAAATCATCTTTATTATAATTACCACCAGCATATATCTGTTCTTCATTTAAATATTTAATTAAACGATTAAAATGCTTCTCATTAACAATCCTCCCATAATCATCTTTACATAAAAATTTTTCAATAGTGACTTTCCATAATTTTATAAATTCATCTTTCAAATTTTCAGCAATTATCAAGTAATCTGGAGCAATACATGTTTGTCCAGCATTTAAAATTTTACCCCACGCAATTTTTTCTACTGCATCCTTTAAAACTGCACTATCATCTATGATTGCAGGACTTTTACCCCCTAGCTCTAATGTTACTGGTATCAATTGTTCACTAGCTGCCATCATCACTTTTTTACCAACTTCTATACTTCCAGTAAAAAATATATGATCAACTGAACTATGTGTTAAGGAAGCAGTTATGATTGAATCCCCTAAAATACAATAAATATATTCAGAAGCAAATGTTTCATCAATAATCAATTTTATTATTTTTGCTGTTGATGGTGCATTTTCAGATGGTTTAACAATTGCACAATTACCTGAAGCAATTGCACCAATCAAAGGTTCCATAACAAGTTGAAAAGGATAGTTAAAGGGTCCTATAATCAAACTTATCCCTAAAGGTCGATAAGTAACAGTATCATATGATCCAAATAAATAATATGGTGATAATTTTTTATGTGGTTTCATCCATTTTTTCAAATTTTTTTGTATAAAACGAATACTATTTAAAACAAAACCAATCTCAGTTGAATATGCCTCAAAAACAGGTTTTTTTAAGTCTGAGTATAGAGCCTGTTCAATTTCTTTTTGATAATACTTTATCTTTTGATAAAGTATTTCCAATTGATGCTTTCTAAAATTATAATCTTGCGTTTTCATTGTTTTAAAATAATTACGCTGATATAAAACAATTTTATCAATATCTTCCATTTAATACCTCCCAAATAATATTTTAATTAATAGCATATTTATATAATAAATTTTGTAAAAAAGATTGTCTAAAGTTTATATTAACACAATAATCTTAATATTTTTCAATATATATCATTTAATCAAAAACAGTCAACTGTTACCTAAAAACACCTTAACACTTTAACTATACTAATTAATCAAACAATTCCTAACAAAATTAATTATCAATTTGTTTCTCTTAAAATACATTATATCTCTTTACCATATTCAAACATATAATCCTCTTCAATAAAATTTATTTCTGCCCAAAAACTATATCTAACAACTCTTTTTAATATGAACCTATTCATAACTTTAATGATTTATTTAATATCACAACATAAAATATACTACTAAAAATTATTATATCACTACTCATTATCAACTAATCATCAGCTTTATAAAACTTAACAATAAAATCTAATCAAAATATTTCACTAATTCTCCACCACTTCCATAAAGGATTATAATTTTCACACTAAAAAAACTTTGAATTTTATCATCAAAGTTTTTTTAGTAATTTATTCTTTGTAAGCTTTTTTACTTATAAATATTAAAGCAATTAAACTTATCATCATTAACCCAGAAGTTATCCCAATTATACTATCATCACCAGTCTTAATTGCAATTGTATCTCCTGGTTTTACTTCAGATACATTAGTATTTACTGGGTTAGCTATTAATCCAGCCATTGCTTTTGTTAGAGCTGACACTGCAGTTTCTACTTCTTCTTTTGTTGCTTCTGGATTATTTAATACTACATTTGCCTTCTCTACTTCAACATCTACCACCTTTAATGATGCTTCAGAATAGTTTGCTCTGTTTAGTCCATTTGCCTTCTTGATTAAACCACTTAATAAATCTTTATTTGGTTTTAATCTTAAGTTTACAAATGCTTTTACTAATTCACTATATACTTCATCTACTTCTTCCTGCATTGCATTTTCGTTACTTAATACACCTTCTGCTTTTTCTAATACTGGTGTCATTGCATTCCATGTAGATTCTATATATTCACTTGCTGTTAAGTTTGCTATTTGATCTACCATCTTTTGTAATGCTGTTTTATCACCCTTGAAGAATTCCAACATATGCATTACATTTGCTAATCTAGTAAATGCATTATCTACATCAGCTTGGGTAGCACTAGCATTAGCATAAACTGTTTGAGCATTTTGTAATGCTGCATTAAATTCTTCTACTACTACTGGTACTATATTTTCTAAGCTTGCACTTTCCGCCATATCAATAGCAATCTTTAATCCTGCTTTGTTTACATTTTCTTTAACAACAAGATTATCAATGGCATTTTGAAGATTAGTAACTGCAGTATCAATTTCATCTTGAGTTACTGCTTCACTTAATAATTTGCAGGCTTTTGTATATGCTTCAACAAATGTATCTTTTGTTTGCCCGTCTTGATATTCTTCTAGATTTATATCTTTAGCTATATTAACTAATTGTTGTAGCTTTTCTGTATCTAATGGTTCTTTTACTTGACCCATGACAATTAATTCATTAACTTTTACTGGAGTTCTTTTTCCTGAACTTTCTAATTGAACATTAGTAATTTCTAATTTAATATAATGAGCAAAAATATTTTCTAATTCATAAATATCTTCACCATCATTTGGTAAATTATTAGTAGCTTTAGCTCCTATTTCAAACCATTCTTTACCATCAATACTTCCATAAACTGTATAATGATGCCAAACATTGCTGCCAAAACTAATTTCTATTTTATTAATTTGATACTCTTGACCTAAATCAACAATAGCCCAGGCTGGAGTAATTTTATCTTCATATGGCACACCTGTTAAACTTAAACGACCTGCATCCCATGAACTTGATAAGTTATTATCAACTAAACGTTTAGAATTTCCACTTGGATCATTATGCGCTGTTACGGTTTTATTTACCGCTAAATTAAATACCCCACTTAAATTTAAATCAATTATTGCATCATATAAATTCCAATATACAGTATTAATTTCATCTGGAGCAGCCACATTATTTATCGCTTCTACAGCTACTTTTAATGTATTTTCAAAATATGAAATCTTACTTTGTTCATTACCACTTGTATTTATATCATTTCCAAATCTTACAAGACCTTTTAATTGATCCAATGTCGGTAAAACTCTCTCTCCATAAGCACGAATTTCACTAATACTTAACGCCATTTCATTATTTATACCAACAACTTTAATATAACGAATACTACCTTGAACATCAAATTTTGTTTCTTTATCTAAGCCTTGACCTACTTTATCCCAATTAGTTCCATCTTCACTAACCCATACATCATATGTATTACTATCACTCATAATAACATCAATTTCACTTAACTGGAATATTCCAATTAAATCTAAAATAATTTCTGGAGCTTTTTCACCTTTAGCTTTGGCAATATACACTGTAGATACATCACCATCATTAATAGCACCAGCTTTAGCTTTAATAACATTGCTATCTTTTACAATTCCTTCAATTGCAACATTTCCAATATTAGCATCAATGTCACCACTAATTGTACAATTTTCTAATACTTTATTTAATATGTCATAAACTTCTTCTGGAGAATCTTTAGCATCTCTTGTATATTCTTGATTTGCCATATTCCATTTCCAATATAAATCAAAATAACCATTTTTATCTATATTATTTAATGGTGTTCCTTTTTCCATATTATCTTCTACACGATTTAAATAATCTTGCCAAATATTAGTATAAATATCTTTAAAAATACCTTCATAATTACGCCATCCATAATCTTTTAAACTACGATGCCCTGATCTTGAACCCCAAGAAGTAATTAAAGCTTTAGCATTCATTGTAAATGAATCCATTGCAAAATCATCATAATTTGAAGCAATATCTTGGGCTTTGCCAATCCATTCACCACCTAATTGTTCTTTTTGGGTTGATTCTACTTCATTTAAAATTTCAAACGCTTTTAAAAATTCCTCTTTATATTTCTTAAACGCTTCTAAATCATCAGAATTTTTAGCTGATAAAACATCATTATATTTCAATACTGCATAATTACTTACTTGTTGGCGCATGATTTCACTCAAGTCATATAAATAACATTCACTATCTTTAAACTTATCAAAATCTCTAATAAGCAATCTTAATGCACTTTCTAATTTATCTCCACCATAAGGGATATTTTGTACCTTATAATCTTGTGGTGCTTTAGACTTCATTCCAAATAATTCATTTGTATATCGTACACCATGATCATAATTTGCCTCTTTCATAATTTGCCAAGCCATTTTAGCATTTTGAGAAGTACCACCATATCTTCTTTCAATATAACTATTAAGCCAAGTATTTAAATCAAAATCATCACTCGCCCATGCTAAATCAAAAATTAAATCATACATCACTGGATTATCATATTGAGCTTCAGATATGATACCTAAACCAACCATATGTGAAGAATTTTTTCTAGCTTCCATAATATCATTTACCATGACTTCCATTTGTCCATGCATTGAAGGATTACCACCAAAATTTGCAAGCAATCCCCATGCCCAGCTAGTACCATTAAATTCTTTGGCATCTAATTTTGTACTACCATAACTTGTACGATCATATTTAGTCCAATCTGAAATAGGATATTTGATCAAATCAACAATTAATACATGATCTTCTCGATTATCTTTCATTCCTTTTAATAATTCATTAGTTGGATTACTCTGCCATCCCTGTACTACCCAAATAGCATCTTGATCATAATCAAGCATTGATTCAAGTACCTCAGTTGCAATAGTAGCATCTCCTAAACCACTTGGACGAATCCCCCCTTCATGGAATGGATCTACAGCATAATAATCACTAGTCGCACCATAAACAAACTCTTGTGCTTCATAAAATAATTTTGCATATTCATCATATTCTTTAGAATCTGTTGCAATCATATCTGGTCTACTAAAACCATTCCAATTTCCTTGTTTAATAATCTTTACATCTGGCTGATATTCACTGAAGTTAGTTGGTACCATTCCTGCATACCCTTGTAAAATTGTCTGCATCCCTAATGAATTCTTCCATCTTTGTGTCGATCTAGCTAACTCTAAACGATCTTTTACATATCCATCAGGAACAGGTCCTCCAAACGATTCCATATTATCCATAAACTGCCACGCATAATAAGCAGGTCCACTTAACCAGTCTTTTGCATCATCAAAAGAATATCCAAAATTCATTAAAAATTTAATCCATGTTGCTTCCTGACCTGCAAGATCAAGAACTACATTTACTCCATTTAGTGCTAACCAGTCATTTTCTCTTTGCCATTGTTCTTCACCAAAGAAAGCAAAAGTATAACTTAATGTACAATAATTATAAGCATAACGAACTTGATAAGGTGTATTGTTTTTTACTGTTTTATTTACCTTAACTAATTCATTTGGCATTTTTACTTGCATTGTCTGTTCTGAAATATGCACATTTAAATAATTTTTATAATAATAATTCAATCCTGTTGTAAGTGACAATCCTTCATTTCCTCTGATATGAATCTTACCTTCTTTATCACTAATTTCATACCAGTCATTTATACTATCATCATCTACAAGTTCAAAACTAAACCAGTCACGATATTCACTACCAATAGTACGATCAATGATTCCATAAACATTTTCAATCGTTTCTTCTTTAGTAATTACAGCTGCATATTTACTTTGAGCATAAGATGTTACATCAAGAATCTCTTCTAATGTTCCTGTTTTTAAAGAATCTGTATTTGATTTTATTACAGTTCCATAAGCCTTAACTTCAGCTAAATACGCTTTATCATCTCCTTGATTATATTCTATGTACACTCGAACAATACGATAAGATTGTGGTGTATCAAAAATAATTTCATCTCCATCAGTTGTAGCTAAACTATCATTGTGTTTTTGATATAAACGATTAAATGTCGAACCATCATTACTTCCATAAATTGTATACCAGCAATTCTTTCCTTCAGGAACATATATTTTTAATTTTGTTAAAGCATAAGTATCCATTAAATCAATGTCTACATATGATGGATAAAATAAACCTGACCAATATGTAGAAGTATCTCCATCAGTTACTTGATCACTTAAAGTCTTTGATAAATTACTTCTAGTTGGTTTTTGATATGCAATATTACCAACATCTTCAGGGTCCTGCATTAATACTAAAGCCTCTTTTGCTTTTAATAATTGATCATAAGCCACATGAGTCTGTAATGCAGTTCCACTAATGCATACTTCTTCTACTTCATTCAACACTTCATTTAAATGAGCTAGACTTTCTTCTGTATAATTGCTTGTATCAAGTTCTTTACATTGTGTTATTAAATTTTTTAATTGTTCACGATAATTTTTATATGATGCATTAATCTTAGCTTTAAGCGTACCATCTCCACTTTCTTTGCTATGAAACATGATTGATGTATCTAACTTATTTTCTGCACAAACAAATACTGTAATTTCCTTAGTCCCTGCTTCAATTAGCTTAATTATTTTTTCACTTATATCAATACTAACAGCTTTTTGAAGATCGTTTTTTATTTCATATTCTTCTCCTTGATTAATTACAAAATCACCAAGAAGATTACTGCTATCATGTTTAATTGATTCTGGACGATTATTCCATGTAAGTGATGTTTCACTCCAATTAACTTCATCAGTATAATAGAAATGATATGTTTGATTTCCTTTTTCAAAACCAGGATTTTTAAACATATTAAAGTTTAATTTAATTGTATCAAAATTACTATTAGTAACTTCATCTAACGATGGTAAAGCAAATTTCATTACTCCAATAATTTCATTTCCATTAGGATAATATTTAGAATTAATAACTTTATAATCTTTTCCTACATACTGCGATCCATGAGCCTGTGTAATATTTTCATAATTATATACAGTTGTTTTTTTATCACTTCTAATAAAACCATCTTCCAGTACTGGATATTCAGCAATTAAACTGTCCTTTGCTAAAAGCAATGAAGCATAAGCATTTTTTAATTCATCTATTGTACCATTTGCCAATATATCCTTAGCATAATCTAAACTATCTTTTAATGAATCATAACTTGCTTGATTATAATTTCCTTTTTCAATTGCATTACACTCTTCAATTAACTGTTCTAACTTATTTCTATCATAATTACTATTAGATGCAATTAACTTAGCACCACGTGTACCATCTCCACTTTCTTTACTATGTATCATTAATGAAGTGTCAGCTCTTAACATCCCATCAGTATAAACAGTAATTGTTGGAACCCCTTGTTGTATTAATGAATTTATTTTTTCTGTTACATCAATACGAATTCGTTTTTCATCATCATTTTTACTTTCATATTCCATACCTTGGGGAATTGTAAAGTCAAATAAAACATCACCAGTTCCAATTGATGATGGTTTGTTATTCCATGTAAGTGATGTTTCACTCCAATTAACTTCATCAGTATAATAAAAATGATATGTTTGTTCAGATTTATTGTAATCTGGATTTTTAAAAATGTTAAATTCAAATTCATATGTATCTAACTCATTTTGTGTAACTTCTTCAAGAGATGGCAATCTTAATTTCATTACACTCATAATCTTAGAACCATCAGGATAATATTTTGTGTTTATTACCTTATAGTTCTTACCAGTATACTGATCACCATGAGCTTGGGTAATATTTTCATAATTATAGTTTTTATTTGCATTATTACCACTTCTGATATAAGCATCCTCGCTAACCAGATATACTAATTCATCATCTGTTACAGCTTTTGCATAATTAATACCACTAGCAAAAGTTGATAAGATGATTGCTAAAACAAGAATCCCTTTTAATAATTTTTTCATACTTTTCCTCCTTCATTATTCAATGTAAATTAAAAATTTTATTTATAAATATATTATAATATATTTATTATAGTAAAATCATACAATCAATAGTAAAAATATACAATTTATATCAAAAAACACATACTGCCTAAGTTAATTAATTATACTTAATGTTATTATTTCTATAATTGTTAATCAAACCTTAGTACTCACTGCCTAATTTTCTTAGATAAACCTTAACTAAGTACTATATTAAACTTACTAGTCAAATAAAAAATCACCCGAGTTTCGAAGACAATTTATCTATACAATCTAAATTATTCAGTAATCATCAGTGTTATTGGATTTTTTTTATGTCAATTTTCTTCTTTTCTA
>NZ_FOIN01000087.1 GCF_900102365.1 Thomasclavelia cocleata | reverse complement strand
AACAATTAGATTTATCAATGTCTATTTTAGATATGAAAGAATGTACTATTGACAATATAGAATGTCGTAATTATGGGGGATTAGAGGGTTTACCTTCTATACGAAGATTATTTGCACAATTATTAGAAGTAAATGAAAATAATGTAATTATTGGAGGAACATCTAGTCTCACTTTAATGTATGATTATATTGCTCAAGCAATGTTATTTGGGGTTTGTGGTAATAAACCATGGTCTAAACTAGAGAAAGTGAAATTTTTATGTCCTGTTCCAGGATATGATCGTCATTTTGCTTTTTGTGAACATTTTGGAATTGAAATGATTAATGTACCAATGACTGGTAATGGTCCCAATATTAAAGTGATAAATGAATTAATTAAAGATGATAGCGTTAAAGGAATGTTTTGTGTTCCTAAATATTCTAACCCACAAGGGATTACCTATAGTGATGAAACTGTTAAAGCATTAGCTGCTTTAAATCCTGCAGCTAAAGATTTTAGAATTATCTATGATAACGCTTATTGTGTTCATGATTTAGATAAACAAGGTGATAAACTGTTAAATATCTTTGATGAATTACCAAAAAATAATAATGAAGATCTAGTAATCATGGTTGCTTCTACTTCGAAAATCACATTTGCTGGTAGTGGAGTTTCTTGTATCATAGCTAGCGATAATAATCTTGATGATATTAAAAAACGTTTAAAAATCCAATCTATCTCACAAGACAAGATGAATCAATTACGTCATTTCAAATTCTTTGAAAATGTGGAAAGTATTAAAACACATATGCAAAAACAAGCTGCCATCTTAAAACCTAAGTTTGACTGTGTAATCAATTATTTAAATAATGAACTAGCTAACAAAGAAATAGCTTCATGGTATGTACCTCATGGTGGTTATTTTATTAGTTTAGATATTATGCCTGGCTGTGCCAAAAGAGTTGGCCAATTATGTGAAGAGGCTGGTGTAGTTTTAACAACAATTGGTGCAACATTCCCATATGGAAAAGACCCACAAGATTCAAATATTAGAATTGCCCCTTCTTATCCACCAATTGATGAATTATCTAAAGCTGCAAACCTGCTTTGTATCTGTGTACAAATAGCAGCAATTGAAAAACTATTAAATTTAAAATAAATTTTATTTAAAAGACAATCACTCGATTGTCTTTTTACTAATTACTATTATTTATTCTTTCCTTAAATGCTTCAAATTCATCTTCTTCAAATATATACTTGCTTATTAACTTTAACTGTTTTTCACTTAATCCTTCTATCCATTCTCTACATTCCTGATGATATCTTT
>NZ_FOIN01000003.1 GCF_900102365.1 Thomasclavelia cocleata | reverse complement strand
TGGCGACATGTTAAGCGGACTGATACTAATAGGTCGAGGACTTAACCTAGAGAAGAAAGGTTAAGGCTTGAGAGAAAAGGAAGACAAAAGACGCAGTAGAACTATTATCCGGTTTTGAGTGATTCTCAAAAGGGATTGCTTAAAAAAGAAGATCTGGTAGCGATAGCATGATGGACACACCTGTACCCATACCGAACACAGAAGTTAAGCATCATAACGGCGAAGATAGTACTGCGGTGCGACAATAGCAAGCTGCCGGTTCTTTTTTTTGTCTTTTTTTATTTCCTCGTACTTTCTTCTGGAATTTTTATTTCCTGATGAGATTATTTTTTAACTTCTATTAGATATTTTAGCTTAGTTATTGCTTAGGCTGATAAAATATTGATCTTAAATAAAGTCATTACCATTGTCTTGTTTATTATAAAGTTATTGCTGATGGATTAGCAGAACATCAGGGGACAATGATGATTAAAAATCTAATTATTGCTTGTATTCTCATTGTACTAAAAGCAAGTAAAAATAATAGAAGATGTCTTATTTAATAATAAAATATCAATAATTAGTAATTCAAAAAAAAGATTATTTTTGTATATAAAAAAAGCTGAACGAACTTAACTTATTTTAAGTTTGTTTCGTTACAGCTTTTTTTTATTACATTTCTATATATTCTTTTACTAGAGCAACTACTTCTTCCATAGTTGAACAATTAATTGCTTTAGCAGCTAATTCGTTCATTTCGGATTTTTTCATTGATCTTATTAATTTTCTTTGAGAAAGAATTGATGTAGCAGACATTGAGAATTCATCTAATCCTAAACCAATTAATAATGGGGCAGCAATTGCTTCTCCAGCCATTTCTCCACACATTCCAGTCCATTTACCTTCAGCATGCGCTGAATCAATTACATGTTTAACTAAACGTAAAATTGATGGATGGAAAGGTTGATATAAGTAAGAAACTCCAGAAGACATTCTATCAGCAGCAAATGTATATTGAACTAAATCATTTGTACCAATTGAGAAAAAGTCTACTTCTTTAGCAAATTGATCTGCTAATACTGCAGCAGCAGGAATTTCAATCATAATACCAACTTGCAATGTATCAGAAACAGCAATTCCTTCATTTACTAATTTTTCTTTTTCTTCCATTAAGATGCCTTTTGCTTTTCTAAATTCATCTAAAGTTGCAATCATTGGGAACATTATTCTTAAATCACCATAAACTGAAGCTCTAAGTAATGCTCTTAATTGAACTCTAAAAATATCTTCTCTTTGGAAACATAAACGTACTGCTCTTACACCTAAGAATGGATTCATTTCTTTTGGTAAATCTATTGCTTCAATTTCTTTATCTCCACCAATATCTAAAGTACGAACAACAGCTGGTTTACCCTCAAGTCCTTCAAGAACTTCTTTATAAACATTAAATTGTTCTTCTTCAGTAGGTAATTGAGCTGATTCCATATATAAAAACTCAGTTCTAAATAATCCAACACCTTCACCACCATTATCAATTACGCCTTGAATATCTTTTGGTGATCCAATATTTGCGACTAATTCAACATGATGATCATCTAAAGTAACAGATTTTTCATTTTTCATTTTCTTTAATTCTTCTTTATAAGCAATAAACGCTTCACGTTTAGCTTGATATTCTTTAATTTCTTCATCAGTAGGATTGATAATTACAATACCAGCTTCACCATCTAAAACAATCATATCATTATCATTAGTAGTTTCAGTAATTGTTTTACAAGAAACAACTGCAGGAATTTCTAATGAACGAGCCATAATAGCTGAGTGAGAAGTTCTACCACCTATATTAGTTGCAAATCCTCTAACTAAATTTTTATTTAATTGTGCTGTATCAGAAGGAGTAAGATCATCAGCAATAATAACAACTTCTTCATCAATTAAAGCAGGATTAGGTAATGATTTACCAAGTAGATTTGCCAACAAACGACGAGATACATCTTTAATATCAGCAGCTCTTTCTCTGAAATAATCATCATCCATACTTTCAAACATTGCAATAAACATATTAGCAACTTCGTCTAATGCTGCAGCGGCATTAATTTTTTCATTTTTAATTTTTTCTTCTACTTGAGTTTTTAATTCAGGGTCTTGTAAAACTAATGCATGTGCATCAAATACAGCTGCTTCTTCAGCAGATAGGTTCTTAGTAGCAGCTTCTTTAATTGATTCTAATTCTTTTGCGGTTTGTGACATTGCTTCATCAAAATTTTTGATTTCAGCATCTGTATCTGCAATAGTAACCTTAGTTACAGTTAAATCGGGCATAACTAGTTTATAGGCTTTAGCAATTGCAATCCCACTAGATGCCCCAATACCTTTTATCATAATAAAAACACCTCCATACATTCCTTATTCTACCTTATTTTATGTGAAAAATAAAGAAATATCGTCGATTGGGTAATCTTTTTTCACAACTTAGAAAGGTTATGGGTATTTAGATGAGTGATAAAGTAAATGTGTTTTTTCAGGATGAAAAAGCAAAGTCAATTTATAGTACTGAAAAGTATAATTTTCAAAATAAATATAATGCAAACTATTAGAAAAGTAATACATAATAGATTGGGTTAAATATGTTTTTGGATGTAGTTAAATTGTTATAGTATGGATTTTATAATATCTAAATAGAATATCAGATTAATGTCATCATTAACTTGAAAAAGTTTCTAACATAATATTGTTATTGGAATATGAATAGGTATATTAATAATTATAGTATTTTCTATATTATTTAGAAATCATCTTATGATCTTACTTTATGGTGATACTATCAGTAATTATATTAATGTAGTATGTATTGAGAAGTTTTGTAATCAGCTTACTTATAAAATAAAGCAGTTAATTAAAATGTAATAAAAAACCAGTAGTGTCTATAAAATCAGTACTTAGAAATTAGGGTTTAAGCATTTTAGCCATTAGAACTTTCCAAATAATAGAAGAGATATTTTGCTAATACATTATTTCATTGTGGGTAGGAATAAAGAAAATTTTTTAAAGACATGAAACAGTGCAAAAAAAGACAGACAGTAATAAATGAAGAAATATTGGATTAAATCTTAATCAGAAATCTTTAAAACAAAAAAATTACTCGTTAATGTAGGTAAATTCAAGCTTTAACTTGAAGTTTTTAGATAAAAATAGTATCATATATTTGGAGGGACACAATATGAAATTAATTATAGTTGAAAATTATGAAGAAGCAAGTGTTGAAGCTTCAAAAGTTATGTTAGAGGTAGTAAAAAATAATCCAGCTGCTAATTTAGGATTAGCTACAGGTTCTACACCAATTAGAATGTATGAATTGATGATTGAAGACCATAAGGAGAACGGGACTTCTTATAAAGATATTAAATCGTTTAATTTAGATGAATATTTTGGATTAGAAGCAAGTCATCCACAAAGTTATCATTATTTTATGAATAAACATCTATTCTCTGGTATTGATATTAAATTAGAAAATGTTCATGTACCAAATGGGGCTGGTGAAATTCAAGAAAGTTGTGATGATTACAATAAATTATTAGCTGAAAATCCAATTGATATTCAATTACTAGGAATTGGATCAAATGGGCATATTGGTTTTAATGAACCAGGTACTTCTTTTGATTCAGTAACTCATATGATAGAATTAAAAGAAAGTACACGTCAAGATAATGCTCGTTTATTCTTTGATGGAAAAATTGATGATGTACCAACACATGCAATTACTATGGGTATTTCAAATATAATGCAAGCTAAAAAAGTATTGTTAGTAGCATGTGGTGAAAATAAAGCGGAACCTATTAAAGTATTAGTTGAAGGTCAAAAAACTACTGATGTACCAGCAAGTGCGCTTCAAGATCATAGTGATGTAGTAGTAATTGTTGATAAAGCGGCAGCAAGTTTATTAACAAAATAAGTTATAATAGGTAAAATTATTGATACTTTAATTCTTCAGTGTTTAAGGAATTAAATAGAGGTAGAAAATCTTGATGATAATCATCATGAATTTCTATCTTTTTATTTTACTTATCATATTTGTTTTCCATATTATTTTTTATGTTATATATATTAAAATGATGATTATTATATTAGTATTGTTTGTTTAGATTTTGTATCTAAATTATATAATGAAAGGGAATTTTTTAAGGTCATCAATTAATGATTTTAAATATAAATTACATCAATAGATGAATAACTTAATAAAAGTTTTTTTATTATGATTAAAATTCAAGATATTTATCTTTTCACTTTTAAATCCTTTTTTTTGGTTTTAAAATCATAGTTGTGATTTGTTTTAATTTAAAAAGTGTCATATAATTACAAAAAAGGGGGATTAATATGACAAAAAATTTATTTAAAGATGTTAGAATGGATGAATTCCATCCAGAATTTAAGAACGCAAAAAAAAGATTAGAGCCGTTATACCAAAGAAATAATGATTTAAGAAGTGAGTTTGGACGTGATTATACAAGAATTATTTTTAGTCAAGCATATCGTCGATTAAAACATAAAACACAAGTGTTTTTTGCAGTAAAGGATGATCATGTATGCACTCGTAGTGAACATGTAAATTTAGTTGAATCGATAAGTTATACAATTGCTAATTACTTAGGTTTAAATACAGAATTGACTAAAGCAATTGCTGTTGGTCATGATTTAGGCCATGCACCATTTGGTCATGGTGGTGAACGAATTATAAATGAATTAGCTAAAAAATATGGTTTAGAATCATTTTGGCATGAACGAAATAGTTTACATTTTATTGATAATATTGAAACATTAGAAGATAATTTACATCATCGGCAAAATCTTAATTTAACCTATGCAGTTCGTGATGGAATAATATCACATTGTGGTGAAATGAATCAAAAATGCATTGTTAAAAGAAATGAGTATATTGATTTAAATGATTATACAAGTGCAGGGTTGTATAATCCATATACTTGGGAAGGCTGTGTTGTTAAAATGGCTGATAAGATTGCTTATTTGGCGCGAGATATCGAAGATGCATTGAGGTTGAAAGTACTTAAGGAAAATAAAGTAGAGGTGTTAAGAGCATCGTTAAATAGTATTGCGAGTGATTATAAGTTTAATGCAATTAATAATGGGACAATAGTAAATTATTTTATTCAGGAAGTTTGTGAAAATAGTAATCCTGTAAATGGAATTTCTTTGTCTCAGGAAGCTTTTGAAATTATGAAAACAATTATGAAATTTAATTACCAAAATATATATTTGATTGATCGGGTACAAATTCATACAAATTATGTTAATTTAATTTTAAATTCTATTTTTGATTTTTTCATTAAGTATTATCTTATTGCAAAGGATAGTAATAGTAGTTTAATTAATGAGTTACTTAAAGATCAAGATGATTATCCTCATGCTATTAATGGGTTTGTTCATTGGTTAAAAAAATATAGTAGAATGAAAGGATTAGAACGATTAGATATTTATGAAAATAAGATTATTTATGATTTTATTGAAGATGACAAAGCAATTATAAAAAGTATAATTGATTACCTATCTGGGATGTCAGATGAATATATTATTCAAATTTTTAATGAATTGATTTCATTTTAATATTTAGACTTAAAATCTAATCTAAGATATGTTAAACTAAACAATATCGGAGGTGCAAAATATGCCTATTAAAATACCAAATGATTTACCTGCAAGTAAGATTTTAAAAGATGAAAATATTTTTGTAATGGATGAAAATAGGGCATTAGCACAACAAATCAGACCATTACAATTATTAATTTTAAATGTTATGCCTACTAAAATAGTTACTGAAACACAATTGTTAAGAATGCTTTCAAATACACCTTTACAAATAGAAGTTGATTGGATTCATATGGCTAGTCATGAATCTAAAAATACATCCCAAGAACATCTTTTAGCTTTTTATAAAACTTTTGATGAAATCAAGGAAAATAAATATGATGGTTTTATAATAACTGGTGCACCAGTAGAAAAAATAAAATTTGAAGATGTTGATTATTGGCAGGAAATGGAGAAAATTTTAGAGTGGTCAAAAACACATGTGTTTAGTTCTTTCTTTATCTGTTGGGCTTCACAAGCAGCACTTTATTATTTTTATGGCATTGAAAAACATGCATTAAAAGAAAAATTAACAGGAGTATATTTTCATCATACCAATGTTAATAAGATGAAACGAAAAATATTACGTGGTTTTGATTATCAATTTTATGCTCCTCATTCACGTTATACAACAGTTATGGCAGAGGATATTGCAACTATAGAGAATCTAGAAATTCTTGCTAGTAGTGATGAAGCTGGGGTATATTTGATTGCTGAAAAGGATGGATCACGTTTTTTTGTAACAGGGCATCCAGAATATGACCCTGATACTTTAGATAAAGAATATAGACGAGATTTAGCAATCTCGGATATTGCTACAATGCCTAAAAATTATTATAGAAATGATGATATGCATAACGAGATTTTAGTAAAGTGGCGTTCTCATGCGTATTTGTTATTTAGTAATTGGTTGAATTATTACGTTTACCAGTTAACACCTTTTGATTTAAATGAATTAGAAAGTATAAAAAAACAACAAAAATAAAACGGCAATCCTGCCGTTTTTTTCTTACTGGTGCGATATGAGCATTTACACTCGAACATAATAAAAGGTTATAAGATAAAATTTAAAATAAAAAAGGCTAAAAACAAAAAGGAATACAAACAAAGAGAGAGGTTAAACCCATAAGGGCTTAACCTCTCTCTTTGTTTGTATAGAAAGGGGTAATTATGGGACAGTGGATAAAACTGAATAAGCACGAAATTCATGTAAAGAGAGAAGTAATCCATAATCTAATTAAAATGGATAAGTCTGTTTACGCAACTTTTACTGAAACTGAAGATTATATTCCTTCTTTTAGCACATCCGTAATCGTGGTAGGGGATAGTTCGATTAAAAAGGTAGGAAAACAGTTTGCTGCCTTAATGAAAAAATTAGAAGCTGAGGAACATTATTATAAATATAGCCAGCTTTTAGCAATTTTAGAAAAATATGACTGCCGTTTAAGAGAGATTATTGAATACAGATGCTTTATGAACAGCAATTTTGAAAATATGGTATATAAGTTTTATTTGGACAGACGACAGATTGCTTATTATTTTAATACAGCATGTTTAATAATTGCTTATTTGGATAGAAATATAGATTTTTCTATAATAGATTATTTTAATTACTACAAGCGAAATCACACGTTAAATTATGCTTTAAATGCGGTTGTTAAAATTCTTCTAACAGAAGCTGAGATAAAAAATTTGGATACAACGAAAATCTTTAATTTTTTGGCAGCAGAATTAAAAAATTGCAAGAAAGAAGAAACAAATGAGTTTGTAAGTGCTGTTTATCGAATATCGTACAAACACCCTGAAATAAAAATTAAATTAAAACCTCAACTGGAAGAAAATTATGTCGGGATAAAACACAAAATCGAAGAAAAAACAAAAAGTTCGATCTTATAATATAAGTCAAAAATTTCATGATTTCAGCGCCAAAAATAGGTCTGAAATAAAAAAAACATTAAAGCGGAGCTTTAATGTTAATTTAGGAGGAAGGAAGCAGTGATTACTCATAATAGCTATGTGGCTTATGATACATGTAACTCAAGAAAAGATATTTACAGATGGCTGGAAGGTGGTGATATCCTTATTTACAGTAATCGTACTGATTATAAAACAGTTATCGAACATCAATGTGACTATAAAGACAAACATAAATATATCTATGGCAAAAACCAGAATAAGAAAGTCTACTCTAACATCTATGCACACACACTGGAAGTTATGATTCCAGTCAATATGTCAGATACATTAAAGCATGATTTTATCAAAAAATTTATGTTTGCATTATCTCCATGGTTTAAGTTGGATAGCTTTTTATACTGCTATAAATTTGTTTCTCAAGGTAATGGTGAATACATACATGTTCTGTGCTTTACTCGAAAATATTTTAAAAGAAAACAGACAATGGTAGTGAAATATACAAAAGATTATTATTACTGCATCAAAACTAAAAAACTATGCAAAAAAGATAACCCAGATGCTGTTCTAGTACACAAAAAAGGAGATGTAAAAAAAGATGAAAATGGCTGTACTGTAAAAGAAACTTTCTATGTTGCAAAAACAGAGAAGGAAATATTTAAATATACTTCTTTCAGTAGGTTTCATAAACGTCTTTTGAAAACCGCTGTATATGCAGGAATGCTGTTAGATCGTGATTTTTGGAAAAGCAGTATAAAATATTTTTCACGGATAACTGTTAAGAGTTCAAGTTTCAAAAGTAAAGAGAAAATCTATATAAAAAATGCCATGATAACCAGACTAAATTTTAGAATCTATGATATGCAGATTGCTTTGCGTGAGGGAAAGTTCTATCTCAATAAAGCTTTTCATAAGCTCATACACCGTATTCATGGATTGATTTATCTAACTAGATGGAGTGACCCAGTGAGTGGCAGTTCGATCTATCTTGGAACGAAACAGTCTGTTACTTGCCTAAAAGATAATATAGCATTGTTTGAGGAACATATAGAAACAATTTTGAACCAGTGGTGGTATGACGAAGTCTACAAATACTGGATGTGCTAACTGCTTTTTAAAGATTTGAAACAGATAATCACATACTTTATAAACAAAATATATCGAAAGGAAAAGTATATAATTGACAGTTAAATAAGCCAATTATATACAGGAAATGAAAATGGGATTATTAGATAGTATGACAAGAGATCTAGGGATGACTATACGAGTATTAATTGATGATGTAAGAATAAACTGTTTAAATGAAGCGGTTTACGACGAAGCTGAAAACGAGTTTATTGGTGCGCTGATGAACTCAATTCGTGATGATGGACAATTTGAAAACGCTATTGCTTATGCTAGTGAGGTTGATAGAAATGGAGAAATTGATGGTCGCAAATATACTCTTTTAGGTGGAAATACACGCTATCTAGCAATTAGTAAATTGCGTGATGCTGGTGAGGGGGACGGCTACATTAACATTTCTGTTGTAAATAAGCCCGAATCTACAAGAGAAGAACTTGAAATGATTGTAAAAAATAATATTCAGCGAAAAAAGAAACCTGAAGAACGATTTCATGAAATTAAAATCATGGAAAAAATCTATGAATTAATTGATGAAAAACCGGCTGGAACTAAGAGAGACTGGATTGGAAATCAATTAGGTATATCTGGTCGTTATGTTGACAAATTGATTAAACAGTTTAGTGAACCTGAAGTACATTCAAACAATGAAGAAAACGAAGCTGAAGCTGATACTGTTGAGTATGAAGTGTTTGAAGGACAAACGACATTTGAAGATTTTTGGGGTGAAACATTTGAGGATGATGATGGAACTAGTTCCATTCTAGAAAATGAAGAACATACTGTAACTAGAAATGCTAATGGTGCTTTAACAAAAGAAGATATTCAGAAAATGTTGGAAAAAAATATTAGTCAAGTCAAAAAGACAGCAGATGCTGCTGTAGAAATTGGATTATATGAAGTGGATGATTTATTAGACAAAATTTCATCTGAAATTAAAGAATTAATTGATATTTTATAAGCAATGCCTGAGTCTATGAACATGGCATGATCTACATGCAAAAGCAAAGTAGTACAAGTCTCCACTTTGCCTTCTTATGTAGATCATGCGCTTGTAGAAAGTGTGAAGGGGATAGCTCCTTAAATATAAAAGAAATGAGGAAGATAAAATGTTAAATACAGCAGAAATTAGAGAATATATTAGCTATCACATTAGCAGTGCTTGGAATGATAATCGCAGAATAAAATTAGATAGCAATATTGTTAATGAATTGGTCAATGAGTTAAGAGAAGAATATGAAAAAGAGCTGAAAATGCTGTTAGAAGAATAAGAATATTGCTAGAACAAAGATAATAAAAACAGCACCTATTAAAGTTTCAACTAATGTAGTTATTACCCCAGAAACAGAAGAAATTATAGAGGAATTAAAAAAAGATAGAAAGGTGATTTATAATGGCAAAGATTAATACCGATTTTTTACTACGTTTAGCAAATAACCAAATTTCAGACGAAGAAATAGTAACTGGATATATGAGATATTATGTTGCTCAGGGTCGTAATTTGGGAGATATGAAACACGATTATATACGTATATCTAGTAACCTTGATGGTATTACCCTATCTAATTTGATGATAGAACGTGCTTTAACTAAAACAAGACAAATATTAGATAAGTATCTAATATTCAATTTTAACTGTCGTACTACAGACGATATTGAAATATGAAAGTGAAATCAAAATGGAGGTGATTAGAATGGCTCATGATTTTACCATAAGAGTACCAAACGGAATATGGTCAAAAAGGTATATTGTGACATTTACTGAAGATGAAAGCAGTATTTATCATGAATATACTGAAAAAGAAGAATACAAAGGGATTCCAGATGATCAGGTTTTTTTCTTTGGATATGCAGATGGAATTTTTTATAAAGCTTTTAGATGCGAGGAATGCAATAATTTATTATCTGGTGATGGATCAGTACATTTGATTCCGTATGATACTGCAGTAAATGCCTTGAAAACAGCAATAGATGAATTTTATAAATTAGACTACCCTGATCCAACAAGAATTAACGATATTAAAGAATTTTATGAACGTATGAAACACGATTATAAAAATGTTGAATATTTTGAAATTATTTTTGATTAATTTAATTGAGGTTGAAATGGTTAATTGAAAATATGAAAAGAGTTTTAAAATTCAGGAGGTCATTAAAAAAGTGAATGAAAATGTATTTGATTAAATATAAAGATGGGATTTATGCAGGAATATATATTAATAAGTTTGGACCAGACTGTTATCCTAGTGATAAGTCTAACAAACATAAACCAAAAATCTTTGAGACATGGAATGATGCTAAAAAGCATCTTGTGTATCTAAAAAAGATAATTCCTCATGAGGAAACTGAAGATTACTATAACTTTCATATTATAGAATGGTTAGATGTTAATCTGGAAAGGCATCTGCAATCTATTGGCTTAAATCCTACTAGGCATAATCAATTTAAGCCTTACCACTTTGAAGATTTAAAACCCAAAATGTGGGTATGGGATAATAAAGAAAAGGATTGTGAAAGGATTAGAAGAAAATTAAAACCATGGGAATGCGAACACTTATATCATGATAGGGATAAAAGAGTATTTATGTCCGAGTGGTATGCAATTGAATTTGAAGAAAATCGTTTTTTCCCTATTCAAATGGCAGAAAAAGAGCTATTAGAGCTATATGGTTTAAAAATTAAATAGAATGGAGTTTGATTAATGAAGAATTAGAGGTGGTCTTTATGAGTAAAAAAATCATTAAGCTGTTACTAGTTATAATAACTATATTTAGTATTGGAAATTGTTATGTTCAAGATGTATCAACATCTAATTCTAAAAAGGCTTTAATTACTAATGTCAATAAGATAACAGGTAATTCGTATGTTGCCTTAACAAAAGAAGTAGAAAAAAAAGAAGTTGATGATTCTAATAATGAAATAAGGAATGAAGATAATAACAAAAAAAATGATACTAATGATTTTACTGTTCCTAAAAAAGAAAAACAAATGATAATAGATAATTCTATTACTATTCCTAATGTATGTACCAATGCTCGTTTGAGTATTGGTTCAACACAAGAAGCAGTTGATCAATATGATATCTGTATTATGACCGAAGCTGCATTTTTATTCGGATGTGGAAAACTAGTACTTTTAGGAGGACATAATACGAAATCATTAAAATATTTGTATAGAGCAAGTTTAAATGATGTTATATCAGTTAATTACAACTCGCATATTTATAAATATAAAATTGTTTATAGTAATGAGTGTACAAATGATGGATATAAATTATATGACATTGAGACAGGTATAAATATGCTTGATTATAATTTAGATCAGGAAATTTTATATATTTATACTTGCTATAATTCCAATAATTGGTTGGTTAAGGCAATAAGAGTATAATATCTAGGTTATTTGTATCAAGAGAATTAATAAAAAAGCACCCGTTAGTTATTAGTCTGGGTGCTCTATCTTTTTATTAAATTTCTGGTAATCTAATTTGAAAATTTACTAATTTAAATGATGTGTCTAAGAACATTGCGTGATCTGCGACAAAAAACAAGGTAGTACAAGTCTCCACCTTGCTTTTTTTCTTGACTACGCTCTTGTAGAAGGTGAAGGAGGTGCATTAATTATGAGTGTAAATAGCAACTTAATTGAAATGAAAGAATCATTAGATCAATTAGAAAAAAGTGGATTGTATGATGTTGAAAAATTTAGTTGTTCTTTAAAACATCTTACTAGTCAATTAGAATATTTTTACTGTAATTTAGTCAAGGATAGAGAACGGGATATTGATAATACATATTATTATTTATCAAATCGTCCGCAAGTTCATCAGATGGCATATTTCAATATTGGACGTGGTTTTCCTAAAGAGTTAATGGATGGACATTGGTGTTATATTTTAAAAGATTTAGGTTATAAAATGTTGATCATTCCTTGTACTTCAATCAAAGAAACAAAAGCAAATCCTGAATTTGAAATGGATATTGAGGTATTAATTAATAATAAAAAAACCAAAAGTCGATTGCAGTTAAGCGAAATTCGTTGTGTAGATACGCAGCGGATTGATTTAAGAAAAACATTTGCTGATGTTCTTGTTGAAAGAGACTGTATAACAGAATTTATAAAAAGTAAATTAATAGACTAATATAAAAATAACAACAAAATCTTTATTATCGCTAGTACTCAAAATAACGAAAACAAATAAGTTCGTTATTTTGAGTTTTTTTATCATGGAACAAGTTTCATGTGTCTAAGAACATTGCGTGATCTTCAATCAAAAGCAAGGTAGTACAAGTCTCCACCTTGCTTTTTCTCTTGCTCCCGCTCTTGTAGAAGGTGAGGAAGGTAGCTTCTTAAATATAAAAAAGAAACGAGGAAATTAATATGAGTTTATTAAGTAGTGTTACAAGGGATTTAGGGATGACACAAAGAGTAAGCGTGGCTGATGTAAGACTTAATGATATGAATTTTTATGATTATCAAGATAATGTTATTGATAGTCTTGCAAGCTCTATATCAGAAAATGGACAAATGGAAAATGCTATTGCTTATGCTAGTGAGGTTGATAGAAATGGAGAAATTGATGGGTGCAAATATACTCTTTTAGGTGGTCATACACGTTATTTAGCAATATGTAAACTCCATGAAAGCGGATTAGGTGATGGTTATATTAATATATCTATTGTTGAAAAACCTACCAATGAATTAATGGAATTAGGATTAATAATGTCAAATAATGTGCAGAGAAAAAAATCTCAAGAAGTAAGATATTATGAAATTCAACAATGGAGTAAAATTTATGAGGAGATGGAAGAAAGACCATCAGGTACTAAACGTGACTGGATTGGTTCGAAAATAGGGATGTCTGGCAGAGGTGTTGATAAAATAATAAAAAAAGTTGAAAGCCAAAGTAATAATATGGAATCTCATTCTGTTGCAAGAGAACTTACTTTATCAGATGTTATTAAGCGCTTAAAAACAAATAAAAAAGCATTAGAGAAAACATTCACCATGCTTGAAGCCTGTGGTTGCGAATATATGTCAAGTGATATTATTAATGCTATTGAAATATTAGATAATTTAATAAGAGATTAAAGCTATATCAAAAAAAGAAACAAAACAGTTTCTTTTTTTGATATAGAACAAGTTCCATGTGTCTAAGAACATTGCGTGATCTGCGACAAAAAGCAAGGTAGTACAAGTCTCCACCTTGCTTTTTCTCTTGACCCCGCTCTTGTAGAAGGTGAGGAAGGCAGCTTCTTAAATATAAAAAGAAATGAGGAACTTATTATGACATTATTATGTTACCATGGATTTAACAACTGGCAAAATTTTATGTTAGAGGGTGAAAACGAAAGAGATAATATCTTGTTTGGATTTGAACTGGAAGCAACGCAAGATAGTGATTTTGAAGGAAATATTGTGTCACCAGAGGAGATGGCAGGATGTTTAAAAAATGAATTTGGAAATTTATTTGTATATGAAAGAGATAGCTCTATTGGTTGCGGGCTTGAAATAATTTCTAATCCCATGACAATTGGTTGGTATAAAAATAATAATGACAAATTTAAAAAACTATTGAATATTTTAGACAATTCTCATTATGTTTCTACTAAAGGAAATAAATGTGGATTGCATATTCATTTTAATAGAAAAGCACTTGGATTTAATTCAAAAGAATATGATTTGTTGTTGAGTAATCTTAATAATAATACTCAAAAAGCAATACGAATTGATCATGAGAGGTCAAATATAACTATTGAAAATATGGTATCGATTATGGAATTATATCAAGAGGAATTAATTAAAATTAGTGGACGAAATCAAAAGAGTTTACGTTGGTGTAGATTTGAAACCCCAAATGGATATGAAGTAAAAGATATAAAAAAGTTTGCAAAAGAT
This sequence comes from Thomasclavelia cocleata, assembly GCF_900102365.1. GTDB lineage: Bacteria > Bacillota_I > Bacilli_A > Erysipelotrichales > Coprobacillaceae > Thomasclavelia > Thomasclavelia cocleata. Next base: position 144,611 of record NZ_FOIN01000003.1, on the reverse strand, counting down.
AAAAGAAAAAGTGGGGGAAATCATAATGATAGATATAAAGTAGTAAATACTACAAATGAAAAAACTGTTGAAATAAGATTGTGTAGAGGAACGTTGTTATGGGAGTCATTTAATTCACGGATTAATTTAATGTATAATATTGTAAATGTTGCTAGAAATTATCAAGGATTAGTTAATTTAGAAAAACTAATTGTATATAAAAATGATGAAGATACAATACAAATGATGAAAAATTATATTGAAAATAACAGTATTGAAAGAAGAAAAGTTGCTTTGGATGAAGTGACAAAAATAATTTTGTTAATGCCAAACAATAAACTAAGACCATCAAGTTTCCTGTTTGGTAAATACACGCAATTACAGTAATTTTAATTCTAATTGTTCTCAAAACAATGAATGAAATCTCATTGTTTTGAGTTTTTTTTATCATGGAACAAGTTCCATGTTGTCTAAGAACATTGCATGATCTGCGAAAAAAAGCAAGGTAGTACAAGTCTCCACCTTGCTTTTTTTCTTGCTCCCGCTCTTGTAGAAAATGAAAGGGTTACTCCTAAAATGCAAAAGAAACGAGGAAATAAATATGTGTATAATTATTGTAAAAAACAGTGGAATTGACTTACCAGATAAAGAGATTTTAAAAAGATGTTGGAATAAAAATCCTCACGGTGCTGGATTTATGTTTAATAATAACAATAAGATTATTATTAAAAAAGGCTTTATGTCTTATGAAAATTTTTATGAAAATTTATTAAGAAATGATAAGCAGTACAGATTAAAAAATCAGAGTGTTGTATTTCATTTTAGAATATCAACAAGCGGTTTAATTGATAAAGGTAACTGTCATCCATACCCGTTAACTAATGACAGTATATACCTTAGAAAAACTAATTTATGTTGTTCAATTGGGATTGCACATAATGGTATAATCCAAGAATATAATCACAAAGATAGTGTGTTAAACGATACACAGTTGTTTATTAAAAACATAATTTATGATTTAATATCTAATACAAAAATAGGATATTATAAATCAGAAGTATTTAAAAAAATTATGGAAAGCATGATAGACGATTCAAGATTAGCTATCATGAATGGTAATGGAGAAGTAGTAAAAATAGGAAGATGGTATGAAGAAAATGGATTATTTTTTTCAAATATTGGCTATAAAAATAATAGTGAAGTAAGGACGAGTATTCAAAAAAAACTAAAGTTATTTGATAATGAATTAAAATATTTTGATAATGATGAGAACGGTTTTTTTATTGATGATGTAGCAACTGATGAGTGTGATTATGAGGTTTTTTTGGATTCCCTTCGACAGTTGGATACATGGGAAAGTGTGTATGATAAATTTTATTTTCAAGAATATAGCGGGGCATGTGGGTCATATTTTCTTGATGAAGAAGATAATAAAATATATGAACTGGTTGACAAAAATCATTTATATTATCTTGGAAATTATAAAACAAAAAATGAATTTTATATTACAGATTAAATTATAAAAATGGGGACATTTTTTTAGAATAGACGTGTTATAATGTTATTGTGAAAAAATATTTTTCACAAAGACGTAGTATATTTGAGTAAAAAAGATAATCAAACGATTATCTTTTTTTGTTGGAAAGGAGGATTATTGTGATAGAAATTGAAAAAAAATTAGCTCAAATTCAAAAGAAAATTGATGAAGAAAAAGCTGTCATTTCTAAAAATGAAGAACAGCTAAAACAATCAAAAATTAACTTGTCTGACTTAGAAAAAAATAAAAAGTCTCTTTTGAAACTCAAGAAAAAAGCGGACGATTTTAACAAAAAAATAAGCGAAAGTCTGTCGGAATTAGACTAAATGTTATTGTCTATGAACTTTTGATAAATCATCCTAATAATTAGAGATGTATACGTATACGTTTACGAAAAAACGGTGATTTATCAAAAGCAGGATAAGGAGAAATCACAAGTGTTTACTGAAAAAAACGTAAACACTTTTATGTGATTCCTCGTGAACAACTGAGCAACGCTCAGTTTTTTTTTTAAAGCCGTATACGTATACAACTTGTGTGTTGTATACGAAATTGTATACGGTTTTTTAATATTCAAATAGAGGTGAAAAAATGGCTAAAAAAGTAATTACGTTCCGCATTGATTCTGAGGATGAAAACAAATTGTTAATGCTAGAAGAAACGTTTAAGCGTGATGCTGATGAAGCGGGTATAAAATTCAATCGTTCTATCGGTATGAGCAAAGTAATAAATATTGCATTCGATAAAACATTAAAGGATGGAACTAGTTCCATCTGTGATGATTCAACAATTCTAAATATTGAACAAAAGATCACTGATGGTTTTGACACGATAAATAACACTCTTAAAAAAAATAATCGTTCTAACGATATAGAGTTGGCATTAGTAGAATTGATTGAGGATGTCGAACTGATTTTAAAACTATTACCATATTCTAAGGAGTATCGCAATCCAGATAATTCAGATAAGACTAGAGAAATTTTAGAACTGGTACAAAGCAAATCTATGTTTAGAAAATATACTCAATCAAAAGCAAAAAAAGTAGTTGAATTAAAAAAGAATAAATAGTTAAAAAGGAGCCGAAACAAATGGCAAGCAAAAAAAAGAAACGTACCTATGAGCTTGATGAATCGACTTTAGTTAAGCTTAATCAGATTGTTAAAGTAATGAAGTCACGTGAAGAAACAGGCGATGATGGCAAGCAGTATTCTTTAAATATTGCCGTAGCAGAAGCAATTGATTATTACTACAATGTTGTAGTAAATTCTAACCCATCTTTTTTCACTAGAATTTCTACGAGTATAACAAGATCACTTATGAGTAAATATTTAAAACCGTTTACTGAAGCAGTGAATCAACTACTTATAAATGATGTACGTCAAAAAGTATTTAATGAAGCAGTTGCAAATAAACTCGGTATTAATGTGCTGGAAATAGAAGAACAAGTAGAACGCACTATTAACAATAATTTAAGTGGGGAAAAGTAGTATGGCGGAGTTATTTAACATAAGTAAAGTTAGATTTTTTGAATATGGAAAACCTGCGCCAGAAGGATCAAGATTCAAAGGTATTTTAAATGAAACTGCACTAGTTGGATATTATAACTATACAGAAGATGAAAAGAAAAATGAAAAAGATAAGGAACTTGAAACGCTGCATGAAGGTGGTTATCTTGGCTATGTTAATAAGGATGAATACACGTTCACCAGTGAAGGAAGTGGATGGCTGAAAAAAGAGGATAAAAAAAATTTTGAAAAAAATTTAACTTCTCTGTTTAATAAAAAAGGTGATATCTGGTGGGAAACAGTTATTTCTTTTTCTGATGAGGATGCAGCATCTCAGTTCGGACTAGAAGAAGTAGCTGACTATAAAATGTTAGTTGATCGCTGTATGCCTAAAATATGTAAGACACTTAAAATAGATTTAAACAATGTATTATGGTGGGCTAATCGACATGTGGATACTTTGCATCCACATGTTCATTTAAACTGGATTGAGAAAGATAAATCTCGAGCCAGAGGAAAATTGACTGAGGCAGAACTTAGAAGGGTTAAAAATGTTATTGCAACTGAACTGCTCCATATTCGTGAAGAAGTTCAAAATATTGATCTTGAAATTAAGAATAAAATTTTCAGGAAGAAGGATGAGCTGTATCATGAATTGATTAAAGCTGTCGGTAATGATGCTTTGAAAAAAAATATAAACGAGATTGCAGACCTGCATAACATTCTACCTAAAACTGGTAGACTAAGTTATAACTCATATGTGATGAAGCCATATAAAAAGGCTATTGATACAATCATTGGAAAAATACTCAGTGATAGTGAAATACAAAATTATTTCAATGAATACATAAATGTGTTAGAACGTATTAACGATTATCAGAATCGTTTTCTTAGTAAGTCAGGTGATAAAGATATTGCCAATATGAAAAATGCGGAGATGGATAAACTATATTCAAGAATTGGGAACATGATATTAAAAGATTATAAGAAAAAAAATAACAGAGAAATTAACGTTAGAGATAATGTTGACATGTTTAAATTCTCCAATTCAGCTAATGAAAATAATTATTATAATGGTGCTGCAACAATTGATAATCAAGTTACTGGTTATATTTTCACGATTAACAAAGGTTTGCTTGTAAGTCAAGATAATGATTTTATTTTCGTAAGGATTCCTCGTACTCATGGCAAAAAGTACATGTATCTTGATAAAAGAAAATACGAGCAGTTAAATAGTAATACCGGTAAATACCAGCTTGAAGCAAAATTAGTAACTATATACGATAAACAAGGTAATGCTGTTGAAGATATTACAATAGAAGATCTGATGAAATTCTGGGATGATAAAACGAAAATTAATTTTAAAAAGAATGTCAGTGATAAAGATGGAACAAGTTCCATCCAAAAAAACAAGAAGCGTTCAGTTAAAAACAATAGTGAGATCAATCCGGGAATTGTTAAACAGAAAAAAGTTGTTAATGATTATGTAAAAAAAATAAGGCGCTGGATGAAATTTAGAAACGTATATGTATCTAATACAGAACAGTATAAAGAATTGCGAGAATGGGAACGTGCTAATAATATTAAACAAATCTAAAAAATACTGATTATTATTGCAGGAATCTGTCGAATTATGCAATAATGTTTTATGGAGGTATTTGTATGTTGAATACTATCCTGAAGTGCCACTACTACTTTTCTGTACATGAATTTAGAATCAATATTAGAGTTATTAATACTTTACTTGATTGTTGTAGAGCTAAAGAAAAAAGACTAGGCATCTAGTCTTTTAGGTAGTGGTACTAAAAAAGAAGGGACGGCAATCCCTTCTTTTAATTTGTGGTTTTTCTACCACTTTTCTGTACAATTATATTATAGCACATTTAGAAAAAAAATATACTGTTAGTTGATTTTTATTTAAAAGAATTTGGGGACATTTTTTCAAAATAGACATGTTATAATGTTATCATATAGATAATTTTAGGAAAGATGGAGCTTGTTCCATCACAAAATTAAATAACTAAAGACGGTCGTAATGATTGTCTTTTTTTTCGGAAAGAAATATAAATTAAACAGACAATTAATTTTTATGGAATAGGTGAAAGAAATGAGAAATAATGGAAAATTATAGTTTAATATTGAAAGGCAGTCGTGATGCCTGCTTTTTTGTATATGAGAGGAGTAGTTAAATGAATTGGATTGACGATACCAGTTAGTATGGAACTTGTTCCATCACAAAATTAAATAACTAAAGGCAGTCATAATGATTGTCTTTTTTTTGTTCTTGGAAGGAAATATTAGGATGGAGCTTGTTCCATCTTTACGAGGAGGAGAATGATGAAAAAATGGTCTAATATTATAATTGGTTTTTTCATGTCATTATTTACTATTTATTTTGTGGCTATAAACTTTGTAAATGTTGTTTATTTTCATAGGATGGCATGGACTTTGAATTTTGGATTATTATTTTTTAATGATCAAAGTTTTATTTTCTTTATATTAACTTTGATAGTAGTAATTGTTTGGAGCGAGATAGTTTTAAATAACTTTTTTGGAAAAAACAGAAAACGAAGATTAACTCATGATGAAAAAAGAAGAACATCTCACTTAGCTAAATTCAAAGAAATCAAACCTAATTTGATAAGGTTAAATTTTGATGATAATAATCTGGTGGAAACTTATTTTGATAGAGCTTTAATACGAAGAAATAAGAAGTATAAGTCTTTGCACAGTCTTGAGAAGTCTTTACAGCAAAATTTAAAGAATTTATTTAAAACAAACATTCCACCGAAAATACCAGTATTATCAAGGTATAACAAAAAGCATCCAGTTTTAAAAAAGTACAAGATTGGAGATAAAAGTACATACAAAAGAGCAGGACTGGTTTTTTCCGGAGGACATAATTATATGTATGTTGATCCAAATGATAGCCATACGTTAGTACTGGGTACTTCTAACTCTGGTAAGTCGTGGTCACTGGTACTGGAAATGCTTGAAGGGTGTCGTATGGCAGGCGAAAGTGTAGTAGTAAATGATCCCAAGGGAGAATTGGCAAAATACATGAAAGCAAAATTTGAAAACGATGGGTATCAGTGCTATATACTTAACTTCGTTGATCCGGAATATTCTAACGCATGGAATCCATTTGAAATGGCAATTCAGGAATGGATTAAAGCCGAGGAACTAATTAAGGATGATGCTTTGAAACAAATGAAAGATTATGAACAGGATGTAGCTAAATGTGAAATATTAGGTTTGCCTAAACCTAAGCGCCCAGAACCAATAAAAGCAGATTATTCCAAAGCAATAGAGATTGTTATGGATGTAGCAAATACGCTTTGTCTTGAGGCAAATCCAAAAGATCCAATTTGGACGGAAACGGCTAGAGATATGGTTGCTGGTGCAGCAATATTTTTAATGGAATGCGGTAAATTTGATTTAGTAAGCTTTACTAATATTAGAAAGCTGATAACTGAAGCATCAAAAATGATAACGCCTGATGATGCTGAAACATATGGTATTAGCATCTCTAAACAAACAAAACTAATGAGAGTTTATTTAGATAATTATAGAAATAATGATGCTGATTCAATCAAATTACTTGATAGTTATTTGAGCAGCACTGATAATACAGAATCATCATTCTTTTCGAGTTTCATAAACAAAATTAACTTAGTCACTCAAAACAAAGCTGTAGAAAAAGTGCTGGCTAGTAACGAAATTGATTTGAAAAGTTTTGGTGAGAAAAAGACTGCTGTCTTTCTGATTGTGCATGATGAAAAGAAAACATATTATCCTATTTCAACAATGTTTGTTAAACAGATATATGAGGCACTGATTAAATCTGCTCGTAATGAGGCAAATTTAAGATTAAAAGTACCGTTGAATATGATACTTGATGAATTTGGGAATATGCCACCTGTTAAAGACATTGATGCTATGTTGACTGCTGCTAGATCAAGAGGAATTAGAATAACTATGATTATACAGGACTTTCAGCAATTAAATAAACAGTATGGAAAAGAAATTGCTACAACTATCAAAGGAAACGTAATGAATACTGTTTACCTATTAGCTGGGGCGGATGATACCTTGGAAGAAATATCTAAAAGTGCTGGTACTGAAAAAGTTTGGAACAAAGATAAGAAACTGTATGAAGATGTTAGACTTTTTTCTAAAGATAGATTGAAACATTTTGAGATGGGTGAAGCGTTGTTTCTTTCTCAAAGGAGACATCCGTATTTTACAAATCTCCAGCCATATGATGCTTATAAATTTTATAAGGGCGGTTTAGAATCTAAGTTTGACTATATTGAGAAACCACCAATAAAATACTATGATCTGGCGGATGATTTCTTCAATATGGGTATTGAAAACTGGGCTAAAGATGATAGTGAAACAAACGTAATTGGTTAATAGGCATGGAACAAGTTCCATCTTTTTATTTAGACATAAAAAACAGGAGGAAGAAAAATGGTAACAAATGAAGAAAAAGAAAATTTAATTAACGAGGTAGTAAAAGAACTAGGAATTAAAAGTTCTAAAACATTTCCATCCAGAACAAATCCTATAGTACTTGATGATTGCAATTTGCTAAAAGGTAAAATTGAAGAAAATGCAAGAATAAATTTTGACGGCTTAATGCTTGATAATATTAGAATAGTAAAGGATAAAGAAGAAATTATAGCAGAAAACTGTACTTTTGTGGATTTTCAGTTTAGAGAATTTATATGTAGAAAAGCAGTGTTTATCAACTGTCGGTTTGTAGATTTTTCAATTGTAGGCGGGGCATATCCAAATATTACCTTCATTGCTTGTCAATTTGAGCGATTAAGTATAAGAAATGCGAGTATTTCCTCCTTAGTGGATTTAACAGGAATGAATATGATCAGATGCTCTTTTGATGATGGATGCAGAATCATAGGTGCAAACCTAAGTTCTTCACGCTGGCTAGAAACAGATATTAATGATTTAGAAATTATACGTGATGTAAACAGTCCTCAAAAATGTATTATAAATGATTATGTTGGTGATGATTTTAGAACTAAAAGTAAAGTTGATGAGGATGTTTCTGAAACGATTAAAAATGTTGATATAAATATGTTAGAAAAAGATTTCATAACTAGTAAAGTTTATGAAAATGAAGAAGTAGATATAAGAATGTTCGTGAATACTGATTTATTTAATTGTAAATTTATTAACTGTATCTTTGTTTCTGATGATTTTGAAAAAGCGGGGTTGATTAATTATGAAATGAGACTTTCAATCATAAAGACACAATTTTATAAATGTATATTTAGCTGCTCCTTAAAAGGAATTTTGTTTGACAGCTGTAAGTTTGAAAGTACAAAATTTGAAGGACATCTTACATATTGCACATTTGATACTTGTGAATTTGTCGATTCTGTTGTATCGGAATCAGCGGTTATTAGTCATACTAATTTTATTGACGGTATTTTAAATGATTTTGATTTAAACGCAGATGGTGAATTTCAAATAGCAGAAGAAATAAAAATTTGTCAAAGAGTGGATACGATTAAAAAAATTGAAGAAAAAGAGGATGAAATTGAAAAACTTGTCGAAGAAAAAAATGAAGCTTATGAGGAATGTAATAATCTAAAAAATAAAATAAGTGATATGACTGAGAAAGTTGAAGGCTTCGATAAAATACAGACAGAGCTTTTACAACTCAAAGAAGAAAAAACACTTTTAGTAAACGAACAAGAAATGAAAGAACAGGAGATAAATGATTTAAATGAAATGATTAAGAATATAAAGGCATCATATGAGGAACAGCTTGATGAGATTAGAAACATACAGCAGGCAGCATATAATGATAGTGAAAAAAGTAATTCTATTATTGATGAAAGCAGTATTTTAGTTCAAATTATTCAGCTTATCAAGGACAGAACAGAAGTATTAAATGAATTTATTTCACCAGAAGAATTGAATAATGAAACTGTTACTTATTTTTTAGCAAAACTTGAGGAAAAGGATAGAATGAATTTATTTACAAATGCTGCTGTTGAAAGAATGAAAATGGCAATGATAGATGTAGAAGGAACAAGTTCCATCTATCAAGAGGATGATGATTAATGCGAGATATTGATTATTATAAACAAATGGCGTTCGATCCACGTCAGATGCAGATAATAAGAGATGGATTAAAAGAAGGCTTGGACGTTGAATGGTATGCAAATACATCTTTTGATTATTTGCAGATGGAGGAAATTCTATTAGCACTGAAAGCTGGACTTGATAATGATTCAATGAATATGCTATGTGATCCAAGAATTCCTTATGATTCCATGAAACAAATGAGAGAGTCAATATTTGAACAGCTTGGTGTATATGAAAAGGCAGCGGAGGAAGTAAAAAAGAGAAAGCTTATCAGATATATTATCGTATCTATGACTATACTAGCTTCAGTAATTATCGGATCATTAATTTATATCAACAGACAAACTATAGGTTATTATTTTGAAGATATAACTTTAGAGTTAAAAGAAGATCATATTAAATTAGGATTATCAGAATCTTTTCTTGCAGGGGATTATATTAAAAAATATGATAAAAATTTAAAATTAACTTTACCGAAAGAAAAATGGTTTAATGAGATAGGTACTTATAAGGTAACTTATAAATTATCCAACAAAGTAAAAACTGTAACACAAGAAATGATAATTGATGTATATGATGATATACATCCAACAATAGAGCTGAATAATTCTACTGTAGAAGTAGATTATGGTTCAGTAATTGATGCGAAAAGTTATGTTGTTAAAGTTGGTGATAATGTTGATGGGGATTTAATTGATAAATTGGAAATTGATAATACTGTTGATACTAAGAGTGCTGGCACATATTTGATAAAATATCATGTAAAAGATAATGCAAATAATGAAGCAAGCGCTGAAATTACAGTTATTGTCAAAGATAAACCAGTACAGCAGACAACAAATAAAAGTAATGAAACTCCACAAAAAAACAGCAATAGTAGTAAAAAGGCTTCTAATGCAAGTAGTTATAATAAGTTTTTTGAGGGATACAGTATTGATTCTTATAATTCAGCATGTGATTACGCTGAAGGACTAAAAAATGCTGGTAAAATTTCTGGATATGAGGTAAATCCAACTGGAACAGGTGTACAGGTTACTTGTTATTAGGAAAGATGGAACTTGTTCCATCTTTTTTATTTGAAAATTGTTGGTCTAGGAACATTGCGTGATCTTCGATCAAAATCAAGGTAGTACAAGTCTCCACCTTGATTTTGATCGAAGATCACGCTCTGGTAGAAGATGAAGGGAGCAGCTCTTGAAAATAAAAATAGAAGGAGAAATTAAATATGAGCATTGATACATGTAAAGAGGAAGCATTTAAAGAATTTGATTCAACGTTTATAACATTATTAGAATTCAAAAAAGATAAAGATTATGAAATGATGAGATTTTACGGAGCGCAGCTACTAGGAAAATTTAAGAAATAGGATGAAGTGGTAAGAGAAATTGGAAAGAGATAAAGAACTAACAAAAGAAGAAATTAAGCAATACATATACGGATTATTAAAAGATGCGTGGAAAAATTCATATAATGCAAGTTCTTGTTTAAATAAGCTGCCAAAAAGAAACGATGAAGATTATGATCGTGAAATCGTTTGGTTTGTTATGAAATTTAAAAGGGCAATTCGAGTTAAAAGCAAAATAATTTACGCATTTCATACAGAAGAATTAATTGAATACTACTATCATCATCAAAATCATTATGATTTTAACAATATTTAAAACTAATTTAAGGAGGAAATAGATTTTTATGAAAAAAGCAGAACGTATTGAAAAATTTAACGAAGCAAAACAGGAGTATTATCAAATTATCAAAGATTTACCGGATTTAACTGGGAGTGAAAAACAGATTGTTTGGGCAACTGATATTAGAAAAGAAATTGTTGCGTGTTTAGATAAACAACTTGAAGGATATTTTGATGTGCGGAGATTAACATCATCAATTGTACAGCTGAAAATAGTGAATATTATGCTTGTCAAAGAACGTAGTGCAAAATTTTATATAGATAATAGATACATGTTGAAGAAAGGTATTGATATTGCATCTGAAAAATATGCATTTGAGTTTATAAAAGTTCCTGATGACTTTGATGGAGATTGCATTGATTATCTTACTAGTTTTGTAAGAGAAGGAATGGATATTGATGAAATTGAAAGAATGCTAAAAATCAAGAGATGGGGAGTAAAATAAATCAAAAGTCAAAGATGGAACCACATTGCTTTATGCTCGATTATGTGCCAGCAGAAAGTGAGGAGGCAATAAAAATAATATAAAGGAAGTGAGGAATATATATGCTAGCTGTATTTAAAATTATTAGATTTATCACAAAATTCTGTTGTTCAGTATTAATACTGTTGACAATTGCATTGCCATTTAAAATTAGTGAGACAGGAATAAGTGCTGAGTTGCTTTTTTCGTTCCTAGCAATTATTTGCTGGTATATTATTTTGTTTCCTATTCATTTATGGGCTAATCGTAAAATTGATGATATTCATCTGAAAGAAATGGCTAAGAGATTAAAATAAGTTTAAAAAATTTTAGATGGAACTTGTTCCATCAGAGTAAGAAAGAGGTAAGAAAAAATGAAAACAATTGGAATTATTAACGAAAAAGGTGGAGTAAGTAAAACAACTACAACTGTTAATTTAGCTTACGGATTAGCAAAAAAAGGTTTAAAGGTTCTTGTGTGTGATCTTGATCCGCAGGGGAATACAACAGGGACATTACTAAAGTTAAATGATGAAATTGATTTAAAAACTATAGATAAAATTAACAATGCTTTTAAAGATACAGACGGGGGAATTGAAGCAGCCACAAATATTATTGATGAATATACTGGTGCATCAGTATTTGAAAAAGATATTAGCCATGTTCTTTTGGATCATACAGTAACGAAAGAAACTGTAATCAATGTAGGAGATTATATTAATGTTACTGATGAGATATTTAGAAATATTTTTATTCTGCCATCAACATTTAATCTTTCAGAAGTGGATTTAAAATTGAAACAGCAAGGCAGATTTGTTGAACAAAAATTGAAGATGGCACTTGATCATGTTAGAAGTGAATATGATGTTGCATTGATTGATAATTCACCATATACAAATGCTCTAACATACAATACATTAAATGCCTGCTGCAATGAGGGGGATTTAATTATCATTCCAGCTAAAGTTGACAGTTATAGTATCGTAGGACTATCAAAGACAGTTCATATGATGCTAGATTGGCTTTCAGTTATGCCGTTAGGATTTGATTTTAAGATTCTCTTGACTATGGTAAACAGAAATAAAATTGAGAGAAGTGTTGTCGAAATGGTAAAGAATCTTTATAAGGAAAGATGCTTTAGTACAACTATTAGACATCAGGCTAAACCAATAACAGAAGCTTCATTAAATAAAGATGTTCTTTTAGCAGTATCAAATAGCCCAGTAGCACAAGATTATCAAATGCTTGTTGATGAAGTAATTGAAAAGGAGTTTAGATAAGATGGAACAAGTTCTATCTTATCCTAATAGTATCATGAAAAAATGTTCATTTGATAAAACTGAATCTGAATATATCAAAAACTGTTTACTTGAATTATCTGAAACAAAAAAAGTTGCAGGGGAAGATGTTAAATACTGGGTAAAATCTTTCACTGATACAGTCCATGCTAATAGATTCTATATTGACGTGATCTGTAATGGGGATTTATCTAAATACTATCAAAGATATTATAAAACTAAAAAGTATGTTGAACCACATTCGATTATCTATATTAATTTTGGATGCGGGTATCCCAAAGAACTTCGTTATGGTCATTTTGCATATGTGCATAAAGTAGCGAATGGAAAAGCACTAGTAATCCCGCTGGTTTCTTTAAAAAACAACGAAAGAAAATTAAAACAGCAGGAAGAAGAAATCGTTGTTATTAATCATGGCATGTTAACGCCGTCATTAATGAGATTTGATGAAATGAGATGGATCGATCTTCAGCGTATAAACGAAAGACATGATGTACCTGAAAAGATTCAAACACCAAGGGAAGTAATATTAAGAAAATTAAGAGATTATTTAGAATTGGTATACTAAGATGGAACTTGTTCCATCATGTGTAATAAAAACAGGAGGAAATTGGAATGAAACTGGTAATTGCTGAAAAGCCGTCAGTAGGACGAGATATTGCAAAGGTATTAGGTGCATTATCTAACAGTAATGGTTATTGTGAAGGAAATGGTTATATCTGCACTTGGGCGTTCGGGCATCTGGTTACTCTATATGACTGTGCTGATTATAAGGAAGAATGGAAAAGCTGGAAAAACATACCTGTTATACCAGCAGAGTTTAAAATTAAATTAAGTAAAAACAGTGGTATAAAAAAACAGATGTCTGTCATAAAAAAACTTATGAATAGGAACGATGTTACTTCTATCGTATGTGCAACAGATGCAGGTCGTGAAGGAGAACTTATTTTTAGACACATCTACAATTTTTTAAAGTGTAAAAAGCCAATAGAAAGACTTTGGATTAATTCAATGGTTGAGGAGGATATTAAAAAGGGATTTAACAATCTTGAAAATGGTAATTCACCTAAATACATTAACTTATATGAATGTGCATATGCCAGAGAAAAGGCAGACTGGCTAGTTGGTATGAATATGACAAGATGTTTCTCTAATATGCACTGTGCTTATGGTGAAAAACCATTGTCAATAGGTCGTGTTCAGACACCTACTTTAAAAATGATTGTTGATCGAGAAAAAGAGATCAAGAGCTTTGTGAAAAATTATTACTACAAAGCTCAGATAATTTATGATGATATTGTAGCTGAATATGATACTAAATTTGAAAACAAAGCTGAAGCTGAATTAATAGCTGAAGCTGTAGATGGAACAAATTCCATCATCCAGTCTGTAAAAAAAGAAACTAAAAGAAAAAAAGCACCAATGCTGTTTGATATTACTTCATTGCAAAAAGAATGCAACAAACACTTAGGATTAAATGCACAAAAAACGCTTGATATTGCTCAGTCGCTGTATGAAAAAAAACTTATAACATATCCTAGAACAGATTCTAAGTTCTTAAACGCATCAATGGAAAATGATACTCATGAATTGGCAGAGAGAATTTGTAACCAGAGGAATATTGATATTATTCTCAATCCTAAAGCGGTGATTGATGATACAAAAGTATCTGATCACCACGCTATTATTCCAACAGTTAAAACATTGAATAAGTTTTCTATAACTGAAGAAGAAAATAATGTACTTGAAATGATTATGCTGCGCTTCATTGTAGCAATGTCACCAGATATGTTGTATGAGCATATAACTGCAACAATAAAAGCAGGACAGTATATTTTCAAGGCTAATGCTAATTGTACTGTTAGTCATGGCTGGAAAGCTTTAGATTTTGAAGATGGAACAAGTTCCATATCTGATGATAAACTGAACAAAAACATTAATCTTTTCAGCTATAAAGAAAATAATGTTTGGAATAATGTAAAATCTAATGTAAATAGTATTGAAACAAAACCAAAGCAAAGATTTACTGACGATACTTTATTAACAGCTATGGAAAATGCCGGACTTAAAGATTTTAAAAACATTGATGGAATTGAGAGAGTGGGACTTGGTACTGGTGCTACTCGTGCAGCAATAATTGAGGTATTGCTGGATAGGGGTTATGTTGAACGAAAAAAGAAAAACCTTGTTCCTACTGAACGTGGAATCAAGCTTATTGATATCGTACCAAATGAAATTTCCGATGTTTCAATGACAATCAGCTGGGAAGAACAGATTGCTGAGATAAAAAATGGCAATGTTAAATCCGATGTGTTTGTTAAGCATATAGAAGATTATGTTTGTGATGTTATTAAAAATAATTATAAACAAAAGGATTCAGTAGTTAGGAAAGAACTTGAGAAAACAGGAAATATATGTCCTGAATGTGGCAGTGCCTTAGTTATTAGACAAGGAAAATATGGTGCATTTGAAGGATGTTCAAACTATCCTAAATGCAAATATATTAAAAAGAAAGAAAAAGATCAGCAGCCTGCTGTTAAAACAAAAGGGATATGTCCTGAGTGTGGTAGTGCTTTAATAGAAAAAAAAGGGCGTTTCGGCAGTTTTATAGGTTGCTCAAATTATCCTAAATGTAAGTACATTAAGAAAGGCAATAAGTAGTTATGTTAAAGGATAATGGTGAACATGGAACTAGTTCCATCCTGAATACTGAACTTGTTTCTGTAGAAGTAAGGAATGGAAAAGGAAAATCTTATTATGCAAAAGATAAACTTGAAGGGCTGGGACTCAAGTATAGAAGAACCGGAAAATATGCAGGACACTGGGAAGGCAACGTCAATAAAATTACTATTGATGAATTGACTTCATTATGTAAAAAAGTATAAATTAAATATGCTTGTTATAGTAACAATTGATCACCTTTTACCAATACAAAAGGTAAAACGGAACAAAGATAGGAATGTATATAAATACATATTAAAAAAAGGAGGAATTAAAAATATAAATGACCCTAGAAATCTTGTTGCTGCGTGTGATACCTGTAACAAGAAAAAGGGATCAAAAGGAGGATGGTGGATAGCTTTGGGACTGATAGGAAGGTATCCTGTATTCTGGATGATTAGTGATTCTTTGCTTTTCATTGCCCTTATCATTCTTCTTGCTAGGATTTTTTGAAAGTAGCAATAACGGAACAAGTTCCATGATGAAAAGTTTATAAAAAAATAGGGACATTTTTCTAAAATAAACATGTTATAATGTTATTATCGAAAAGTGTTTAAAAAATAACAGTGATGGAACAAGTTCCATCATGATATAAATGATCTAATTAATTTGGAGGGAAATTATGAATAAATTAAATTTAAATTTGAACAGTTTATTAAATACAAAGAAAAAGAAAATCATTGCTGGAGTGACTGCTGGTGTGTTGATTCTTGGCGGTATTGGTAGTTATGCTTTATCTATTGGAAACGAAAGAGATTTGATTTTAACAAAAAATCACATTGATGCTGAATTAGGGCAAATCGTTTCGACTGATGTCGTAGATTACTTAAATTATCAAAAAGTAAGTACAGAAAAAGCGGGATATATTGTTAAAAACGCAAAATCAACTAACAATTTCAAATACGCTACTGTAGAAACAAAGGATGAAAACGCTAATGTTGTGTCTAAAGAAGAAAAGGATTATCCACGAGTAGGAGAATATGAAATCAATTTCTCTTATAAAGAAGAAAAAGAAACAGTTAAAGTAACTGTTAAAGATACTACTAAACCAGAAATTACAGCACCAGATGTAATTGATATAATCCAGTACACTGATTTATCTACTTTCAACTTTGATCAGTTACTACAAGTAACGGATTACAGTGATGTAAAAGACTGGCAAATTGATACTAGTAAAGTTGATGTCAACACATTGGGAACGTATAATTTAAAAATTTCTATCAGTGATGTTGAAAAAAACAAAGCTGAAAAAGAAATGAAAATCAATGTTGTTGAAGCACCAATTGTAGCTGAAGGTGAAGTAGCAGTAACTGAAATCGTAACTGATGAAAACGGAAACAAGAAAACTGTTGTAACTAAGAAATCAAGCAGTGAAGTAAGTGCTAAAGATAATGTAACAACTGGAAAACCTGTAGAAAATACAGGCAAAGTAGAAAGCGGTTCAGGAAACAGTGCAACTAAACCGTCTACGCCTAGCGGATCAACTGGTGGAAATACAGGAAATAACGGTGGAAACAGTAATAGCGGAAACACAGGAGATAATAAACCTGCCCATTCACACAGCTGGGAAGCGGTGACAAAAATAGTACATCACGAAGCAGAAACTAAAACGGTTCATCATGATGCTGTAACAAAAACAGAAACAGTTACTGTTGTTGATAAGGAAGCTTGGGATGAACCAATTTATGAAGGTCATGTATTTTGCTTGAAATGTAATAAAGATTTTGGTGCTGGTGATAATGCTGTAGAAAAGTGGGCTGAACACGCTGACTCATGTGGTGGTAGATATACTATCAAAAAAGTTCAAATAGGAACAAAACATCATGATGCTGTTACTCATCAAGAGGAAAGAACAGTAGTAATTAAAGAAGCATGGGATGAAACTGTAGTCGTAAAACCAGCTTGGGATGAAACAGTTACAACTGGTTACAAGTGCAGCTGCGGTGAAACAAAAAAGAAATAGTAATATTAAGATGGAACTAGTTCCATCTTCCTTTAAAAAAATGGGGACATTTTTTTAAAATAGATGTGTTATAATATTATCATAGAGATAACTCTAAAAGAGGTATGGAACTTGTTCCATCACAAAATTAAATAACAAAAGACAGTCGTAATGATTGTCTTTTTTTATTGGAAAGGAATTGAAAAAATGAAAAAAGTTTATATATGGATGTTTCATTTATGAGCAGTCTTGTGACTGCTCATTGTTATTTTGCTGGTTGATCAATTTGCTTGATCGTAATACCAATTTTAAAGAAGTATGGTGATGCTGGCTTATAAAAAATAAATATTATATAGAAATAATTCTTAAGCTTCAACTTGCATCACAAAAAATTTTTTAAAGAAAGGAATTAACGAAATGAAAAAAATAAGTTCGTTCTTATTGTCTCTATTGTTGGTTTTTGGAATATTTGCAGGTGATATGTCATTTGTCAGTGCAACAAATACTGAACTGATTACTGCAGTTTCTGAAAAAACAGAAATAGAGATAGATGAAAAAACTGATTTAAAAGCTGAGGTAACTTTGTCTGAAGATTCAAAAAATGTTTCATACAGCTGGATAAGTGATAATGAAGCTGTTGCAACTGTTTCCAGTAAAGAAAATACTGCAACTGTTATTGGAACTGGAGCAGGTAATGCTAAGATCACTGTGACAATCAGCTATACTGTTGAAGGCTCTGAGTCTCCTGTTATTGCTTCAGCACAAATAGTGATTACAGTTATAGATAAGAAAAAGGATGCTGTTAAGGCTAAACAGAAAATTGAAGTGGATAAATCAGAAGATATTTTAGATCCTGTAACTGCTGACTATATCAAAAAGAATATTAATACTGATTACGCTAAGGCGGATATGATGCGTCTTGATCAGGTGCTGGTAGTAAAAAATACTTTGGTTGATGCAAAAAGGATTGGTGATAATGAAACGATTAACAGCTTCTTTTTAAGAAAGGATACTGGTGACTTGTTTATTACAACTGTTCCTGCTCATGTCGCCCTATACAATACCGATGAAAGCAGTGACTATTATGTTGGGCTTGCAGATACTATGTTTAATGATAAAACTGCTGAGGTTAAAGACTGGATCTTTGCTTTCAATAATAATAATGGTGAAGTAATTAAAAAAGGCTGTTATTTTGATAAGGATACAGGTATTGCTTATATTTCCAAAGATCTTTTTGGTAATATTGCAGGCAATGTACAGGTACAGTTTTTACAGGCAGTATCTCAGTCAGTTAAAAAACTGTCTTCTAATGTACAGTATTCAGTTACCGATGATGGCAGTACTGTAAAAGTAGGCAGTGGTAAAGTTGGTGGTTTTAACTTTGAAACTAGTGTAAAAACTGAAAAAGGACTGAAAAAGTCTGAACTGATGGTATCTGTCAATGGTCTGCCTGTTGAAGATTTTAAGTATGATTCTAAAACTGGTTTAGTAACTGTTGAACAGTCTTCTACAGCTGTACAGTCAGTGAATGTAGAGGTTGATGAAGAATCAGTTATTAAAAAACTGGCTGATAAATTCTTTAATATTGCAGATGTACATGCAGTTTCAATGAACCAGATGGGATGTGCAGGTACGATTGATGTACCAGATGGTGTAGGAGTTGGCTGGAAAGGAGAAGTTTCTTTGTTCAAAGCCTATGCAAGTGATTGGAAAAATCCCACTTTACCAGCATATGGTTTAGGCGGAGATGAAGCTGGTTTGATGAATTTGATCTATCATGGCGGTGGTTTAGATTACAGCAGGCTTAATTCACAAAGTACACAAATGTGTTTAGGGGTATGGCTTCAAGGTGGAATTGATACTACTACAGGTATTGCTCATCCAAATTTCTGGAACTGGTCGACAGAAGGAATTTCAGGAGCTACACAAATAGACGGATGGTTAAGACTGCAGTGTACTCATCTTTCCAACCCTGATACAGGAAAAGGGGGTGAGTGGAAGGATGAAATGATTAATGTCAGAGTGTTAGATGAAACAGCCAGTGAGATCGTAATTGGGTTCTTAACTAAACGGGTAAATTCACAGTCAGGAGCAAGTATCGTTAAGTTTAGAAAAAGACCTAAAAAAGGCAATCTAAGCATTACTAAGGTTAATGGCAACTCATCATTAACTGGTGGTAATGACTGCTACTCTTTGGCAGATGCAGAATATCAGCTTCGTGATGAAAATGGCAGTACAGTCGCAACACTGATTACCGATGTAAACGGTAATGCTTATGCCAGTGACATTATTGCTGGTAATTATATATTAGTAGAAACTAAAGCATCACCAGGATTTGAGCTTAATCCTGAACATACATCTGTAACTATTAATGCAGGACAGACTACTACCCTAAATGGTGTAGGGTGTTTAGTTGAACAGCCAGCAAATGACCCAGTTGCTATTCAGATCACTAAAGCTGATATGGATTCTGGTGAAAGCAATCCTCAAGGAAATGCTTCGTTGGAAGGTGCTGAATTTACAGTAAAATACTATAATGCATTATATGATAAGCATAGTGATCTCCCAGAACAGGCGACAAGAACATGGGTATTAAAAACTAAGAAGCAAACAAATGGAACATATAAAGCGTTAATGTTGGACAGTTATAAAGTTAGTGGAGATGATTTCTATAGAGAATATGGGATAGTAACATTGCCAATAGGAACAATCACTGTTCAGGAAACAAAAGCACCTAACGGATACTTATTAGATGGTGCTACACTAGTTGATGGAAATGGAAGTACTGAAAATATTGATAACGGTATCTATTTGACACAAATTATACAAAATGATATTAATGGTTCTGCTCAAGTTACCACTGGAAATTTTCCAATTGTTAAAGATGAGGTAAAAAAACATCATATTGAAATCGAAAAAGTTGCTCTGGATCAGGAAGGCAACACTGCTCCATTAAATGGTGCTGAATTTACTATTAAATTAAAAAGTGATGTATCTGAAAATGGATGGGATAATGCAGAAATATACGATATTGTAACTACTGCAAATATTGATGGAAAAGACGGACAGGCAGTTACTAAGGACCTGCCTTTCGGTACCTACATCTTACGTGAAACTGGTACACCATCAGGTTATGTAAAAGCTGATGATATTGAATTCACTATTGATAAAGATGTTAGTGAAACTACTAAAGTACAGCATATTACTGTAACTGATAAAGAAACACATATTAGATTGTATAAATATGATGTAGAAACTAAAGCTCCTTTAAGGGAAACTGAATATATGATTTTTAACGAAACTACAAATCAGGAAGTTGGTCGCTACAAAACAAATGATGAAGGTATTATTGATTTGTACAAACTTGCTGGTGGAAACAGCTATTACGTACAGGAAGTTACAGCTCCTAATGGATATGAAATCAATGATACAAAATTCTATTTTGATATTGACAGTAATGGTTTTGTGAAAGTATCTGATAAAAACAGTGATGATAATAAAGATATGTTTACTATCAATGATAAAGGCGATATGACTATTTCATTAAGTAATAAATTGAGATGGTTTAAGCTTGATATTGTTAAAATGAATGATGTAAGTAAAAGATTGGAAGGTGCTGAATTCACTCTGTTTAAAGATGTTGATTGCACTAAAGAAGTGATGAAGGGAATGACAGATCAAGATGGAAACTTACGTTTCGATAAAGTAGAAGTTGGTACTTACTACTTAAAAGAAACGAAAGCTCCTACAGGGTATCGTAAATTACTAGATCCAATCAAAGTAGAATTTAAATGTATTGATGGCGTACATACGTTCTTAGTCAACGATGTACCTATCAAAGATACAATAGGAAATTACAATATGACGATTGAAAATGACTGGTATGTTGGTCATATGACAATTTTTAATAAAAGAGGTTCAAAGTTACCAGCAACAGGCTCATCAGGAACTATGTTATTAGCTGGTGCAGGAATATGTATGTGTTTAATTGGAATTAATCAAAAAAGAAAAAATAATAAGAATAAAGGGGAAGAATAAAAATGAATAATAAAATAAAAAAATCAATTGTTGGATTGTTAGCTGTATCAACAGCTTTTTCTGGAGCATTAGCAACTGCTACTTTAGTTGCTCCAAATAGTAATTTAATTACTTCTGTAAGTGCTAAAGAACAAGGTTGCATTACTATCAATGCAAACATTGGGGATAATGGCGAAGTACAGTCTTTAGCAGGAAAGAAATTTAATGTTTACCGCATCTTTGATGCTGAAAATTCAGTAGGAATGGAAAGTATCAATTATACAATGAATCCTGCATATGAAAAATCTTTAAAGAAAGTAACTGGAAAAAATACTGAGTACAGCATAATTGACTACATTCAAACAATGAATAATAATACAGTAATCAATAATGTAGAAGCACCGCAGTTAAATGAAAGTCGATATTCTAATTTTAGATATTTTATCGAAAGTTTAAGAAATATGCTTGTTGCAGATAAAGCAGAGCCGACACAGGTTGTAACAGTTCCTGCATCTGCAAAAGAAAGTTATACATTAGATGTACCATTTGGATGGTATGTCATAGATGAAATTACTAATGTAGCTGGAGAACACAGTGCATCATCTTTATGTATGGTCAATACTGCAAATCCAAACGTATTTATCAATATTAAATCAGATTTTCCTGTTATCCAAAAACAGATCAGAGAAGATGATTTAAGAACAAGTATTGGAAAAGATCATGATGGATGGAATGATGTTGCTGATTTCGAAATCGGACAAACTGTTCCTTACCGCTATTTAACATATGCACCAAATATGAATGGATATGATAGTTATTATTTTGCGCTTCATGATAAGATGGATGAAGAATTAACATTCAATTCTGATTCTGTTACTGTAAAGATTGCTGATAAAACATTAGTTAAAGATACCGATTATAAAGTTGTAACAACAGGTATACCAGTTGATGAAACTTTTCAAATCCAAATTATGGATTTGAAAGCAACTATAAATAAATATTTCTTTAAGGAATATGAAGGTGCTAATCCTGAAATGGAGAAATATTATGGACAAGAAATTTTAATAGAATACAATGCAACATTAAATGAAAAAGCGACAGATGATGTTGGTAGACCAGGTTTTGAAAATGATGTCAAATTAGAATATTCTAATAATCCTGATTCTGATGGTATTGGGCAAACTGGTGAAACACCTTGGGATACAGTAGTTTGCTTTACATTTAGAATGGATGGAGTAAAGGTAAATGATCAGACACCAGAAAGACCATTAGAAGGTGCTAAATTTAGATTGTATAGCGACAGCTTATGCACAAAAGAAGTTTATGTAAAAAAGGCAGATAATGGAGATGATTATATAGTAATCAACAGAGACAGTGTTACAGATGGTGAAGTGCCAGCTGAAGCGGTAGAAATGGTTTCTGATGCTGATGGGTTATTTAATATCGTTGGACTTGATAGTCAGACATATTACTTAAAGGAAACCAAAGCCCCTGCTGGGTACAGATTATTAAAAGATCCAATTAAAATTAATATCAAAGCTACATACAGTGAAGATAACCGTGTGAACTATACTAAAGGTGACGGTGCAACTAATAAGACATTACAGAAATTAGAAGCAACTGCTCAGTTTAAAGAATTCTATACAGGTGAATACAGTGAGTATGTAAATAATCTAACTACTGATTTAGAAAAAGGTTCATTAAATATTAAGGTTGTAAATAAGGTTGGTTCAAAGTTGCCAGCTACTGGTTCTGCAATGACAGTAATGCTAGCTGGTACAGGTACTGCAATGATGTTAACTGCTTTAATTAAAAGAAAAAAAGAAGCTGAAAAATAATGAAATTAAAAAAACTTCTTAGAAAAGATATTTTTATTTTTACAATAGGATTAGCTTTAATATGCTACCCTATTGTTTCTAATTATTTTAAATCTATTGATACTTCTAAGCTAATTTCTACTTATGATAATAAAGTTACTATATTAACTGAAAATCAAAAAGAAAAAATGCTGGAAGAGGCAAAAGAATGGAATAATAACCTGTATTTACAGCAAAGAGGAATAGCTGTTGAAAATAATACTAGTTATGAAGATGTTTTAGATATCGGTAATGGTGTGATTGGAACAATTGAAATACCTCAAATAGATGTAAATATTCCAGTTTATCATGGTACTAGTGATAGTGTTTTAAATACTGGTGCTGGTCATGTGGAAGATTCCTCTTTACCTTTAGGTGGTAATAATACTCATACAGTTATAACTGGGCACAGCGGTCTGCCATCAAATAAATTATTTACAAGGCTGGATGAATTAGAAAAAAATGATAAATTTTATATTTATATACTTGATGAAGTTCTTGCATATGAAATAGATAAAATTGAAATAGTATTGCCTGAAAAAGCAGACTATACAATTGAAGATGGTAAAGACCTTGCAACCCTTGTAACATGTACTCCTTATGGTATTAACACACATAGACTGCTGGTAACAGGTCATCGTATTCAATATGATCAGGGTGTAAAAGATGCAATAAGAAAGAGTCTGCCATCCTCGCACGAACTTATCATTTATACAATACCGTTATTATTTGTTGTTTTAGGAATTATAATTTTCAGAAAGAAAGGAGCAAAAAAATGATCAAAAAATTTATGGTTTTCGCTGTTACATTATTAAGTACAGTTGGAATTATAAGTACTGTAAGTACAGTAGATGCATATAGCGAAATTGGATCGATAACAGTTGCACTAGAAGACGGTGTCGCTGGCACATCAACAGAAGGTGTTAAATTTGAATTAATTCAAGTTGGAAATGTTGTTGACGGACTGTATGAATATACAGAAGATTTCTCAGATGAAAAAACTGATTTAAATAAAGTTGAAAAAGCTGACGAAATGGAAGAACTAGCAATCAGATTAAATAAAATTGCAAATGAAAATAAAATTACTGGTATATCAGATATAACCGATAATACTGGTAAAATTGTTTTTAAAGAATTAAAGGTAGGTATCTATTTATTAAGAGTAACTGATTACAATGAATATGAATATGTTGAACCAACTTTAATTAGTATTCCAACATATGATGAAGATGTTCAGAATTCAATGAATTTTGATGTTACAGTTATTCCTAAACATACCCCTTTTAAGGTATCGGTATCTAAACAGGATATAACTACTTCAAAAGAGTTGCCTGGAGCGCATTTAAGTCTTGAAGATATCACTACTGGTAAAACCGTGCCAGTAGAAGAATGGATTTCTACAGATGTTCCTCATATGATGAAAACTCTGTATGCAAATCATGTATATCGACTTACAGAAACGATTGCACCAAAAGGATACAAGATAGCTCAATCAATTCAATTTAAGGTTGAAGAAACAGGCAAAATTCAAGAAGTAATCATGTATGATGAACTGTTGCCTAAAAAGGTAAAAACAGGAGATAACACTGATATTGCAATGTACTGTTGTTTAGGCGGTTTATCTTTTGTACTTATCGGACTTGCTGTATTTAAGAAAAGAAAAAGTGAAAATTAATGAAGCAAAGATAGATATGGATTTTTTACATGCATAAAAGGTGGAACTTGTTCCACCTTTTAATTTATATATATGGAGGAATTACATCATGTCAATGAATAGAGTTTTTTTAAGCGGACGTTTAGGCAAAGTAAATAAACAGCTTTATGGAAATCAGGAAACTGATAGTGTGTGCTGTTTCTTTGATATAGCAGTAACAAAATATTCTAACGGTAATGAGTATACTGACTGGATCACATGCAAGGCATGGGGAAAAAATGCTAAAAGATTCGTTCAGTATGTTGAGGATGGACTTTTTTGCGAAGTTGAAGGTCATTTAAAAACTGAGGAATATGAAGAAAAGAAGAAAACTGTTGTAGTTGTAGATACATTTCAGTTTTTTAAAACTGCACCAAGAATTGATATTAACGCTGAAAAAATTAATATGGAGGAACGATAAATGATTAATAAAATAAAAAGATTTGTATTAAAAAAGAAAGATCAGTTAGAAGCGTTGTTGATTTCAGGCTATATTGGACTGCAAAATATTGTATCTGTATCAGCTGTTGCAACGCCTAATACGGATGAAGCAAAAAATTTGCTTAATCCTTGGATCAAGGCTGGTATTTTAATCGTACAGTGGGCAGCGGTCGGGTTAGGAATTATTTATGTTGGTCGAATTGGACTTACATATTTACAGGCAACTGAGGAAGAACGTCAAAGAATTAATGTTTGGGGTAATATTAAAAGAGGGGTAATAATTGTAATTATTATTGAATCCCTTGTTGAGATTTTCAAAGTTTTTGGGTTAAGTCAGGCAAATTAGAGATGGAACTAGTTCCATCTTTTTAAGTTCAAAAAGGTGGTGATGAAATGTTAGATATTGCTGAATTAATAAGAAGCATAATCTGGGGACTTATGCAAATGATTTTAAACGTCATTGATATTTTGTGGGAAGCAGCAAAACTGATATGCGGACTTGATTTTTCTAATGATGGTTTTGACTGGATATGGAACTGGTTTATATACATTGAATTATTTCTAGTGCTTTTTATTGTCTTTAGGCTTTTAAAAATAGTTTTTAAAGCTTTTACTGATGATGAATACATGAATAAGCTTGATCCAGGAAAAATGATTATCAAGATGGCAGTTACAGTAATAATTATATCTGCTGTTCCTTTTGCTATGAAACAGGCTACAGGGTTAGTAAGTTCGCTGGTTAACAATGTTGAGTATTTCACGGATGATACAAAAATGTATGACAGTAAAAAACTGTCTACATTGCTTGTGGATAGTTCTTCAATTGATTTGAATAGTAGTAATATGAATAGCAACGCAAGCACAATGAAAGATTATCTGTCTTCGCAGATGGAGCAGGCAAAAGATATGTTTGTTATGTCTAAAGACACTTTCAAATCAATGGTTAGATATTGGTCAGCTGATAAAATCACTGAAACCGAAAACTCAATAAAAAACATTGCTGGAGCTGATTTATCCTCTAGTCAGATAAATAAAGTATATAACTCATATGTAAAGAAAATGAATGCAGCTTTAGAATCAACATTTTATAAGAGTTACTGGTTTAGCGGTGATATTAATGACATTGACATAAATGCTGGTGAAGAAAAAGGAAACATATTAGAAAAAATTGCTGATACTGTAACATTTGGCTTAGCAGGTGCGGTTGATAAAGTCTACTACATGTATCCAAGCTGGAGCAGTTTATTTTTTGGTGTGGCTACAGTTATTGCAGTTGCGCTAGTATTCATACCAGTATTATTAATGATGGCAGAAAGACAAATATCGCTTGTTTTTAAAGTCTTTTTAGCACCATATGCAATATCAAGTCTTCTTGATCCAGAGAGCAATACATATTCGACATGGTGTAAATATATTACAGCTGATCTAATCTCTAATTGGCTACAGCTGTATATGATGATGCTTTTGTTTGGCTTTATTGGAAGCTCAACTTTAGATAGTTTTCTAAAGTCTACTACTGTTGTAGGAACAGTTGCTAAGATTTTTATATTACTCGGCGGATTGCTTGCTGTATATAAATCTCCAAGCGGTGTTGCTGCAATTATAGGTGGTAGTGAGATGTCCAGTGCAAGTACGTTACAGCAAATGCAGAGCATGATGGCTTTTGGAGCTGGAATGACAGCTGTAACAGCAGGAGCTGGTATACTTGCAGCTGGTGGAGCATTGGGACTTGCTGGTAAGGGATTTTCAGCAGCAGGAAAAATTTCAAGCAAAGCTGGTGTTGGTCAAGGTATTGGTTTAAAAAATATGGCTAGTAACGTTTTTGGCAGTGGTAAAGGAAATCCTGCAGCTGGCGGTGCAGATGGCTTTGGCGGTATGAGTGATTCAAGTATGAGTGACTTAGCCCCGAACAGTGATCAGCAGAATTATGCCAGTTCTCTAGGAATTGATGGTGCCAGTATGACTCGTGGTGAAATGGCTTCGGCTGTTGAGGTAGCAGGTGGCTCTTTAGGAGCGTTTGAAGCTATGGGAATGAATGATACTGCCCCTACAGGATCACAGCTTGATTATGCTAATTCATTTGGTATAAACGGTGCTGGGATGACAGCTCAGGAACTAAACAGTGCAGTAACTGATGCGGGTGGAAGTTCAGCGGTATTTTCTATGCTGTCAGGTGACAATGGCATACCGCCGACAAGCAGTCAAATCAGCTATGCCAATTCGCTTGGAATTGATAACGCTAATACGATGTCACGTTCACAGCTTGGCAGTGCAGTTGTGAACGCTGGAGGTGATGCCGTCAAATTTAATCGTGCTGGTGGTATGAGCGGTATTGATGCGGTTGCGGTTAATCGGGCATCTATGATGAATACAAAGAATGTAGATAAGCGTAATCGTCAAAATTCTGGAGTTGGAAACTTTTTAAATTCTAAAGCGGCTGCTTTTCAAAATGTTGGAAAAACAACTATAGGAAGTACCATGCGCCATAGAGGAAGATGGTAATTAATCAAAGATGGAACTTGTTCCATCTTTTATGTTAGGAGGCAAATCTATGGATGAACATAGATATATAGCACCGTCTAATTTTAAAGGCGGTAGACTTATTTTTGGAATGTATCGAATTAGTGATCTGATCATTATTGCCAGTGGTACTGTTTTAATGATTGTTGGCTGTATTATCTGTTTTAACAACTTATCTGGAACAGCGCTAATTGTTGGGATTATTATTTTTGTATTTATTGGCGGATTGTGCTGGATACTAACAACGAATTATTCAGTATACCACAATATCATGGTTTTTTTGATTGAATATTTGGATTACTTTGTTTCAAACAAAGATTATGTATTTGAGGGGATAGTAAATTATGATGAAGAAAAAGACGAAAGAAATAAAGAAGAATGACTTGAAAAGCATTAAGAAAGAGAAAAAGAGTGTAAAAAAGAGAGCAAAAAAATTAGCTACAACGCTTAATTGGCTTGATGTTGAAAGTATTGAACACAATGAATGTATTATCGATGATTCTGGTACTAAATATATTGTAAGAGGTATTAAAATACATCCGCTAAATATTCATATGCTTAATGTTGACGACAATTACAGAGTAATCGAATCACTTGCAATTGCTTTTAATAAAATTGATTTCAAATTTTACTGGAAGTTTGTCTATCAGCAGCCAAATCTGGATGAACAAAATCATAATTTAATGCAGAGACTAAAAAACGAAGAAGATAAGTCAATACTTAATCTTGGAGATATGTTTTTAAACTATCATGAATGGTATATTAATAACTTTAAAGAAATTTCATTCTATTTAGTTGTAATGGAAAATGAAAAAATGATAGACAAAGTATACAGTGATCTGAAACGTTTTATGTCTGAAACTCGCTTAATGATATCGCCTATGACAAATGATGATTTTAGAAATATGATTGCTTATGATTTTGACAATCCGGTAATTGATGAATATTATTTCTCGGTTTTAAAAGAAATTGAAAGATTTGAATTAAAGGATGGCAAGATCGGATTGGAGGAGAAAAAATGAGTTCTTTATTAAAACGTAGTTTTAAATCAAAGGTTGCACCCAAAGGGCTATCATTTAATAGAAATTATATCCAGATGGGGGATAAGTATGTCAAAATAGTTACTGTTTTGAATACACCCAAAGAATATTATGCTGGGATTCTTTCCGTATTGACTTCAAATCCAAATATTAAAGTCGATATGATGTGTGAACCATCAAGTGAGAACATCCCAAATCTGATAAAAAATCAGGTAAATAAAATGGAGCGAGAATATCGTGAAACAGTTGATGTTACTAAAAGAGAGAAAATATCTCAGGATGTGACAGCGCTAAACAACATGGTTGCTCATCTAGTTGCGAGAAGGGATAAAACATATAATGTCGTTATTAATGTAATGATCATTGCCGATAGTGTAAGTGAACTTAATGAAGAATATCAAAAATTGAAGATGCAGTTGAGTGTGATGGGATGGCAGTTACAGTCATTGATTGGTATACAGGAAAAACTTTATAAAAGAACATCAGTATGGTTTTATAAGGACGGTTTTAACAGTGAAATGAAACGCAATCTTGGAGTACTGTTACCATCATTGAATCTGGCTTCTTTGTACCCGTTTACATTTGATACCTTAGATGATCCAAAAGGATTGTTAATAGGAAATGAACAGTACAATGGCGGAAAAATTATGTTTGATCAGTTTGTTTATGTTAATGATAGAAACATAGCAGTTGAGCAGAACCGTCTTAACGGGAATTTGATTGCAGTAGGAAAATCAGGTTCTGGTAAAACTACTGCACTAAATTCGATTATGATGCAGCACATGCTTTATAAAAGAAAAATTATCTGGATTGATCCAGAAAATAAGATAAAACCGCTTATAGAAAGAGCAAGTGGTTCTTTTTTTAATATGGGAACTTCAAAAGCTAGAATCAATATATTTGATTTAAAACCTATTTCTTCCGATGAAGAAGATGTAGTTGAAAAATATAACACTAAACTAGCTATATACAATGTTGTGGAAGACATTAAAATTATTTTAAAATATCTTAGTCCCCAGATCCGTGATGAAACGCTTGCGGTTATAGGAGATATAGCAGTCAAGACTTACGAAAGTGTTGGAATTGACAACGATACTAATTTTAGATATTTGGGGTATGAAAAATATCCGACTTTCACAAATTTCAATGCCGTATTGCAGGAACACATTGAAAAGATGGAAAGTGCAGAAATATTTGATGATGAATATCGAGCATATAAAGATTTGTCTTTAAAAATCAAGCCACTTATCAACGAATATGCCATTTATTTTGATGGTAAGACGACTATAAATGTTTCAGAAACGGCAAATCCATTTATTGGATTTGGAACGAAGGTCTTTTTTAACCTTACTGAAGGTTTAAGAAATGCCTTAATGCATATAATTCTTCAATTCAGCTGGAGTTTATGTCTAGATGAATCGGTATTTTCAGTTTTTTGCGTTGATGAAGCGCATCTTCTTATTCTTGTTGGTGAAACAGCTAAAATGCTTGAACAGTTTGTAAGACGTTCAAGAAAGTATAATAATGCAACGATCTTGGCTACACAGGAAGTACATGACTTTGCTGACGATAAAGTATTGACAAGTGGAAAAGCTATCTTCAATTCTAGTACATATAAACTTATTATGAACCTTGAACGGGACGGAATTAGCGATCTTACGAAACTGACTACACTTACCGAAGGTGAAGCATCACTTATTGACAGGTTTAAGATGGGTGAGGCAGTACTGATTGCTGGAAACAAAAGGATTCCTATCCAGATTCAGGTTACTGACGATATGTTCAAAATGATGGAGTAGTATGTCAAAATATAGAAAGTATGCAGTAAAGATAATTATGTTTTTTCTTGTACCGCTGATCATAATTGCTGCGATTTCTGGTGATAGTGAAGACAGTAATACAGGAAATGGAATTTCCAACATTGAAAATCTAACTGCTGAACAGTATGAGTTTATTATGTCTGTAACTGAATACAGTTATGAGTATAAAAGTGCTTATCAGATACTTACCTCAGTAACTCTTGCACAGGCAATAGAAGAATCTGGCTGGGGAACTAGTTCCATTGCCAAAAATGCAAATAATCTGTTTGGAATTAAGGGAACTGGAACTGCTGGAAGCTATGTCACTTCTTCTGGAAAGTGGCAAAAGTTTAACTCCAGAAAAGAAAGCGTCGAAGCGTATTCTAAGCTTATTAGTGAAAAATATCACTGCAAGGGTGTTCAGGATTATACTGAAGTATTAATTGCACTCGCAAATGGAGGATACTGTGAAGGAAGCAGATATACTAATAAGATTAAAAATCATATCGAGAGCTATAACCTCACAATGTTTGACAATCTGACAAATGAGGAACTGGAGCAGGTAAAAAATCGTACTTTTGGTACTGGCGGAGATTCTAGCGGTGAGCCTGCAAATACGGGAACTAAAAATGAACGTGTTAGATGGCTGTTTCCAAATGGTGTCCCTAGTTCGGAAAATGAATGTAGAAAATATCTCACTACGATATCTGTTGAAATTTTAGATAAAAACGGTAAAGCAAAACAGGTTTCACTTACATGTCATAAAAAACTTGCTAGTTCTATCCAGAACGCTTATAGAGAAATGAAGGCAAAAGGTTTCAGGGCGTATGATAATGGATGCTTCAACTGGAGGGTAATGACCGGAACAACTCAAACAATGTCTAATCATTCTTTTGGTTTTGCTGTAGACATTAATCCTGCATTTAATCCTTATGTTAAAGGAATTAAAGGAACGAGCAGTTCTGTATGGAATAATGCACCGTCATATTATAAAATAGATGGTGAGATAGTTGGCATATGGAAAAAATACGGCTTCTACTGGGGCGGTGATTATAAAAACATCAAAGATTATATGCATTTTGAATATGTTGACGGATCACTTGTTGCTGGAAAAAAATATTAGGATGGAACTTGTTCCATCCTGCAAAATACGAGGAGATATGTAAATGAAAAAAATTGTTTTTAGTCTTAGCTTATTGATAGCTATGTTATGCTTTGCACGCATTGAGCCTGTAAATGCAGTGAATGTAGGTGTATTAAAATTTCATGTAGATACATCTGAGGCGGGATTTGACAGTGCTTTAAAAGTTTGTTTAACAGGGGCTGAATTTAAAAAAAACGGTAAATATATTGATGAAACTTGGAAAATTGCCGAGGTTGGTAATGAATGGACTTTCTTCGTTGAAGATGGTTCTTATTGTATACGTGTATATGACAGCAATTCCAGTCAATGGGTATATACATATGACCAGGAGGCTTTTATGGTTGATGAAAGACATTCACGTTATGATTTTAATATAAAAGTCAGCAGACCTGAAGGCTGGGTAGAACTGGAAGAAGATACAGTTGAAGAACCACATAAATATGCAGAAGAAAAACCTAGTAATGTCAAAGAAATTGAACAGCAGGCTGAAAACGCTAAGAAAGATGTAGCGGTGGGAGATGGAACTAGTTCCATCTGGACTTCGGCTGTACCAGTTGTTGCTGGCATTGGTATTATTATACTTGCTGTTTATTATATATATGTAAAAAAGTAACATGGAGATAAGGGGTGATTTATTTGAATAAAAGTCACTGTTATATGCTGGTTGTGGGAAATGAAAAATGCTATAGCTATAATTATGCTCAAAAACGATATAATGCGTTCCTGCATTCTGATGACAAAATCTTAAAAGTATCGTTATATCGTTTCAAAAATGATTTGAAACCAAAGTATGAATTTAATATAGCTAAAGATAAGACACTAAATAAAAATCTGTTTCTTCAGATACTGTATCTGATAGAACTGGATATAACTAGGTATAAAAGAATACTTGCAGAGAAAGCAAAAAAAGAAAAGCAGGAACAGGAATATCTTGAGATGTTAAAAAAAGCGGAAAAAGAAGCAGAAGAATGGTATCTTGATTTTATTATGGAAAATGTAAAGCATGAGGATCTTTGGTTATACTGCCTGCTTGCTGATCCAAAAGATTTTGAGCAGTTTCAATATTATTCTCCAGCAGATATAGTTTATATGTCTTATACATTAGCTGTCCTTGATAGAGGGACAGATATAGATCATGACGGGCTTCTGGAAAAAAATATCAATGATATTTCAGATATAGATATTGAAGACCTTGTTTATCGTTTTGAAACGAGCTGTCGTGAACACTGGATAAAACCAAATTTTCATGATGAAATGGTTAAGCAGTATTCTTCACGATTTGATGATAATGTATATATAAAAAACCGTATTATGAGAAATAATAATGCCTATAGAAATTTGCATAAAACAAAACCAAAAATGAGAATCAGGCAAAGATAAAAGTGGGGACATTTTTACACAAAATACGTGTTATAATGTTATCATATAGATAATTTTAGAGGGCATGGAACTTGTTCCGTCAAAAAATTAAATAATTTAAGACAGTCGAATGATTGTCTTTTTTTGTTGGAACTGAATATCAGATGGAACTTGTTCCATGTCTATACAAGAGGAGTGTAGTTATGATTGATGAAAAATTATTTGCGAAGATTGAAGATTTAGTCAATCAAACAAAAGAATTACGGGTTGATGAAGCAGTTAGATATATCAAGAATAATTTTGGTGATAGCAATTATTTGTGGAAAATGCTTTGTCTGATAACGGTGTGTATAATCATAGAAATATGATCATACGCAAGATTAATAAAAAAAATAAAAAGAAATAGTAATGAAAAAAGGTGGAAAACAGTATGGAAAACAACAAATTAGCAATCGTATTTTCTAATAAGCAGTGCAGTCAAAAACCTTCTTATCACCGAACATACAAAGATAGAGAAGGCAAAAGACTAAAAATGAGACTAGTAATGCTGCCATCAGAACTTTTCCGACCAACAGGTACGGATTTTGGAGTTGACAGTCATGGAATCAATCGAAATGAACGATTGGCTTACTTGAACGTTCCATGGGACATGATTAAACACGACAAGAATGACGATAATAAGCGTTATTTTTATCTGAATCGTGAAAGTTACAACATTCAGTTTAAAGGTCGTGCAAAAGAAGACGGCAGTGAAGAAAGAATTGACTGTTTGAATGTGACGGCAAAGGAACTTGAAAATCTGTTTAACTGGTCTCGTAGAAAAGAAAACAAACAGGTTATAAATGAACGGTTGGAGAAAGCAAAAAAGATTGCCAAACAGAGAAGCAGCGGAAATACAAAAACTAAAAGTAGAACTCTATAAAGATGGAACTTGTTCCATCTTTGACAGTTTAATGAAGTGGAGGGATAAAAATGGCGATATCAAAAAAAATGATTAAAGAAATTAAAGATCATGTTAGTATTGTAGATTTGGCAAATGAATATTTTCAAGTAACTAAGAAAAACGGTTATCTTGGAATTGTTGGCAGTGCAAATGATGGAGGTGACTTCAGTTCTCTTGTTATCTATCCAGCTACAAATTCATTCTTTCGACAGTCAACACGTCATGGTGGAGACGTAATTTCTTTTGTTATGGAAACACAAATAGAGGGAATACATACGTTCAAGGATGCAGTTAATTTTCTCCAGGGTAGAATTGACCCAGATTTTAAAGTTGAACTTACAGACAACAAAAAAAAGGCATATGAAGATATGTCACCAAAAGAGAGAATTGAAAAAATTAAATCCTGTCATCAGACATTAAAAGATCAGCTTGAAATAGACAGTACCTATCGAAATGTGATGGCGTATTTGATTCAAACAAGAAAAATAGACCCCGATATTGTTCTTAATGGGATAAAAAAAGGTGAAATAGCTCAAATAACAATGTATGGTTATAAGTCTGTTGCCTTCATTTCAAAAGAAATGGGACTGTACAGTTGCATATGCAGAAGGGCAATTTCAAGCATTTCTTCTTTTAAAGGAGATTTTAAGGGATGCAACTACGATCTTGGCTGGAGGGTATTTCCAGATAATGCAAAAACAGCGGGGATTTCTCCAGGAGCTAAGATATATGCTTTTGAAGGGTATATTGATATGCTGTCATATCGAACGCTTGCAAAACGGCAGGGAAAAGACCTTTCTAATGATATATTTGTAGTATGCGGAAGTGTTTCTAAGTATAAGTGTGTTGTTAATGCAGCTAAAGAATATAGCCGTGATGTTGTTATCTGCTTCGATAATGATAAAGCTGGCATTGAATTAGGAAACTCATTAGAAAAAGAACTTGCGGAGCTTGGAGATGTCAAAGTTAGTAAAGAGTTTTCGGTTTCAAAAGACTGGAATGAAGATTTAAAGCAGTTATCATCAAGAAAATTTAATTTTGAAAAAAAAACTGACAGACAAATAGGCAGATAGGATGGAACTTGTTCCATCTTTTTATGAGGTGTAAGTAAATGAAAGTAGTAAATGTAAAATTCAGACACGGTATTGATAGACCAATACGGTCTGGGCAACCAGTATACAGCTTTATGTGTCCGATTGATACGATCGAGGCAGGTGACTATGTACTTACTGAAGTGGCAATAAAAAAAGGAAAAAATAAAAATGATTTTTTTCAAGTGGCTAGAGTCGAGAAAGTCATGGAAGTGACTGACTATAGAGAAAAAGTAAGTGAAGATGGAACTGATCCATGGAGCTATGTTTTTTGTAAAATTGGAGTTGCTGATTTTGAGCGACGAGTAGAACAGGTCAAAAAAATGAAAAAAAGAACTAGAAACAGAAACTGGAGAATAAACGGCAGGTGGAAAGAACTGGCTAAGAAATTAAAAAATACAAAGGAAACTTCAAATAAAAATTAATTCATATCTAAAAATGTGTTACTGTTATTAACAATGGTGTGGGGCTTGGATAATTTATCCATCTCCGCACCTTTTTTTTTGCAATTAGAAGGAGGATTTTTATGGGAAGAATAATTGCAGGATACGTAAGAGTATCAACGTTAAAACAAAAAAATGATGGTGTATCAGTAGATATGCAAAAAGAAATGATTATCAAGCATGCTTTGATGATGGAGCTTGTAAAAAATGCTGATGAAATTGAATTTTTTATTGATGATGGATATTCCGGAAAATCACTGGAACGTCCAAAAATAAAAGAACTTATAGAAAAAATAAAAAAAGACGAAGTGTATGCCGTAATATGTTATGATTTATCGAGATTAAGTAGGGAAATGTTTGACAGCAATTCATTACTTAGGATGTTTAATAATCATGGTGCAGCTTTAAAATGTATCTATGATCAGACATCAATTAAGACGGCAAGTGACAGATTTTCAACAAATATTAAAATTTTAAATAATCAGTATGAACGTGAAAGAATTGTTGAACGTACTAATGATGGACTTTTGTCAATTGCTGAAAGTGGAAGATACCCCTGTGGCGGTATTGTTTCATTTGGATATTTTAGAGGTGAAGATAAGAATATATATATTCATCCTACTGATAGTAAAATTGTTAGACGTATGTTTGAAATGGCTAAAAAAGGTTATTCTATTGATGATATTAGAATAACAGTGAACGCAATATCCAACAGTAGGAATATAATTTTTGATAACGCACATATAAGGCGGATACTTAAAAATAAAATATATACTGGTTTATTGCATTACAAGGGTAAGGATTATACGGATATAGTTCCACGAATAATAGAAGACAGTTTGTTTGATGAAGCACAGCGAGTAACAAGAAGATACAGCAAAACAGGTGAGGGGTATATATATAATCAGAGATTATACTGTAAAAGTTGTGGGAAGTTTTTTATAAACACGCATGGAACTTCTGCAACTGGACAAAGATATAATTATTACAAATGTCCTGAATGTAATACTATAATAAGTGAAAATAAATTAGATACAGTATTCGCTGAACAAGAGCCTGATGTAAGTGTAAGTAAAATGAAAGCTGAGCTTGTAAACAATATTGATTATCAGCTAAAACTGCTAAATATGAGAATAAGAAGGATTAAAAATAAATATTTAAAAGCAGTTATAAATGATGAAGATTATATTGAGCTGTTAAAGCCTATAAATAAAGCTATAGACAGACTGGAAGATAAAAAAAGGGGAATTGATAGGGTGACAATAAACAAGCAGCGTTATGGAGATATGCGCTCCTGCGAAGAAAAGTATAAATATGTTAGAAATAATGTTGATAAGATTATAATTGAGCCTGAAACAAAAAAGATATATAAAATACTGATGAAATAGCAAATTATTAATTGCTGGATGAATGTGATATTTTTTTGTTATAAGACTTTTATTAATTATATTATTGTGCTAAAATTGGTATTAACTTAATACAATACAAACAAAAAAGAGTATCTGTAGGAAGACACTCTAAGAGACCATCTAATTCTAAAGAGAAGTTAGAATCGATGAACAATATATATACTATATATTGATTGATTTGTATATGTTAATAAATTTAAGTTAAATAATAACTTGTATTTAGTATAACATATTAGAAAATCAATTCAACTATAATAGCATCATTTTTAAACTTCGCTTTGGCTAGATTAAATGGTTATATAAAAGCCTTTTGGGAAAAGCCTTTTTTGGAAAGCTTTTTGTGAAAAGCCTTTATGAAAAAAATTTTTTCTTGAATAACCGTTTTACTAACTGTTGTTCGAAGTGGAAAAAATGGTGCCAGAGCCAAGAATCGAACTTGAATTTCATGATTACCATTCATGCGTTCTGCCATTAAACTACACTGGCTTTATTGTTTGCAAATAATTATATCATAAATTATTTAGCCTGTATAGAACGATGATTATAATAAAAAGATAGTGATAAAACTATCTTAAAAGTATCATTTTGGTGCAGACAGCGAGATTTGAACTCGCACGAGCATTTGCCCACTACCCCCTCAAGATAGCGCGTATACCAGTTTCGCCATGTCTGCAAGTATAAATAGTTTATCAGATTATTGATAAAAAGTCTAGAACATTAAGTTCTAGACTTTGATAGAATTATAAAGAGCATGACAATATATTTCAGTAGCTTTTAATAAGGAATCAATTTTAATGTTTTCATTATTTCCATGAATTAGATTATCCTCACCTAAAAATTCAGCTCCAAAAGCAACACAATTAGGCATTGACTTAGCATAAGTCCCCCCCCCAATAGCTTGGGGTTTGTTAATAGTATCTCCAGTTACATTAACATAAGCTGTGTGTAAATTATTAATTAAGTCTGAATCAGGATCGATATATAATGCTTTACCAATATTATGATTTTCTCTAAAACCATAATTTGCACAAGCCGTTTGGAATTTTTCAATCATTCCATCAAAATCCATATCATGAGGACAACGTAAATCAAGTATTATTTTAAACTCTTCTTTGCAATATGAAATAACACCGAGATTTAAAGTTAAAGAGCCCATCATACCAGTATGATCAATACCTAATTTTTTACCATTGCAATCATCAAGATACTCTAATATAAAGTCAACTAGTTTATTATCCACTACAGTTGCTAAATATTTACAAAGGAATATTATTGCATTAATCCCTTCATCTGGGGTGCTGGCATGAGCAGATTTTCCTTTTAAGATAAGTTTTGTATGATTTCCTTCTTCTTCAATTTCACCAACTAAATTATTAGCATTTAAAAATTTTCGATATGAATCAACATATTGTTTATAATTTCCAGTAATAACAGCTTCACATGTTTCTGGAACTATATTTGGACGATTTCCAGCACATAAATAAATCAATCCACCTTTTTCAACATGACCCTCAATATTAAATCCACATCCAGCTTTTTCTCCATAAACAACAGGAAAGGAAGCATCAGGAGTAAACCCC
Organism: Thomasclavelia cocleata; assembly: GCF_900102365.1. Classification (GTDB taxonomy): domain Bacteria; phylum Bacillota_I; class Bacilli_A; order Erysipelotrichales; family Coprobacillaceae; genus Thomasclavelia; species Thomasclavelia cocleata. The sequence goes on along the minus strand of NZ_FOIN01000003.1, from coordinate 106,026 downwards.
ATTTTAGGATATGGCTTTTTTGTAAAATAATATTTTACACAACTGCTTCCTAATTCTTCATTACATCCAAAAATGACTCTAATTTTCATTTTAGTAGGAATATTTAAAGAATTAATAATTTTGGCTGCATAGTATCCAGCTAATAATGGTCCCTTATCATCTGCAACTCCACGACCATATAATTTATCATCTTTAATAATAACATTAAAAGGATCACTATCCCATCCCACTTCATTTACAGGAACAACGTCTAAGTGTCCTAGAATACCAAATGTCTCATCTCCTTCGCCAATATCAATATGACCAGCATATCCATCAACATCTTCGACATCAAAACCATCACGTTTTCCAATTTCTAACATTGCATCTAATGCCTGTCGATTTGCTTTACCAAAAGGTGCGAATTCCGCTATAGTACTATCATCTTGTGTAGAAGGAATAGCACACAAATTTTTTATATCTTCAATCATTTGGTCTTTTATTTTCAAAACTTCTGATTTGAAATCTATCATAATAATATCACCTCCTAACAATTATAACACTATTAGGCATAAAAATTAAACAATTTTATTAATAATAGTGTTATGATATAGATATCAAATGGAGGTAAAACATGGAAAATGTAAGATTTCATATTACTGTTAAAGGTATTGTCGTATTAAATAATAAAATATTATTGATGAAACGAATCCATCCTTCAAGTGATGGTTTAGGTTACTGGGAGTTACCAGGGGGTGGATTAGAGTATGGTGAGACACCTAATCAAGCTTTGATTCGTGAATTAAAAGAGGAAACAGGATTAGATATTATAATTTTAAAGCCAGCTTATACTTTTACTAAGGTTAGAGAAGATTATCAAACTGTTGGAATTGGTTTTTTATGTATTCCTAAAAATGATTGTGTTCATCTTTCTAATGAGCATATTGATTATTTATTTGCATCACTTGAAAAAGCTAAAGAATTATTAGATAATGAAATCTTTAATGATATTATTTGTACAGTCGAAGAATACAATCATATTTTATCTAATAGTAAAAAATTGTAAATAAATCAATATAATTTGTAAATACACTAAGTATATTTGATGATAGAGTTTATTCCATAAAGTGTCTACATTATTGTATAAATAAAACAAAATTTATATGTAGACTAAAGGAGGAGAGAAATGAAAAAGGGAATAGCTTGTTCAGTATTGGTGGCTTCATTATTAGGTTCGACAACAGTAATGACACCTTTAATGACAATACCTGCTTATGCTCAGGAAAGTAGAATAATTGAGCCAACTAATCAATATTCTACAGATATGATTACAGTAGTCGATAATGGAACAGGAGCAATTGATGCAAGTAGCGATTTAAGTAATTATGTTAATTTGGATGATTTTACAATTAATGGAACATTCAGTCTTGGAAGTAACAGTGATGGAGGAGTTAATTCTATTTTCTTTATTGGTGATAACACTACTGCCAATAATTATTTTACTTTGTATGTGATTCCTAGTGCTAAAAAGTTAGGTGTTGAACTAAGAAATGCTTCAGGAGGGCAAATGCTAAGTAATTCAAATGTGACACTTAGCGAGATCGATTTTACATTAGAACATAAAGTTACCTTTACAATGTCTGGGAATAATTATTACCGAATTTATTTAGATGGAAAAAAAGTTTTAGAGGGTAATGTTTCATCAGGATTTACTAATGGGGTAATTACAAATCCAAATTATATGGGCTTTGGAATTGGAAGTAGGTCTACTGGTCAAAATAACTATCCAATGACTGGTAATTTAAAAGATTTGGAGTTATATAATAGTGCAATTGATGAAAATCAAATTATTTCATATCATTTAGGGAAACTTGAAAGTGTTATTTACGAACATAGTAGTGTTTATTATAAGGATGCTAATGTTGATCGGGTACAAGATAATGATAATTTAGATAAATTAGTTGCAATGACTAAAGGAAGTATTTCGATAAGATATCGAGTTAATGATTCAAATTCAGGAAGAATGTCATTGTTCTCTATTTCAAATAGAGATACTTCAAATAAATATATTGATTTATATGTTGATCCTAGTCAGGATGTATTTGGATTGAATATTGAAGGAACTAAAGATTTTGTTATGCCTACTAGTTCTATCTCTAGAGCTAATCGAACAGTAAAAGATACTGCATGGCATACAATTACGATTACTAAAGATAATGGCAGTGGTAAAGGCTTTATGTTTTATTTAGATGGTGTATATATTGATAAATATACTACTGCAGTGCAAGAGGGATTCTTTAATATTTTAGAAGATGCAAATGCGGTTAATTTGGGATTTATTGATACATCAGGAAATGATTTAGAAGCTTTATCTGGAGTAGTTGATTATATTAAAGCATATGATGAGATATTAGATACTAGTGCAATTAGTCAAGAACATACTTTAACAACTTGGCAGCCAGGTCAAGAAATTGATATGACAAATGTCATAAAGACTGAAACAGAAAATTTATTCTACCAAGGTTATGATGATTCAGGCTATCGTATTCCATCATTGTTAAAAACTTCAAAAGGAACTTTATTAGCTGCTATTGACAAACGTCAAACGGGGGCTCAAGATTATGGAAATATTGATATTTCACTTAGAAGACGTGAAGCTAATCAAGACACTTTTGGAGATCCAATAATTGTTACTGATTTGATTTCAAATCAAAATAATCCTTCATCATCAGCATTTTTAATTGATAGTAGTATGTTGGAAGATAAAGAAACTGGACGCGTTTATTTATTAGTAGATATGTTCCCAGAATCATCTGGATTAATGGATTCTAGTCAGTTGACTACGGGAACTGGATATACAAAAATTAATGGGGTAGATTATTTACAATTATTTGACACTGATGGTAATCAGTATACAGTTCGTCCAGAAAATGGATTAGGATATGTATATGATGATCAAAATAATAAAACAGAATACACAGTTATATTAGAAAACGATGCACCATATCATGAACGTGGTAGTCTTTATTTAAATGGTGACTATAAAGGAAATATCTATATGTTGAAAGATAGTCCTGATAAAGGGGAATTACATGTATTGAATACCCAGTATTTATGGTTGACTTATTCTGATGATGATGGTAAAACATGGGCTAATCCAGTTGATATAACCCCACAAGTAAAACAAGATTGGATGATGTTTTTAGGAACAGGTCCTGGTGTGGGACTTCAGTTAAAAGATGGAAAATTAGCATTCCCTGTTTATAGTGCAAGCAGTAATGTTGGTGGAAGTCAATCTTCAGCAATGATTATTAGTGCGGATGATGGTAAAACATGGACTTTAGGTAAATCACCACAAGAGAATATGGGAAATGATCGTGAGACAATGAATAATAGTGGTCAAATGTTTACTGAATCTCAAGCAGTTCAGTTAAATAATGGACAGGTTAAATTGTTTATGCGTAATACATATGCAAATAAAGTTTATGTTGCAACAAGTAGTGATGGCGGTTTTACTTGGGATAGAGTTGATAGAACTGATATTAATGAAGTTTACTGTCAACTTTCAGTTGTCAATTATACACACGATGGAAAAGAGTATGTGGTAATGACTAATCCAGATCATTCACCAAGAACTCAGGGAATGGTACATATTGGTGAGGTGGATCAAACAACTGGTGATATTACTTGGACAAATAGTCAGATTTTAAATACTGGTAAGTTCCAATATTCTTGTTTAAGTGTACTAGAAAATAATGAAGATGATGTTCGTTTTGGATTGCTTTATGAAGATGATACAGATGGAACATTTAAGTTAAGATATACTGAATTTAATGATGATTTTATTCGTGCAGGAACAAAAACAGAACAAATGAAAAATCCAGAATTTGTTAGTCTAAGTACTAGTGTTAATGATGGAAAACTTAATATTTCATTAAAATTTAATCAGGATTTGTTAGTGGCAGGTAATCCTCAATTAAAATTAGATGTTGGTAACCAAATTATTTTTGCTGATTATTTATCTGGATCAGGGAGTGATACGATCGTATTTGAAGTCAATTTACCTGCATCAATCAATGGAATAATGAAAGCTATTGAGATTATTGAAACTGATGGTGTTATTGAAAATATTAAAAATGGTAAAGTTGAAGCATTAAATACTACAATATATGATTTTACAAAAATTGTTAGTGGTATAACTTTAGATAGCTACACTTCTCAACATAGTACAAGTACTGCAGAAAACACAGATGGAGCTGCAAGTAATGTTATTGATGATAATCCAAATACATATTGGCACTCAGTATGGGGAGATGCAAATATCAATTTACCACAATCAGTAACATTAAAATTAGATGAAACAAAACAAATATATAAATTTGCTTATACACCACGTCAAAATAGTAATAGTGGTAGAATTAAGCAGTATGAAATATCTGTTAGTACAGATGGTCAGGAATTTACTTCTGTAGCATCAGGAATCTGGCAGGATACAAATCAAATACAATATGTTGAGTTTGTTCCTATTGATGCTAAATATATTAAATTAACTGCTTATGAAGCTTATGCTGGTGGTGCAAAACAAAGTTGTGCAGTAGCAGGTATTGATCTTTATGAATATAGTGATGGAGTAATTGAATCTGGTAATAAGACAAGATTAACAAATCTAGTAAATGAAATTAATTCGTTAGATAAGAATAATTATTCTAAAGTAACTGTTGATAATCTTAATGTAAGTATTAATGAAGCTCAAATATTGTTAAGCGCATCTATTGTTTCTCAAAATATGTTAGATAATGCATATTTAAATTTATCAAAAGCAAAAAAATCTTTAGTTGATATTACTAAAGCAAAAGATGTACTAATAAAATTAAATAATTTAAATGATAAAGATTATACAGTTGAATCATGGGCAGTTTTTGTAACTGAGTTAACAGCATTAAATGAAAAATTAGATACTACTGTATCGGCTAGAGAAGTTTTAGATATTATTGTAAAAGCAGATTATATAGAAAGTCAATTAAAACCAAATAAAGATTTATTACAAGATTTAATCAGTAAGGCAAATGGGTTAAATAGAGCAAGCTACACAGCAGCATCATTAAAAGTGGTAGATGTTGAGGTAGAAAAAGCAACTGCAGTATTAAATAATCCAGAAGCAACAAAAGAAGAAGTAGAAGCTGTAGTAGCAGCACTAACAAAAGCAATGTCTGGATTAGAAATAAAACCAAATAATCCATCTGTAGATACTAATACACCAGTAAAACCAGGAGATACAACTGCAAGTGTGAAAACTGGTGATGATAGTAATTTAGTTTCAGCACTAGGGGCAGTAACTTCATTAAGTGTAATTGCATATTTATCTAGAAAGAAAAAGAAATAATTTATATTGAGAAAGTCTAATCTTTGTTGTTTAGACTTTCTTTTATAATTATTAAACTTTTTAATTTCAAGAGTTGATATTTTATAAAAATGAGATAGAATATTAGAGTTAAGATTATTTAGTAAGGAGTAATTATGAACGAAGATATTATTAAAATAGCAGTAAAAGAGTTAGAAATAACTGAAAAACAGATAAATGCAGTATTGGCATTGTTGGAACAAGGTAATACAGTACCATTTATTGCTCGTTATCGTAAAGAAGCAACAGGTGGTTTGGATGAAGATCAAATAAGAAATATTGATAAATATTATCAATATCAAGTTAATTTATTAAAACGTAAAGAGGATGTAATTAGATTAATTGATGAAAAAGGAATGTTAACTGATCAGTTAAAAAGTGATATTTTAAAAGCAACAAAGTTAAATGAAGTTGAAGATTTATATCGTCCATATAAAGAAAAAAGAAAAACTAGAGCAACTGAAGCTAAAGCTAAAGGTTTAGAGCCTTTGAGTAAATGGATTTTATCTTTACCAAAAGGGGATATTAATCAAGAAGCTGGAAAATATTTAAATGATAAAGTAGAATCTATTGAGGATGTTATTCAAGGAGCTTTAGATATTATTGCAGAAGTTATTAGTGATGATATTAAATATCGTAAATTTGTTAAAGATATAATATATAAATCAGGAATAATTGAAACTAAAGTTAAAAAGAAAAATCCTGATGAAGCTAAAGTATATGAAATGTATTATGATTATCATGAACGAGTTAATCGAATTGTATCTCATCGTATTTTAGCAATAAATAGAGCAGAAAATGAAAAAGTAATAGCAGTAAATATAGTAGTAGATAAAGATTTTTTAACTCAATATATAAATCGAGGAGTTACTAAGAATAGAAATAGTAGTGTTAATGAACACTTATTCAAAGCTGTAGAAGACAGTTTAAATCGTTTATTGTTACCTTCGATTGAACGTGAGGTTCGTAGTGAATTAACAGAAAAAGCAAGTGAACAGGCATTAAAAGTTTTTTCTATTAATTTAGAAAAATTATTGATGCAGGCACCATTAAAAGATAAGATGGTTTTGGGATTAGATCCTGCTTATCGAACAGGATGTAAATTAGCTGTAGTAGATCAAACAGGAAAGGTATTAAAAATTGATAAAGTTTTTATTACAATTCCTAAAGCTAATTATGATAAAGAAAAGAAAGTTCTTTTAGATATTATTAAGAAATATAATATTGAGATTATTGCTATTGGTAATGGTACTGCAAGTCGTGAAAGTGAAGCTTTTATTTCACAGTTGATTAAAGATAATAATCTTAATGTTGATTATGCAATTATTTCTGAAGCTGGAGCTTCTGTTTATTCAGCTAGTAAACTAGCAAAAGAAGAATTTCCAGATTATCAAGTTGAAGAACGTTCAGCAGTATCAATTGCACGTAGATTGCAGGATCCTTTAGCAGAATTAGTAAAGATTGAACCTAAAGCAATTAGTGTTGGTCAATATCAGCATGATATTGCACAAAAACAATTAGAAGAACAATTAGATTTTGTTGTAGAAAAAGCAGTTAATAATGTTGGGGTTGATATCAATACAGCTTCTGTGTCATTACTTCAATATGTAGCTGGGTTAAATGCTGGTGTTGCAAAAAATATTATTAAATATCGTGATGAAAATGGAAAATTTACTAATCGTAAAGAGATTATGAATGTTAGTAAGTTAGGGGCTAAAACTTATCAGCAGGCGATTGGATTCTTACGGATTCCTGGAGCAAATGATCCTTTTGATGCCACTGCAATTCATCCTGAAAATTATCAACAGGCTAAAAAATTATTGGAGTTGATTGGAGCTAATGAAAGTGCATTAGGAACTAAAGAAATAGCAGAAAAATTAGGCAATCTTAATAAAGAAGAAATAATGAATGAGTTACAAATTGATAGTTATACATTAGAGGATATTATTGATAGCTTTATTAAACCAAATCGTTCACCACGAGATAATTATGCAACTCCTTTATTGAAAAAAGATATTTTAAAAATTGATGATTTGAAACCTGGTATGGTATTAGAAGGAACTGTTAGAAATGTAGTTGATTTTGGTGCATTTATTGATATAGGATTAAAAAATGATGGATTAGTTCATATTTCTAAAATTTCACATGAAAGAATTAAGCATCCTTTGGATAAACTAAGTATAGGAGATATTGTTGAAGTCTATGTTATTGATGTTGATATTAATAAACATCGTGTGGGACTAAGTATGATAAAAGATTAAAGGATGAGTTGATGAAAAAATTTCTTTTTGGAATAGTATTTTTATTAATAATAAGTGGTTGTTCATTTGAAAATAAAATGAGTGATCAAACTGTAGCTGTAGAAAGTAAACCAATAAAAAAAGAAGAGGTTATTGAATATAGCGAATTATTAGAATATACAGATATTTTTAAAGTTGGAGATATTATAAATATTGAAAATACAAATTATTTAAGTTCATATGCTATTCCAGGAAGATGGAAACATACAGTATTTTATATTGGCAGTTACCAGCAGTTTTTAGCTTTTTTTAAACCTGAGGATAAATATTATCATGAGATTATTAAACATTATCAAACTCAAGATGAAGTTCTTGTCTTAGATAGTAATTCCTCAGGTGTTAAAGTTAGAACTTTTGATCAGATGGCAAATTTAAAAGAAGAATCATATCTTAAAGCTCTTTCTGGATATCGTTTTAATGAAAGCAGTGAGTTTATTAAAACATATTTATTTCATGCTTTAGATTATTTAGGAACCCCATATGATTATAGTATGATTACTTATGATGATAAGACACTTTATTGTAGTGAATTAGTATACTATGCATTACAAGCAGTTGATATTGAAGTAACAAAAACTACTAACATTTTTGATCATATACTAATTACGCCTACTGATTTGAGTGATTTTTTAGAAAATTTAGATAATATTGAACATAGTTTTTTATTAGAAAAAAAAGATAATTGCATAATAGATAGTATAAATGACTAATTTTTACTTGTATTCGGTTAATAATATCAGTATTATTATATTGAGGTGAGCATAAATGAAAATTTCGACTAAGGGACGTTATGCTTTAAGGATCATGTTAGATATCGCTATGCATGATGATGGTAAATTTATCCCATTAAAAGATATTGCTAAACGACAAGAATTAACAGTTAAATATCTTGAACAGATAATTTCTTTACTAAATAAGGCTGGTTATTTACAAAGTTTAAGAGGGAATGCTGGTGGATATCGTTTGATTAAAAGGCCAGATGAGTACATTGTAGGGGACATATTAAGAATTACTGAGGGAGATTTGGCACCTATAGCTTGTCTAAAAGAGAACAATGAAATCTGTTTACGAAGTAATGACTGTCTTACATTACCTTTTTGGCAAGGATTGGATAAAGTTATTAAGGAATATGTTGATGGAATCACACTTCAAGATTTAATTACTCAAGTTAATAGTCAAATAGATGATTATTTTAACTAAAGCCCTTGGGCTTTTTTTATTGACAAATTAATATCTGTAACATATAATCATACTAAACAAGTAGGAAATATATAGATTATAAATTATTGACTATTGTCAATAATAAAAAATATTGGAGGAAAAGAATATGACAATTAATAATCATGTTAGTGAATTAGTAGGTAATACACCGATTTTAAAATTAAATAATTATATGTCTAAATATCAATTAGAAGCGAATATATATGCAAAGTTAGAATTTTTCAATCCTGCAGGTAGTGTGAAGGATAGAATTGCTAAAGCGATGCTATTTAACGCCATTGAAGATAATATATTAAAATCTGATTCGGTTATTATTGAACCTACTAGTGGTAATACTGGAATAGGTCTAGCATCACTAGGTGCTTCATTAGGGTATCAGGTAATTCTTACGATGCCAGAAACCATGTCTATAGAACGACGTAATTTATTAAAAGCATATGGAGCTAAGGTTGTGTTAACTCCAGGAAATTTAGGGATGAGTGGTGCAATTGCTAAAGCAAAAGAATTAGCTAAAGAAATTCCTAATGCTTTTATTCCTAGTCAATTTGAAAATACTGTAAATCCCAATACTCATTATTTAACTACAGGGCCAGAAATTTATCAGCAATTAGAAGGTAAAATTGATATTTTTGTAGCTGGAGTTGGTACAGGTGGTACTATTAGTGGAGTAGGAAAATATTTAAAAGAAAAAAATCCAGAAATTGAAATCATTGCAATTGAACCAGAAGGGTCTCCAGTTCTTTCTAAAGGAATTTCTGGACCACATATGATTCAAGGAATAGGAGCAGGATTTGTTCCTGATACTTTAAATACTGATATATATGATCAAATAATTACAGTATCTAATGAAAGTGCCTTTGAAACTAGTAGAGAAGTTGCAAAATTAGAAGGAACATTAGTTGGAATTTCATCAGGGGCAGCTTTATATGGAACTACACTTTTAGCAAAACAGGAAAAAAATAAAGGAAAAAATATAGTTGTATTATTACCAGATACAGGAGAACGTTATTTATCAACGCCTTTAGTAATACAAGATTAGAGATATTATTTTTTGATAATATCTTTTTTTATAAGAATGAAGGACTTATAGCCAAAGAAATATATTAATAGCGATATTTTTATTTAGTTTTGTGACAAAATTTATTAGTATAATAGTTTAGATATGACTATAGTATTTGTAATATAAAATGTTTATTTGAATATGTATTGAATTGTTAAATGGGATTAATAATATTTATTGAAAATAAAAAATCATATTAAATATTAATACGATTTTTAATCGAATAAATCAGTTGAAAGATATCGTTCACCTGTATCAGGTAATAGAACAATAATATTTTTATTTTGATCAGCTATTTTAGTAGCTCCATATAAAGCAGCACCAGAAGATATTCCAATTAATAAACCTTCTTTTTTAGCAAATATTCTTGCAGTATCATATGCATCTTCAGTACTAACAGTTATTACTTCATCAATTAAATCTAAGTCAAGAATTTCAGGAATGAAATTAGCGCCAATCCCTTGAAGACCATGTGAACCTGATTTTCCTTTAGTGATTAAAGGGGAATCTTTAGGTTCAATACCAATAATTTTAATATCAGGATATTTCTTTTTAAGTACTCGAGCAATTCCTGTAATTGTTCCACCAGTTCCAATTCCAGCAACAAAATAATCAATTTGTTCTTCAAAATCCTCAATTATTTCTAATGCAGTTGTTTCTTCATGGGCAAGTGGATTACTAGGATTTATAAATTGTCCAGGTATATAACTATTTTCAATTTTACAAGCTAGTTCATTAGCTTTATCAACTGCACCTTGCATTCCTTTAGCTCCAGCAGTTAAAATGATTTTTGCTCCATAAGCTTTTAATAGTTTTTGTCTTTCAATTGACATTGTTTCTGGCATAGTTAAAATTAAATCATTGTTATAAATGGCACAGGCAATTGCTAAACCAATCCCAGTATTGCCACTAGTAGGCTCAATAATAGTTGTTTTTTCATTGATTTGTTTATTTTGATAAGCTTGTGAAATTAGTTTTAAGCCTACTCGGTCTTTAACACTACCACCAGGATTAAAAAATTCTACTTTTGCATATAAATTATTTTTTAAATTTTTAGTTTCTTTAAAACGATCTATTTGAATAAGAGGGGTTTTCCCAATTGTTTCTAAGACACTTTTTTTTGTACTCATAAATTTACTCCTTTTTCTTGTTATATCATAAAAATATTAAATATGGTATAAAAATTATAATTATATTTATTTGTCTTTATCAATATAGTAATTTATAATGAATATAAAGGGGACTGTTTATGAAAGAATATAAATATTTAATGGTTTATGATTCTATTGTTGATGATATTCAAAATGGATATTTAAAGTATAATGATAAAATTCCTTCGATTAGAAAAATGGCTAAAAAATTAGATGTTAGTAGAACTACAGTTGAAAGTGCTTATTTACAGTTGTTAGTTGAAGGATATATTTATTCAAAAGAAAAAGTAGGTTATTTTGTTGATGTGCAATATAGTAATCGTGAAATTGATAATAATATTACTAATAATAAAATAGGAATTGATAATCATAAATATCGATATGATTTTAGTGGAAAGTTAGTAGACAATGAGTGTTTTAATCTTGATATTTGGAAAAAATATATAAAAAAAGCATTAAATCAAAGTGATGATTTATTGAGCTATGGTGAACCACTTGGTGAACTGTCGTTAAAGAAAGTTTTACAGAAATATAGCCATGAATATCGTGGTGTAAGACGCCCAGTTAATAATTATATTATTGGTGCAGGATTTCAAATTTTACTTTATCATGTATGTAGTTTATTTGAAAAAGAAAATATTGTGGGTATAGAAGTAGGGGGATTTACTCAGGCGGAAGCTGTTTTTCATGATTGTCATATGCAGGTTGTAAAATTGCCAGTCGATGATCATGGAATAACAATTGAAGGTCTAAAAGAAGCAAATTTAAAGTTATTATATTTAAATAGTTCATCTGGTGGTTACCATGGTCATCCAATTAAACAACAACGTCGTTTAGAAATTATTGAGTATGCTAGAAAGAATGGTGTATATATTATTGAAGATGATCATAATGGAGAGTTGAAGTTCAATACTAAGCCAATTGATGCGATGGCAAAATTTGATAATGATCATATAATTTATATTGGGTCATTTTCAAAGTTATTATTACCATCAATTAGAATTAGTTATATGGCTTTACCTCATCATTTATTACCAATATTTCTACAAAAATCAAATGGTTATCATCAAACTGCATCTAAATTAGAACAACTAGCATTGGCGATGTATATAGAAGATGGCCAGTTATCAAGACATCTAAGAAGATTAAGAAAACACTATCGTAATAAAAGTGAACATCTTTTAAAGAATTTACAACAATCTTTTCCTCATTATAATTTTGTTTTATATGAAACAGCTTTAAAAATTACTATGTCAGTTGATGAAAACTTATTAGATAGTTATATTAGAATAGCTAAAGAGAATGATATTTTAGTAAATAAGAATAATAATAACCAAATAACATTATCATTTTCTGGAATTCTTGATCAAGATATTGATCAAGCAACAGAAATATTAGAGAAAATATGGTTATGATAATACAAAAATAAAAGGATTAGAAATAATCCTTTTATTATTTATTAAGATGTTTACAACTATAATAAGCAGGAATTCCATTACGATAATTAATATGTACCTCACCTTGAATTAGAGGGAATAAATAATCATATAATTCCTGAGTAATATTATTACCAGCTTCGTTGATCCATTCAGTTGGAATTTTTTGTTCTAAATTAGCAACATCCTGAACATCAGTAGAAATATAATCGACACTATAAGGATTATTTGAAATTCTTTTAAATCCCATAACTTGACCAGTTTTACCAGCAATAGCTGTTTCAACTGCTTTTTGCCCAATTACAAACGATTCATTTAAATCAGTTTTGCTACCAATATGCATAGCACATCTCTGTAATACATTTAATTCAATACTTCTAACCTTGCATTGAAATTCTTTAAATACAATTGTTTCTAACATTTTTCCAGTTCCAGAATGTAAAACATGGCCAAAAGCATCCTTTTTTAAATATTTAGAATTATCATCTAAGAAATGTCCATTTTTATCTTTAATTCCTTCACTGACTGCGATAACCACACAACGTTTTCTTTTAAAAACTTCACGAATATCATCTAAAAAATTATTTATATCAAAAACAACTTCTGGTAGATAAATTAAATCAGGTGCTTCATTATATTCATTACGAGCTAAAGCAGCAGCAGCAGTTAACCAGCCAGCATTTCTTCCCATGATTTCAATTATTGTAACAGATTGTAATTGATAAATTAAACTATCATGTATTACTTCTAAAATTGAAGAGGCTACGTATTTAGCAGCAGAACCAAATCCTGGTGTATGATCAGTTCCCATTAAATCATTATCAATAGTTTTAGGAATACCAATAAATTTAATAGTACTACCAATACTTTTAGCATATGAATCTAGTTTCATTACTGTATCCATAGAATCATTACCACCAATATAATAAAAATCTGTGATTTCTAATTTAGTTAATATTTCAAATAGTTTAACATATGTATCTGTATTTTCTTCGTGAGTAGGCAATTTAAATCGACATGAACCCAAATACATAGCTGGTGTCTGTTTTAATGCATTGATTTTTTCACCAGTATTAAATTCTTCTAGAAGATTCATATAACGTTCTTCTAGTAGACCTTTAATACCATTTATCATACCATAAACATTTTGATATTCTTCACTATATTTAGCTTTATGGATGATTCCAGCAAGACTTGCATTAATTGCGATTGTGGGTCCTCCAGATTGTCCAATAATACAATTTCTTTTTTTCATCTTGTTCTCCTTTTACTGTTTAATTTTAACATCTTTAGACAGTAAAAAAAAGGTACTTTACTTACTTTTTCGTATAATAAAATAAAGAATAACTAATAAACTAATAATTATTAGAGAATTTACTGGGAAATTATTTTTTTGTTCATTCGTAGAAATAATTGAAATTGAAGATATTTTATCTTGAGTTAATAAGTCTAAAAGATTTATTTTTACTATATTATCATCAATATCACCTAAATTTGTTTCCTTGATCATACCAGGCATAGTAATATTTAAATCAAGATCCAATCCCATTGTTTTTAAATTGGATAGTGAATAATTATCAATATCTTTTAATTCACTAGTATTATATAGTTCATTAACTGCATTCATATCTATTTCAACCTGAAAATTTTTTTCATTATTATCAATTTTAACAAATGAGATAAGAGATTTATTTATACTTTCTGGTGCAATTACCTTTAATCCTAGATAAGTTACACCATTAATTGATTCCTTTAATTCTTCACTTTTCCAATCTTGTAGACCATTTTCATTTAATTTATTTTTTAATTCATTAATTGAAGTATTATAACTACTAAAAAAATTTTCTGGGAACAATATTTCCACATCCATATTTGCTTTTTTTTCGTTACTAAATTCTATGTTTACATCACCTTTAACACAGCCAGTTAATAGGAGAAGTAAAACAATGAATAATCCATAGTTTCTATATTTCATTAATTCACCTCCATACTTATTGTGCCACAAACTCAATTTTCTAATATTAAAAAAACTAGAATCTATAAAAATTAAGTGATATAATTAATATTAAATATGAGATATTAAATTGAGTTTATACACAGTTCACATAAAGAATTTAAAATGTAGTAGGTGATATAAATGAGAATAGAAATTTTGTACACGAACAAGTCAAAACATATCAAACCAGTTGCAGATGCTATGGCTAGATGGGTTAAGACTTATGCTAAAAAAATAGATGATTTTGATGATTGTGGTTGTGTTGATTTAATGGTTATCGGTTTCGATGATTCCACATGGAAAGATGGACAGCTTGAAGCATTTATCAAGAATTTAAATCGTCAGAAAGTCCGAAATATCGCTTTAGTCAATGCTTTTTATATAAATGATCATAAAATGAAAAATATGATTAAGTTATGTCAGGAAACTGATTTGCCACTAATGCGTGAACAGTACTCATTTAAATTAACTTTTAAACAACTTAAAGAAATTGACCAAAATGTCATTGATGGAGCAAGATTATATGTTGAAGATATGGTTAATTTGGTAAGGGATTATTATTAATGTTATAAAAATTTAAAGTGATTAAAATATATCACTTTTTTAATAAATGATTGTTTGTGATGTGATTTTATTAATTTTTTAGTAGAAGATTGAAAGTAGTTAAGTAATAGAAATTATTTTAAATTAGAGGAAAAAGATATTGATGAAGTGATTTAAAAGAATATCCAGATTTTCTGAAAATAATTGTAAAAGGTTGGTTAGCCAACCTTTTATTATAGAAAAAAAATGATAATTATGATACAATTTTATCAATTTGAGGAGGTTATATGATGGATAATAAAAATTATGGTTTTGAAACATTACAAATACATGCAGGACAAAAACCAGATACAACAACTAAAGCAACAGGAATGCCTTTATATTTATCAAATGCATTTACTTTTGATGATGCTGATCAAGCAGCAAGAATATTTGCTTTAGAAGAAGGAGGATATTTCTATTCGCGTCTTTCTAATCCTACGGTAGATGCTTTGCAAACTAGAATGGCAGCTTTGGATGGTGGTTTTGGTGCTGTTGCATTTGCTTCAGGAACAGCAGCTATTATGGGGTTGATAATGACTGTTTGCCAAAGTGGTGATGAAATTTTAGCAGCAAATAATTTGTATGGGGGAACAATTGGTTCATTATCTGGAACAATGGTAGGAATGGGATTTACTTCACATTTTGTTAATCCTACAGATTTAGAGGCATTGGAAGCAGCTATAAATGATAAAACAAAAATAATTTTTGTTGAATCAGTTGGTAATCCTAATGGTGATATGTTGGATTTTGAGGCAATAAGTGCTATTGCAAAAAAATATGGAATTTTATTTGTAGTCGATAATACAACACCAACACCTTATTTATTTAAGCCAATTAAATTTGGAGCAGATCTAGTTGTTTATTCAACAACTAAATATTTGGCAGGTCATGGTAATGTTATGGGTGGGGTTATTGTTGATAGTGGTAACTTTAATTGGAAAGATAACCCCCGTTATCCATTATTTAATATGCCTGATAAAGCATATCATGATATCGTTTATGCAGATTTAAAGGAAGCTGCTTTTTGTACTAAGGCAGTTGCTAAAACATTACGTGATTTGGGTGGATGTATGTCACCATTTAATGCTTATATGACATTACTTGGTTTAGAGACATTATCATTGAGAATGAAAAAACATGTTGAAAATGCCCGAGCTTTGGCTGAATTTTTAAATGAATGTAAAGATGTTGAGTGGGTTAGTTATGCTGAATTGCCTGATAGTCCTAATTATGAATTAGCTAAAAAGTATTTTCCAAATGGTTTTGGGGGACTATATACATTTGGGGTAAAAGGTGGCGTTGCTGGTGGTAAAACAGTCATTAATAATATAAAGTTATTTATTCATGTAACTAATTTTGCTGATTCACGCTCATTATTAACACATCCAGCTAGTACTACTCATGCTCAAATGTCGGAAGAAGAGCGTTTGGCTGGAGGAGTAAAGCAGGAAACGATTAGAATGTCAGTTGGTTTAGAAGATGTTGAAGATTTAATCGCAGATTTAAAACAAGCTTTTTCTAAAATATAGACTTAGAAGGATTAATTGTTTAAAAAACAGTTAATCTTTTTTGAGTTTATTTATAAAATTATCTATATAGTTTTAGTAATATACTTAGATAGTTTGTTTTTAATTTATTTAATTTTGATATATTTTGAATTTTTTCTTGCTGTTAGTTTATATGTAATGAATTATCATTATATTGGAGTAATTGGGTGAATTTTATTTTTTCACTAAGATAAGTGATGTGATAATTTTTTAAATATATAAATAAAGTAACTTTTTATGTATATTTAAGTATCTAAAAAAACGGCCGAAGCCGTTTTTTAATCAATAATCATAGCATTTTCTATTGGTGCAAAAGGATTATCTTTATTAATGCGATCATAAAATAAAGTACCATCAAAATGATCTAATTCATGTTGCAAACAGATTGATAAAAATCCGCGGGCTACAATTTTTATTTCTTGATCACTAAATACGTCATATCCTTTAACAGTCACCTTAGCGTAGCGTGGCACATAACCTTGAATTTCTTCATTTACAGATAAACATCCTTCACCATCTTTTAAATAAGATTTTTTTTCAGTATAAGAAATGATTTTAGGATTAACTAAAGCATAATCATTAACCTTTGTTACATTTCCATTTCTGTCATAATCTAATAGATGAATAGCACACATTCTTTTAGGAATTCCTAATTGAATAGCTGCAATGCCTACACCTGGACGTAAATCATATTTTTCAGAAATTTCAGGATCTTGAGAGTTGACTAGAAATTCATGCATTTTTAATATGAGCTGTTTATCTTCTTCATTTAATGGTAATGTTACTTCCTTTGAGACTTCCCGAATTATTTCATTGTGATCATCAATTATATCTTTCATTGTTAACATAGTTTCACCTCATTTAAATTCTGATAGTATTATATCATAAAATGAGGTGAAATAAAGACTTTATCCTACTCTAATTCTAGAATTTCCACAAATAATTAATAGTAAGAATACTACTAAGACAATAGCAAACCAGTTTGTAGAACCAAATCCACTGCATCCACCACAACCACAGTTAGACATTGAACAACAGCTGTTGCATCCACCACATCCAAATGGGTTAGTAATAAATGGACTATAAGAATTGCATCCACAACCAGAATAATTAAAACCACAGTTCATGTTATCACCTCCTTTAGTATATCCTATTCTAATATTTATCTTTTGTCTGGGTTATTGTAGATAATCGATAAATTTTACGTTATAATAAAAAAAAATTAAGGAGTGAGTAAATATGGATTATAACTATCCTTTGGATTATAGTTGGTCAACTGAAGAAATAATTGATGTTATTGCTTTATATAATGCAGTAGAAAAAGCATATGAAGTAGGAATAAGTAAAGATGAATTTATGAACGCTTATCGCAAATTTAAAGTAATTGTTGATAGTAAAAGTGCAGAGAAACAATTAGATAAAGAATTTTATGAGATATCGCATTATTCTATTTATCAAGTAGTGAAAGAATCAAAAGAAAATGACTGGATTCGAGTAGGTGAGTAATTTGGCTAGAATAAAGGTTATAAAAATAAAACGAGTAATTGAGAAACTTAAACAGCTTTTTACTAGTCGGGGAGTTGATAAAAGTATTTATATAAGTATATTTATACTAGCTGTTTTTGGGATTGTTATGATTGGTTCAGCTTCAATCGGAAGTGTTACATCATCAACTAAAACAGTTACCTTGGCTATAAAAAATATGAGTACCCAAACAATTTATGTCATTGCTGGAGCGATAGTAATGATATTTATTGCTAGAGTATTTAAAACACGATATATTGATTATAGTGCTTCAATGAAGTTGTATGTAATTGGTATTATTTTAATGACGATTTGTCGGTTTTGGAGTGATTCAAAAGGATCGCATGCCTGGATCAAGTTTGGTGGTGCTTTTAGTATTCAGCCTGCTGAATTTATGAAGATTGCAATGATTTTAATCATGAGTTATTTTTTAACTGAAAGTGATAAAGCTTTTGTTGTAAAAGGACGTTTTAAAAATTCTGCTGTAAAAGCAGCTTTTTATAAAGAAAAATTTTTAAAATGTGTTTTTTTACCAATGCTATTAGTGTTTATAACTGCAGTAATCGGCGTATTTGTACAAAGGGATTTTGGGACAACAGTAATTTTAGTAATAATTTGTTTTGTTTGTTTCATTGGAACTCCACGACAATATTTTAAAAAATATAAAAAGATAGTCTGGATTTTTATTGGTGTATGTGCAGTAATATTAACTATTCTAGGAACTACTGTTTTACAGCCATATCAGTTAAAACGAATTTATACATGGTTAGATCCTATGATGGATCCTTATAATTCTAGTTATCAGCTTGTTAATTCACTTATTGCTTTTAGTAATGGGGGAATATTTGGTCTAGGATTTGGTAACTCAACGCAAAAGTATGGTTACATACCCGAATCGCATAATGATTTTATTGGAGCCATAATTTATGAAGAGTTGGGGATAATAGGATTAGCTTTAGTAATTATTCCTACTTGTATTGTTATTTTTAAATTATTAAAGTATTCAAATGAAGTAAAAGAAAATAAATCAAGAATTATTTTGTTAGGAATTGCTTCATATTTCTTTTTACATATATTAATTAATTTAGGAGGTGTTTCTGGATTGATTCCAATGACAGGAGTACCATTATTACTTATTTCGTCAGGGGGATCTTCAACTGTTTGTTCCTTTGTTGCAATTGGAATCGCTCAATCAATTATTGCTAAGCATAATCGACAGAAATATGACACCGATTAATGATAAAAACATATAATATATTAGGTGATATTATGGATGAATTTAAAGAGTTCTTAAAAACTGTCCCTAGTGTAAAACAAGATGTTTTGAATGGTCGTTATACTTGGCAGCAATTATATGAGATTTTTGTAATGTATGGAAAAGATGATAAATTTTGGCAACCATATAAAACTAATAGTAGTATTGATTTAAATGGATTACTTGAAATTATTAAAAATATTGATTTAAATGCTTTATCAAGTAGTTTAAGTTCTATTGAAAAGGTTTTAAATGTTGCTAGTACTTTTTTAGATAAAAAAGAACCAGAAAGAGAAAGAAAATGGTATGATGAATGAGCAGTTAAGATATTATCTGCGTTATCATCCCCAATGGTATATTATTTTATCTAGATATCCTCATGAATATGAGCGTTTAATTCAAGAATATAAAGATGAAAAAAATCAACAATTTATTAATAAAATTGATCAGGTTTCAATGTTAATAAATATGGTAGAAATGATGATGTAGGTGGATATGGAAGAAATATTAGATAAATTAGTTAAGGAAATAAAGTTGGATCAGCGATATCTTGAATATATTGATGCTGAAAAAAAATTGCATACCAAAGATATTGAGTGTATGCTAAAAGAGTATCAGGAAAAGTTAAATGAGTATGAAGATTTAAAAAAATATAATCGATATATTGATAATAATCAGTTAAAAGAAGAAATAAAGAGTTTAAAAAAACAAATCGGTTGTAACAATGATATTTTGGATTATTATCGAAAATATCATTGTTTAAATGATTTTTTGGAAGAAATAACAAAAATTGTTTTTGGTAATATATCAAATCAACTTGATTTATCACCATATAAATTATAAGAGGGCATATGAGAGTAATTGCAGGTAAATATAAGAGTAGACAGTTAAAGAGTGTAAAATCAAATTTAACAAGACCAACTACAGATCGTAATAAAGAAAATATGTTTAATATTATTGGACCTTATTTTCAAGGGGGAAATGTATTAGATTTATTTGCAGGTAGTGGTGGATTGGGGATTGAGGCATTATCACGAGGTTGTGATTATCTTTATAGTGTTGATAACCAGTTTGCAGCTTTTCAAGTGATAAAAGATAATCTTAAATTATTGAAAATTGATAATGCAAAAGTTTTTAAATTGGATTATCGTAAAGCGTTGAAAAGATTATGTGAAGAAAAGATTAAATTTGATTTGGTATTACTTGATCCTCCTTATGGTAAAGGATTAGTAGATGGAATATTAGAATTTTTAATTACTAATGAAATGTTAAATAATGATTGTATTATTATGGTAGAGGAATTAAAAGAAGTTATATTTGATTCATTTGATCAGTTAATTTTAATTAAAAAGAATGATTATGGGATTACAGCATTAAACGTATTTAAATATCAGGGGTAGGAATATGAAAAAGAATATTGCAGTATATGCAGGAACATTTGATCCTGTAACAAATGGACATTTAGATATTATTGAACGAGCAAGTAGAATGTTTGATATTTTATATGTAACTATTTGTATCAATCCAAATAAACAAGGACTTTTTACGGTTGAGGAAAGAAAAGAATTATTAAAAAAAGTCTGTAAGCAGTTTGATAATGTAATTATTGATTCATCAAATAAATTGTCTGTAGAATATGCTAAAGATGTAGGCTCAAGAATTTTAGTTAGAGGAATAAGAGCTACAATGGATTTTGAATATGAATTACAGTTAGCTTTTTCAAATCAATATTTAGATAAAGAAGTAGATATGGTCTTTTTAATGACAAAACCATCTCATTCATTTATCTCATCTTCAGCAGTGAAGGAAATGGTAAGTCATAAACGTCGAGTTGAGGGGTTAGTACCTCCATGTGTTGAAGAGGCTTTGCAAAAGAAATTTGAGTAATTAAATTTAGATGTTTAAAAGAATTGTCAAAATTAACTATATTTGGTATGATGAATAAAGAAAAAGATACATCAACTGGGTATAATAAATATTATTTCCCAATTATACCTCGTTAGAGGTATTTTTTATGGAGGAAAACTATGAATATATTTACATTAAATGATTTTTCAACAACAGATATTAATTCAATTTTAGATGAAGCAGAAGAGTTTAAAGCTGGAAAAAAAGTAGATTTCAAAGGAAAAAAAGTAGTTGCAAACTTATTTTTTGAACCTTCAACAAGAACTCATTATAGCTTTGACAAAGCGGCTTATAACTTAGGTTGTCGTACTCAAAATTTTGATACAACTAATTCAAGTATTCAAAAAGGAGAAACCTTATATGATACAGTGAAATTTTTTGAATCAATTGGTTGCGATGCTGTAGTTATCAGACACCCTAAAGAAAACTATTACCAGGATCTGGTTGGAAAAATTAAAATACCTTTAGTCAGCGGAGGAGATGGAACTGGAAATCATCCTAGTCAATCTTTATTAGATTTAATGACTATTCGTGAAGAATTTGGTCATTTTGACGGTTTAAAGATTGTAATTGTTGGTGATATAGTTCATTCAAGAGTAGCACATAGTAATTATGAGATAATGAAACGTTTAGGAATGGAAGTATATACTAGTGGTCCTCGTGAATTTGAAGAACCAGGGTATAATTATGTAGATTTTGATACTATTTTACCTGAAGCTGATATAATTATGTTATTAAGAGTTCAACATGAGCGTCATCATGATTTAATGAAATTAACTACTGATGAGTATCATCGATTGTATGGATTAAATCAAGAAAGAGTTAATAAAATGAAAGAAAG
This sequence comes from Thomasclavelia cocleata, assembly GCF_900102365.1. Classification (GTDB taxonomy): domain Bacteria; phylum Bacillota_I; class Bacilli_A; order Erysipelotrichales; family Coprobacillaceae; genus Thomasclavelia; species Thomasclavelia cocleata. The sequence continues at coordinate 83,822 of NZ_FOIN01000003.1, read as the reverse complement.
GGCAATAATAATGCATCCTGCTCCATTTAATCGCAATGTTGAAATTGCTGATGATATTGTTGAATGTAAGCAAAGTCGCATTTTTAAACAAATGGCTAATGGAGTATTTGTAAGAATGGCATTATTGAATAGGGTATTAAGTGATGACTAAGATATTATTCAAAAATGGTAATGTATTTTATCATGGTAAATTACAGAAATTAGATGTATTAATTGAAAATGAAACTATTACTGAAATTAAAGAAAATATAAGTCAGGCTGATAGAGTAATTGATTTAGAGGGAAAATTATTAACTCCTGGTTTTGTAGATATCCATGTTCATTTAAGAGAGCCAGGATTTGAATATAAAGAAACGATTGCTTCAGGAACTAATTCAGCAAAATATGGAGGATATACTCATTTAGTAGCTATGGCTAATACAATTCCCTGTATGGATAACATTGAAACAATTAAAGATTTTGAAAAACGAGTAAAAAAAGATGCTAAGGTTCATACATATACTTATAGTGCTATTACTAAAGGTTTAAATGGAGAAGAACTAGTAGATTTTAATGTTAATAGTAAAGAAAATATTGTAGCTGGTTTTTCAGATGATGGTAAAGGTGTTCAGTCTAAAGATATGATGGAAATGGCGATGAAAGCAGCTAAATCTAATGGTTCTATAATTGTAGCTCATTGTGAAGATGAAGCTGAGCTTGAACCTGGAGCATGTATAAATGATGGTAATTATGCTAAAGATCATGGTTTAGTAGGAATTAATAATGCTTCAGAATATAATCATGTAATTAGAGATTTAAAATTAGCTAAGGAAATTGGTAATCGTTATCATATTTGTCATATTTCAACAAAAGAAACAGTTTGGGCATTGCGGGATGCTCGTAAAACCAATTCTGTAGTTAGTGGAGAGGCTTGTCCACATCATTTGATTTTAACTGATGATAATATTAAAGATATGAATTCTAATTATAAGATGAATCCTCCTTTAAGAAGTAAAGAAGATTTAAATGCATTAATTGAAGGAATTAATGATGGAAGTGTAACAGTAATTTCAACTGATCATGCTCCTCATGCAACAGAAGAAAAGAACAAACCAATTGATAAAGCTCCATTTGGGATTATTGGTAATCAACATGCATTTAGTTTAATGTATACATATATAGTAAAAAAGGGTTTAATTCCATTAGAAAAAGTTTTAACATGTATGTCAATTAATCCTGCTAAAATAATTGGTATTGAACACGATCTTGAAGTAGGTCTAAAAGCAAATTTTGTAGTTTTTGATTTAGAAGAAGAATATGTAATTACAAAAGAAAGTATTAAATCAAAATCTATTAATACCCCATTTATTGGTACTAAGTGCTTTGGAGCTTTAAAATATCATGTATTAGATGGTAAAGTTACAGAAATATAGGAGATACTATGGCAAATTTACAAGGAATGATGAAAATTATCAGCATTGAAAATATTGCTGATGATGTGTATGAAATGGTTTTAGAAGGTGAGGGGGCTAAATATATTAGTGCACCTGGTCAGTTTATTAATATTAAAATTAATGATAGTCTTCAGCCTTATTTAAGAAGACCAATGTCAATTAGTGATTATGATGATAATCATATTACTATTGTTTTTAAAGTTGTTGGTGAAGGAACAGAAATTTTAAAGAATAAAAAAATTGGTAGTTTATTAGACTGTTTAATTGGTTTAGGGAATGGATTTACGATTAAAGATGGTAAAGCTTTGCTTATTGGTGGAGGGCTAGGAACACCACCATTGTACAATCTAGGTAAAAAACTTGCTGCAAAAGGAATTGAAGTAACAACTGTTTTAGGCTTTGGAAGTGTTAAAGATGTTTTTTATCAAGAAAAGTTTGCAGAATTTTCAAAGGTTTATATAGCTACCATGGATGGCAGTTTAGGAACTAGAGGAACAGTTATTGATGTTATTAAAAATGAGAATTTAAATTTTACTTACTATTATACATGTGGTCCAGAACCAATGTTAGATGCATTGGCTGCCAATTATCCTGAAAATGGGCAGTTATCATTTGAAGCTCGAATGGGATGTGGATTTGGTGCTTGTATGGGATGCTCATGTAAGGTCAAAACTAAACCATATAAGCGCATATGTGTAGAAGGTCCAATCTTAGAAAGTAATGAGGTGATTATTAATGGCTAATTTAAAAGTATCTTTACCAGGTTTAGAGATGAAAAATCCAATCATTCCTGCGAGTGGAACATTTGGTTTTGGTTATGAATTTGAAAAATTCTATGATCTAAATATTCTGGGATCAATGATGCTAAAAGGGACAACTTTAGAACCTCGTTATGGAAATCCTCTTCCAAGAATTGCAGAAGGACCTAGTGGCCTATTAAATGCAATTGGTTTACAAAATCCTGGTGTTGAAGCTGTAATGAATGAAGAATTAGAGAAGTTAAGACCACTATATGATGATAAAGTAATTGCAAATATTGGTGGTAGTGCTCCAGAAGATTATGTTGAAACTGCTAAACGGTTATCAACTCATGATATGGTAGGAGCTTTAGAATTAAATATATCGTGTCCAAATGTTCATAGTGGAGGAATCCAGTTTGGAACAAATCCTGAAATGGCTGCAGATTTAACAAGACGAGTTAAAGAGGTATCGAAAGTACCAGTTTATGTAAAACTTTCACCTAATGTTACTGATATTGTTCAAATGGCAAAAGCTGTTGAAGCGGCAGGTGCAGATGGTATTACAATGATAAATACTCTAGTGGGGATGCGTTTTGATATAAAAACAGGAAAACCGATAATCGCTAATAAAACTGGGGGATATTCTGGTCCCGCAATTTTCCCAGTTGCATTAAGGATGGTTTATCAAGTAAGCCAGGCAGTTAATATCCCAGTTATTGGAATGGGTGGAATCCAAAGTGCTTGTGATGTTATTGAAATGATGTCAGCTGGGGCTAGTGCAGTAGCTATTGGATGTCAAAACCTAATTGATCCATATGCATGTAAAAAAATTATTGAGGATTTAGGACCATTACTTGATCAACTAGGTATAGCAGATATTAATGATTTAGTAGGGCGTTCTCATAAATTTTAATAAATAAATGAAAAAACAATGTTAATTAGTTTTATTGCTAATACATTGTTTTTTATATTAAAGATGTTGTTAGTTTAGTTAAAAACTCAAATACTACATATGCAGATATGGATGAAGCTTTTATGCAATTAAGTTCAACATTCTCTATTCCTTGATACTTATTTGTATCAGTAATTGTCCTTATTGTTATAAAAGGAACTTTATTTATATAACAGACATGGCCAATACTGGCAGTTTCCATATCAACAGATAAAGGAGAATACTTTTGTTTGATTTCAGTTCTGTTTTTATCAGTAATGAATTGTTCTCCAGTAACAGTTGTTCCAATTAAGAGGGGATATTTAGATTCTTGATAGTAGCTTTTAATCAGATTAATTAATGATGGATCAGTACTAAAATAGTTTGATTTTAACCAGGGATGAAAATCTGTTAATATATCATCACCAACATCATGATAGATAACTTTTTTAGAAATAATTGTGTCAAAGAGTTGTACAGATTCATCAATTCCCCCAGCTGTTCCAGCGTTAATTATTATATCAACATTAAATAAATTAATAAGCTGCCAGGTTGCAATTGCAGCATTTACTTTACATACCCCACTATAAACTAAAATTAATTCAAATTGTACAAAGTTACTTTGATAAAATTTTAGCATTGTCTTATTTATTGTTTTAGTAACTTTAATTTGCTTTAAAATGGTTCAAGTTCAGTATCACTAACACAGATTATACTAATTTTATTAATCATAAAGAGTCTCCTTTAATATTTTTAATATTATAGCATTTTAATTATTTAAGTCATATAGTTAGTATGAAAGGGTTTATGAATTTAGTGATTTTATTTGTAATATGCTACTATTATTTTTTGTAGAAATAGTATCTTTTATAAATGATATAAGCTATAATATAGCGGTGGTGGTGATTAGATGGATTTAGATAATTTATTAAATAAAAACCAAAAAGAAGCAGCTACTTATCTTGATAGTCATTTAAGAATAATTGCTGGAGCTGGTTCAGGAAAAACTCGTGTAGTTACATATCGAATTGCATATTTGATTGATGAAATTGGAGTTGATCCACGTAAGATCTTAGCGATTACTTTTACAAATAAAGCTGCAAATGAAATGAAAGAACGTGTTAGTAATCTGTTAGGGCCTCATGCATTAGGCTCATTGATTTGTACGATCCATTCATTATGTGTACGAATTTTAAGACAACATATTAATGTAATCAATTATCCTAGTAATTTTATGATAATGGATGAAGAAGATCAAAAAGCATTAATTAAAAAAATATATAATAATTTAGATATTGATGCTAAAACAATTAGTATTAAAAGTATGATTGCTTCAATTTCTAATTATAAGATGGCTAATGTAAGTCCAGAAAGAGCATTGGAATTAGCGGGACAGTTTCAAGGTGAAATAAAAAAGGCAAAAGTATATAAAGAATATCTTGATTATCAAGAAAATCATTTTATGCTTGATTTTGATGATTTGTTATTAAAAGCAGTTTATATATTTGAAAATTATCCAGATGTATTAGAAAAATGGCAACACCGTTTTCAATATATTCATGTTGATGAATTTCAAGATGTTGGAAATATTGAATATCGTTTAGTCAAATTGATGGCAAAAAAAGCTATTACTTGTGTGGTGGGAGATCCTGATCAGACAATATATTCGTTTAGGGGTGCTGATGTAAATTATATTTTAGATTTTGATAAAGATTTTAAGCCATGTAAAACAGTAATATTAGATCAAAATTATCGTTCAACTGGAAATATATTAAATATTTCTAACTGTTTAATTCGTAAAAATCAAAATCGTTTAGAAAAAGATTTATATACAGAAGCTACTGGTGGTGCCGAAGTAATTCATTATACTGGTAAAAGTGAACAAGAAGAAGCTGATTATATCTCTAGTCAAATAGAGAAAATTATTAATGATATAGATGGGGTTAATTATCGTAATTTCGCAATCTTATATCGTGCTAATTATTTATCTAGAACGATTGAGCAAAGTCTTATTTCACATGCGATCGATTATCGTATTTTTGGTGGGCTTAAATTCTTTAGTCGTAAAGAAATTAAAGATGCTTTAAGTTATTTACAATTAGTTTCTAATGATGAAGATTTGGCATTTGAAAGAATTATTAATGTTCCTAGTCGAGGAATAGGTAAAAAGACACTTGAAAATATTCAATTAGTAGCTTTAAATAATCAGGTTAGTTTATATGAAGCGCTAACTCTTTATAGTGATCAAATTAAGTTATCTGCTAAAGCTAAAAAAGAAGTTAAGGTTTTAGTCAATGCAATTGAAACTGCAAAGCAGTCTAATCTTCCTTTACATGAGATGTTTGAAAATTTAATGAATGATCTTGGATATATTGAAATGTTGAAAAAGGATCTTGAGGAAAATAGAATTGATAATATTCATGAGCTGCAAAGATCTATTTATGAATTTCAAAATCAAAATCCTGATTTAGCAACGATAGAAAATTATTTACAAGAAATTTCATTATATACTGATAATGATAATATTGATGAAGGACAATATGTTAGTTTGATGACGATTCATATGGCAAAAGGCTTAGAATTTGATTATGTCTTTGTTTTAGGATTGTCAGAGGGGATTTTTCCAAGTTTTAGGTCTTTAAGTGAGTCTGATGATGGTTTAGAAGAAGAACGCAGGTTAGCATATGTAGCTTTTACTAGAGCAAAAAAGCAGTTATTTTTAACGGATAGTGAAGGTTTTAGTTTTGTGACTGATTCACCTAAAATAGCAAGTCGATTTATTGATGAAGTTGGTAAAGAGGGAATAAAACATGTGGGAACTAAGCCACGTTTTAAAACATCAAATTTTATTAATACAGCACCAAGTAAAGAAGAGTTAGTAGGGAATAATCAAATTACTGATTGGGCTGCTGGTGATTTTGTTTTACATGACAGTTTTGGAAAAGGTGTTGTTGTTAAAGTTAAAGGTAATACATTAGATATTGCTTTTGAACTTCCAGCAGGATTAAAAACACTGATGGCTGGTCATAAGGCGTTAAAAAAATTGACTAATTAATACTTTGGGTATTTTTATCTCAAAGTATTCTTTTTATTGTTAATAAAGGCTAGAAATAGTAAAATTGAAAAAAGCTGGTTTAGTTAATTTAGATATTAGTAGAAAGTAGGGGATAATATGAATAATGAAGATGTGCTTAAAGAAATAAATTCAATTATTAAAAGATGTAAAAATGCACAAGGAAAGTATGCCAAGGATACATGCCAATATAATCAATATATAAAAATGATTAAAACAATGAATATTTCAAAAGAATTGATTGAAGAAGAACTTTTAAAAAGTAGAGAATAAAAAATGAATTATAGTGAAGAACTCTTACAATTAAAAACAAACTGTTCTAAATGTTCTGGATTATGCTGTGTTGCTTTATTTTTCTCAAAAATGGATGGTTTTCCTAAAGATAAAAAAGCTGGTCAGCCATGTAATAATTTGCTAAATGATTTTCAATGTAAAATACATACACAACTAGAAGATAGGAATTTAAAGGGATGTATAGGATATGATTGTTTTGGAGCTGGGCAACATGTTACACAATGTATCTATCAGGGAAAAACATATCGAGATTTAACAAATCAGGCAACAGAAATATTTGATGTTTTTATAATTGTCTTTCAATTATATCAAGTAAGATATTATTTATTAGAAGCACTAACTTTAGATATATCAAGTAAAAAGAAAGAGAGAATCAAAAATTTAATAATTGAAAATAAAAAGATATGTAATTATTTTCCTAATGAGTTATTATCTTTTAATTTAAATACTTATAAAGATAAAATAAATCCTGTTTTAAAACAAATATGTTCACAATTTAATAATAATAAAAAAGTTCCTACTGCCTTTTTAGCAAAAAACTTTAAAGGAGAAGATATGAGTGGTTTGGATTTAAGTATGAAATTATTAATTGCAGCTAATTTTGATAGTTGTAAATTTGATAATACGATTTTTTTAGGTGCAGATACAAGAGATGCAAATTTTAATGATGCAGATTTAACAAAAGCATTATTTTTAACCCAAGGACAGGTTAATTCAGCTAAAGGGAATCGAAATACAAAGTTACCAAAGCATTTAAATTATCCAGTAACCTGGAAATAACTATTTAGTGTTGATAATATAAAATTAATTTAGGAGGGATATATGAAAATTAGAAAAGCAGCTGCTAAAGATATTGATGGAATCATAGATTTATATACTATATTATTTAGTGATATGGCTAAATTACAACCAGAGTATTTTAAAGTGGCAAAACAAGATGATGAATTTATAAGAATGATTATTGAAAATGAAGATAGTGATATTTTAATTGCATATGATACAAAAATTATTGGACTTGCTCTTGTTCAAAAACAAAAAACACCTCCATATAATTGTCTTGTAGAACATAATTTTGCATATTTAATGGATCTTGTTGTTGAACCTGTTTTTAGAAATAAGGGGATAGGAAAAAAACTGATTGAAAGTGTGAAAAAATGGGCATTAGAAAAAGATTGTAAGTATATTGAATTAAATGTTTTGAGTCAAAATGATAAGGCAATTGCTTTATACAAAGCAATGGATTTTGATGAGGAAATGAAAACTATGAGAATGAAGTTATAAAAGTAATTATATGTACTAGCTGTTTTAGTTAATTAAAAAATTTTAAAGAAGAAAGATATTAGGATATGGTTTTGTTGTGATATTTGCCTATTATAAAAATTAAATGAATTTTCATATGAAATTATAATGTGCAAAATGCACATTTTTGTTTTATAGTTAAATTGATTTTGGTATAATATTGAAGATTAGGAGTGAGAACATGAATGATTTGAATAGATATAAAGAACTCAAAGAAGTAATTTGGTATCATAACGATCGTTATTATAATCAGGATAATCCAGAGATAAGTGATTATGAATATGATATGTTGATGCAAGAATTGAAGGCATTAGAAATAAAGCATCCAGAATATATATCTGATGATTCGCCAACTCAAAAAGTTGGTGGTGAAGCAAAGCGTGAAGCTGGAGTCCTTGTAAAACATAATGTTCCAATGTTATCTTTACAAGATGTTTTTTCTAAAGAAGAGGTTGAAGAATTTATCAAAGATATGAAAGAACAATTAGAAGATCCCACTTTTGTAGTTGAATATAAGATTGATGGTTTATCACTTGCACTTAGATATGTAAATGGTAAATTGGATGTTGCAATAACGCGTGGAGATGGAATTCTCGAAGGTGAAGATGTTACTGTCAATGCAAAGGTAATAAAAGATGTTAAAAAAACTTTAAAAGATCCAATTGAGTATTTAGAAGTTCGTGGTGAGGTTTACATGACTAATGAAGCTTTCGATAAAGTTAATGAAATGCAGGAGATTAAAGGAAAAAAGCTTTTTGCAAATCCAAGGAATTGTGCTGCGGGAACATTACGACAATTGGATAGTAAAATTACTAAAGAAAGAGATTTATCCATGTTTGTTTTTAACATCCAAGATGTTCGAGGTAAAGAATTTAATAGTCATAGTGAAGGTTATGAATATTTAAAACAACAGGGAATTAAAATAATTGAAGATTATAAAATTTGTAAAACAGCAGATGAAGTATGGCAGGCAATTGTTGCAATTGGTGAAAATCGTGATAAATTAGACTATGATATAGATGGTGCAGTAGTAAAAATTGATAGTTTTGCTGATCGAAGAAAGTTAGGGAATACTGCTAAAGTACCACGATGGGCAATCGCATATAAATATCCTCCAGAGGAGAAAGAAACTAAATTATTAGAAATTGAACTTTCAGTAGGAAGAACTGGAAGAATTACTCCTACAGCTATTTTTGAACCAATTAGGCTATGTGGAACAACAGTTACAAGAGCAACCTTACATAATCAGGATTTTATTGATGATTTAGATATTAGAATTGGTGATACGATCGTTGTTTATAAATCAGGTGAGATTATTCCTAAAATTCGTCGTGTTGTTAAAGAAAAAAGACCAGCTAAAAGTGTTCCTTATGTAATTGGTGATAAGTGTCCAGTTTGTGGAGCACCAGCCATGCGTATAGCAGACAATGCAGATATTAAGTGTACTAATCATAGTTGTCCAAGTAAATTGATTAGAAATATTGTTAATTTTGTTGGACGGGATGCAATGGATATTAAAGGATTTGGTTTTGCTTATGTTGAAACTCTAGTGGAGCATGGATATTTAAAGGATTTAAGCGATATTTATGGTTTGATTGATAAACGTCAAGAGTTATTAGATAAAAAAATTATTGGTTTAGTTAAAAGTACAGATAATTTATTAAATGCAATTGAAGGTAGTAAAAATAATGATGCTAGTAAGCTGCTTACTAGTTTAGGAATAAGTAATGTTGGTAAATCAGCGGCAAAGAGTTTAATGAAAAAATTTAAGAGTATTGATAATTTGATGAAAGCTAGTTATGCTCAATTAGTTGAAGTTAATGATATTGGAGATATCAGTGCGATGGCAATTATTAATTACTTTAAGAATTCTGATAATCAGGCAGTAATTCAGCGTTTAAAAGATTATGGTGTGAATATGGAAGTAAATGAAGAAGCAGATAGTGATAATCGTTTTGAAGATATGACATTTGTAGTGACAGGGACTTTGCCGACTTTATCAAGAAAGCAGGCAAGTGAATTGATTGAAAAACATGGTGGTAAAGTAGCGGGTTCAGTTTCTAAAAAGACTAATTATTTGGTTGCTGGTGAAAATGCGGGGAGTAAACTTACTAGAGCTCAAAGTTTGGGAATTGATGTAATTAATGAAGAAACTTTATTAGAGATGGTTAAGTAAGGAAAATAATGTTATAATGCACTAGTATAAGGAGGAATCATATGATGAAAAAAATAGCAGCTTTATTAGTAATGTCTTTGTTGCTTACAGGATGTCATGATGTTAAAGAAACAGTTGAAAGTCAGACAGCAAATGATGTTTCTACTACTGATAGTTTAGATGATTCATTTTATCGAGTAGTGAATTTTAATACTAATTTAAATCGTGATAATTACTATACTTCTTTTGGACAAACTAGTGATTTTCAAACAATTGGTAGAGAATTACAAATATTATCAACTGCTCATTTTTCAACTGCTGATTATTATATGTCAGAAGGACAATATCTAAAAAATGAAGATATGAATAAATTATTAAGACGTTCTAGTGATCCTAAAGAATATCCTCATACTTTGCAGGTACAAAGGGGAGAAGCAATTGGGGGAGTTGAAAATCCAATTATGGTATCTACTGTTCATGAGCAGGATTATTATCGAAAAGAAGGGGACAAATATGAGTTAAAAGGTATTTCTTTAGCTATTGTACTTGATCCTCGTGATGAGAATAATAATCGCTTAAGTACTTCAATGGATGAACAAATCGTAGCTGATTTTGGACGTCAATCAATTAGTAAATTATATGATTATCTTCAAACAAAAAAAGATTTAAAGGATATTCCAGCAAATATCTGTGTATACTACGCTACTAACACTAATGAAAGTGATATTAATGGACGTTATATTTTAAAAAGTTTTTGTGAAAATAGTGTAGGTAGTATTGATACTTTAAATTATCATAATTATATGTTTAGTAGTGAAGAAGCTACAGCAGTAGATGAAGAAACTGCTTCACAGTTTGAAATATTTAAAAGTAATATGAAGAAAGCTGCTACTGAAGCAGTTGGAGTAATTGGTTATGGTCGTTATAAAGATGGTACGATTCAATCAATGAATATTAAATTAAATGTTAATGTAAAAACTTATGAAGAATTAATTTATCTAGTATCAACTGCAGCAGATGAAATAGATAATCAATTTACTGGGTTTGATATTAAAGTATTAGTCCATTCACAGGACGATTTGGAAGCAATTATTATTAAAGAGCAAGGTGAAAAAGCTAAAAGTAGTTTATTGTATTAGGAGAAGGTTATGGAAAGTAAAGAAGAGATGTTGAAAAAGATAGGGTTAAAAACAATGTTTAATATAAGTGATGAAGAAATGCCAGAACTTATAGAAGAATATGATATATTTTTAAATCATGTTGCAGTATTAGAAAAAATAGATACTGAGGGTAAAGAACCTTTAGCTTATCCTTATGAAATTGAAACTAGTTTTTTACGTGAAGATGAACCAGTTGATGTAATTAGTTGTGAAGATGTTTTGAAGAATGCTAAAAGTGTTCAAGATAATCAAATTAAAGTACCAAAGGTGGTGGGATAATGAAAGTATATTCAATTGAAGAATTACATGATTTAATTGTTAATGATAAAATAAATATTGATGAATATTATCATGATTTATTTAAAGAAGCAGAGTTTCAACAAAATCGTTTGAATGCTTTTGTTACAATCACAAAAGATAACGCATTAAATAATATTAAAGATATTAAAATTAATGATGATGAAATATTAAAAGGGATTCCTGGGGTATTTAAAGATAACTTTAATACTAAAGGAATCAAAACAACAGCTTCTAGTAAAATGTTAGAAGACTATGTACCCGTTTATAATGCCACAGTAGTTGAAAAATTATTTGATAAAGGCATTAGTTTGATTGGAAAATCAAGTATGGATGAATTAGCGATGGGAGGAACAAACAAGTCAGCATTAACAGGACCTGTTTTTAATCCTTGGGATTCAACAAGAATAGCTGGAGGTTCATCAGGAGGAAGTGCAGCATTAGTTGGTAGTGGTATTGTACCATTTGCTCTTGGAAGTGATACTGGAGATTCGATTCGTAAACCAGCAGGATTTTGTGGGATAGTAGGTTTTAAACCAACATGGGGAAGAATTTCTCGTTTTGGAGTTATTCCTTATGCATCAAGTCTAGATCATGTTGGTGCATTTACACGTAATGTTCGAGATATGGCAATCGTTACTGAAGCTTTAGCAGGTTATGATAAGCGAGATATGACATCAAGTACAAGAGATGTACCACATTATTTACAAGAATTAAATAGTGATATTAAAGGAATGAAAATTGCAGTTTTGAAAACTATTAGTAATGAGATTCGTAATGTTGAGATTAAAAATAATTTTAATCATGTTGTTGAAACTTTTAAACAATTAGGGGCTATAGTTGAAGAAGTAGAAATACCTGTATATTTGGCTAAAGCAATTTTACCTACATATACAATTATCGCTAATAGTGAAGCTACAAGTAACCATTCTTGTTTAGATGGGATTAAATATGGCGATCGTCAACCAGGTAGTTCAACTGATGAAGTAATGATTAATTCAAGGACTGATGGTTTTGGTGCACATATCAAAAGACGTTTTATCCTTGGAAACATAGCATTAGCTACAGAAAATCAAGAAAGAATGTTTAGAAAAGCTCAACGAGTACGTCGTTTGATTGTTGAAGAAATGAATAAAATTTATGATAACTATGATATTATTTTAACACCTAATGGTGGTGGTATAGCACCTAAATTAGATGAGGCTAATGATGATCGTTTATCTGATGAATATTTGATTTTAGAAAATCATTTGGCTTTAGGTAATTTTGCAGGAACACCAAGTATTTCAATTCCTTCAGGATTTTGTGAAGGAATGCCAATTGCTGTAAATATTATGGGACGTTTATTTGAAGAACAAACAGTATTTAATGTCGCATATGCTTTAGAACAAGCATTAGGTTTAGCAAATCAGTATTCAAGAGAGGGGTAAGGAAAGATGAATTTTGAAACTGTTATTGGATTAGAAGTTCACTGTGAACTTAAAACAAAATCAAAGATGTTTTCTGGAGCCCCAGTAACATTTGGGGAAGCACCAAATACAAATGCTAATATTGTGGATTTAGGAATGACAGGGGCAATGCCTGTTTTAAATAAATCAGGGGTTGAATTTGCGATTAGAGTATGTAGTGCTTTAAATATGGAAATTGATGAATTAGTTCAATTTGATCGTAAAAATTATTATTATTCAGATTTACCAAAAGGATTTCAAATAACACAGGATCGTTATCCTATTGGTCGTAATGGGACAATGACAATCGAAGTAGATGGTTGTAAACAAGTAATTGAAATTGAAAGATTACATATGGAAGAAGATACTGCTAAACAGTTACATTTTGATGATTATTCATTAATTGATTATAATCGTGCTGGTATTCCGTTAATTGAAATCGTGACAAAGCCAACGATTCGTAGTGGAGCAGCAGCTGCAGCTTACTTAGAAAAACTCAGACAAATTTTCTTATTTACAGAAGTAAGTGATGCAAAGATGGAAGAAGGATCAATGCGTTGTGATGTTAATATTTCAATTCGTCCTTTTGGAAGTGATAAATTTGGAACAAGAACTGAAATTAAGAACTTAAATTCTATTTCTAATGTTCAAAAGGCAATTGAATTTGAGGTATCACGTCAAGAAAAAGTATTGATTAGTGGTGGTGAAGTATTACAAGAAACTCGTCGATATGATGAGGATAAAAAAGAAACTGTTGTTATGCGTGCTAAAGGTGATGCTGTGGATTATAAATATTATCCAGAACCAAATATTTTGCCAATTCGTTTAGAACACCAATGGGTAGAAGATATTATTGCAAGAATACCAGAAATGCCTGAATCTCGGGTTGCTCGTTATATAAATGAATATAATATTCCTAAAACTGATGCTTTGATATTAGTACAAACTAAAGAAATTTCTGATTTCTTTGATGAAACAGTTAAGTATACTAATTACTATAAGATTGCTTGTAACTGGTTATTAGGTGAAGTTCAAGCATATTTAAATAAAAGTAATTTGATTATTACTGATACTAAAATTACTCCTGAATTTTTAGCGAAGATGATTAATTATATTCAAGATGGAACTATTTCGAGTAAACAAGGGAAGAAAGTATTTGAAATTTTAATGAATGAAGGAAAAGATCCTGAAGTTATTATTGAAGAAAATAATATGAAACAGATTTCTTCACCAGAAGAATTAACTAGAATTATTAATGAGGTTCTTGATGCTAATCCTCAATCAATTGAGGATTATAGTAATGGTAAAGATCGAGCAGTTGGATTTTTAGTTGGACAAATTATGAAAAAGACAGGTGGTCAAGCTAATCCTAGTCTTACAAGTAAGTTATTGATTGAGTTATTAAAGCAAAGAATTTCTTAATGTACAAATATTTAGATATTTGGTACAATGATTGAAGGAGGATGTAAATATGTCTCATGAAAGATTTAAATTTGATGATGAAATTGATGATTTAGAAGAATTACAGCCAATTAACACAGAGAATAAGGCAGTTAATGATATAAATAAATCTTTAGCTGATTCTGGTGATAAGGATTCAGGAGATAAATCAATGGGTAAAGGAAAAAAGAAAAAAAGAAAATTTAAAAAGAGCTATATATTTTTGCTCCTACTTCTTTCAATTGCAATTGGATTTGTAATATATGTTTTTGTAGCAGGAGGAAATGATGGTCCTGTTTATGGTGATCGCTGTGCATCTTTGATTGCTATTGATAAGGATAAATTTAATAGTGTTGAAGATACTGTTAAGGCAGATCCAAATATAAATAGTGTTAATATTGAAGTTGATTGTCGAATTATTAAGATTTCAATGAATTTTGTTGATAATATCACTTCTGATGATGCTAAAACATTAGCTACTAATGCTTTACATACACTAGATGATGCTTTAGGACAACCGAAGAGTGAAGGTAGTGCTTATAGTGAGTTATTAGGAACTGCTAATGGGCGTGGACAATATAATGTTGAGTTTGTTTTAACAAGTAATGGTGATACTAATTTTCCAATTTTTGGTACAAAACATCCAAATAATGATGAAATCAGTTTTACAGGGGCTAATGTGGTAGATCAAAATGCCACTGATCGAGCTTTAAAGAAAGATGAGACCCAATAGACGAGCGTTGCTCGTCTTTTTAGGAGGAAATAATGAAAAAGAATGATTATTTTTATGGTGAGTGTGTAGATTTAACTCATGATGGTCAAGGAGTTGTAAAGGTTGATAATTTTACTTATTTTGTAAAGGGAATGTTAGTTGGTGAAACTGGAAGACTTAAAGTGATCAAAGTATTAAAAAATTATGCAATTGCTAGACTAATAGAATTGGATGAAGTTTCTAAATATCGTATAGAGCCTAAATGTTCAGTTTTTAAGCCTTGTGGTGGATGCCAATTACAACATTTAAGTAAAGAAGGACAAATGTTATTTAAAACAAAAAGGGTTAAAGATTGTTTAGAAAGAATAGGTAATTGTTTTGTTACAGTAAATGATTGTTTGATGATGGAAGAACCATGGTATTATCGAAATAAAGTACAAATGCCTATAGGGGTAAAGGGAAATCATTTAGTTACAGGTTTTTATAAACAAAAATCAAATGAGATCATTCCATGTGACAATTGTTTTATTCAAAATAAGTTATCTAACCAGATTACTAATCGTGTTAAAGAATTAATGGAAGAATTTAAAATTTATCCTTATGATAAATTATCTCATCAAGGTAATATTAAACATATTCTAACTAAATTTGGTTATCATACTAATGAAATAATGTTAGTTTTAATTAGTTATCGTAATAAAATTAAGGATGTAAATAAATTAGTTGAAATAATTGTTAAAGAGTTTCCGATGATTAAAACAGTTATTCAAAATATTAATCCGCGAATAGATAATGTTATTTTAGGTGAACAGGAAGTTATTTTATATGGTAATGGTTATATTTATGATACATTATTAGATAATAAATATAAGATTTCTTTAAAGTCGTTTTATCAAGTTAATCCGATTCAAGTAGAAAAATTATATTCAAAAGCAATTGAATTTGCTGATTTATCAAAAGATGATGTTGTTTTAGATGCTTATTGTGGAATTGGAACAATTACTCTTTCAGTAGCAAAATATGTAAAAAAAGTGTATGGGGTTGAAATTGTTGATGCAGCAATTGCAGATGCTAAAAATAATGCAAATCTAAATAACATCAACAATGTTGAATTTACATGTGCTGATGCAGGAAAATATATGATTGAATTAGTTAATGATAATCAACATTTAGATGTGGTCTTTGTTGATCCGCCAAGAAAGGGATGTTCATCTGAATTCCTGGATTATTTAGTTGCAGCTGCACCTAAAAAGATTGTTTATATTTCTTGTGATGTTTCAACTCAGGCTAGAGATATTAAATTTCTTCAAGAGTTTAGTTATACTGCTGATATTTGTCAGCCAGTTGATATGTTTCCGCAAACTACACATGTGGAGACGGTAGTGTTGATGTCTAGGAAAGAGAAATAAATAGCGAAAAGTAGCGTATCTACGGGCTTTTTTGAGATTAGACAATAGCTCAGGAGAGCCCGTTTTTCTTATATGAAAACATATCTACTGAAAAACCAGTCGGAGGGTTTAGGCTGCGGATTAGATGTCAAGGGTTGTGGCACTAGGATAGATGTTATCTAGGGTGCAAACTCAATTTGAGTGAGTGAAATAGATGGCGTTCATTTCGGTAACTCGACCGTTTTCAAGATAGCAGGCAGTGGATTAGATGACAGAATAAAAATGTGAATTTAAGAGGTGTGAAAACTTATGGAACAATGGATTATTCCTTGCAATATCAAATATTATGATGTTATAGGTGCTTTTAAAAAGTTACAAAAATTGGATTGGTGCTAGAATAAAAACTGTACCAGACAAATGGAAGAATTAGAAGTCCTGTGGTACAATGTCATAAGCTAATTATAAGAAATGAAAGAGGTATATGATAATGAGTAAACCAACATTTACAGATGAATTTAAACAGGGAGTTGTTGACTATGTATTAGATCATCCCAATGAATCTAAAGTAGCTGTTTCTAAAAAGTTTGGTGTTGCTGACAGCACTGTTCACAAGTGGCTTAAGGAAGCTAAAAATAATAATGGTACAATTAATTCCAGAGGCAGCGGCAATTATTCCAGTGATGAAGCTAAAGAAATTGCCAGACTTAAAAAAGAACTTAAGGATACAAAGGATGCATTAGATGTTCTAAAAAAGGCTATTGGCATACTGGGGGATTAACTAAGCAGGAACTTTATGATCAGATTAAGAAAAAATCTGATACTGATCCTAAAGCTTCAGTTACCAGTATGCTTGAAAAACTTAATATCAGTAAATCAGGATATTATGACTAGTGGATTAGATGTTAAGGAAGGAGGAATTTTCGTGGATCAAATATTTGATTTTAGTGAGATTGAAAAAAGTGAAGAGACCATCAGAAAAACTTGGTCAGAATTTCGAGATGCTTTAGCAAAGGGCATGTTTACTTTTGATGAAGTGGAAAAAGCAAAAGGATATACTTTTTTGAAGGTATATGATGATTTATTTCATCAGCATTCAGGAATTGACCATAAAACGATAAAAATTAAAGACTTGGAAGGCTTATCAGTTGGTAGAGGTACTATCTTAGGTGAAAAAGAAATTCCAGATTATGAGCGTTTTATCCCTAAAAAGGAGTTCATCAAAAAAGATAACAGATTCAGTCCTCCGGGAGTTGAATGGCTTTATTTAGCATTGGGAAATGAATCTGACATCCATGAATGTTCTCAGGCAGAATGCAGATCAGAAGAAGGAAATAGATTTGGATTTTGCCATTTTTCTTTTAATGATAGTTTCTTAGAGTTAAAGCTGGTAGACTTAACAATCGCTGATGATATTTCATATGAGGAACTGAATTCTAGATTAGAGGAATATGAACAAGAGCAAGTGAAAAAAGGGATAAAAGCTGCTAAGGCTCTTGGATTTATTCCAAGGCATAGTGTAAACGTTGATGAGTTCAAAAGGCTCTTTACAGAATGGGGAGTTTATACACATACCAAGTTGCTTTCAGAACAGATATTTGAACCTTTAAGTGACACAGATAATAAAGCACTAATGTATGCTCCTTTTCAGACAATGGCTCAGTATTATATCTCGCTTGGTTATTCAGGAATCATATATGGAAGTACTGTGTCGACTGTAGGAAGAAATATTGTACTGTTCGATAAAAATGTGGCATATCCGATAGGTACAATCGAAGATTATACAATATAATAACTCAGCAATAATTAAAAAAGACTCCCCATCACCAGATTAAGTTCCAGTGGTGAGGAGCCTTTGTAATTTATGCTTATCTTTCTGCATCGACCTTGAGATTGGATTTCAATTCAATGGTGCAATGGTTATTCCAGATTGTGATTTGCTTGAGCCAGCGTTTTACAAGGGTTTCGTCAGATTCCTTTAGGTCAGTATGTTATTTAAATTTCATCAACAATAAGAGCAAATTAAAATAACAGTTTATTTATTCTAATTTCCCTGTCAAAAGTTTTCTTGACATAAATAGTTATCATAAAGTGCCTATATAATTGTCAAATTATTTTAATTTTCAGTTAGCTTATTTTGAACAAAGTGATTAATTTAAAGTTCGAGTTAACAGTTTGATAAAGATGAATTTTTAAGCGGATATGAGGATTCAGAATATCTAATAAATGAATTTAAACCGTTAAAACATATATTTACGAGTGTGTTAAAAAATGAATAGTCCCAGTCTAAAGGAGCAGTCATAACTGTACATTTTTATGTTGACATTTATAATAACCTATTGATTTTCAAAACGAGAATTGGACAGCATATTTTTATGCCCAAATTGATATATACAGTGTTATCGATAATAAAAACATTATCAAAAAATAAAGTTTTTATGAAATATCAGTAAAAACTATTGATTATCCAAGACTTTTTGGATACACTAATAACATAGGAGGAGATAATATGATTGTCAGACCCCGTTATTTAAAAATACTGAAAACTTACCGTGATGTACCACTGGTAAAAATTCTTGCCGGGATTCGGCGATGTGGGAAATCCACAATTTTAGAAATGTTACAGGATGATTTAATAAAAAGTGGTGTTACTTCTGATCACATTATTAGTATGCGTTATACTTCGGAAGATTTTGATGATGGTATGACCGATAAGGATATGTATAATGGAATTAAAGATAAAATGATCAATGGAGAGCGTTACTATCTTTTACTTGACGAAGTACAGGAAATCACTGGATGGGAAAAAGCTGTCAATAGTTTGCTGGAGAATGCCAATACAGACATATATGTGACTGGTTCCAATTCTAAGCTGATGTCAAGTGAAATATCTACTTACCTGACCGGAAGGTATATCTCTATTCCTGTATTTACACTTTCTTTTGAAGAGTATACAGAGTTCAAAAAGGCAAGTGGACATACGTCCAAAGAGCTGCTTAATGAATATATTCGCATGGGCGGATTTCCTATCGTTGCGCTGAGCAATTTTGATGAGAGTGCAGCATATCAGGTTGTCGAGGGTATTTACAGTTCTGTTATCACAAGTGATATAACCAAGCGACACAATATCACAAATTTTGACTTATTCAACCGCATTGTGAAGTATATCGTTGAAAATGTGGGTAAGACCTTTTCTGCGAATGCTATTGTGAAGTTTTTGAAAAGTGAGGGGCGTTCTCTCTCAGTAGAATCGGTATATAATTATTTAGAATGGCTGGAAAAGGCTTTTGTAATCTATCGTTGTCAACGATACGATTTACAGGGAAAATCTGTATTGAAAACGCAGGAGAAATTCTATCTTGCTGATGCTTCTTTGAAATATTGTACAATGGGCTTCAATCCGAAATCTGTTGCTGCTATGCTTGAAAATATCGTGTACTTTGAACTTCGTAGAAAAGGCTATGAGGTGTATATAGGTAAAAATGAAACGAAAGAAATTGATTTTGTAGCAGTACGACGTGATGAGCGCATTTATGTACAAGTATGTCGCAATCTGCCAGAGGAATCTAATCGTGAGGTTGCTAATCTGCTTGAAATCAAGGATCACTACCCTAAGTATGTTGTAACACTTGATGAGCTTGCTACAGGCAATATCAATGGTGTAAAAATTGTACATCTGGCTGATTTTCTATTAACTGAGGATTATTAATTTATGAGTATGAGAAAGGGATAATAGATTAAAATCAGGCTTAAAAAGATATTTAGGAGCGAATTATCTAAGCAAAAATTTTAGGATTAAATATTGAGATTATAGGCGTCTACAAAGATTGTAGACGTTTTTTAGATGGCTGGTATAATTTGAGACAATGTTATCTAGTATCTTACATTAACTAATTTACGATTTCATTTTATTTAAAAGAATTGTATAATAAGTAAATAAGATTTGAAGAAAAGTAATTGTAATAGGGGTGATAGTATTAAAGAACTATATTATATTTTAATGAAAAATAAATTAGGTAATGCTAAAGAATGCAGAACTTTAATCAAACATGGTTTAATTAAAGTAAATAATACAGTTATTAAGGATTATAAATATTTAGTAAAAATTAATGATATTATCACATATAAAGAAATACAGTTAAATGCTCAGCCATTCAGCTATTATATGATGAATAAGCCAGCAGGTTATATTTGTGCTAACAAGGATATTAAAGAAAAATGTGTTATTGATTTGATAGATAATAAAGATTGTTACTGCTTAGGAAGATTGGATAAAGATACAACAGGATTATTAATAATAACAGATGATCCAACTATTTCAAAGAAATTATTGTTACCACAAAATCATGTTCAAAAGAAATATTTAGTTTCTACAAAATATGAATTAACAGATGATTTAGTAATATGTTTTAATCAAGGGATTATTATTGATAGAAAGATAAAATGTTTACCAGCTGATATAGAAATTATTGATAAATATCACTGTTATGTAGCAATTAGTGAAGGTAAATATCACCAAATAAAAAAGATGTTTTTATCATGTGAAAATAAAGTCGAGTCATTAAAGAGAATTGAGTTTGGTCAAATAAAATTAGATCTAACCTTAGATTTTGGTCAATATCGCTCTCTAACTAATGAAGAACTAATATCACTTATAAAATAGTATTAATAAAGTGAAAGTATTTAATATAACTATAATGGAATATTGTATTTTAATACTTAAATTAGATTCGACAATAATAGTAAAGCTTTAATATATATGTTAAAATAAATACATTAGAAAGTAAGATAAAGAATTATAAAATTATTCTTTAAATGTTTAAAAATAAAAGTACTAGATGATAAAAAATTAGTAATAGAATTAAGTATTAAATATGAATGGAAGGAGATTATTTTATGGGATTAATTAAAGCTGGAATAGGAGCGATTGGAGGAACCTTTGCAGATCAATGGAAAGAATTTTTTTATTGTGATGCTATTGATAAAGATGTTTTAGTTGCAAAAGGGCGAAAGAAGACTTCTGATCGTTCATCTAATCAAAAAGGTGAAGAAAATATTATTTCTAATGGTAGTGGTATTGCAGTAGCAGATGGTCAATGTATGATTATTGTTGAACAAGGTAAGATTATCGAAGTTTGTGCGGAACCTGGACAATTTATATTTGATAGCTCAAGTGAACCGAGTATTTTTGTGGGAAATCTGGGTGAAAGTATTTATAAAACGTTTGAAACAATGTGGCGTAGATTTACTTATGGCGGTGATACTGGAAAGGATCAAAGAATTTATTATTTTAATTTAAAGGAGATAATGGATAATAAATATGGGACAGCTAATCCTGTGCCATTTAGAGTTGTTGATGCTAATATTGGCTTAGATATTGATATTTCAATACGCTGTCATGGAACTTATTCATATAAAATAGTCGACCCATTACTTTTTTATACTAATGTTTGTGGAAATATAAGTAATGAATTTAATCGTGAAGAAATAGATAGTACTTTAAAGGCTGAATTACTTACTGCATTACAGCCAGCTTTTGCTAAAATTTCCCAACTAGGAATTCGTTATAGCGCTCTTCCTGGGCACACTACTGAAATTGTTGATGCCTTAAATGAAATTTTAGATAAAAAATGGTATCAATTACGAGGAATTAAAATTGCTTCAATGGCAGTTAATTCAATTGTTGCAAATAAGGAAGATGAAGAACTAATTAAAAATGCTCAACGAACAGCAATCTTTAAAAATCCATCAATGGCAGCAGCAACACTTGTTGAAGCACAAAGTGAAGCTTTGAAAGGTGCTGCTAGTAATGAAGGTGGTGCTATGGTTGGGTTTATGGGGATGAATATGGCTCAAAATGCAGGTGGAATAAATGCTCAGGATCTATATAAGATGTCTCAAACCTCATCTCAAATGGATGAAGCAAAATCAAATCCTAATGAATGGACATGTGCTTGTGGGACAAAAAATAATGGTAGATTTTGTGTGGAATGCGGTAAGCCAAAAACAGAAGGCTGGTTGTGTTCATGCGGTAATATTAATAAGGGAAAATTTTGTAGCGAGTGTGGTAAACCTAAACCTGTAGATGCTCCATTGTATAAATGTGATAAATGTGGCTGGGAACCTGAAGATCCTCATCATCCACCAAAATTCTGCCCTGAATGTGGTGATATTTTTGATGATAATGATAAACATTAAAATATTGATTAGATGTTAAATAATGTATTTTAACATCTTTTTGTTTTATTAGAGGTCAAATAAATTGTTTATTCTTTATTTTATTATAGCGTGAATAAAAATAGTAGCATATAATTAATGGTGTAGGTATAAATAGTAAGAGGTGATAATTTGATGAAGTTATATGGTATATATTTTAGTCCTACAGGTGGAACTAAAAAGGTATTAGATATTTTAATAAATGAATGGCAGAATGAAAAGGAAATGATTGATTTATCAGTTCAGGGCTTTGATCAAAGATATCAGTTAGATCGTAATGATTTATGTATGATAGCTGTGCCTTCTTATGGAGGAAGGGTTCCTGAGATTGTAATCAACAGATTAGCAAAGATTAAAGGTGATTATACACGAACAATTTTAATTGTTGTTTATGGTAATCGTGATTATGAGGATACTTTGCTTGAGCTCAAAGATGTAATGAAAGATAATGGATTTAATTCAATTGCAGCAATCAGTGCAGTAGCTAAGCATTCAATTATGAATCAATTTGCAAGTGATCGTCCTAATGAAATGGATAAAATGCAATTAGAAGTTTTTAGTAAAGAAATCATGCATTTAGTTGATACTAAAGAGAAGTATGATGATTTAAAAGTACCAGGTAATTTTCCGTATCATCAATATAAAGGAGTACCCTTTAAACCTAAAGCGAATAAACGTTGTAATGGATGTGGGATATGTGCTAGAGCATGTCCAACCCAGGCTATTTCATTAGAATCATCAAAAATAGTTGATAAAAATAAGTGTATTTCATGCATGCGTTGTGTTAATGTTTGTCCAAATTATGCTCGACAAATAAATCCATTACTATTAAAACTTGCTGGTAAATTAATGGCTAAATCTTGTTCTTTAAGAAAAGAGAATCAATTATTTTTTGAGGTTGAGTAGAAAATATGAAAATTGTAATTGCAGTAGATTCATTTAAAGGAAGCTTATCTTCAATTGAAGCTGGTAAAGCAATTGAAGAAGGAATTAGACGAGTATATTTAAATAGTGAAATTGTAGTAAAACCGTTAGCTGATGGTGGTGAAGGAACAGTTGAAGCTTTAATAGCTGATTTAAATGGAAAATTACGAACAATAAAAGTTGCTGGTCCTTTAGGCGAGATGGTTGATTGTTGCTATGGAATTATTGAATCTAAAACTATGGCAGTTATTGAAATGGCACAGTCATCAGGATTAACTTTAGTTCCTGAATCTAAAAGAAATCCTTTGTATACAACTACATATGGATTAGGTCAAGTTATCAAAGATGCAATAAATCAGGGATGTCGGCGTTTTATTATTGGTATTGGCGGCAGTGCTACTAATGATGGGGGAATTGGCATGCTTCAAGCTTTAGGTTTTGAATTATTAGACGAAGATGGTAAACAGGTTGATTTTGGAGCTTTGGGATTAAAACAACTTAAAATAATTAAAACTAGTAAAGTATTACCAGTTATAAAAGAATGTGATTTTATGATTGCTTGTGATGTCAATAATCCTCTATGTGGTCCTTTAGGTTCTAGTTATGTATATGGATCTCAAAAAGGTGCCAATAAGGAATTAATAGTGCAAATGGATAAATGGTTAAATGAGTATGCAATTTTATCAAAAGAAATATGTCCTTTAGCTAATATGAATTATCCAGGAGCTGGAGCAGCTGGAGGATTAGGATTTGCTTTTTTAACTTTTTTAAACGCAAAGTTAGATTCAGGAATTAAATTGATATTACAAGAAATAAATTTTGAAGAGGAAGTTAAAGATGCAAATCTTATAATAACAGGTGAGGGGAGTCTCGATTTTCAAACAACAATGGGTAAGGCGCCAATTGGAGTGGCTAAATTAGCTAAAAAGTATAATTTGCCAGTAATTGCTTTTGCTGGTTCAATTTCAAATGATGCAAATATATGTAATAATGCAGGAATAAATGCATATTTTTCAATTTTAAGAAATATTGTTACTTTACCTGAAGCAATGAATAAAGAAAGAGCAAAAGAGAACATAACAAATACTGTAGAACAAGTTTTCAGGTTGTGGAAAATAAGGGAAGATCATATATGAAAAAAGTAATTTTGTATATTGGGATGAGTTTAGATGGATATATTGCAGATAAAGATATGAAAGTAGATTGGATGAATGGTGATGATTTAAATAATCAAGAAAGTAGTTATGATAAGTTTGTTAAAAGCATTGATACAATTATAATGGGATATACAACTTACCATCAAGTAATAAATGTTCTAGCAAAAGATAACTGGCCATATAAAGGTATAATGACTTATGTTATTACTCACCGCTTGCTTTCAAATCAAGAGGAAATTATTTTTACAAATGAAAAATTATTTGATCTAATTCAAAGGTTAAAGAAAACTAAAGGTAAAAATATCTGGATTTGTGGAGGAGCAAGTATTGTTAATCAGCTAATTAGGCTTAATTTGATTGATGAATATCGTATCACTATTATACCAATTATATTAGGTGCAGGTATTAAGTTATTTGAAGAGAATAATAATGAGATAAAACTAAAATTAGTTGCAAGGGATTATTATAATGGAATGATGGAGATTTGTTATCAAAAAAGATAGTATTAGAAAAAGCTAAAGTTATGAAATATTTAATAGGTTTAAATAGTGTTTATATTTAGAAATATCATTCTTTAAAAAGATCAAGGTATAATGATTGGTGAATAATACAAAAAAAGTTGATTTTATCACAATGTTGGTAACTTAAGATGTTAATGATTTATTATTGTAAAGCTTTTTATAATAAAAAACGAAGGTAAGAGAGGAAATATTGATGTCATATGTTGATTCAGCAGAGCAGACAAGAAAATCATAGTGGAATAAACTTTTGATATTTTTATAAATGATATATATTCGCTTGACATAAAGTTGACTTTAACATGTAAAATATAATGGAGGTGATAATATGAAGTATCGTATATTAGGAAGAACAGGAATCAAAGTAAGTGAGATTGCACTTGGTTGTGAAGGATTTGTAAATAAAAGTATTGATGAAGTAAAATTGTTTGTTGATAAAGCATATGAAAATGGGATTAATTTTATTGATTTTTATTCATCAAATCCTAATGCTCGTGAAGCTTTTGGTAAAGCAATAGAAGGTAGACGTGAGCAGTGGATAATTGAGGGGCATCTTTGTACTATTTGGAAAAATGATCAATATTTAAGGACTCGTAAGATTGATGAGGTCAAAGAAGGGTTTATTGATCTTTTAAAGAGATTACAAACTAATTACATAGATGTTGGAATGATTCATTATATTGATGCTGAAAGTGATTTCAATAATGTATTTACTGGTGAAATTATTGAATATGCATTAGAATTAAAAAAACAGGGAATTATAAAGCATCTTGGAATTAGTTCACATAATCCTGATATAGCTATTAAAGCAGTTAAAACTGGATTAATCGATGTTATTTTGTTTTCAATTAATCCATGTTATGATATGCTGCCTCCAAGTGAAGAAGTAGATGATTTATGGGATGATAAAAATTATGAAAAACCGTTAATAAATATTGATCCTGTTCGACAAGAATTATATGAGTTATGTCAAAGTCAGGGGGTTGCTATTACTGTAATGAAGGCTTTTGGTGGAGGAGATTTATTAGATGAAAAATTATCACCATTTAAAGTGAAAATGACTCCTTTACAATGTATTCATTATTCTTTGACAAGACCAGGAGTGGTATCGGTAATGGCTGGAAGTCGTACAATTGATGAATTGCTGGAAGCATTAGAATATGAAAAAGCAGAATTAAGTCAAAAAGATTATGCTAATATTCTTGCAAATATTCCTAAACATTCTTTTATTGGTAATTGTGTTTATTGTGGACATTGTGCGCCATGTATAAAAGGAATTTCAGTTGCTGATATTAATAAGTTTACTGATTTGTGTATTGCAAAAAAAGAGGTAGTTGAAACAGTAAGAGAACATTATGCTGTATTGAAACATCATGCAAGTGAGTGTATAAGATGTAGAAGTTGTGAAAAAAATTGTCCTTTTGGAGTGGAAATTATTAAAAAAATGAAAAAAGCAGTAGAAATATTTGGATATTAGGAGAAGTTATGGTTGAAAAATTTAATGTTAAGATAACACCGTTTGATTTAATTAGAACAATTCATGTATATTTACCTGATGGATATTTATTAAATAATGATAGGTATCCAGTTATGTATATGTTTGATGGACATAACTTATTTTATGATGAAGATGCTACATATGGTAAGTCGTGGGGATTAAGAGAATTTATGGATAATTATGATAAACCACTAATTATTGTTGGAATTGAATGTAATCATAGTGGTAATGAGCGTTTAAATGAGTATTGTCCATATGATATAAAAAATGGTTATTTTGGACCAATTACTGGTAAAGGTAAGCAGCTGATGGATTGGTTGATAAGTGAGTTAAAACCAATGATTGATAAAAAATATCGAACTTATCCATTTAGAGAATGTACAGGAATTGCAGGTAGTTCAATGGGTGGATTGATGGCTTTATATACAGTAATAAAATATAATCAATATTTTTCTAAAGCTGCATGTATTTCACCTGCGATTTCATTATGCATGAAAGAGTTAAAGCTTGAATTAAATGATCAAGAGATTAGTAGCGATACTAGGGTATATTTTAGTTTTGGAAAAAAAGAGGTATATAATGTTGATAAAACTCTTAAAAATATTTTAGTCTTTAATGATTATTTTATTAGGTTAGGGGCTAGCTGTTATATATTAATAGCGGAGAATGGAGAACATAATGAAGCTTCTTGGCAAAAGGAAAATATTGTTTATTTAAATTATTTATGGAAATGAGTAAATTTAAGATAGTACTTGAATTCATTAGAGTTTAGGTACTTTTTTACAAGGACAATATTTCTAATCATTTTACGATTCTGTCAGTAACTGCTAAAATTTTATTATGTATTTAAAAATTTAATAAACAAATTAATAATCTTATATTTAACGTATCAGCGCTTTTTATTCTAATATAATAATTGGTAATAATTTGGTATAAATCTTTTTATAGAGGAAGAAAAACAGCTATTTATTTTAAAATATAAGATACTTTCAATATTTTCTAACTTTGAAAATTAATTTCTTATATTAATTGATCTTTTATTAATAATCTTTACTTTCTTAAGAATGATTATGAAATAAAATAATTAGATATATTTAAATATTTTAAAATTATTATTCTGTTTTTGTAATTCTTTAAAATAATTGTTTAGCATGTTAGAATTAATTAAAATAGAACATTATTAAAATTAGATATTTTAATGTTGATTAATAAAAAGGAAGAGGTTAAATATTATAGGTGATTGATAATGAAGATAGTAATAACACCAGCTAAAAGAATGAAAGATGATATTAATTATCTTGAAGTTGAAAGTGAACCAGTATTTTTAAAAGAAACTGAAATTATTTTAAAATATTTAAAAAAATTAAGTATATATGAGGTTAAACAATTATTAAAATGTAGTGATAAAATTGCTCAGGAGGCTTATGAAAATTATCAACAAATTGATTTGAAAAGTAATACTGTACCTGCTTTATTAGCTTATGATGGAATTCAGTATAATAGTCTAGCAGCACATATTTTAACAAATGAAGATTATGAGTATACTAAAAAATATGTACGAATACTTTCAGGTTTTTATGGTGTTTTAAAACCATTTGATGGTGTAGTACCATATCGCTTAGAATTAAATAATAAGTTAGCTTTTGAAGGATATAATAATTTATATCAGTTTTGGGGGAATAAAATGTATCAAGAGTTAATTAAAGATGACTATGAAATTTTAGACTTGGGGGCAAAACAATATACTAGGATATTAAAAAGATATTTAGATCAAAATATTAATTATGTTAAATGTTATTTTATGGAAAAAGAAGGGAATGTTTTTAAAGAAATAGGTGTATATGTAAAACAGGCTCGTGGAGAAATGATACGCTTTTTAATAAAAAATAGAGTTACAA
The DNA here is from genome assembly GCF_900102365.1 of Thomasclavelia cocleata. Classification (GTDB taxonomy): domain Bacteria; phylum Bacillota_I; class Bacilli_A; order Erysipelotrichales; family Coprobacillaceae; genus Thomasclavelia; species Thomasclavelia cocleata. Next base: position 55,244 of record NZ_FOIN01000003.1, on the reverse strand, counting down.
ACTTTGAACAAGTAAAAGAATTTAAAGAGTTGGGATATTATTTTTATCATGAAAAATCTGATCAAAATAATTTTATTTTTATTCGAGAAAAAAATAATTAACTTGACTTTATCATAATATTTGATAAAATATTAATTGCGGCAACATCTAGGATATACGAATACTCGACGTATAGCTTGGAGTTAGCTAAGTTAAAATAGAGGAGGATTATAGATTATGTTATCTAAAGCAGAAAAAACAGCTATTATGCAAAAGTATGCTACTAAAGAAGGAGATACAGGATCTCCAGAAGTACAAATCGCAGTATTAACTGCAGATATTAACAAATTAAATGGACATTTTAAACAACATCCAAAAGATAAACATTCAAATAGAGGTTTACTAAAAAAAGTTGGACGTAGAAGAGATTTATTAAAATATTTAAAAAATAAAGATATTGAAAGATATTCAAGTCTTTGTGAAAGCTTAGGTTTAAGAAAATAATTTATTTAAAAAAGATGTCAAATGACATCTTTTTATTTATCTCTTTTTGAATTTTAGATAAGCAATACAATTACCAGCTATTATCATTAAAATACCAATAATAATATAAATAAGTAAATAATTATTTATAGTTGAAGTAACAAAATCATAAAAGTATTTTGGTGATAAACTGATTTTATTAACAAAATTACCAAAGTATATAAATCCTGGCAGAGCTAAACAGATTAACCCAGCACTAGATAATGTATAAGCAAAATATCTTCTTCTACCACGATAATGACTATATAAGCGATATAAAAGAAATCCAGCAGTTATAATAAGTATCAATAAAATTGCAGCTATAATATAATAATATGTATTGTAAGAATCAATAAGTTTAATAACTAAGTCTAAATAAGGAAATGTTAAGTATGTTTTAAAGTAATCAACTAGATTTGTTTTTAAGGTTGAAATAGCTGTTTTTTCTTCGCTATTAATGATAATATTAGCAGATTTAAGATATTCATCAATATCTTCAGATAATTTTGTTTCAAATTTAGTTGTACTAATATCTGTATTACCTGTAGAAAAAGCAGTTTGAATATAATTTTTCATAATTTCATCAGCTGACTTTTCATCGATGTAATTTTCAAACATTTCTAAAGGAAATCCAGTTGATTGAGTTTCTTGCTGAATCTGTTTATTTAAATTAACTATAGACTGTTGATAAAAATCAGCACTTTCCATTTTAGAGATCAAATAACTAGGATTCATAATAGTTACTCTAGTAACAGTGATTACAATAAATATACTAATAAAGATTGTTAATAATAAAGCCAATAAAAATGATATATTAGTACGATTACTTCTTTTACTCATATTATTGTTCCTCCAATATAGTTGGTCCACTTATTTTATCTGCATAAACAAATAAACGTTGAGATTTATAACCAATTATTTCAAATGGATAACAAGTATATAAAATTAATTTTTCTTGTTCTTTTTGCTCTAAATCATAGTTAGAGCTATCATTAGCATCAGTAATTTTAGTATCAGTTATCTTATACTCAAAATCACCATAGTGCGTAGATACTTTAATTATATCGCCTATTTTGATATCTCCTAAAGGTTCAAAATAGGGGATAGAGTGACCTGCAATTAATATAGTTCGGTTGAAACCTGGAAGAAATGATCCACCAAATAAACCTACTCCATTACGCAGTTGTTCTCTTCCGTCACCATAATATAGATTTACTCTTATATTTACAGAATCAATTGATAATTTTCCAAATAAATCACCATATGTTGGTTGAATTATTTGAGATGCTTTAATAATATCGGATGCAACTAATTTATTTGCATATAAATCAGTAGAATTTTCATCATTTAAGGTAGGTGCATAGTCACTAGAAATTAAGCTATAGATAGACATCAAAGGCTCAATTGCCGGACTGATTAGTAAGTATAATGTTATATAGCAAACAAATGTAAAAGATAATGGCACTAAAATTAGTGCCATTATTTTACGTTGTTTATGATTGAATTTCATTATTTGGCAAATAGATGTTTCTTTTTAGCGTAATATCCTGCACCTAGTAAAACTACAACTAAACTAGCTCCAATAACTACAGTTTGAGTTATATCATAACCAGTTCTTTTAATAACTTGTGTTGTTACATAAACTAATTTATCACCATCATAGAATGAAATTGTTCTATCAGCAGCATTTAATTTAACTGTTAAACCAATTGCATTTGCAGCTGCTTGAAGAAATACTAAAATATCATAAGCTTGTTTTCTTGTAATTGAACTAAAATCTTTAATATGATTAGCTTGTAAATAAGCTTTAGTTGCTTCAATGTTATTAATAATAATATTTTTTTGCTCAGTAGTTAAATCAAATCCGTCTTGCATCATATAATTTTCAGCTGTATTGATATCAGCAGCTTGTAAACAAAGTGTAGCTCCATCAACTTTTACAGTAGATTTTAAAGCAACAAGTAATTCTTTTTCATTATCATTTAGATAACCCACTGCCCATGTAGGTGTGATAGTTGTTATTACAAGAAGACAAACTATGAGTAATGAACTTATTAATTTTTTCATTTTTCTTCCTCCTTTTGAGATACCATATACTTAATAATATCCTTTTTATTAGTAAATAACAAGGATTTTTTGCATTATTTAATAATATTTTTATTTATATACTTTAATGTAGTTAATTTATCTAAAATTTGTTTTGATAATAATTGAGAATATTTATCATTACCATTTATTTCATTTACAAGAAGACTTGTTGGTATTTTATTTTCAGCAATAGCTTGTAAATCTTGATCGGTAGGAGTTATCCCAGCATCCGCTAGACCATTTGATAACAAATATCCTTTAAAGTCTAAATAGTGTTCTCCATGAGCTGTTCTTAATGACTCGTTAGTTTCATTACGATCATTTTGAGTTAAGGATACAACAAGATAATTTTCAGTGTTAAAAGCTTGAATAATTTCTTTTTGATAGTTAACTAAACTACCTTTTATACTTTTTTCATATGCACCAGTATATAGGATCAAAATGCTATTTGGTTCTACATTATTATTCACTTGTATCAAAGTAGGCGAATTAACAATTGTTTGTTCACCTGGTTGATCACGAGTAAATAATAATGTATTACCTTCATAGCGATAAGTAATTTTACCAGTAACGCCATTAATTGTAACACTATCTATTGAACCTTGGCATTTTAAGAGTTCGTTATTAGCTTTACCACCCTGATTTAAAAATACAATTGGAGTAGGGGTGGTAGAAGCAGGAATTGTTAGTTTATCAACATATACTGGTGTAACTCCTAACTTTACAAGTAATCCAGAGCTGGTAATTTTTTTATCACCAATTGTTTTTATGTTGAAATTTGCTAAATCGTTTAAATAGGTTGGATAAGAATTGTTTTGATTTTCAGTTCCTAAAGTAGTGCTGTCACCTACACAATATATAGTTGGGCTTGTAGTATTAACTTTAGAGTTATTATCCTTTTTATCTGTATTATCTTTTTTATCAGTGTTGTCTGTTTTGTTAGTTTCTTCAGTTTCATTATTCTTTGCAACTTCACTGCTATTATCAGTAAATTTACTAATAAAGTTTTGTGTTCTGTTACGATCATAATAGAAAATTGAAGCAATGATGGCACATAAAATTAAAACAACAACAATAAAGACAATACTATTTTTCTTTTGATCCATTAGTAGTAATAGTAGTAATAATATCCAGAATTTGTGCCACCATTTTCAACTTGTGTCAATAAAGTACCAATAATATTGACGTTATTTTTTTGTAATACTTCGACTGCTGCTTTGGCATCCTTACGATTTGTAGATTTTGATGAACAAACAAAAATTGTTCCATCGACAACATTACCAACTGGAATTGCATCACTAACCATCATAACTGGAGGACAATCAATAATAATAAAATCATAACTTTCTTTCAATTTTTTTATAAAATCCTCAAATACAGGATTACTTAATAATTCAGAAGGATTTGGAACTTTAACTCCTGATGTTAAAACTGTTAAATCACTTACAAAAGATGAATCTTTTATTTTTTGAAAATATGATTGATTAATCTGTTTTGTTTTCCCGAAATCAATTAGCGCATTAGTGAGACCAGTACTATTAGATATATTCAAATATTTGTGCTGTACAGGTTTTCTTAAATCAGCGTCTATTAACAAAATTTTGGGATATTTAGTAGCATAAATCATTGATAGATTTAATGCGGTAGTACTTTTAGATTCAGTTGGAACAGCAGATGTAATATTTATTGTTTTTATGTTTTGACCAACTGTTGAATATTCAATATTAGTTCTGATATGACGATAAATTTCTTTATAATCAATTTTATTATTTTTTTGTTTAGGATTAGTTATTAATAAAGTAGATTTACTTTCATGTTTTGTTTTTTTCTTGAACATTTATTTTCTCCTTTTAAACCAAGGTATTTTATCAATTTCTATAGGTAATATATCTTCCCCATTAATAATAGCTAATGGGTTATCATACATTAATTTCTTTATTTGATCAGATGAATATTTCTTTATAAGTAGTTCATATGTATCATTAAGATTTGGATATCTGTGTTTGGTAATTCGATGAGTATCATTTGCAATAACATGAATTAACCCATTTTCTAATAATGTGTAAGCATTATTTTTAACTTTTTTACCATTTTCACCAAGAAAACTTGAACTATTTACTTGGATGATATGACCATCTTTTATCCATGATTGTATTAGTTGTAAATTTAATTTATTGTGAAAGTATCTTTCAACATGAGCAATTATTAATTTATGCTTTAAAGAGTATTCATAAAGACGATCATAACAATCTTCATTAATACTTTGAGTAAGATTAAATTCTACTAATAAATATGGTCCATTGTTTAATGAGATAAATTCATCATTTTTTAACGATGTCAAACAATCACTATTAAGCATTACTTCACTGCCATAATATCCTTTAATATCATAGTTTTTAGCAAGTTTGATAAATTCTTTAATTCTTTCTTTGATAAAATCAATATTATTAGTAGTCCCTGGTATAATATGGGGAGTAGCAATAATTTGTTTTATTCCTTGTTTACTTGCTTTTGCTAAAGCTTTTTTAGCATCTTCTAAACTGGCTATACCATCGTCAATATCCCAAGCATAATGACTATGAATATCGATAAACTCCATTATTAATCCTCAGATTGATCTTCAAAATAAGGAATTATTCCTAATACTGGTAAACCTAATACTTGTTCAGCAGTTTCACTATTTTTGATTTTACTATCTAATAAATATGCTAGTAAAATATAGCCTAAAGATATTGCAACTCCTGCAATTGCACCTAAAAGCATATTCTTTTTAAGATTTGGAGAAACAGGACCAGTATTAATTTCTGCTTTATCAACGATGATAATATTGGAGATATCTAACATTTCTTTAACTGTTTCTGTAAATACACTAATGGTTTCATCAACGATTCGTTTAGATAAGCCAGGATCATTTGTAACAGCACCAATTTCAATAATTTGGGTATCTTCAGTATTTGATATTCGTAATGCGCCACGAACCAAGCCTGTTGAAATATCTAGATTTTTAGCAATTTTATCTTGAATGTTATTCCCTTGTAATAGTTTTATGTAGTTAGCAATCATTGATTTATTTGAATTTAATTGAGACGAATCAACTGTTGTTCCATCTACTACTTGTGCTTTTAAAAGAATTGTTCCTTGTGAAGAATATTTCTTTTCAATCATAAAAGTTGTATAAGAACCTGCGATAATAATTCCAACTAACATAAATATAATAATTAGTTTAAGATGTTTTTTTATAAGTTTAAATAATTCTGATAAGTCTATTTGAACTTCATCATTTAATTCTGTTTTGTCCATAAGTCCTCCTAAATAATTTGTCTCAAGAAGTATTATGCTTTATGAACAGATAAATTGCAAGATATAATCATTAAAAAATTAAAAAAATTTATTTTAATAATTTTATGGACAAATATAAGAACAATTATAATAAATTAGGATAAAAAGTAAAAATTTGCTTAATATTAAATTTTTCAAAGAAAAAAGAAAATGTTAAGAAAGATAAGAAATAATGAAAAAAGCACTTGATTTATTACAATAAATTTATGATAATAAAAATGATTTTTGTCATATTATAATTTTTGAGTAATAATTGATAACTTATCTTGAAGTGGAGGGTAAAAATTAATGGGTGAGACAAAAGAAAAGTTTCAGTTGAGTTTTAGAAGAATTATTTTAATATTATTAGATGTTTTGTGTATTGTATTAGCAGGATATATTGCTTTATTACTTAGGTTCAATGGTCCTATACCTAATATGTACTTTAATAATTTAACTGTTATGCTTGTGCCAATAATTGTATGTGGTTTAATAACTTTTTACTATTTTAAATTATATCATAGTTTGTGGCAGTTTGCTTCAATTTCAGAACTTAAAAATATTCTTTGTGCTACAGTTATAGATAGTCTTTTAAATATCTGTATTCTTGAATTATCTGGTAAAGATTTGCCTCGTAGCAGTTATTTTATTTATTTTATGCTGTTGACAATGTTTATTGGGGGAGGCAGATTTACTTATAGACTGTTGAGAATGAAAAAAAGGCAGACAGTTTTCGGGTTAGTTAAAGAAAGAAGAGAATTAGAAAAAGTAATGATTGTTGGGGCTGGTCTAGCTGGTGAAAAGGTTTATCGTGAAATAGTTAATTCTAGTGAAGTCTATAAACAAGTAATGTGCTTTATTGATGATGCTCCTTCTAAATGGGGGAGAACTGTTCATGGTGTAATTATTTATGGTGGTAGAGATAAAATTATTAAAGCAGCTGAAAAGTTTGGAATAGAAGAAATTCTAGTAGCAATACCTTCAGCTGATAAAAAAGAACTTGCAAATATTTTAAATATTTGTAAGGAAACTAAATGTAAAATAAAAAGACTGCCAGGAATTTATCAGTTATTAAATGGAGATATCAGTATCGGTGATTTTAAGGAAGTTGAGGTTCAGGATCTACTAGGTCGTGATCCTATAGAGGTCAATCTAGAAGATATCATGGGGTATGTAACTGACAAGGTTGTTATGGTAACTGGTGGTGGAGGATCAATTGGAAGTGAGTTATGTCGTCAAATAGCAGCTAACAAACCTAAACAGTTAATTATTGTAGATATTTATGAAAATAATGCTTATGAAATTCAATTGGAATTACAAAAAAAGTATCAAAATTTAAATTTAGAAGTAATGATAGCATCAGTAAGAAATACAAAGAGAATGGAATGCTTGTTTGCAAGATATCATCCAGAAATTGTATATCATGCAGCAGCTCATAAGCATGTACCGCTGATGGAGGATTCACCAAATGAGGCAGTAAAGAACAATGTTTTTGGAACTTTGAATACAGCAAGGGTAGCTGATAGATATGGAGCAAAACGTTTTATTCTAATATCGACAGACAAGGCAGTAAATCCAACAAATGTAATGGGAGCAACAAAGAGAATCTGTGAAATGATTATCCAATCATTTAATAGAAAATCAAAGACAGAATTTGTAGCAGTAAGATTTGGAAATGTCTTAGGATCAAACGGATCAGTAATACCGTTATTTAAAAAACAAATAAAAGAAGGTGGGCCAGTAACTGTAACCCATCCAGATATTATTCGTTATTTTATGACAATACCAGAGGCGGTATCACTAGTATTGCAGGCAGGGGCATATGCAAAAGGTGGAGAAATATTTATTCTGGATATGGGGAAACCAGTTAAAATAGCAGATATGGCAAGAAACTTGATTAAGTTGTCAGGTTATGAACCAGATGTAGATATTAAGATTGAGTATACTGGACTTCGACCAGGTGAGAAACTGTATGAAGAACTGTTAATGAAAGAAGAAGGATTACAGGAGACACCAAATAATCTGATTCATATAGGCAAGCCAATTGAAATGAATGAAGAAGTATTCTTTGAAAGATTAAAAGATTTGAAAGAAGAAGCTTATAATGAAGTAGAAGATATCAAACCATTTGTTCAAGAATTAGTACCAACATATACATATAAAAAACCATTTAAAAGAAAAGTGCCAGAAAGCAAATCAAAAGTGGAAATTTAAAAAGATTATCAGAAATAATTGTCATGTATGATAATTATATTGTGAAAGTTAATTAGTAAGGAAATATATTATGCTGTATAACAAAGTCGGTTTTTTAAGCTTGCTTTGTTATACAGCTTTTTTATATTTTAGTAAAAGCAAAAAAGAGAAATTTAGGGTTTTGATATTTTATTTTAATTTTTTTATAAAAAATTAATGTATCTAAGGTTTTAGATTTTGTTGATATACTAGAAAAACATCCAATGGAATTAATAATATTGGATATTTTTTATTTAAACACCTAAAATACGGTGTTTAAATGCATTTTAAAACGATTTAAAAAAATAAAAACTGGTATAATTTAATTAAAGGAAGTGGGAATGATGGAAGATAGGATTTTTTTATGTATTGATTTAAAAACGTTTTATGCTTCAGTTGAATGTGTTGAAAGAAATTTAGATCCCTTTAATACTAATTTAGTAGTAGCTGATCCTTCAAGAGGTAAAGGCACTATTTGTTTGGCAATTAGTCCAAAATTAAAATCAGCAGGAATTAAAAATAGATGTCGTATTTATGAAATACCTGAAGAAATTGAATATATAGTTGCAAAACCAAGAATGAAGAAGTATATTGAATATTCTGCAAATATATATGCTGTTTATTTAAAGTATATTGCTAAAGAAGATATTCATGTATATTCAATAGACGAATGCTTTTTAGATATTACTAAATATTTGAAATTATACCAGTTAAGTGCTGAGGGGTTAGCAAAGAAAATAGTTGATGATGTTTTAAATACGACAGGTATTACAGCTACAGTTGGAATAGGAACAAATTTGTATTTAGCTAAAGTAGCTCTAGATATCGCTGCTAAACATACTAAAAATAATATGGGTTATTTAAATGAACAGCTTTATCAAGAGACACTTTGGTATCATCAGCCACTAACTGATTTTTGGCAGATTGGAAAAGGAATATCAAAAAGATTAAATCGACTTAGGATTTTTAATATGTATGATCTTGCTCATGCTGGTGAAAGTGAGTTATATCAGGAATTTGGGATTAATGCTCAATATTTAATAGATCATGCTTGGGGTAAAGAACCTACATTAATTAGTGATATTAAAGCATATAAACCAAGATCTAATTCGATATCTAGTGGGCAGGTTTTATTTGAAGATTATAATTATGATGATGGATTATTAGTTGTTAAAGAAATGGTAGAATTAAAATGTTTAGAACTGGCAGATAAACATTTGGTTACGAATAATATTACGCTTAGAGTTAGCTATTCAAAGCATGCTATTAAATCAACGGGTGGTTCAATAAAGATCAATGAGATTACTAATTCATATCAAATTTTAATTGAGAGCTTCAACTACTTGTATAAAAAAACGACTAATCCTAATTATTCAATTAGAAAAATAATGATTTCTTTTAATGAATTAAAGGATGATATATATGAATCAGTTGATTTATTTACAGATTATCAAAAAAGAGAAAAAGAGAAAAAAATTCAAGAAACAATTCTTGAAATTAAAAATAAGTATGGTAAGAATTCTATCTTAAAGGGAATGAATCTTCAAAATAAAGCAACAACCAAAATGAGAAATAAATTGATAGGGGGACATAATAGTGAATAATAATATTGATCGTGCTAAACAATTCTTAGCTTTTGAAGCATTAAAAGGATTAGATGAGGCATTAAAAGAAAAAGAAAGATTATCTGTGAATAAAAAAATTTTTTTTAAAGATGAGCAAGCTAATCTATCATATAAGTTAGCTCAATTAAAAAAGGGAATGGTTGTAGAATTAATGTATTATGAAAATCAAGAATATCAAAAGTTATGTGGTGTTATTACTAATATAGATTATAATTTAAAATCACTTATTTTGATTGATAAAAAAATAAACTTTGTAGATATTATTATGATTCAAGGGGAAAATATTATAGATTTATATGAGTACTAAATTATAAAAAGGGGAAGTAATATTTTATACATATTATTTTGACAAGATATGACATTAGCTAGAAAAAGAAATTATTATAGTGTATAATTATTTTGATAACGCTAAGAAATGAGGGATAGTATGAAAAATATTACATTGGTTATCATGGCGGCTGGTATTGGTAGTCGATTTGGTGGGGGGATTAAGCAATTAGCACCAGTAGGACCAAATGGTGAAATTATCATGGATTATTCTATTTATGATGCTAAAAAAGCAGGTTTTAATAAAGTTGTTTTTGTGATTAGAAAAGACATTGAGGAAGAATTTGATCGAATAATTGGTTCTAGAATAAAAGAAATAATTGATGTTGAATATGTATTTCAAGAATTAGATAATATACCTAATGATTATCTTGAAATGTTTAAACAAAGAACTAAACCTTGGGGTACTGGACAAGCTATATTATGTTGTAAAGATGTAGTTAAGGAACCATTTCTAGTAATTAATGCAGATGATTATTATGGTAAACAGGCATATCAAGAAGCATATGAGTATCTAGCTAATGACCAAATGAATACTGATAAACAGCAAATTGCAATGGTTAGCTTTATTTTAAAAAACACTTTAAGTGATAATGGTGGTGTAACAAGAGGGATTTGTAGTGTGAATGAAGACAATCATTTAATTAATATTGTTGAAACACACAATATTGAAAAAGGTGATAACAGTGCTTTTGTAAAAGATGGTGATAGGGTAATAGATATTGATTTAAATGTACCAGTGTCAATGAATATGTGGGCTTTACAACCTGCAATCTTTAATGTATTAGATGAGAAATTTAAAATCTTTTTAGAAAAATTGTGTCAAGATGATTTGAAAGCAGAATATTTATTGCCTACAATAATTGGCGATTTGTTAAAGGAAGATTTAGTAGATGTAACTGTATTAAAATCTCAAGATAATTGGTTTGGTGTTACATACAAAGAAGATAAGCAGTCTGTAATTGATAGTATTAAGGAATTGATTATGGATGGGGTATATCCAAATAAATTGTATTAAGAAGATTATCGTTACGATAATCTTCTTTTTCTAGAGGAGGAAAAGAAGATGGATAAGATGAAATTATCTTTTGAAAATAAAATTATTAAAAATAATTTTATAGTCCTTAAATGTGATTTTGATTATCAAAGTTATAAAACATATTTATCTAAAACTTTACAACTAAAGAAGATAATTATGGAATATGATAATCTTTTTGATGAAGCATATATAAAAATCTTTAATCGTGTAAGAGATAGTATTACAAGAGCTTGGCGAACATATGAAAAAGGTGATATTAGAAGTGCAGGAAATATTATTTATAATCTTCTTTTTTCGAATAAATATTTAGGTCATACTTTATGTACAGAATTTGAAAAAAATAATTTTGTTAATACTTTATATCGTGGACGAATTATAAATGATCACTCAGTTATTGGTAGTATTGATGAATTTATTTTACAAATATTTCATATTCCTTTTGATAAAAGGAATTTGGTTGCAAATGAAAGATATAGTATTTCTGGTTTTCCTTGTTTATATTTAGCTAATAGTATAGATGGAGTTAAGGCTGAATTAGAAATTACTGAATTGTCACATAATTTTTTTATTGGTGACTTTAAAGTTAATAATTCTATTAAGTATTTTGATTTAACACCAACATTTTTGAAAAATCTTAATCAGTTATCAGTAACGAAGATAAAAGTAGCAATGTTAAAATTACTATTATTAATGGCATGTAGTATTAGAGTGAATAAGAAAAAAAGTAATTATTGTTCTAATTATGTCATTCCTCAATTGGTTACAGCTTCTATTGCTAGTAAAGCTAAATATAATTATCGTTGTATAAAATATTTGTCAATTAAAAGTTATCTAAATAATAAAATTGATTATAATTATGTTTTTATTCCAGAATTTCAAAAAGATTCATTACATGATACTAAATTATTGAAGATGTTTGATATTACTCCTAATGAAGATTATAATATTTTTGTAAAAACAAAGGAGACAGTAGTAATTTAATATTAATATAATGTTACTAATAAATTTTGTTTTAATAATGATGATAGGTTTTATTATCCTCAATTATAGTATGTTAAATATTTAAGAGATTGTAATGGAGTGGGAGATTTTAGTCACCTATAATATATGAGTAGTTTAAATTAGCTTTATATTAAAATACGATTTGCTTCAGTATCAGTTACTGATTCAAATCGTATTTTTTATTTAGGACTGTTTATTTTATTACAATTTCTTTTTTAATCAGTTTTTAGTTCTTTTAATGCTTCAATTGCATAAACAGCTTTTTGTTTCAAGGCTTCTTCTAATTGACTGATGATTTCAATTGTTTCCCTAACAGATTCATTGATTCTGATTAATTCATTTAAATTGTTTGCAAGACATACTGCTTTTTTAATTTTCAACCCTTCAGCACAGATAATTGAAGATAGAGAGGCTTCTATCATCGCAACAGATTGAATGATTGATGCTAAAGCACATCTCTCGTCACAACATATTGTATCGCAACACCAATCATCATTACACCAATCTTCATTACAGCAATTATCATTACAACAATCATTTATACAATAGTTATTGTCACATGATTCCATTATGTCATCTCCTTTCTTACTATAAATTATGCATTTAAGATTACAAGGCAAGGGCTGGTATCATACAAAAAACGTGATTAGAGTTAATCACGTTTTTATTCAACAGTAACAGATTTAGCAAGATTACGAGGCTTATCAACATCACAGCCTTTAAGTTTTGCAGCATAATATGCAATAAGTTGTAATGGAACAGCTACTAAAATGGCTTGAAGAATTGGATTTATGTTAGGCATATAATAGATTTCATCAACATTTCCAGCCTCTTCATTAGATAAAGTAAATAAGATAACTTTTGCTCCTCTAGCAATAGTTTCTTGAATATTACTAATTGTTTTAGTAGCAATATGAGGTTGAGTAGCAACTGCAATAACTACGCTTCCTTTTTCAATTAGAGCAATTGGTCCATGTTTTAATTCTCCTGCAATATAAGCATCTGCATGAATATAAGAAACTTCTTTTAGTTTTAGAGCTCCTTCTAAAACAGATGCATAATCAAGATTGCGTCCAATATAATAAGCATCATGTTGTTTTTTTAAATAATTAGCATATTTTTCAAATATTTTTTCATCTTTCAAGATATTTTTAATTTGCTTAGGCAATAGGATGATATCTTTAATAATATCTCTGTAAATTTCACTTTTCTTACCTAAGGTTTGAGCAATATACATAGCTAGCAGTAATAAAACAATAACTTGAGTAGTATATGCTTTAGTACTAGCTACAGCAATTTCAGGTCCAGCACATGTGTAAATTGTAGCTGTAGCTTCACGAGAAATTGTTGAACCAAGTACGTTTGCTACAGCGATTACAGTTGCTTTTTTTGCTTTTGCTAATCTTAAAGCTGCCAACGTATCAGCAGTTTCTCCTGATTGAGAGACAAAAATACATAAAGTTTTTTCATCAATAATTGGTTCACCATACCTAAATTCAGAGGCTGCTTGAGTAGATGTTGGGATACCAGTTAGTCTTTCTAAGATATTAGCACCTGATAAACAGGCATGGTAAGCAGTACCACAAGCGATAAAATATGCTTTGTTAAAAGTTTTAAAACGGCTTTTTATAACATCAAGTTCTGGTAAAATAATACGTTCTTTGTTTTCAATACGGCCTCTAAGGGTTTCACTAATTGCATGTGGCTGTTCATGAATCTCTTTTAACATGAATGTATCATAGCCATCTTTTTGTGCAGCCTCGCTATCATAAGGAATATGAGTAATTTCTTTGTATATCTCAGTGCCATCTATATTATAAAAAGTTATTTTATCTTTACATAATCTGGCAATCTCGTAGTCTTCAATAAAATAAACATCTTTAGTATAGTCTAATAGAGCAGGAATATCACTTGCACCAAAACTAGCATGTTCACTTTTTCCTAGAACTAATGGACTGTCTTTTTTAGTTACATAAACTGTGTCTGGTTCTAAAGTTGAAACAATACACAAAGCATAGCTTCCTTGAATTTGACTAATTACTTTTTTTAATGCTTCAAGCATATTTCCATGATAATAAGAGTCTAATAGATGAACAACAACTTCACTATCAGTCTCACTTTTAAAAGTATAACCTTGAGCTAATAGTTTTTCTTTTAAATCACGATAATTTTCAATAATTCCATTATGCACTAATGAAATCGTATTGTTATTATTGGTATGGGGATGAGAATTAAGATTTGAAGGGATACCATGGGTTGCCCAGCGAGTATGCCCAATTCCCACTAAACCAGTTGGAGCATCATGATCAAGTTGATCAATAAGATTTTGAAGTCTTCCTTTGGTTTTAAGAGTAAAGAGTTTATTATTATCAACAAGAGTAACTCCTGCTGAATCATAACCTCGATACTCTAATTTAGAAAGTCCTTGCAATAAAAATGGTAAAGCATCTTCTTTACCAGAAAACGCAGTAATTCCACACATAAAAATTCCTCCATAATATTAAATTTTATTATGTTATTAATGGAGGATACCGAATGAATTTGTTTAATGATCACTCACTATTTTTGTTCATTGTTTAGGTAGTATCATACCTCTAGGTCACCCGCCGAATTTTTCGATAAACCTAGTCCTCGTCAACTAATTGAATTAGTTCTGGCGCTATTTTTAACATGTCTCCTTTTAATAACAGTTGCTATTATATACAAATAAAAATAAAAAGCAACCTATATTATTATATTTTTTTTCAATGAAAACGTTATCAAATATATAAAATTTATAAAAAATAATACAAATATGAATAAATAAAGAAAAGTTGTAAAGAATAAAAGTAATTTTACAGCTAAAAAATGTAAAAGATAATAGGAGGTAAGATATATGAGTGTTCATGATAATCTAGCAGAGATTAGTAAATCATTGGAAAACTTAGAAGAAACAGGAATTTATGATGTTGAAAAATACAGTTGTTCATTAAAGCATTTAACTAATCAGTTAGAATATTTTTATTGCCATTTAGTTAAAGATGGAGGACGAGATATTGATAATACATATTACCATTTACCTAATCGACCTAAGGTTCACCAATTAGCATATTTCAATATTGGTAGAGGATTTCCAAAAGAATTGATGGATGGACATTGGTGTTATATTCTAAAGGATTTAGGTTATAAAATGCTGATTATACCATGTACTTCTTTGAAAGGAACAGGATGTAATCCTGAGTTTGAATTAGACGTTGATGTGATGATGTCTAATACGAGAACAAAAAGCCGTTTACAGTTAAGTGAAATTCGTTGTGTTGATATGCAACGTTTAGATTTAAGAAAACAATTTTGTGAAGTTTTAAGTGATCGTCAAGAAATTGTTCAATATGTAGAAGAGCATTTATTAAAATAAAAAAAGCCTATATAATAGGCTAATAAACTAAAATAAGTAGAGTAATGATTAAAATAAAACAACAGAATAAAAGGGCTATTTGATTAAATAAGTTAATTAATATAGTTGCAATTATTGCTCCTAAAATAAAAGAAGAAATGATTATTAAATAATTAAAACAATGATTTAAAGAATTTTTATCTTTTTGATACAAAAAGGCAGATAATTTTTGTCCAGCAGATCGTAAATTTCCAGTGCACATTGTAGATGCATAGGGTAATTTATTTATAGTTTTAAATGTATTAACTTGCAAGGAACAAACTAAACCAATTGCAGCATTACAAAAAAGATTTGGGATGTTCTCAGGAATGAAAGCAATTAAGGCTAAGAAAATTGTTTCAATAATTATTATTAAATGTTGCCATTCCATATACTGTACTTTACTTAATTTATGTTTTATATATTCACTAATAATAATTCCTAGAAAAAAAGTGGAAATAGGAATTAAATAATAGATAGCCCCCAAATAATCTTGATTAGCTAATTTTAACCCCATTAGAACTATATTTCCAGTTTGGGCATTAGCAAAAACATTTCCCTTTAGAATATATGTATAAATATCTAAAAAACCCCCAACTAAGGCAAGTAATATGCCAATAAGCAATGACTCATGAATCGTTGCTTTAAAATAATTTTTGATTTTCATACACTAAAACATGTAGCTTTTTAGCTACATGTTATTTTTATAATTTTAATAAACGTTTAGTATCGCGAGCGATAACTAATTCTTCATTAGTTGGGATAACAAAGACTTTAACTTTTGAATTAGGAGTACTTATTAAACGATCTCCTTGACCATTGACATTTGCATCTTCATCTATTTCAATACCTAAAGCATCTTTTAACAGATCACAAATTCCTTTTCTTGCAAAGAATGAATTTTCACCAATTCCAGCTGTAAAACAAATTGCATCAACTCCACCTAACGCAATAAAATAACGTCCAATATAAGCAATAACCCGACGATAAAAAATATCAATTGCTAATTGAGCACGTTCATTACCTTCTAAAGCAGCATTTTGAACATCTCTAAAATCACTAGAAACTCCAGAAATACCAAGTAGACCTGATTCTTTATTTAACATCGTAATTACTTCTTTCATATCCATGCCAACTTCTTCAATCAAATAATCAATTACAGAAGGATCAACATCACCACTACGAGTTCCCATCATAATTCCAGCAAGTGGTGTAAATCCCATTGAAGTATTTACTGATTTACCATCTTTAACAGCGCTTAAAGATCCTCCTGCACCTAAGTGAGCAACAATGATTTTTGAATGTTCAGGGTTTCCTAACATTTCGTTGCAACGTTGAGAAACATAGTAATGACTAGTACCATGAGCCCCATATTTACGTACTTTGTAATCAGTGTAATATTTATATGGGATTGGATAGATATAGCATTTTGGTTCCAATGTTTGATGGAAAGCTGTATCAAATACAGCTACAGCACCAGCATTAGGAATAGCCTCTTTAAATGCATAATATCCAGTTAAGTGAGCTGGATTGTGTAATGGAGCCAATGATTTTAATTCATCAATTTTATTGACAACATCTTCATCAATAATAGCTGATGAGCTAAAGTATGCTCCTCCTTGAACTACTCGATGTCCAACACCTTTGATTTCATCTAGGTTTTTAACAATTCCTTTTTCAATTAAAGTATCTAGTAAAAGTTCAACAGCAACTTTATGATCTTTAATTGGACTAGTTGTAACAGTTTTTTTTCCGTTATATTTAATCGTAAAAATTGAGTCATCTAAACCAATTCTTTCGATTACACCTGATGTAATAACAGATTCATCATCCATTTCAAATAATTGAAATTTTAATGATGAACTACCTGCATTTACAGAAATAATTTTTGCCATTTTATAAAGCCTCCTTAATCTATGGTCATTATATCACTATTTTATAAATTTTCTAGCTATATGCTATAGCTTTATCAATTTTTCCTTGATATTTTGCAAATAACTTTTATAATATAGTTGAGCCAGGGGTGCATTTTGCTGAGAAAGGTCTAACCTTACCCTTATGATCTGAACTGGGTAATGCCAGCGTAGAGAGAGCAATGTTAAAATAGTTTGCTTTTTTACGCTTGTAAAAAAGCATTTTTTAATTTTGTTTGGCTCTTTTATAAGAAAGGGGAAACAAAGAATGAAAAACAAAAAATTTGAGATTAGTACCAAAACAATGGCTTATATGGCCATATTTGCTGCTTTGCAGATCGTCTTAGAGTATTTGACACAATTCACACCGACAATGCCAAATGGAGGAAATATTTCATTTTCATTAGTAGCATTGATGATGTGTAGTTATTTAATGGGAGCATGTTATGGATTAGTGGTTTCATTAGTATGTGTAGGATTACATTTTGTTTTAGGTTTAGCAACATTTTATGGTCCATTATCATTAATATTTGATTATTTGCTACCACTTGCAATTGTTGGATTAATTGGTTTTATTCCGTTTTTAAAAGTTAATAAGTTTGATTTTCCGATTGGAATAATAATTGTAATGGTGTTAAAAACAATCTGTCATTTAATTTCTGGATGGTATGCTTTTGCTACACCATTAGTAGCAAATTTAACATATAATGTACCATATAATCTAGCAACATTATTGACATGTTTTATTTTATTTATAATTTTGTATCCACGTTTAAAGAAAATGATAAGAATATAATATTTTATTGACAGGAACTCTATACCTGTCAATTTTTATTTATGATAAAATGATATTGTAAAAAAATTAGAGAAATTTAAGAATTCAAGTTTCAGCTTTAAAAACAACTTTAATTTGTGTATAATAGTACTGTTATAAAGAGAGGTAGTAAAAGATGTCAAATTCCCTAGTAGGAAAAAAAGTATTAATTCATTGTTATAAGCACAATGGTAGTATTCATCGGTGCTGGTCCAAGGGATTCATCTTAGATGAAAATGATGATCATTTTATTGCAATAAATAATCGTACCTTAGTTACAGAAGCTGATGGAAGAATGTGGCATACAAGGGAGCCAGCAATCTGTTATTTTCCTAAGAAAAAATGGTATAATGTTATTTGTATGATTCGTAAAACAGGAGTTTATTATTATTGTAATATTGCTTCACCAACACTATATGATGGCGAAGCTTTAAAATATATTGATTATGATTTGGATTTAAAAGTATTTCCAGATGGGAATTACCGGATTTTAGATGAAGAAGAGTATCGGCAACATGCTAAACAAATGAATTATTCTAAAGAATTAGATGAAATATTAAAAAAACAGTTAGATATATTAATTGATTTAGCTTCAAAAAGAGCAGGACCATTTGATGAAGCTTTTACGAAACACTGGTATCATGTTTATGAAGATCTAACTCAAGGATAGGAGGTAATGATGGAAAAAGTAATTAGAATTAATAGTCTAGAGGAAACAATTGAATTAGGAAATAGGTTAGGTAGAGTATTAAAGCCAAATATGTTGATTACTTTAAGTGGTGATTTAGGAGCTGGTAAAACTACCTTTACTAAAGGAATTGGTCAAGGATTAGAGATTAAAAAGATTATTAATAGTCCTACTTTTACCATCTTAAAACAATATTCTGGTAGATTAAAATTATCACATTTTGATGCTTATCGTTTAGAAGGACAAGATGATGATTTAGGATTTGAAGAAATTTTTGATAGTGATGATATATGTGTAGTTGAGTGGGCAAATTATATTGAAGAAATTTTACCTGTTCAGCGTTTAGAAATCATAATAAAGAAAATTGACGAAAGTGTACGGGAGTTTACGTTTAAGGCAATTGGTCATAGATATGAACAATTAATGGAGGATTTTAAATGAAAGCAATTGTAATGGATACATCAAATACATATTTAGTAATTGCTTTGTATGAAAATGATAAATGTATTGATAAATATCAAGAGAATGGGAATAAAAGACAATCAGAATATGCTTTGACATATTTAAATGAGATGTTGATTAAAAATAATATTGATATGTTAGATGTTGAACAAATGATTATTACTATTGGACCAGGATCTTATACAGGACAAAGGGTAGCTTTGACGATTGCTAAAACATTAGCCACAATAAGTAAAATAAAAATAAAAGCAGTATCATCTTTACATGGTTATGCAGGTAAAAATAAAGCAATCAGTGTTATTGATGCCAGAAGTAATAAAATTTTTGTTGGAGTGTATGATAATAATCATAGTATTATTGAAGATCAAATAATGTTGATTGATGATTTTGAGACTTTTAAGCAGCAATATAGTGATTATCCTGTAATAGGTGATAATGAGATAGTAGGTTATGATAAGATTGAAATTGATTTAAGTGAAAATATCTATCAGGCAGCTAAAAGTGTTGATTTTATTATTGATGTTGATAGCCTAGTACCTCATTATTTAAAAGATGTTGAGGCTAAAAAACTATGCTAATAAGGCAAATGGTTTGGCCTGATATTGATACAGTAGTAGCATTAGAACATAAACTATTTAGTACACCATGGGAAAAAGATGCATTTGAATATGAATTAGGTAAAAATGTTTTTTCATCTATCCTGGTTTTAGAAGAAGATGGAGAAATATTAGGGTATATAGGAATGTGGCTGTTGGGTGATCAGACTCAAATTACGACTCTAGGGGTAAAGAAAGAGTATCAAAGAAATGGTTATGCTAAAATGTTAATGGATAAATGTGTGGAGGTTACAAAACATTTAGGTTATAGAAATATAAATTTGGAAGTACGGATATCAAATCAAAAAGCTATTAATTTATATAAAAAATATGGTTTTAAGATTGTTACAATACGAAAAAATTATTATCAAGATAATCATGAAGATGCATATCTAATGATTAAAAAAATGGAGGTGTAGAGATGTCATTGATTTTAGCGATTGAATCAAGCTGCGATGAAATGGCAATGGCTGTTTTAAAAGATAAACGAGAGTTTTTATCAAGTGTAGTAGCTTCACAAATTGATGTTCATGCTTTATATGGTGGGGTCGTTCCAGAAATTGCTAGTAGAAAACATGTAGAGTGTGTAAGTTTGGTATTAAAGGAAACTTTGAAGCAGGCTAAAATTTCGATTGATGAAATTGATGCTGTAGCTGTTACTAAGGGACCAGGATTAGTTGGCTCATTACATATTGGTTTACAGGCAGCTAAAACAATTGCAATGGCTTATCATAAACCATTGATAGGGGTTCATCACATTGCAGGGCATATATATGCTAATAACTATGAGCAGGATATGATCTATCCAAGTTTGTGTTTGGTGGTGAGTGGTGGTCATAGTGAATTGGTTTTATTAAAGGCTCCTTTTGAATTTGAAGTTATAGGAACTACTTTGGATGATGCTGTTGGAGAAGCTTATGATAAAGTTGGTCGGGTATTAAATTTACCATATCCTGGAGGACCAGTAATTGATAAGATGGCAAGCATGGGTAATCATATATATGATTTGCCTATTCCTTTAGATGATGATAGTTATAATTTTAGTTTTAGTGGTTTAAAATCAGCAGTGATTAATTTGAATCATAAAGCTAATCAACGTGGTGAAATAATTAATAAAGATGATTTAGCGACTTCTTTTCAAGATGTTGTAATTGAGATTTTAGTTAATAAGACGATTCGTGGGGCTAAAGCTTATGGAGTGAAACAGGTAATGTTAGCTGGAGGAGTCAGTGCTAATCGAGGATTAAGAAAAGCTATGGAAATAGCAGTTAATAAATTAGATGAAGTGGAACTTTTGCTTCCACCAATGAGCTGCTGTACTGATAATGCAATGATGATTGCTTTAGCGGCTAAAGAGATGTATGATTTGAAAATGTTTAGTGATTTGTCTTTGGGTATAAAACCTAATATAGATCTCGAAAATGAGTCTTTTAGTGAGGTAAATAGAAATGGATAAGAAAATTTCTAATGCAACAATGTCTCGTTATCCAATATACTTAAAAGCATTAAGAAAGATGCAGCACGAAGGTAAAGAAAATTGTTTATCAAGTGAATTATCTGAGTTAACTAATATCCAGGATACAACGATTCGTCGAGATTTTACTTATTTGTCGAAAACAGATAACTTTGGGCAACGTGGTAAAGGATATGATGTTAAGCACTTGATAGATGGATTAAGTGAAGTATTAGGTCTAGGCTTAGATGAATCTATTATTTTAATTGGAATTGGGAATTTAGGTAGTGCTATTTTAAAGTATAATCGTTGGCAATATACAGTTGGTAAGATCGTATGTGGATATGACCAGGATAAAAATAAAGAAGGGGAACGTTTTGGGGTCAAATTATATAATATTGATGATTTAGAAAAAACGTTTCCTAAAGATTGTAAGATTGCAATTTTAGCTATTTCTGAAAATGTTCAATCAACAGTTGATCGATTAATGGATTTAGGGATAAAAGGAATTGTTGATTTCACTCATACTCATTTTACAGTTAAACCTGGTGTAGAAGTTCAACAAGTCGATGTTGTAGTGGCAATTCAAGAATTAGTAATTAAGATGGATTCAAATCAGCAATAATACTTGAATAGTAGGGGAAATAAAGTATATAATATGAAAAACTAGGAGGATTAATATGTTTGAATTTATAACGGTTAGAGAACTATATGAAATGTTTTTAAGTAACCAACTGATGGATTTAGAAGGTTATGAGTATGTTGAACTTGAGGGATGGGTCCGTACTAATCGTAATAGTGGTAAATTGGGATTTATTGCATTAAACGATGGTACATATTTTAAAAATTTACAAGTTGTTTATACTGAACAGGGGATTGAAAATTATGTAGAGGTTGATAAATTATCAACTGGTAGCTCTATAAGGGTAGTTGGTAAATTAAAGTTAACACCTGAAGGTAAACAGCCTTTTGAAGTAGAAGCAACTGAAATTGAAATTGAAGGAAGATGTGAAGAAGATTTTCCATTACAAAAGAAACGTCATTCTTTTGAATATATGCGAGAAATTCCTCATTTAAGACCAAGAGCAAATACTTTTTATGCAATTTTTAGATTAAGAAGTGTTTTATCAATGGCGATTCATGAATTTTTCCAATCACAAGGATTTGTATATGTTCATACACCAATCATTACCGGTAATGATGGTGAGGGTGCTGGAGAAATGTTTAGAGCTACAACAATTGATGGTACAAATTTTGAAGATGATTTCTTTGAAAAAGAAGCTTTTTTAACTGTTACAGGTCAATTGCACGTAGAAGCTTTTGCGATGGCGTTTAGAGATGTATATACATTTGGACCAGCGTTTAGAGCAGAAAATTCTAATACATCTAGACACGCTAGTGAATTTTGGATGATTGAGCCAGAAATAGCTTTTGCTGATCTTGAAGATGATATGGATTTAATTGAAGATATGGTAAAATACTGTATTGATTATGTTTTAAATAATGCCCCTGCAGAAATGGAATTTTTTGCTTCAATGATTGATAAAGATTGTATTAATCGAATTACTAAAGTAAGAAATAGTGATTTTAAACGGATGACATATACTGAGGCAATTGAAATTTTAGAAAAAGCAGATGTTAAATTTAACAATAAAGTATCATGGGGAATGGATTTAAACAGTGAGCATGAGCGTTATATTTGTGAAGAAGTTGTTAAAGGACCAGTATTTTTAACTGATTATCCAAAAGAAATCAAGGCTTTTTATATGCGTTTAAATGATGATAATAAGACTGTTGCTGCTTGTGATTTATTGGTTCCAGGAATTGGAGAATTAGTTGGTGGTAGTCAGCGTGAAGAAAGATATGATGTTCTAGAAAGAATTATGGATGAAAAACAAATGAGCAAGGAAGGATTACAGTGGTATATGGATCTACGTCGTTTTGGTGGATGTAAACATGCTGGATTTGGTCTAGGATTTGATCGTTTCTTAATGTATTTAACTGGTATGCAAAATATTCGCGATGTTGAACCTTTCCCAAGAACTCCAAGAAACTTAAAGTTCTAACAAAAGCCTATATTTTAATAGGCTTTTTCTCATGATGCGGTATAATATATAAGGAGGCGATAAAATGAATGAGTATGATTTAATCAATTGTTATTTAAATTTGATTTTTGATGATAGCATAACTTATTTTAATCGCATTCTTGATGGATATCATGGACTGTGTCAGTTTAAAGAATGGATGCGTAAACGTAATATAAATTTAAATGCAATTGAAAATATTGATTATGATACATTTATGGCTATTAGTAAGGCAAAAAGAATAGATCAGATTACTGAAAGAATAGATCCAAGACATCTTCAGGAATTAATTGATTATATTAATATTGAAAGAGATAAATATCAAATTGTAGTATTATCCAGTTTTGATTATAATGAATCAATTAATATTTATTTGACATCAAAACAAATAATTAAAGACTTTAGTAATGATAAAGTAAGTATAATTAATTGTCATAGCTTATTAGAAAAAGATGATTTAACTTTTTATGGTCCTTTTAAGCATTTTGTCAGTGCCTTGTATCAAATTGATCGTTGGCCAGGATTATTAATATTTAAGGGTGAAGATTGTTCTTTTGTACCAGTATATACAATTAAGGATATTCAAGAAGTTATGTTTAAAATTAATCATGATACAGTTTTTTCAAGCAAATATCTTAGTCCTTATGATAGTTATTTTGTTCAATTAAGTGATTTGCATTTAGGAAGTAAAAGGAAAAACCAAGGACGTTTAGCTTTGGAAGAAAGTTTGGACGAAACTTGTAAACAATTACGTTCATATTACCAATTAAAATTTTTAATAACTGGTGACTTGATGAATTCACCAAATCGCAAAAATATGTATGAAGCATCGGGCTTTATGAAATTATTAAAGAATAAATATAGTGGTGATGTTTCGTTTATATTAGGTAACCATGATGTTATTGTAAATGGTTTTAATGTTTTTAAAAGACAGAAAAGTAAAGTTATTGCTTTTTTACTAAATGAAAGTATTAAAGTTTTTGAAGAAGAAAAAATTATACTAATTAAGATTGATTCAACTGTTGAAGGTAATTTAGCTCGTGGTAAAGTAGGACAAAAGCAATTATCTGATATTGATGAAGAATTAGAAAATATTCCTAACTTACAAGAATATACTCTAGTAGCAATGTTACACCATCATCTTTTTCGAATTACTCGTGACGAGTTTTTAAAGCAAAGATGGCGTGAAAAGGTATTTGTAGGTAAAATCATGGATAGTTCTAAAGCTTTAGTTGATAGTCAAGAATTGGTGTGGTGGCTTAGAAAGCATCAAATTCAATATGTTTTACATGGTCATAAACATTTACCATTTTTTAATAATCATGATGGGATGTATGTTATTGCGGCAGGTTCTTCTTGTGGTAGTGGAGCTAAAGAAAGTGATAGTCGTTATTTAAGTTATAATGTTTTAAAATATAGTCATCGTTATAAGTGTTTCAAATATTGTTTTATTGTATATGACGATATGACTTTACAGGATCGGCAAAGAATTATAGTAAATATGTTTTAGGAGAAGAAAATGAAGCTAGTAGATGGAATGAAAGATGAAAAATTAGGTAGTGCAATATTATATTGTTTTACTAAAGGGTATGGTTCAGTTCCAATGGAACTATATAATATTGTTTTGCCATTGTTATATAATGATATTTTTAGAGAAGAAGTAAGTAAATTTAATGATTTTTCTTTGTGTGTTAAATCTTGTTTGGAAAAAGATGCTAAGTTTGTTGATTGTGTTTTAGAGGAACTTGATAGATTGGATGAGATAACTAATCGTGCTTTAGGACTTACTTTATTGAATAAAGATTTAAGTTTTGAAATTAATGATAGTATTATGACAGGAAATTGTAATCCATCAAAGATTTTAGATTTAAATGAAGCAATTATATTAGGGGAAATGTTAGCTGGTAAAAGTTTAAGCGATGTAATTGAAATTCTTCAAGCTGATTTTAAAATTGTTTTTTTAGATAGTGAGACATTAGGGGATGATATTGATTTGATGAAGCTAGAAAAATTAGGCGCAGTGACAATTTATCATCAAACAGACAAAGATGAGATTAAAAGTCGAATACAAAATGCTAATGTTGTAATAACTAATAAACATTATTTAGGCGAAGAAGAATTAAAAGATGCATTACAGTTGAAAGTAATTTGTGTGACAGCCACAGGAGTAAATAATATTGATTTAGAATATTGTAAAAAAGCTGGTATTACTGTATGTAATGTTAAAGGGTATTCAACTAATGCTGTTGCTCAGCATACTTTTGCATTACTTTTAGATCTTTATAACAAGAATCATTATTATCATGATTATATTGATTCAGGAAACTATTCTTCAAGTTCAATGTTTACACATTTAGGACATACTTTTCATGAATTAGCAAATAAAACATGGGGAATTGTTGGTATGGGGGATATTGGACGTAAAGTAGCAGCAATTGCAAGTGCTTTTGATTGTAAAGTGCAATATTATTCAACTAGTGGAAAAAATAATCAACAGAATTATCAACAAGTTGATTTTGATACTTTATTAAAAACAAGCGATATTATTTCTATTCATGCACCACTGAATAAACAAACAGAAAACCTATTTAATAAAGATTCTTTTGAAAAAATGAAATCTACTGCCTATCTAATTAATGTAGGTAGAGGTAAGATTGTAAATGAAAATGATTTAGCAGAAGCTATAAAAAATCATAGTATTGCTGGTGCTGGTTTAGATGTTTTTGAACATGAACCATTTAACAATAATAATCCGCTTTTATCAATTAAAGATGCAACTAAATTGATTATGACACCACATATAGCTTGGGCTCCAATCGAAACCCGTAATCGAGTTATTGATGAGGTTTGTTTAAATATTGAGGGATTTAAAACTAATAAGTTAAGAAACGTATGTACTCTATAGGATAGCTTAAAGCTATCTTTTTTTGTGCAAAATTAGCGGATTTAGCGCAAAACAGGATTTCCTTTAAAATTTATGATATTGTTGTGATGAATATAAAAAAATTAATGATTAAAAGATTCAAAAAGTTAAATTATTTAAAATGAAATTTATTTGATTAAATCATTGTTTTTAAGGTTTTTTGAACAATGTTTTAATCGTTTTTAGTATTTTTTGTCATGTTTTAAAAAATATAAATATTTTGATATTTATTATCTTTTTGAGCATTTGACTTGAAAAAGCTCAATGCTATAATGAGGTTGTGTGACCGTTTAATAATCGGACACATATTACATAACCAGTAACAAGTAATAAAATTTAAAAGAAAGGGGATTAATAAAATATTTACGAAAATATAATGAGTAAAGGTTATATGATTAGTATTTATTTGGAAAAAAATGAAAAAAGTAAAAGGTTTCAAAAGATTATTAATTTTTGGTCTTGCTATAGCAACTATATTTTCTATAGCAGGTATAACAAGTTTTGCAGCTAATATAGTACAATTTGGTGGGAAAGATGTTGATTTGGATTCTAATTCAATTTCTATATCAGAAGCAGATGAAAAGTTTGTTAACGATATAACTACTAAAGAAGTACACTTTACAAATAATAGTAAAATTAATTTAGCTCTATCAAATAGCACTATTTATGGTACTGAAAATAATCCAATTAAGAAAAGATATGAGACTAAGATAAAATTGGATAATACGTATAATTTTGCTTTTGAATGGAATGAACAAGTAAGACGTAACTTAGATGAATATACATTTATAAATAAAGTACCTGAATCGTTTAATATTCCTGTTCCATTTTTCTTTGGTGAGTGTGAAGAAAATGATAAAGGTTGGAATTTTGAATCTTCTCGTTTAGAAGGATATTCTAATACAATGGTAAATATTGCTAATTTACATTCTTTGTTTGATAATGAAGCATTAAAAAACGGCTATACTTTTAAGTCAAAAGAATTTGCATATACTCCAGAGGTTGGATATATAAATACTGAAGGAACTCAAAAGTATACATCAAATAATGGATCTTGGTTTTTTAATGCACCTATGAAAGTTAGATATACAGTAGATATTAAACCTCTAAATGCAGGTGGTACACCAAATTTAGGGGGGAATAATACTGTTAATGTACCATTAATTAAAGATACTAATAAAGAATTTTTGAGAAATGGTAAGATTTCAAATGATTTTGAAAATAGTTATATTGCTCCTGAAGGTACTACTGATCAAATTTTGTTAGGATATGGGGCTAGTTATAAAATTAATGGAACAACTTTTGATGATAGTATAGTAATAATGAAAACTGATATTAAAGTAGCAGATCCTTTATCTGGTACTGGAAATGCAACGGATGTAGCTACAAATATAGTTGGTGGTAAAACTCATATTACAGTAGAATATGGTAAAAACGTAACATTTATGAAAGTAGATGAAGAAAGTAAACCTGTTGCTGGTGCTGAATTTACTGTATATGAAGATGCTGATTGTAAGGAAGTAAAAGGTTCAGGAACATCTAAAGATGATGGAATTGTAGAGTTATCTACTTTACGCATGCCTCAAGCTGGAAAAACAGCAACTTATTATATGAAAGAAACTAAGGTACCTAATGGTTATGAACAAAATGATTCAGTTTATACAATCACTATTAATGATAAGGGTGCCACAACAATTAGTGGTAAAGGTTTTGGTGAAAATGGCTTAGTTAATTATAAGCCAAAAGATCCAGTAATTACTAAGACAAGTAGTACACCAACTCATGTTACAAAAGATGGTTTTATTACATATAATTTAACTGTAACAAATAATTATAAAGAAGAAAGAAATATTATTGTTAAAGATGAATTACCTAAAGGTACTATTCCTGTAGGGAGCTATTCTTTGGATGGTGCCTTAACTGGTGAAACTTGGAATGGCGAATGGAAAGGTACTATACCTGGAGCGACTATAGATGAAAATGGTAAAGTTATAGAACCTGCAAAAAGGATATTTACAATTGTTGTTCGTGTTACAAAGGATTTTGATAATACAAATACTGTTAATAATGTAATTAAGAATAAAGCTAGTTTACAAACTATGAATTTAACGGATAATAAATATGGTGAATCTAAAGAAACCGCTGAGGTTATTCATTATTTAGATCCTAAAATAAGTTATACAATGAAAAAAGAAAGAGTTACTGAACCTAAAGATGATTTAAAAGGATTTATTGCTGGAGCTGGTGAAGTAATTGATTATAAAGTAACTCTTGAAAATACAGGTGATCTTGATTTAAATATTAATTTAAAAGATGTATTTAAGAATAGTGGATATTTCACATTCGTTGATGGCGATGAAATAAATGTAGAAGTTAAAGCATGTAAAAGTAAGGATGTAATTTTTAAAGCAACAGTTAATGTTGGTACACCTGAAGAATTGAAAAAGGGTTATTTAAATACAGTAACTTCTATTGCTAATACAACATATATAGATGCAGAAAGTAATGAAAAGAAAATAGTTGATAAAGATCATGGTATTGGTTATAGTGAAGATAATTTAGTAAAATGGAATGAAGCAATCATTGAATCTAATGCTTATACTCCAGTAATTGTAGTTGGTGATCCAACAATTATTAAAACAAGTGATATTAAATCACAAAGTTTTATTAGTAAAGGTGATGAGATTATTTACACTCTTGTTGTAACAAATCCTTATAGTATAGCTAGAGATATCTTAGTATCTGACGTATTACCTAAACAAGTAGAAGCTAATGATGATTATTTAATTAATGGAAAATCACAACATGAAGCTTGGAATGGGAGTTATGAAGGTAAGATTGAAGCTAATGGTGAGTTAATATTTGAAATACCAGTTACTGTTATTGACTCTTTCAATAATAAAGATCATGAGAGTAATACAGTTTTAAATAAAGCAAATTTAAAAGTAAAAGATTTATTAACTAATAAATATGGTAATGAAATTGATACAGAAGAAATTGTTCATTATTTAGAACCTGTAATTGGTTATACAATGACTAAAGAAAGAATTACTGATCCTGATAAAGGTTTAGATGGTTTCTATGCAGGAACTGGCCAAGTTATTGATTATAAAGTAACATTGGTAAATATTGGTGATATTACTTTAGATATTGATTTAGAAGATGTTTTTGTAAATGCTGAATATTTTGAATTTGTTGATACAAATAAAGCAAGTGTATCAATTGAACCTGAAGAAACTAGAGAAGTTATTTTTAAAGCAACAATTAAAGCAGGTACACCTGCAAATGTTAATTATAAAAATATTGTAACTTCAATTGCTCAAGGCTGGTATGTAAATGCTAAAACTGGGGAAAGAGTAATTGTTAACCAAGATAATTGGCCTGATGCTGTTACTACAGCAAAGGTTGAAGATGATGCAATTACACCTGTAATCGCACC
Organism: Thomasclavelia cocleata; assembly: GCF_900102365.1. GTDB lineage: Bacteria > Bacillota_I > Bacilli_A > Erysipelotrichales > Coprobacillaceae > Thomasclavelia > Thomasclavelia cocleata. Next base: position 25,328 of record NZ_FOIN01000003.1, on the reverse strand, counting down.
TGAAGTAAAACTTGCAGAATCTACAAAATCAGGTGTTGAAACTAGTGATAATTCATCAGTTGCTTTGTTTGGTTCATTAACAATAATTTCTGGATTAGCTTTAGTGTTAAAAAGAAAAAAAGAAGATTAACATATAATTATAAGTAATATTTAAAATAACCCATCCATCAGGATGGGTTTTATATATTATGGAATGTACTACATATTTTATAAGTATTTTAAAATAAGAAAATTTTGTTTAATAGATTAGTATATTATTGAATTATTTATCAAAATTTAATCATAGATAACAATAATATTAAGTTACTATGTATTAAAGATTATAAATATTTAAGGCTACTTGAAAATCAAATAGAAATATCTATAACAGATGTTACTTCTGATTAAAGATAATGGGCTTTTATTTTTGTATCTAAATAAAGGCTGTTGAGAAGTAAACTAGTAATTAAATGAATCTAGAAAACAGAAAATTTATGTGATATATATAGACAAATTCATAATATTAAATAAATGAAGAAATTCAATTGTATTAAATAATAAGGCTCATACACTATTTATTAGATTTCAATGAAATGGAAAAGATTTCATTTAGAACATACAGATTTTAAAAAGAAAGGCATTTATAAATACCTTTTAGAAGAAGTAATTAAAATTATATATATATTTATAAAAGTCCAATTACTTTATTCTATGAAGTTTTTGGTAATTTTTCTTTTAAAGAATTTAATATAAAAATGTAGTTTATATATTTCAAATTAAATTAGTTATGATAGTAAAAATAATTGATATTTTATAAAAAAATGATTTTAAATCCGTTTTTTAGGTTTTAAAACAGGGTAGAGTCAAGGCAAAGATGAGCAAATTCCTCTATAATATAAATATAATAAAGGAGGAACTAAAAATGAAGTATGCAATTGTAAATGGAAAACTTACGCATGTTAACAAGGTTCCTAAAGGAACTATAGCAAGAGAATTTGGATATACTAATTATCCTGTAATTGCTTGTAAAGGAAAATATCGTTCATATTGGAAATATGTTAGTATAAATAAAGCTAATTTAGTGTGCTAGCTAAATATAAATACCTTTAAATAATCATTCATTTAAAGGTATTTTAATTAATCATTTAATAATTTTGTTAAATTCTCAATAGAAGCATCCATTTTTAGAGGGATTGCTTTTATTGACATCCCAGAATCAAGAAAACGTTTAATAACAATTTTCATATTTTCTCTAACTTTAATAATATGACCATCTAGATCATAAAATCTTATTACATATTGTTCTCAATCATGTTCAATTACATCGCTTAAATAATTGATATTAGAGTATTTTTTAGAAATTGAGCTAAATCTTCATAAAATTTTCTAGCTGTTTTTATATCTGCAACAGCAATTACTGTATAAGTATATTTCATCTCAATTCTCCTTTACATATATTCTATCATTAATAAAAGATTGAATATCTTTTAAAACAATTTATTGAAATATCATAAATTCTAAGCTAGAATTAAATAGTAATGATTAAAAGAAGGGTTAGAGTATTATGAAAGAGAGAGAAAAATTTTCATCAAGATTAGGATTTATACTAATCTCTGCAGGTTGTGCTATTGGACTTGGAAATGTTTGGCGGTTTCCATATGTTGTAGGGCAATATGGTGGAGCATTATTTGTTTTAATTTATTTGTTTTTTCTAGTTGTATTAGGGGCACCAATTATGACAATGGAATTTTCTGTAGGTAGAGCTAGTCAAAAAAGTGCAGCACTAGCATTTCAGACATTACAGACTAAAGGTAAAGTTTGGAATTGGTTAGGAAAATTTCAAATGTTAGGTAATTATGTTTTAATGATGTTTTATACAACTGTTGGTGGTTGGATGTTATCATATTTTATTAAGATGATAAAGGGTGATTTTGTAGGAATCACTCCACAGCAAGTTGAAAGTATATTCAATAATTCTTTACAAGATCCACTATTACAGGTATTTTGGATGGTTGTAGTAGTAGCTTTAGGTTTTGGAATTTGTTCATTAGGGCTACAAAATGGAGTTGAAAAGATAACTAAAATTATGATGAGTTCATTACTAGTTATAATTTTAATATTAGTAATTAGAGCAGTCACATTACCAGGAGGAAGTGAAGGGTTGTCATTTTATTTGATTCCAAATTTTGATGCTATTAAGCAGTATGGTTTATTAGAAATAATTTTTGCGGCAATGGGACAAGCTTTTTTTACATTAAGTTTAGGTATTGGTGCAATTGCTATTTTTGGAAGCTATATTGATAAAAATCGTCGTTTATTTGGGGAAACGATCAGTGTTTGTACATTAGATACATTAGTAGCTTTATTATCAGGATTAATAATTTTTCCAGCTTGTTTTGCTTTTGGGGTTAATCCTGGTAGTGGGCCAGGGTTAGTATTTATAACGTTACCTAGTATTTTTAATGAAATGTGGTTAGGTCAAGTTTGGGGTACATTATTTTTTGTATTTATGAGTTTTGCGGCTTTATCTACAATTATTGCAGTATTTGAAAATATCATTTCATTTGGAATGGATTTATTTAATTGGAGTCGAAAAAAAGCTGTTATTATTAATTTGATTTTGATAATGGTTTTATCTTTACCTTGTGCTTTAGGATTTAATATTTTAAGTGATTTTGCCCCATTTGGAGCAGGATCTACGATTCAAGATTTAGAAGATTTTTTAGTAACTTATAACTTTTTACCACTAGGATCTTTAGCATATTTAATTTTTTGTACTTGTAGATATGGCTGGGGATTTGATAATTTTATTAAAGAAGCTAATACTGGTAAAGGAATTAAATTTCCTAAGTGGACTAGAGTATATTTAAAATACGTTTTACCATGTGTGATTATATTTATTTTTATACAAGGTTATTATTCATTTTTTATTAAGTAAATTAGTTTAAGATAGTTTTAAATTGTTAGTAACTTGCTTTTTAATGGTGTTAAATTCTAAAATTATTTTTTAATGATAATTTGCATTAAATATGGTGAAGTATTATAAAAAGTTAAAATTAGATTATTAAATAATAATAGTATAGGTATTTAGGGTTAAAATAATGCAAAAAATAGAAATTGAATTTTTAGATGAATATAAAAAATTAGATAAACTTTGTTAGGATATGTATGCTGCTTCACAGGGAGTAACTGAATATATTAATCGTATGGAAGTGTTTTCTAATGAAGGGAGATATTTGATAGATAAATGGAATACAGATTATTATACACTTAAACATTTAAGATGGTTAAGAAATACAATCGTTCATAATCTTGAAGAAACTGATTGCTCATTAGAAGATTTACAGTCACTTAAGGAATTTTACCAACAAATTTTAAACAGGAAAGATTCTTTAGCACTTCTTTACATGATGAAACAAAAGCATTTGACAAAAGAAAAACTATCTATACATCAAGATAAACAGATATTAGAAAATGTGAGATATAAAAAACAAAATAGGCGAAATCTATTCAATATAACTATTGTTTTAATAATAGCTGTATTAGTAATGATTGTGTTAAATTTTAAAATATTTTAAAAGCAAGAGATAGTTTTTAAGTGTTTATAATTATTTTTTAGAAGGGTAAGAGATTAGAATTTTTAATTCAGGCTAATTTTGGTTAAAAATAGAGTAATTATAAGTCTAAAGTCTTTGATTGCTCTTTTTTTATATTTTATTAAGAATTATTTAGAAAAATAAATAAGATATTAGTGGTAGAATAATCTAATATAGAGGTGGGATTATGAAAAATAATTTTATAAAAATATTAAAATTTGAGATATTTTATAAAATAATTACGATTATTATCTTATTACCATTTTTAAATAAAGTGCTTCAGATGTATTTAAATAATCATTCTGCAGTTGGAATAGTATTTAATCAAAATATATTGTTTGGTTTTTTTAGTTTTAAAGGCATTTTAGTGGTTTTATTTTTATTGGTATACAGTTTGTTAATTGTTTTATATGAATATAGTGTAATTATTAATATGATCTCTTTGTATGTTAAACAGAGACCTTTTCGTATTTATGAGGTAATGAAAGTATCTTTTATTAATTTAAAAGGATTAAAACATCCCAGTATTATTATTTGTGGATTATATTATTTATTGATTTTACCATTGGCTCATATTGGTTATCTTAATGCTTTGATTCCAAGTTTTAAAGTTCCTAATTTTATTTTTGGGGAATTATCACTAACTTTTAGTGGAAATATTTTAATTGTTTTAATTTATCTTTTGTATTATGGAGTATACTTGTTGTTATTGTTTGTTCCTTTTTATATGATTTTAAAAAAGGAAAACTTTATTAAAGCTTTTAAAGATAATTTTGCGTTATATAAAAAATTAGAGATTAAAGATCGATTTATTTTAATTGCTATTTTGGTAATATGGTTTATTGTCGAAACGAAAATAATTATGCTTTTACCAGATGCGGTAATTAAAAACACTGATTTTAATCGTTTTTTTCTTAGAAATATGATTATTTCAGCAAGATTTAGAATATATTTCTTTGAATATCTGGTCTATACATTTATTACGATTATAGGTATGTATTTTTTTTATTACTTTTATCTGAAAATTATTAATAAATATGATCAAGAATTATTAAATGTAAATTTAGATCATGAAATTAGTCAAAAATTAGATAATACATTAATTCAAACAAAATTAAAAGCTAGTAATCTAACAAAATTTATTAATAAATATATTTTAACTAATAAATTTTATCTAAAACATACGTTTATTATAAATACTATTTTAATAATATCTGTCGTTATTTTAATAACTTGTTTATTTTCTGATTCTATATATTTAATTTCTGTTTTATTAATAATTATTCTTTTTCTATATTTTATTGCAAGTATCTATAATTTTTATGAATTGAAAACAACTGGTAAAAGTAGTATTTTAGACAATCGTAATTCAGCTATATTTTATCCTTATCAGATTATTAAACGTTATTTAAGTCAATCTAAATTATATAAGAAACATCCTAAAATAATTAGTTTTATATTAATAACTATGTCAGGGCTATTAATTAGTATGTATTTACAATTACCAGGTAAAATACACCAGCCAATAATAATTGGACATCGTGGTTCAAAATATGGAGTAGAAAATACATATGAGGCAATAATAAAGGCACAAAATAATCATAGTGATTATGCAGAAATAGATGTTCAGTTATCTAAAGATGGTATTCCTGTTGTTATTCATGATACTAATTTATTACGTTTGGCGCATTTAGATAGAGAAGTTAGTTCTATGACTGCAAATGAATTAGAAAAGGTAACTGTTTATGAAAGACAATATCAAGGGAATATCATAACATTAGATCATTTACTTAAAAAATTGAAAAAAGAAAAAATAAAACTTTTAATTGAGTTAAAAGCAGATAATAATCAAATTGAATTAAGTGAAAAAGTTATTAACATAGTTGAACAAAATAATTTCGAAAATCGAACTATATATATGTCATTAGATTATGAGATAGTAGAATTCCTTCAGGAGAAAAGACCAGAATGGTGGATTGGTTATTGTATATATGGTAGTGCTGGTCAAATTGATGCATCAATTTGGAAACTTAAAATAGATTTTTTAGCGGTTGAGGAAAATATGATTACAGTCAATTTTGTTGATAAAGCTAACTCTAATTGGATTCCTATATATGTATGGAGTGTTGATGACAAGATAAAAATGGATCAATATTTAGATATTGGTGTTAGTGGTATTATAACTAATTATCCAGATCGTAGTTATGAGGTTGTAAAAAAATATCTTGAAAAAAATCATCAGTATTATCCTTATCAAATAATTAATAATGGGTCACTTCAACCCATTATTAATTAATAAACAATAAAAAACAAATGATTGCTAATAAACAGGCAATGATATCTAACCATAGACCTAATTTTAAAGCGTAGCGATTGTTTTGCAGCTTGATACTACCAAAATATAATGTGACAACATAAAAGGTTGTATCACTGCCAGTTTGGATAATTGAGCCAAGAATACTATAAGGATGATCAACACCAAATTTTAAAAATACATTATTTAAAACTGTTAAAGATCCATTAGAAGAAAAAGGTCTTACAATCATCATCATAAAAATATCAATAGGAATATTTAGAAACTGGAAAATATTTTTGAAAAATAATTCTAATATATTTATAATGCCACAACTTTGAAAACAGGTTACCCATAATGTAAAAGCCATCATTGTAGGAAAAAGTGTCATTAATAGCTTACTGCCTTCTTTTACACCTTCAATAAATTCATTAAAAATATCTACTTTTTTAAATGCAGATTCAATTAAGGCAATTAAAATAATTATTAAGATTATACTATCCATAATGTTCAATCACCTTACTTGTAATAATACCAATTATTGTAATAATTAACCCAATAGTAAGGCTGTAACTAAAAAAACCTAAAATATCATGACTGCCATAACTTTGTCTTAATGTCATCATTGTTGTAGGAATAATAGATAATCCAGTAGTATTCATAATAACTAGTAACATCATTTCTTTACAAGGAACTTTTGGGTTACTTTGATATTTAGTTAATGATTTCATTGCTTTAAGCCCACTAATTGAGGCTAAAGAACCTACACCTAATAGATTAGCAATAAAATTAGTTGATAGATATAAATATATTTGTTCATCTTCAACTGCTTTTCCATAAATTAGCTTTAAGATTGGTTTTAATAAAAAAGATAATTGTTTTATTAAACCAGAAGCTTTGATGATATTTAAAAACCCATTCCATAAACAAGCCGATAATACTAATATTTTAATTAACTCGAAAACTTGATTAGGGGAACTTAGAATAGCTTTAAACATTTCATCCTGTCTGTTAGTTGCAAAAGCTGTTAATACAAAGAAAATTAAGCCATATTTAAAAACCTTAGCCATAAAATAAATCCTTTAAAATCATTTTAAAACCAAGAAAATAATTATAAGGGACAACTTTTTGTTTACTAACAGGCTGGTTATTTAATGAAATAACGATTTCATTATTAGTAAAAGACACGTCAACTTTGTCAGTAGGTTTTTTATTAACACAAATATCGAAATCTAGATAATACTGTTTTTGCTTAAATTCAATTATTCCTCTAGAGAATAGTTTAGTTTCTTTAAGTAAATCAAAACATTCTTCATACTTATTTTGATGAAACTCAAAATCATTACCACAATTAAAAGTTACAATGATTAAATCAAGATCATCTTTTCGAGCCATTGTTATTAAAGTTCGTTTAGCTTTTTTTGTAAATCCAGTTTTACCACCAATACAATACTCATAATTAGTTAATAGTTTATTTTTATTGTGCCAAGTACCATTACCATCTTCACGGATATATTTTTCTGTACTAACTATTTCATTAAAAATTGGATTTTGATGGCAATAGGCCATCAATCTTGCCATATCATAAACAGATGACTGATTACCATTATCCTCTTCATCTAAGCCGGTAGGATTAGAGAAAGTTGTACTATGAAGCTCTAATTCTCTAGCTTTATCATTCATCATATCAACAAATTTGGGTATATCTTTAGCTACTGCTTTAGCTATCATAACAGCAGCATCATTACCGCTTCTAAGCATCAATCCATATAGAAGATCACGTAAGCTGATTTTATCGCCTATATGTATATAGATTCCGCTTCCCCATGCTTCATTGATAGTATCATCAACAGTAACAATAGTATCGAGTTCCATGTTTTCAATTGCTATTATACAAGTCATGATTTTTGATATTGAAGCAACACTTTGAATGTAATCCTGGTTGCTGCCTTCAATAACAATTTGATTACTTGCTTCCATAACGATATAACTTTTTCCTTGGAAAGGAATTGTTTTAATGCTATCTAATGGTATAAAAGTTAAAGAAATTATTAAACCAATAATTTTTATATAGTTCAATTTTAATCACCCCTATAATTCTATGCATTAGAAATAAAATTTAGAATGTGATTATTTGATAATATAATATTTGCATTTATTATTAAAGAGGTATAAAATATTATTAATAGATAATGTTTCTATCATCAAAAATTTAATATAGTCTTTGTGGCGGGGTGAAAGTCCCTACCGATGGTTATAGTCCATGACCCATATCAATATATGGTTGAGTTAGTGAAATTCTAACACCGACGGTTAAAGTCCGGATGAGAAAAGACATTTTCTAGAATTATACCTGAAGACTTATATTGTTTTCAGGTTTTTATTTTAGGAGGTAAAAATGAAAAGTGAAAAAACAAGGAAGTTAGTATTGATAGCTGTTTTATCAGCTTTATCAGCAGTTTTGATGGTGTTTAGGTTTCCATTACCCTTTATGCCCCCGTTTTTAAGTTTCGATTTTGCAGGTATTCCAGAATTGATTGGTGCTTTTACATTAGGTCCAATAGCAGGGATATTTATTATTGTAGTGAGAATTATTCTTCAATTAGCTTTAGCAGGTACTAATTCGATGTTTACTGGTGAATTGCAAAGTTTAATGTTAAGTATAGCACTTGTATTACCTGCTTCATTAGTTTATCAAAGAAATAATACAAAGCAGGGTGCAGTTAAAGCAATGGTAATAGGTACATTTATGAATGTAATAGTAGCAGTATTTACTAATTTGGTGATTATTATTCCTTTTTATATTTCATTATATGGTATGGATATGGGGATGATCATTGAGATGAGTAGAGCTGTTAATCCTTATGTTGATAGTACTTTAAAATTAGTTTTATTAGGTATTGTACCCTTTAATTTAATTAAAAATGCTATTGTTTGTTTGATTACATTTGTAATCTATAAAAAAATTAGTCCCATCATTAAACGATATACAAAATAGGAGGAAAGAAAGATGAATTTTGAAGATGGAAAAGCTTTATTATTTAAAAAATTAGGCGATTGGAAAATTATGGCTTTAGCTTCAAGTGTTAATGATTATGTAATGGTTAGAAATGTTAGTTGTTTATTTTATGATGATAAAATATATTTTAAAACAGATAAGAATTTTAGAAAGACACAACAGTTATTTAAAAACCCACAAGTTGCTTTATGTACTGGTGGTGTACAAGTTGAGGGAATAGCTAAAAACTTAGGATTAGTAATAAATGAAGAAGGACGTAGATTTGAAAAGTTATATAAAAAATATTTATGGCAAAGTTATAATGCATATAGTCATGAAGAAAGTGAAATATTGATTGAAGTTACTCCTAAATTTGTTGAAATTTGGGATGAAGATGAAAATCGTTATGCATTTCAAACATTTATTGATTTTGATAAACAAACTGTAAAAATAAAGAAATATGACTAAAAGGGGCTGTAACGACTAAGTAATTTTTATCAATTATTTAGAGCGTTCAGCTCTTTTTCTTTTGTTAATCCCTTTCATATAAAAAAATCCATAGAAGTTGTTTCATTGTGAATAACTTTTATGAATTTTTGACGCACTTAAAAATAACTTGCTCTTTTTCAAAAAAATTGGCTCTTTAATTTAATACTGACAATAACTTTTCTGCCTTTTTCCTGTTTTCTATTTTTCTTCGGTGATATTTTCTAATATTTTGTCCTATTGCTATCATATATATTTCCAATTTCACACCAGATTCTCCTCTTTGGCGTAATCTGTTATATCCTTTATCATATTATTTCACATAAAAGGAATCAACTTATTAATCTAATTTGATTAATATACAGCTGATTCTTTAGTAATTAACAGTTAAAGACATCGTTGCGGGACACGCTGTTAAGTAACTCAAATCATCAAGTGACAGAAGACGAAAATATAATAGTTGTTGAAATTATAGAAGAAATTGATTGTGTAGAAGATAATTAAAAGCAAATGTTGCAAAATTTCACGTTGAATTTTACAGCGTTTGGTGTATACTAATAGTAGATAAGAATATTATTGAGAAGGGAGAATGCATATGCCAAATATCTTACCAGTATCAGATTTAAGAAATTACAATGAAGTTTTGAAGAACTGTCAGGTAGGGGAACCAGTCTTTCTTACTAAGAATGGAAGAGGAAGATTTGTAGTGCTTGATATTGAAGATTATGAAAAAGATAGAGCAGAAAAGAAACTGTTGATGAAATTACAGGAAGCAGAAGAAGCTGTAAAGGATGGGGAAGGATGGCTTAGTTTGGATGAGTTAAAAGCAGCAATGGGAGAATAGCCTATGATGAAGCTACGAATTAATCCATTAGTGGCTACTGATTTGAAAGAAATTCGTAATTTTATTGCGGAAGACAATATAGAAAAAGCAGTCGAAACCATAGACAAGATTTATGGAAAGTTTGAAAATATACAGTTATTTCCTGGTATGGGCGCTGATCTTTCTAAACGTGTTAGTTTCCGAACTGATTATAAGTATGCAGTTTGGAATGATTATGTAATTATTTATAAAGTTGGAGCAGAGTATGTGGAAATATATCGGGTGGTGAATCGGTATCAGGATATAACCAGAATTTTTGAGTGATATAGAAAAAATAATTATTGTATGATGAGGTGCAGATGAAATGAAAAATATATTAGATATATTTGGAAGAAAATATGATAATTTTGGTGTCGTTAAAACATCGGGAATTTTGAATAAGCCAGGAGATAGATTAGAGGCACGTGTTACAGATTCAAATAGGAAAGTGTTAAAAGTATCAACAGATAATGGTAATTCTAAATATAGTGCAACACAGTATCCTAATGGTACGGTTGTTGAAACGAAAGTAACGAAAAAGAAGTAAGTTTCTAATTAAATATTTCGAAATAAACAATAGGATAGTGGTTATTCATGTAACATTATGTGTTTGAAAAAAAGGAATTAAATAGTATTTTTGAGTACGAAAGAGGAACAATTAATGATGTATTCTAATGAACAGAAGAAAGCTTTTATGTAAGTTGCTGAGTCGTTAAAAAAGTATAGACGAGCCTATACTATTTGAATAACTGGAACTAAATGGAATCAAAATGTATAACAACACTCATACAAAAAAGTATGGTACTAAACTTTAATTTTCGAGTTCGAATAGTATATAAAATGTCAAAAGGGGCTGAAATGAGTCATTTACTCGTTACAGCCCTTTAGTTATCTAGATATTTACTTGTATTTTTCAATTAATAAATCTAAATATTCTTTATATTTAGAATCATTAGCATTTAATTTATCAGATGAATTAGTGTATTTTTTAACAGCCATAGCTGCACGGTTAATTGGAAGAAGTGTTCCAGCTCCAGCTACACATCCTCCAGGGCAGGCCATTCCTTCTAATAAATAACCATTATATTTACCTTTTTTAGCAGCATTTAGCATTTTTTTACAATTATCTAATCCCTCAGCAGATTCTACTAATACTTCACGATTTGGTTCTTTAGCTTTAATACAGTTAACAACAGCTTTAGCTACACCTCCACTGACTGCAAATCCTCTTCCATCACTGCTGGCTTGAGTAAAAGTATCAGCATCATTTGGCTGAAGTTTTGAAAAATCAATTTCTTTAGCTTCAAACATTGCACCAATTTCTTCAAAAGTTAAAACAAAATCAACTTCACTGCGCACTGATTTTCTTGAGGCTTCTAACTTTTTAGCGGCACAAGGACCAATAAAAACAACTCTGCTATTAGGATGTTTTTCTTTAATTAAACGAGCTGTTAACACCATTGGTGTCAAAGCCATTGAGATATATGATTTAAATTCAGGAAATTCTTTTTTTGCCATCATTGACCATGATGGACAACATGAAGTAGCCATAAAAGGCTGTTTATCAGGAACTTTTTCTAAAAAATCTTTAGCTTCATCAATAGTACATAAGTCTGCTCCAATTGCAACTTCAATGACATCTTTAAAGCCTAGTTCCTGCATAGCTTTTTTTAAGATTTCTGGTGTTACTTTTGGTCCAAACTGACCAATAAAAGCTGGTGCAACAGCAGCAATGACTTCATCACCTTCTTTAATTGCTTGAATTAATTGGAATATTTGACTTTTATCAGCAATAGCTCCAAATGGACAACTAACTAGACACATACCACAAGAAACACATTTATCATAATTGATATGGGCATTTCCATATTCATCTGATTCGATAGCATTCATTCCACAAGCTTTAGCACATGGACGTTCTTTTTTTAAAATAGCATCATAAGGGCAGCTGTTTTTACATAAGCCACATTTAATACATTTATCTTGATCAATATATGCTTTACCATCCTTAAAACTAATGGCATTTTTAGGACATATTTCCATACATGGATGAGCAAGGCACGCTTGACAGCCGTTACTGACCTCATATTTTTTTTCAGCACATTTATTGCAGGCAAATTTAATAATATTAATAAGCGGCGGCTCATAATATTTATCTGCAATTATACTGTCTTCAATCCCTTTTGAAATTGGTGCAGGTTTATCAATTGGACGCAATGATAAGCCCATTGTTAAACGAAGTCTTTCTCCAACTATAGCACGTTCTAAAAATATACTGTCACGGTAAGTAGCAACTTCACCAGGAATTATTTTATAGGGTAAATTTTCAATTCGGCTATAATCATTTCCTTCATAAGCAAGTTTAGCAACTTCAACAAAAACTTTACGTCTAATTTTAGTTAACGATGAATAAATTCCTCTCATAATAGTTCCTCCAAATCTATTTACAACTATATTTTAACCTAAATAAAAATTTTGTTAAAGTGAGTATCCAATTATTTAATAAATATTAAAATTAAATCTTTGATTTAGTTGCTTTTAATTTACATTTCAGTATAATGTAGTCGAAGTAGGTGAAAAACATGGAAAGATTACAAAAGGTGATTGCTGCAAGTGGTTATACCTCAAGAAGAAAAGCTGAAGATTTGATTGTTCAAGGTAGAGTTGCAGTAAATGGTGAAATTGTTTGTAAATTAGGAACTAAAGTAAAAAAAGGTGATTTTATTACAATTGATGGAGAACCAATTATTGGTGAAAATAAAGTATATTATGTTTTCTATAAACCTAAGGGGTGTGTATGTACTTTAGATGATGAGTTTGATCGACCAATTATTACAGATTATTTTACTGATATAAAAGAAAGAATATACCCAGTAGGTCGTTTGGATTTTGATACAACTGGATTGATTATTATGTCTAACGATGGTGAGTTTGCAAATATGATTATGCATCCACGCTCTCATTTAGAGAAAATCTATGAGGTTTCAATTAAAGGCTTAATTAATGGTCCAACATTGAATAAGTTAGAAAAAGGTATTTATTTAGAAGGGGCTAAAACACTTCCTTGTAAAATTAAAGTTGTTAATAAGGATATAGAACATAAAACAACAATGCTGATGATTAAACTTGTTGAAGGTAAAAATCGTCAGGTTAAAAAGATGTTTGAAAGTGTTGGACACCCTGTTAAAAGATTACATCGTGTAAGTGTTGGATGTGTTAATTTAAAGGGATTGACCCCTGGTAAATATCGAATTTTAAAACCACAGGAAGTAAAGGATTTAAAGAAATTGGTTAATGCGGATAAGTAGTAATATTTATTTGTCTTTGTTTGACAATTATTTTGATTTTATTAGTGCATACTGTATGATGGGTGATGAAAATGAGAATACAAATAGTTGAACCACAAAATACGATTGAATGTGGAATATGCAAAGCACAAGGAGATTGGATTAAAAAGATAAATATTCGTGGTATCTCAGCTTTATATTGTTTAAAATGCGATACTTTAACGATGTTTGATAAAATGCCTTCTAAATATGTTTATCGAGCTTTTAAAAAAGAAACTGATAATCTTAAAATGGAATATTCAGTAAAACAAAATGAAAAAGTAAAGTAAATAAATTTATTGACTTTAATCTATAAAAGAGTAAAATTATAAGAGTAAATAAAATGCGATGATTTAGGATATGTCTAGATAATACTTTGAACTAGAGAAAAGACGGTTGGTGCAAGTCTTGACAAGATTATATAGGTACTCCCTAATATGCAACACTCGAAAGAGATTGTCGGTAGCGCGTTATAGCATTTAAGGTTATTTTATAACAAATTAAGGTGGTACCACGATACTCTCGTCCTTTGGATGAGGGTTTTTTATTTAAAGGAGGTAGTGGTGGCAAAATTAGTATATCCAGATATTTCTCATATGATGTTAATGAACAAATATCTTCAAGAGACATTTGATTATGGGGAATTGTTTATTAATGGTGATGGTGGATGTCATACTTATCAAGATTATACACAATGGATAAAAAAGAAAAACAAAATCATCTAGGCATTAATTTAGATGAAGGATATGTACCAGGAACGACCTATTTTTATATTGATAATGATCAAATTATTGGAACAATTAATATTCGTCATTGTTTAAATGATTTTTTATTAAAAAAAGGTGGTCATATTGGTTATAGTGTTTTACCAAGTCAAAGACAAAAAGGTTATGCAACTGCAATGTTAAAAGATGCGATTGAGATTTGTAAAAAGTGGGATATATATCCAATTTTAATAACGTGTAATAAAAAGAACATTGCTTCTAAAAAAACAATTGAAAAATGTGGTGGCAAATTTAAAAATGAATATTTTAATGAAGAAACAAAAGAAACGATATTACGTTTCTGGATAGGAGAAGAGAAATGATTGATTTTAAAGAAGATGAAAAATTAAGTGTATTAAACCACTCTTGTGCTCATGTAATGGCTCAAGCTATTAAACATTTATATCCTCATGCCAAATTTTGGGTAGGACCAGTTGTTAGTGAAGGATTTTATTATGATGTTGATTTAGGTGATGATGTTGTTAAAGATGATGATATACCTAAAATTGAAAAAGAAATGAAAAAAATCTGCAAAGATGGTAAACGAATAACACGTCAGGAAATCTCTAAAGAAGAAGCAGTTGAAATGTTCAAAGATGATGAATATAAATTAGATTTAATCTCTAATTTTGAAGATGGGACAATTATTAGCTGTTATCGTCAAGGTGATTTTGTAGATTTATGCCGTGGACCTCATGTAGAAACAGTTAAGGCTTGTAAAAATTTTAAACTAACAAAACACTCTGGGGCATATTGGAAAGGTGATAAAGAAAATAAAGTATTACAAAGAATTTATGGTGTGTGTTTTGAAACTCCTGAAGACTTAGATAAGCATCTTGAATTATTAGAAGAAGCTAAACGTCGTGATCATAAAAAATTAGGTAAAGAATTAGGATTATTTATGATGAGTGAATATGCTCCAGGAATGCCGTTTTTCTTACCTAAAGGGATGATTTTACGAAATACTTTAGAACAGTTCTGGTATGAAGAACATACTAAAGAAGGTTATGAATTTATTAAAACACCAATTATGATGTCACAAGAATTGTGGGAAGTTAGTGGGCATTGGAATAATTACAAAGAAAATATGTACACAAGTATGGTTGATGAGCGTGAATTTGCAATTAAACCAATGAACTGTCCAGGAAGTCTATTAGTTTATAAAAATAGTTTACATTCATATAAAGATTTACCTCTTCGAATGGGAGAATTAGGACAGGTTCATCGTCATGAAGCAAGTGGAGCTTTAAATGGTTTATTTAGAGTTCGAACTTTTACTCAAGATGATGCTCATATTTATATGACTCCTGATCAAATAGAAGACGAAATTATAAAATTGATTAATTTTATTGATCGTGTTTATGGTAGTTTAAATTTAAGTTATGAAATTGAATTATCTACACGTCCTGAAAAGAAATATATTGGTGATCTTGCAATCTGGGAAAAAAGTGAAGCTGCTTTAGCAGCGGCTTGTAAAGCAGCAGGAAAAGATTATAAAGTTAATCCTGGTGATGGAGCTTTCTATGGACCAAAACTTGATTTTCATGTTAAAGATTCATTAGGAAGAGTTTGGCAATGTGGAACAATTCAATTAGATATGAATTTACCTGAAAGATTTGATATTACTTATGTTGATGATAAAGGTGAAAAAGTCCGTCCAGTTATGTTACATCGAGTTATTTTTGGTTCGATTGAAAGATTTATTGGAATTTTAATTGAACACTTTGCAGGAGTGTTCCCACTATGGTTAGCTCCAGTTCAAATCAAAGTATTACCAGTTAATAATGAATATCATTTAGAGTATGTAAAAGAAGTAACTGAATTATTGCAGAAAAATGGCTTTAAAGTTGAAATGGATGCTCGTGAAGAAAAATTAGGATATCGTATTCGTGAAGGTCAAATGGAAAAAGTTCCATATTTATTAGTACTTGGTAATAATGAACGTGATGAAAAAACTGTTACATATCGTAAACATGGACAGCAAAAACAGATTACTGTTCCATTTGATGAATTTGTGACAATATTAAATCAACAAATTAAAAATAAAGAATAATATTAAAACCCTCAAAGTGAGGGTTTTTTAGTCTGAATGACAACGTTGTCGATATTCTTCCATCATTAGTTTAAATATATCTCCATTTGAAGGAGGTGTATATGTTACTGCATTAGCACCTGCTTCAATTACTTCCTGAATTGTTTGGGTAGTAGGTCCACCTGTTGCAATAATTGGAAAATCTGGTGAAATCTTACGTAGTTCTTTTACAATTGCAGTAGTATTTTTTCCACCTGAAACATTAACTATTGTAGCACCTGAATGTAACATCCTCTCTTCTAGATTTTCATCTAATGAAACAATTGATAAAACTACAGGAATATCTACATAATCAGATAATTCTTGAATAAATTCAGTTTTTGTTGGGGCATTTAGAACAACTGCAGTAGCACCATGTAATTCAGCATCTAAGGCAATTTCACGAACCCGAGGGCCAGCAGTAGTACCTCCACCAACTCCAGCAAAAACTGGTCTTTGAGCAACGTCGATGATAGCACTGGTTATTTGCATTGTTGGAGTAAATGGATATACTGCAATAACAGCATCGGCATTACAATTTGAAATTACAGCAACATCTGTAGAGAATAGTAATGATTTTATTCTTTTGCCATTAATTATGATTCCGCTAGCATTACGAATACATTCTGGAACAAGGATAGTGTGACTGCGTAATGTTGTATTTATTTTTGGGGCTTCTTTTTTCATTTTTTAATTTCCTTTCTATTTTTACCTAATGTTTGGGTGAGAATTATTTATTTAGAAATAAGTAATTTTATTATAACATAGACAAATTTAAATATATATAGGCAAAAAAAGAATGAATAAAAATAATAATAAATGGGAATAATATATCAGGTATCCTAATGGGATGTAGAATATATTTTAAGATATCTTTTTGGAAGATACAATAAAAACATTGGAGGAATCACAATGGAAATAGATTACAAACTTATTGGCAAAAGAATAAGAGAAGAACGGATTTCTCAAAATCTTTCTCAACAGACCCTAGCTGAGATTTCAAATATTTCTCCCACGAATATATCACATATTGAACGTGGGGCGACAAAACTGAGTTTGCCTACTTTGATAAGCATTGCTAATGCATTAGCTGTATCTGCTGATTTTTTACTATGTGACAGTTTAGTTGAAGCAGAACGGATTTATATTGATGAGATTAATTGCCTTTTGCTTGATTGTAATCCTAATGAATTGAAGTTGATTATTGATATTATGAAGTCGATAAAAACTTCTTTAAGACGATATAATAAGGTAACTAAATCATAAACACTTTTTGATAAAAGTGTTTTTTTAGTTTATTAACGAGAGTTTTTATTGTACAATAACAAACGAGGTGTAGAAAATGAAACAATACTTAGAAATGTGTAAATATGTTTTAAAAAATGGAGAAGATCGCAAAGATCGTACAGGTACTGGTACTCGAAGTGTATTTGGTTATCAGACTCGTTATGACTTAAGAGATGGTTTTCCTTTAATGACAACAAAGAAAATGTTTATTCGACCAATTGCTGAAGAATTATTATGGTTTATTAAAGGTGATACAAATATTAAATATCTAGTTGATCGTAATGTTAAGATATGGAATGAATGGCCATATGAAAGTTATAAAAAGTCATCTGATTATCAAGGTGAAACAATTGAGGAATTTGTAACTAGAATTAAAGAATTACCAGAAAATGATCCCTTTGTTTTAAAATATGGTGATTTAGGACCTGTGTATGGGGCACAATGGCGAAATTTTAATTATGAAGGAGTTGATCAGTTGGCTAAATTAGTAGATAGTTTAAAAAATAATCCTTTTTCAAGAAGGCATATTATTTGTGCCTGGAATCCTGTTCAGGTAGATAATATGGCATTACCACCATGTCATTCATTTCTACAATTCTATGTAAGTGCAGATAAAAAGTATTTATCATGTCAATTGTATCAACGTAGTGCTGATATTTTTTTAGGTGTGCCTTTTAATATTGCATCTTATGCATTGATGGTAGAGATGTTAGCTAAGACATGTGGTTATCAAGCTAAGGAATTTATTCATACAATTGGAGATGCTCATATTTATAAAGATCATTTTGAGGTTATTAAACAACAAATTGAAAGAGAGCCATTACCAAAGTGTAAACTTGTTTTAAATCCTGAGGTTAAATCTATTTTTGATTATAAGATTGAAGATATTAAACTTGAAGATTATCAGAGTCATGGAAAATTAGTAGGAAAGGTAAGTGTATAATGATTAGTATAATTGTAGCAACAGATGAAGATTTATTAATTGGAAAAAAAGATTCTAGTAATGGAATGCCTTGGAATGTACCAGAAGATCTAAAGCATTTTAAAGCAACTACTGTCAATAAGACGATTTTAATGGGGTTAACTACATATAAAGCAATTGGTAGACCATTACCTAATCGTAAAACAATTGTGGTGAGTTTAGAACCGTTTGAAGATGATCGAGTAGAAGTTAGAAATTCATTAGAAACAGTAATTGAAGAATACCGTAAAAGTGGAGAAGATCTTTTTATTTCTGGAGGAGCTTCAATATATAAACAATGTTTGCCAATTGCTGATCAATTACTGATTTCACGGATTCCTGGTAAACATGTTGGAGAAACTTATTTTCCAAGTTTTAAAGAGTTTGGTTATCAACTTATTGAAGAAAAACCATTTGAAACATTTACTTTACAAATATATAAGCGAGGGTAGATAATGAAAAGAATTGCATTGATTGTTATAAGGGTTATTTTAAGATTACCTTACTGGTGGGGATATAAGGTTAATAAGTATAAACATATTGATGAATATTCCATACAAGAACGTTATGGTTTTATTCATCGAGTTGTAGCTATTGTAACACGAAAGGGACGGGTAGAATTGGAATGTTATGGGATTGAAAATCTACCTAAAGAATCTGGATATTTTGTGGCTCCAAATCATCAGGGACTGTTTGATCCTTTGGCTATTTTTCAAACTCATAGTCGTCCAATTAGAGCAATAGTAAAAAAGGAATTGGCGTCAGTAATTTTGGTGAAGGATATTATTAAAATGTTGGAATTTATTCCAATGGATCGTAGTAATGTACGTGAAGGAGCTAAGATTATTAAATATGTTTCAAATGAAGTTGCTAATGGACAAAACTTTTTTGTTTTTCCTGAAGGTACAAGAAGTCGTAATGGTAATAATATTTTAGAGTTTAAAGGTGGAACTTTTAAAATTGCTACTAAAGCAAAAGCTCCAATCGTGCCAGTTGCTTTGATCGATTGTTATAAAGTATTTGATAATAATACAATTAGAAAAACAACTGCACAGATTCATTATTTAAAACCTATTTATTATGAAGAATATAAAGATATGCATACTAATGATATTGCAAAGTTAGTCCATGATCAAATTGAAAAGTGTATCAAAAAAAATGACAAAGGATAAAAATGTCAATATCATTAAGTTAAGATGGTATCAAAATGGCTAGAAGTATAAAAATATTAATGACTATACTCCTAGCTTTATTTTATGTATGCTAACACAAATTTGAAGTTTTAATTATATTATTATATTTTTACTTATTTTGGTATGTTAATTATATCTAATTTATCATAAGAAATTATATAACTGTTTTACTTGTTTTTTGTGTTAAAATAATTATGGGAGGTAATAATGGAACGGTTAGAAGATTTGCCTAATATTGGAAAAGTTGTATATCGACAGTTAATTCAAGTTGGAATTGAAAGTCCTGAAAAGTTAAAAGCAATTGGAGCAAAAGAAGCTTGGTTGAAAATACAGGCAATAGATGATTCTGCTTGTTTAAACCTTTTATATGGTTTAGAAGGAGCTGTTGATGGGATTAAGAAGTCTCAGTTAGATTTTGAGATTAAAGCAGATTTAAAACAATTTTATGAGGATCATAAATTATGAAGATAGTAGTAAATGGAAGTGAATTATTTTATAAAGTAACTGGTCAAGGAAGAACAATGATTTTAGTTCATGGTAATGGTGAGGAGCATCATATTTTTGATCAGTTAGTAGAAGTATTAAAAGAATATTATACTTGTTATTGTATAGATAGTCGAGGTCATGGTGAAAGTTCTAAGGTTGAAAAATATAGTTATCAAGCGATGGCTGAAGATATAATGGATTTTATAAAAAAACTTGGATTAACTGATGTGATATATTATGGCTTTAGTGATGGAGGAATTGTTGGGTTATTAGTTGCAAGTCAGAGTGATTTGATTAATGATTTAATTATTAGTGGGGCAAATATTGAGCCAAGAGGATTAAAAGACTATGTTTATTATATAATGAAAGCAGCTTATATTATAAAAAAAGATCCTAAGATTAAGTTAATGTTAGATCAGCCACATATAAATCATTATACATTACAAAAAATAAAAGCTAGAACATTAGTTCTAGCGGGTAGTAAAGATATGATTAAAGAAAGTCATACAATTGAGATAGCTCATAATATTAGTGGCAGTAAATTATTGATATTACCAAAAGAGGATCATAGCAGTTATGTTATTAATAGTACTAAATTAGCTCCAATTATTTTATCGTTTGTTAAATAAGTTATCTAAGCGAGTTTGTTTATTTTTAGAAAGAAGAGCATCTGGTTCATTTAAATGCTGGACTAATAAGTCCGCATTTTTTATTAATTCACTATATTTATCATCAATTCTTTCTTTAAAAGAATGATTTTTTATTGCTGTAATAATAAGGTTTATTTCAGCATCACTAAAAAGATTACTCTTGGATAGAATATCTTTAGCTAAAATACTGCTTCGATTAGCATGATCAAAACTAGTGTGAAATTTATATGTTGCTAAATCATGTAGAATTCCGATAATAGCAGCTGTTTCTTGATCAAGATTTTCTGTTTTTGCTAATAGGTTAGCCATATTTGCTACATTAAATAAATGCTCTAAACCATTTTTACGATGAGTGCCAAAACATTCATTATTTAGGATATCATAAACTATATCTTTGATGATATGAAAACGGTTCATCTTCTTAACCCCTTAGGATATAAATTTTTTACTTGATTATTACTTTCTTTATAGAAAGATAATGGATAACCATCAACTAATATTAGTCCATAGCCTTTTTGATTTGTTCCAGATAGTGTTTCTCCATGAATATATTTGCTTATCTCAAGATCATCAGCTTTAAAGTTATAATAATGTTTTACATCATTTTTAGAGAGTGTTAGTGCTAAAGAATGACTAGGTTCAAAACGCCCTTTTTTACATTCTCCTAAATATAAGCCAGTACGAAGAATTTTTATTCCTTTTAATTCAGGGAAATGTGGTAGAATTGCATAAATATGGTTATTTGAGTTATATAAATGTGGTGGTACACTTATCTTTAAATTATTTTGATAAAATTGATTAATTAGTTTAAGTTGTTCACGATTTATATTTGGTTTTAATAATTTAGTTTTATTACTTTTATCATGACTATATTTTTTTAATAAAGCAATAAATTGACCTTCACCTTTATTAATGTGTGGATACATTCGGACAACTTTATTATTTTGATAACCAGGAGACATGCCAGGGTGTTTTTTTATATCTAACAATTCCATTTGTAATTGATTAACCATATAATCTACTTGAAATTCATTTTCTTCTAATGAGTATGTACAAGTTGAATATATTAGAATCCCGTCATTTTTAAGCATTTTATAAGCACTATCAATTAATTTTTTTTGGATATAAGCACATTCATTTATTTTATCAATTGACCATGTTTCAATTGCTTGATCAAGTTTACGGAACATTCCTTCACCAGAACATGGGGCATCAAGGATGATTTTATCAAAAAAATTATTAAAGTGCTGCTCTAATTTTATAGGATCACAGTTAGTAACAATAGTATTTTTCAGTCCAAAACGTTCAATATTTTCTGATAAAATTCCAGCTCTTAGTTTATTAATGTCATTGGCAATCATCATTCCCTGCTGATTTAGTTTGCTAGCAACAAAACAAGTTTTTCCTCCAGGGGCAGCACACATATCTAATACATAGTCATTAGCGTTAAAATCTACACAATTTGCTACTGCCATTGCACTAGGTTCTTGAATATAGTAAAGACCACAGTTAAAATATGGATGTTTGCCAAGTGGATAATGATTATAGTCATAAAAATATGCATCTTTTATATACGGATGAGCTGTTAGATATTGTTTATTTAAATGTGAAATAATATCTTTTTTTAAAGGATTAAGATAAAAACTTTTTATAGGATCTTTTGTTAAAGCTTCGATAAAATCATCATAGTCATCTTTTAATAATATTTTCATTCTTTGTTTAAATAGTTTATTCATAGTTCACCTTCTAGTAATAAGTTAAAGTAAAAGACAAGCAGCTGCTTGTCTATTTTAAAAGTTCGTTAGTAAGATTAGCTAAACGATTAGCTAATCGACTCAATTCCTGGATTGGTAAATCAAGATATAAATCAATATCTATTTTTTTGATTGCTTCTTCATATTTAGCATTTTCTTGTAATCCGATTAAAGTTTCTGTAGTTGCATCTAGTGAATTAGTTATTTCATTAAGCTCACTTAAAATTTTGTCACGTTCCATATGTTTACCCCATCTGTCTAGTTTATTTACTTCTAAAAATACGTTATTTTATGCAATTCGTCAATACTATTTTAATAAATTTAATATATTTTTTTATTTTTTTAATATATATTTAATTATTTAAAATTTACTATTGATTTTATTGTTTAAATTATATATAATAATTATCGGTAGTTGCCCAAGTGGCGAAATTGGTAGACGCAACGGACTCAAAATCCGTCGGTAGCGATACTGTACCGGTTCGAGTCCGGTCTTGGGCACCATTTGTTGATGAGTCAGCATGTTATGTTGACTTTTTTATTTAACGTAAATTATTTATTAATCTCATGAGATTTAAAAGCAGTAATGCTTTACAAATATATTATTACATATTGTAGATGACAAAATTTGTCGAATTATGACTGTAAAAGGTTTTTTTTGCATTTTTTTATTAAAAGCAAATAAATAAGAATAAATTATTGTGTATATAAAGTATTAATTTGTAGTTAAAACAAAAATAATTGAGATGTGATAATGATTTAATCTGGAGTATAGTAAATGATATTTTGGTTGTAATAAAATAAAAAAGATTTTTGTAGATAAAAATCTTTTTTAATGAATTTTAAAACTTGTAATTAAATGTAGGGATTATTTATGATATTTCTATCTAAGTTTTTTATACATATGTTGTTGCTTTTGTTTATCTGATATTTCTATACGATGATGTATTTCTTTAACAAAAGTTTGTTGGTCACTAGGACTTAGACGATTAAACAAATTTATTAATTCATAATTGGTTATGTAAATTTGTGATTTGTTTTGAGAAAACTGCTGATCTCCTATATATGATAAAAAACCAGAGTTATTAAGAATATCATAAAAACTCATTTGAAAAGCATGAGCAATTTTTACAATTGCTGGAATTGACATATTATAAGATATCCCTTTATTACCATGTTCAATATTACTAATAGAAGATGCTGATATTCCTGATAAATTTTCTAGTTTTGCTTGTGACCATCCTTTTGAAAGACGAATACTTTTGATGTATTTACCAATTAATGTTGTATCAATATTATTCATGGCCCCTCCTCTCTTACCAAAATTATATCGTATTTAATTGTCTATAACCGCCAGAATTATATAGACTGATGTAGACTTAAATAAATAACTTGAGAATCTTTTTATAAAACATGTTGACATTATTAATTTTATTGTATACAATAATTGCAACAACATCTGGTATAAATACTGTGAAAAGAAATAGTAAATATTTGAAGTGGAATAGAGAGCTCTTGGCTGGTGGAAAAGGGTCTGCTAGATAATATTGAATTCATCTTGGAGTAGAGGACTGAATCGTTAGTAGTAGGTTTCTCCGGTGACACCCGTTAACGTGTAAGAGTATGAACTATATAGATAGCGTACTCGATGAGGTTAATATAGTAATATATTAATAAACTAAGGTGGTATCACGAAGCATAGGCTCTCGTCCTTTAAGGAAGAGAGCTTTTATTTATATACAGGAGTTGAAATAAACAACAAAGGGGTATAACAAATGATTATTGTAATGAAAATGTCTGCAACAAGTAAAGATGTAGAAAAGGTATCAAAAATTATAATTGATAAAGGCTTAAGAGTTAGTGTAGTAAATGGAACAGGACAATCTGTTATTGGAATAATTGGAGATACCACACAAATTGATCCTAAAATAATTGAAGTAGAAGAATGTGTTGAAAAAGTAATGAAAGTATCAGAGCCGTATAAACTAGCTAATCGAGCTTTTCATCCTGATGATACGATCGTTGATGTTGATGGAGTTAAAGTTGGTGGAGAAAATCTGGCTTTGATTGCAGGTCCGTGTTCAGTTGAAAGCAAGGAACAGGTAATTGAAATTGCCAAAGCTGCTAAAGCTGCTGGTGCTAATATTTTAAGAGGCGGGGCTTTCAAGCCAAGAACTTCACCATATGCATTCCAGGGGATGGGATCATCTGGACTGGATATTTTAGTAGCAGCAAAGGAGGCGACAGGACTGCCAATCTGTTCGGAATTGATGGATGTACAGTATCTGGATGAATTTAATGAAAAAGTGGATTTGATTCAGATAGGAGCAAGAAATATGCAAAACTTTGATCTGTTGAAAAAAGTAGGGGCAGGGACAAAGAAACCGATTCTGTTGAAAAGAGGATTAAGTGCAACATTTGAAGAATGGATCATGTCAGCAGAATATATAATGGCAAATGGTAACCCAAATGTGATATTATGTGAAAGAGGGATAAGAACGTTTGAGACATATACAAGAAATACATTAGACCTGCAGGCGATACCAGTGGTGAAAAAGCTGACACATTTGCCAATAGTAATAGATCCAAGTCATGCAGGAGGAAAATGGTGGCTGGTAGAAC
>NZ_FOIN01000023.1 GCF_900102365.1 Thomasclavelia cocleata | reverse complement strand
AGGCATCGCTAACTGGATTGGAAATAGGGTCGTTAGGAAGGAAACTAAGAAGAAAGCATTCAAATTTATATAAAAGTTTTCTAAAGATATTTAATAAAGAAACAATAAATGATATAATCATAACCATGGTAATTACACTCCTTTGTGATTGTTGTGGTGACTTCATTATAGGATGTAGTTACCTTTTTTGTATAGAGAAAAAGGGTTAAGTTTATAGATTAATTTCAGGGGAAATTGATCAGGATATATAAAAAACCAAGGTAGAATGAGGTTTTACAGTGAAAAAGACATATAAAAAACTAACTGTTTTTTGACACTACCAATGAAATAAAGGGGGAATAATAATGGATTTACATGGAAGAAGTTTTTTAACACTTAAGGATTATTCAAAAGAGGAAATTAGATATTTATTAGATTTAGCTCATAAATTGAAAGCAGATAAAAAAAGCGGAAGATTAGGCAATAGTTTAGCTGGTAAAAATATTGTTCTATTATTTGAAAAAACTTCAACAAGAACAAGATGTGCTTTTGAAGTTGCAGTATTAGATGAAGGTGGGCATGTAACTTTCTTATCTAATTCACAGATGGGTAAAAAGGAGTCAATTGAAGATACTGCAAAAGTACTAGGCAGAATGTATGATGGAATTGAATTTAGAGGTTTTGATCAAAGTACAGTAGAAGCATTGCGTGATTATTCAGGTGTACCTGTATGGAATGGTTTAACTGATGTTGATCATCCTACGCAAACATTAGCAGATTTTTTAACAATCGAAGAGCATTTAGATAAGCCTTTAAATGAAGTCAAATTCGTATTTACAGGTGATATTCGTAATAATGTTTGTTATGGTTTAATGTATGGAGCTGCAAAAATGGGAATGCATTTTGTGGCTTTAGGACCAAGTGATTTGGAAATGGATCCTGAAGTAGTAGCTTATTGTCAAAAGGAAGCGACTAAATCAGGTGGAAGTTTGACAATTACTGATAATGTTGAAGAAGCTGTTAAAGATGCTGATGTTATTTATACTGATATTTGGGTTTCAATGGGTGAAGCTGAAGAATTATATCCTAAACGGGTTAAATTATTATCACCTTACAAGGTAACTCAAGAAATGATGGCAAAAACTGGTAATAATAAAACTCTGTTTATGCATTGTTTACCATCTTTTCATGATTTTGAAACAACACTTGCTAGAGAAAAATATGAGCAAGGTATAGATGTTCGTGAAGTTGAAGATGAAGTGTTTAGAAGTCCAAATTCTGTTGTTTTTGATGAAGCAGAAAATAGAATGCATACAATTAAAGCTGTTATGGTAGCAACATTAGGAAAAAAATAATTGGGACTGTAACGAAATAACTTTTTAAAGAAAGTTGAATTTGTTTCAACTTTTTTTATTCTTTTAGTTTTTATAAACAATGGCATCTAAAATAATTAATGACTCATATTAAATTGATTCTTGTTGTTTATGTTATTTTATAAATGTTTAGTTTATAAATAAAGAAATTATGTTATTATATTTGTAGGTGATGAAATGATGCGACGTGTTTATGTCATAAGTGACCTTCATGGTTATTATGATTTATTTATAAAATTATTAGATAAGATATCTTTTAATGAATATGATTTATTATATATATTGGGGGATATTTGTGATCGTGGACCAGATAGTTTAAAAATATTATTCTATATTCGAAATCATGATAATATTATTTTACTTAAAGGTAATCATGAATATATGATGCAAGAGGCTTTATATTATGGCATATATTATGATGATTTCGATTATCCATCAAAAGCATTTAAATTATGGTTAGCTAATGGTGGTGCTACAACAATGGAAAATATTCGTCATTATCTTCAAAAAGATAAAATAAAATATGAAGATTATCGAGTTGTTAGGAGTGCATTTTTAAAAAATTTATATGAGTATTTAAATAATTTACCTGAATATCTCCAAATAGAGGTAAATCATCAAACTTATATTTTAGTTCATGCAGGGGTAGATGTTAATATTTCTTTAGAAAAACAAGATGTAAATACTTTACTTTGGATTAGAGAAGATTTTTATTTACAGCGAGGAGATTTAACTAAAATCTATATTTTTGGTCATACGCCTACTGCTTTATTAAATAGTGATCATAGTTTTAATATTTGGCTTGATGAGACTCATCATAATAAGATTGGTATAGATGGAGGATTGGCTTGTGGAAAGGCGGGACAATTAAATTGTTTATGTTTAAATGATGAACAGATTACAATTATTCATAAGGAGAGTTAGTGAATGAGAGGGGCATTTTATAATTTGATAAATTTCATAAATACAAATAGTATAGATGATGTATATGCAAATGCAGCAAAAATAATATTAAAAAATATTTATTTAATACCTGATAGTACAATTACTGATATTGCTGATTATTGTTTTGTTTCAACTGCAACAATTTCAAGGCTATGTAGGAAACTCAATTATGAATCTTTTGCAGATTTTAAGATGGATGTCACGATGAATCTTAATTATTTTAATCGTGATGCATTAAGACTTCAATTTGATCATCAATTGCCACAGCGAGAATATTTACATCAGGGTAAAGAGGTATTTAAAGATCATTTTGAAAATATTATAAATAATTTACGTTCTACATATGATAGCATTGATTATGAAGATCTGGAATTTATTGTTGATAAAATTTATGAATCTAATAGAGTTTGTTTTGCAGGAAATTTTTTTACTCAATCAGTTTCAATGCAATTACAAATCGAGCTCTCATATTTAGGTAAGGAATGTAGTGCTATGTATCCATTGCAACAACAGCTTTTAGTAATTGAACAATTAACTAAAAATGATTTAATAATTGTTTCAAGTATTGCTGGTGGTTTTATGATTAGCCATCCTGATGTAATAAGAGCCATTTCTAAATCTCAAGCATATAAAATTGTCATTACTCAATTAGATAAGTTTGTATATAGTGATATGGTGGATATGATTTTGCAGGTAGGAACAGATCATCATTCATTGATAGGAAAATTTTCTATTACATATATATTTGAAGTATTAGAAGCAATGTATTATCTAAAATATGGAACTAAAAATATTAATAATCATAAAGAGTAAATAATTATATTGGATCTTAATAAAAAAAGAGCTCATTGTGAGCTGATGTTATCTATAAAAACAGATAGAAATCTAGAAATAGAGGATGATCTGTTTTTTATATAGAAATATAATAAGTGAAATTTTTGTTATTAATATTAAGCTTATATTTTAACATATTTAAAAGTGAAAAAACATTAGATTTTTGATATTTTCAATTTATGCAAAAAACTCTTTTCTATAAGTGAAAGTATTATAATATAAGTTATAGAGATCATGACTAAAGGAGGTTAAAGTAAGTTATGAAAAAATTAGGGAAAGCGATACTTGGGTTAGCTTTAACACTTTCGATGTGTTTTAGTGTGTTTGTTCCAGTTCATGGCCAAGGAGAAACAGTAGACACATTGATTGGTAGCTTAATTGGCTATTATCGAGATGGTGCAAGAACAGATGTTTTACGAACTTTAGATACTTTAAAAGAAGTTTCTAAAGACGATTATGATCAATGGCAATCTATAATTAATTATTGGGATTGGATTGAAAATGATATGGTAGAAAGTATTGGAGTGGCACCAGATGGTTTACCAAATGATAATACACATGCTTTCGTTGTTTTAGGTTTTGCATTAAAGAGTGATGGAACAATGCAACCAGAGTTAGTAGGGCGGTTAGAAACAGCCTTAGCTAGTGCTCAAAAATATCCAAATTCATATATTTTGGTAACTGGTGGGGTTAAGAAAAATGGATGGACTGAAGGTGATCGTATGCATGACTGGTTAGTAGAACATGGTGTTGCTGAAAGTCGAATTTTAGTTGAAAATCAATCTGCTAATACAGCACAAAATGCAGAATTTAGTTTTGATATTTTATATAATCATCCAACTATTAAAAGTATTTCAATGATTACTAGTCAATATCATTTAAAACGTGGAACAATTTTATATTATGCAGAATCATTAATTCGTGCACATGAATTAGGAAAGACACCAATTAAATTAAATGGTAATGCTGGTTGGTATCGTGAAGATAAAACAAGTGAAACATTAACTCAAAAGGCTAGCAGTTTATCACAAATTGCTGGAGTAAGTATTCCATATGGTGATAAGTTACCTAAGTCTAAATTAACAGGAATTGGAATCGGTGGAAAAGATATTTATACAGTAGGAGATGAGTTAAATATTAAAGTTACATCAAGTTATGATACAGGATATACTCGAGATGTTACTGATATGGCTAAAATTATTGGTTATGATGCAAATAGAGTAGGTAAACAAAATGTTGTAGTTGTATATACTGAAACATTACATCATTCTACTAGTAGTTCTGAAGATGTGACAATGACTGCTGAATTTGAGGTTGAAGTTAAAACTGCTCCTGTTACAGTTCCTGTTGATCCTCAACCAACACCAGATAAACCAGTAAATTCGGTTAAGACAGGTGATAATAGTTCATTAGGAATCATGACAATGGTGGCTGGATTAGCTGTAGCTGGAATGGTAATTACTAGAAGAAAAGAAAATTAATTGTAAAGAAGTCAAACTATTTAATGGTTTGACTTTTATTTTAATGTTTTTGACTTTGAACGGTTGAATACATGAAATGTACGAAATAAAAAATTATCTGTTATGAGGGAAGATGAGAAGAAATTATATAAAATAATTTTAATTTTTTTTATTCAAAACAAAAACTATCCAAGTAATTAATTACCAGGATAGTTATAACAATTTTTTATTAAAATCAATATAAGATAGATATTATAATTTTTTAATTATTTTAATTTAAAGTGTATGACCACATAGCTTTTATTTGGGGTGCAAGTCTTTCATATGTCCATTTTTGTTGACTGTTTTCTTCATTGTTTGGATCATTTATACAAAACTTATTATCAACTACCTTAGTTATTACAATAAAATGTCCAGTTGTTGTAAAGTCACCAGGTCTTACACTACAAATAATCGGTTTACCTTGCTTTAACCGATTTGTCATTGTAGCTTTATCTAAAGGAACTGATGTGGCTTTTAAACCAAATGCTTCACATCCTTTTTCCATAAAAGACCAAGTTGTTTTACTTCCATCTAAATAACCGTTTTCAATAGCATATTTGGCAACGTATCGTGGATTATATTTAGTGTTATTAGTAAGTCCAATAGCTACCATTGCTAGACTTGTTGGACCACACCCTGCGGTAC
This sequence comes from Thomasclavelia cocleata, assembly GCF_900102365.1. Classification (GTDB taxonomy): domain Bacteria; phylum Bacillota_I; class Bacilli_A; order Erysipelotrichales; family Coprobacillaceae; genus Thomasclavelia; species Thomasclavelia cocleata. The sequence goes on along the minus strand of NZ_FOIN01000023.1, from coordinate 35,203 downwards.
CAACTATTTCATCACCATAATGGGTATATGCCCAACGTTTATCCCACTGAATAAATAATGGAAGTTCATCATCTATTTCTAATGATATGGGATCGTTATTTTCATTATTTTGATAGTTAATTTTTAATTCTTTTGCTTGGGGATTTTTCTTCACAAATTCATTGATGTATTCAGGGCAATCAGTATCATCATTTGATATATTAGGAGTTATTTGAATACTTAGATAACCTAATATTAAAATAATGATAAAAAGAGAAATTTTTTTTAATTTCATAACATCATTGAGTAATGCTTCATAATAATTGAAAAGATAGTAATTGCCCCTAAAATGATAATAATAATAGCTTTTTCTTTATTAGATAATTTTTCCATGTTTAAACTCCTTTTATATTATGAATGATGGTAATAATATTGGATAGAACTTATATAAAGATATATATCCAATAATTCCAAAATTAATAAGAAAAATAGTTGAAGGTATTTTACTGTGTTTATTTTTAGTAATGAGATGATAAATTATTATACCAATAATCCCACCTAGAGTATTTAAAAAGATATCATCAACATCAAATATACCCCAACCTGTTGATAGTTGAATTAATTCAAATGATAAACTTGTGATAAAATTAGCAAATATGATATTGCTACAAGTAAGAGATTTAAAATAATTAATTAGAATAATACTTAAAGGAATAAATAATGCAAGATTTCCTAAAATATTAATCAATAAAGTTTGGCTTAATCCTTGATTATGATACTGATTTACAAAATCAAATAAGATAAAATTAGCATTATATCCATAATTGATAAAGCCATTTTTTAATAAAATGATTTTAATCAAAATCCAAAAGTAAACCAATGAACAAATTGTTAGAATGATATTTGATAAATGCAGTTTTTTTAGTACCATAAATATTACCTCCAATCTATATATTTTCTACATTGTTATCATACCAAAATAAAAGAAAATAAGTATTTGCATATACTAAAGAAATTCTTACAAATTTCTTACAATTGAATTGATTGAAATAATATAAAGAAGTAATGCTAAATATCGTATATTATTAACACTATACCCATAATAGATTCCCTAAAATAAAATTATAAATCATTAGTAATAGATATAGATACCAAACAAGATTTAAAATTTTACTGTTTAAGTGATTAAGTAATTATTAAACTGTAAAAAATTAAGAAGTGTGGAATTCCACACTTCTTAATAATACCAATCTAAGTTTTACAAATTTCAAAACCAAGATTGATGATTTTGGATTACTAGTTTTTAATGAATCATTGTAATGGTAATTTAACAGTAAATATAATTAAATTGTTATCTAAATTGACATGAATCGTACCATTATGTAACTCGATTATTTTTTTTGTAATTGCAAGACCTAAACCAGAACCACCTGTTTTACTGTTTCGTGATTCGTCAAGACGAACGAAGGGTTCAAAAATATGTTTTAGTTTATTTTTATCAATATTATCAATAGGATTTGATAATTTGATTATAATAAAATCCTTTTCTTTTTTAGCGATAATTGTAATTTTTGAATCTTTATTGCTATAGTTAATAGCATTACGGATGAGATTATCAAAAACTCGTTCAAATTGGTTTATATCAATAGATAGAGTAAGATTATCTTCAATTTCAGTAATACACTCAAGATTTTTTTCACGATATAAAGGCATAAATTCATATGTTATTTGTGCTAACATGATTGATATATTAATAAATTGTTTTTCTAAAGTTATATCACTTAAATTATATTTAGCAATAGAGAAAAATTCTTCTATTAGTTCTTCTAAACGAATTGATTTATCATAAGCTATTTTAATATAATTTTTCATTTCCTTTGATGATAAATTAGGCTGAGTGTTTAAAAGATCTAAATATCCAACAATTGAGGTTAAAGGTGTTTTTAAGTCATGTGCTAAATATAACAATAAATCATTTCTTTGCCTTTCAGATTGTTTTATAGCTGCTTTATTATCTAAAGAATCTTTTTTTATTTGATTCATTTGATCTTCAATTTCTTTTAATTCAAATGGAAGGCTGATCATTCTATCATTATCCTCAACTAAAGTTTTTCCTGCTTCTAACATCTTTTCTATATATTGTAATGATTCTCGATATCGAAGCCAAAAAATGATAATTGTATCTAAAGCAACAAGACTTATTGATATTGCGAGTAAATTTTCTTTGATAAGTTGAGCTAGCTGATAAACTAAATCATATTCTTGCCAAACATATTGGTGATAAACTTCATAAGAATAGACAAACAAAATTATAAATAAAATTATTGAAACACCAATAGTGACAGCTATTTTTTTTAATAAGTTAGCAGTTAGGCTTTTTTTAAAATGTGAATTATTCAATTGTATATCCAACTCCCCAAACTGTTTTAATGAATTTAGGTTTACGTGCATTTTCATTCATTTTTTCACGTAATCTTGCTACATGAGCCATAACAGTATTGTTGTTGTCTAAATATTTTTCTTGCCAAACAGCTTCAAAGAGTTCTTCGGATGTTACAACGCTACCTTTTTTGCTGCATAAATACCATAAAATTGAAAATTCTAATGGGGTAAGATTTAGAGGTTGATCATAAAGTGTACACTTATGATTATCATTATTAATCATTAAACCATTAAAATCATATATTTGCTGGTTCGTAATTGTTTCATTAGTATTATAGCGAAGATAACGTCTTAATTGAGTCTTTACTCGAGCTGCTAACTCCAAGGGATTAAAAGGTTTGGTTAGATAATCATCAGCTCCTAATGTTAGACCATTTATTTTATCTAAATCATTATTTTTAGCAGTTAACATGATTACAGGAAAGAAATAATCTTTACGAATTTCTTTTAATAAGCTAAAGCCATCAAGATCTGGCATCATAACATCCAAAATCGCTAGATCGTAATGATTTTTTTGTAGACTGTTTAATGCGTCTTGACCATGATAATATTTAAAAACATGATAACTTTCATTTTGTAAATATAATTCAACTAAATCAGCAATTGATTGTTCATCATCAACTACTAAAATATTATATGCCATAGTATCACCTCATTTTTCATCTTAGCTTATTTTGAATAAAAAAACAAATCTAATGATGATATTTAAGAAAATTGTAAGAATTTATTAGATGAAAAAAGGTTTGTTTATTTCAAACCTTTATTTTCATTTATATAAATATCATTTAAAGCAATGACTTGTTTCATGGCTTCAATACCTGGAGCACCAATAGTATTACGTTTATTAACACATGTTTCAACATTTATAATTTCATAAATATCTTCATCGAATACATCACAAATATTTTTAAATTCATCAATACTTAAATCATCTAAATCTTTATTTTGTTCAATTGCATATAAAACTAAACGTCCTATGATTCCATGAGCATCTCTAAATGGAACTCCTTTATTTACTAGATAATCAGCTGCATCAGTAGCATTAGTAAAACCACCAGTGGCAGATTTACGCATTTTTTGTTTATTAAAGGTTGTTGATTTTAACATATCATTTAATAGTTGTAAACATCCTTTAGTTGTTGTTAAAGCATCGAAAACTAATTCTTTATCTTCCTGCATATCTTTATTATATGCTAATGGTAAACCTTTCATAGTTGTAAGTAAACTAGTAAGGGCACCATATACACGACCAGTCTTACCTCTGATTAATTCTGCAATATCAGGATTTTTCTTTTGTGGCATAATTGAAGAACCGGTTGAAAAAGTATCATCTAGTTCTACAAACTGGTATTCGTTTGTATTCCAAATTATTATTTCTTCACTAATTCTTGACATATGCATCATCATTGTAGCCATAGCACTTAATAATTCAATTAAATAATCACGATCACTGACACCATCAATACTGTTTAAACAAGGACCATCAAAACCTAAAAGCTGAGCAGTATATTCACGGTCTAAAGGATAGGTAGTACCAGCTAAAGCACCTGATCCTAAAGGACATATATTCATACGAGTATAGATATCTTCTAAACGGCTGCTGTCACGTTTAAACATTTCAAAGTATGCACCCAAATGATGAGCTAGAGTGATGGGCTGAGCTTTTTGTAAATGTGTGAACCCTGGCATGATTGTATCTAAGTGTTCTTTCATGATTTCATTTATTGTTGTTAAAAGATTATGAATTAACGTATTTAACATAATTACCTGATCACGAGTATATAGACGCATATCTAGAGCTACTTGATCGTTTCTACTTCTTCCAGTATGTAGTTTTTTACCAGTATCTCCAATTCTTTGAATTAAAGTTGATTCTACAAAACTATGGATATCTTCTTGGGAGTTATCAATTTTAAGTTCTCCATTATTGATATCTGTTAAAATTTGGTTTAATGCAGTTTCAATCAGTTGTCCTTCTTCTAAAGTTAAGATATTTTGTTTTGTTAGCATTTTAACATGGGCAATGCTCCCCTGGATATCTTGTTGATAGAAAGTTTGATCGAAATCAATTGATGCATTAAAATCATATACTAATTGATTTGTTGGCTTAGTAAATCTGCCACCCCATAAATTCATTTTATTTCCTCCTGTTATAATAAAAGGGCTATAGCCCTTTTTATTTTTTGTTATTTAATTTCATTGCTCTAACTTTAGTTGAAAGACCATATAAAGTGATAAATCCTTCAGCATCATGATGATCATATAATTCACCAGTTGCAAAACTAGCAATATCTTCGTCATATAATGAATATGGTGAAGTTGTACCTTCTTTAATAATATTACCTTTATATAATCTAAACTTTGTAGTTCCACTAACTACTTCTTGAGTTTTATCAACAAAAGCAGTTAATGCTTCACGTAGAGGTGAAAACCATTTAGCAGCATATACTAATTCTGCAAATTCTACTGAAACTAAACGTTTATATTTTAATGTTTCACGATCTAAAACTAGCTCTTCTAATTGACGATGGGCCTCCATTAAAATTGTTCCTCCTGGTGTTTCATATACTCCACGAGATTTCATTCCTACAACACGGTTTTCAACGATATCAACTATTCCAACGCCATGTTTTCCACCAAGTTCATTTAACTCTTCAAGAATGGCTGTTAAAGACATTTCTTTTCCATTTAATTTAACAGGGACTCCTTTTACCCATTCAATTTCAACATGTTCAGCTTTATCAGGAGCATTTTCAGGTGCAGTCGATAAAACTAATAAATGATCATAATTTGGAGTGTTTTCTGGATTTTCAAGTTCTAAACCTTCATGTGAAATATGCCAAATATTACGATCACGAGAATAACTTGAATCTGCAGAAAAAGGTAAATTGATTCCATGTGCTTTACAATATTCAATTTCTGATTCACGAGAATCCATATTCCATTTAGGATCACGCCAAGCAGCGATAATTTTTAAATCAGGTGCTAAAGCTTTGATTCCAAGTTCAAAACGAATTTGGTCATTTCCTTTACCTGTTGCACCATGACAAATTGCAGTTGCTCCTTCCTGACGGGCAAGATCAACTAGTACTTTTGCAATTAAAGGTCTTGCAGTAGCAGTACCTAATAAATATTTATATTCAAATACAGCATCAGCTTGAACAGTTGGAATGATATAATCCTTTACATATTCATCAACGACATTTTTGATATAAAGTTTTGTTGCACCACAAGCTTTAGCACGTTCTTCTAATCCATCTAATTCATCTGCTTGTCCAACATCAATACAACAGCAAACAACTTCATAATCATAATTTTCTTTTAACCAAGGAATAATAGCAGTTGTATCAAGTCCCCCGGAATAAGCAAGAATAACTTTTTCTTTCATCATTAAATCCCCCTTAGAATAACTTTAAATTATCATTATCATAAACTATAGGAATAATAATTGCAATAATTTATCGCAATTATGCGATAAATTTGTTATTTGTTCATATTAGAGCAATGGTGATAAATTAAAATATAAATATATTGATAGGGAGGAACTTATGAAAGAAATTAAACTTGATTATCGTAAAATACTAGAAATTGTATTAATTGCAATTGTTTGTTATTGGGGACTTAATAATTATAAGTTGATTTTTAATTCTTTTAATAATATATTATCGGTTATTATGCCTTTTTTGATAGGTTTCATAATTGCTTTTGTGTTAAATGTATTAATGATTAGAGTTGAAAAGTTATTAATGAGGTTTTTTAATGGTAAGATATTTAATTACTGTAAAAGAATTATAAGCATTAGTTTATCAATTTTGATATTAATTGGAATTTTAGCATTAGTAATTAATTTAATTATTCCAGAAATATCAAATGCGATAAAATTAATTGTTGATAGTTTACCAGAAGTATTTGAAGATATTCAGACATGGAGTAAAAATAATGGTGATATTTCACCACGTTTAGAAAGCTTATTGAGTAATATTGATTTGAATTCAGTAACTACTGAATTTAGCAATATTGTAAAAATTGGTTTTACTGGAGTTTTAGGTTCAACTGTAGATATACTTTCAATGGTTGTGGGAGGTATTTTTAATTTAATTGTAGGATTTGTATTTGGGTTTTATATTTTAGTAAGTAAAGAAACTTTAAAACGTCAGACTCATAAGTTGATTAGAGCATATTTACCAGAGAATGTATCTACAAAATTAGTTGAAATAGCAGCTTTATCAAGGACGATCTTTACTAATTTTATTATTGGTCAAACGATTGAGGCAATTATTTTAGGAGGGTTATGTGCTATTGGAATGCAGATATTAGGTTTTCCATATGCTCCAATGGTTGGAACATTAGTAGGAATAACCGCATTTGTACCAATTGTTGGTGCTTTTATTGGTGGGGGGATTGGTGCATTTATGATTATGACTGTTGATCCAATGCAGGCAGTATTCTTTATTATTTATTTAATTGTTTTGCAACAGTTAGAGGGAGATTTGATTTATCCACGAGTTGTAGGTTCTTCAGTTGGATTACCATCAATTTGGGTATTATTTGCAGTTACTGTTGGTGGTGGATTATGGGGAATTGCTGGGATGTTGTTTAGTGTACCAGTATTATCGGTTGTTTATGCATTGGTAAAAGCACATATAAATAATGTTAGTAAGAATTGAATGATTTAATGATTTTTACATATCCTGTAATATTGTTGCAGGATGTTTTTTTATTGATTTTGCTTTAAACTATTTAAATATTTATAAAAATCTTGCAATCACATGAATATAGCGATATTATATATAATATAAATAATAAAAATAATTTATTTATGAAATGAGGAGACGTATATGTTAAAAATTGAAAATCTAACTAAAAGTTATGGTAGTAAAAAAGCTGTTGATAATTTATCACTGCATATTGAAAGTGGACATATCTATGGTTTTATTGGTCATAACGGGGCAGGAAAAACAACAACTTTAAAATCGATAGCAGGGATTATGGAATTTGATGAAGGAAATATCTATATCGATGGTAAATCAATTAAAGATGATTCTCTTGCATGTAAATCAGTTATGGCATATATTCCTGATAATCCAGATTTATATGAATATTTAACTGGGGTTAAGTATTTGAATTTTATTGGTGATATTTATGGGGTTAGCCAAAGTGAACGAGAATCAAGAATTAAGAAATATGGAGATATGTTTGAGCTTACAGAGTCATTAGGGGAACCAATTAGTGCTTATTCACATGGGATGAAACAAAAATTGGCTGTGATTTCAGCTTTGATTCATGAACCTAAATTAATTATCATGGATGAACCGTTTGTGGGATTGGATCCTAAAGCATCACATTTATTAAAGGGATTAATGAGAGATTTATGTGATCGAGGAGGAGCTATCTTTTTTTCAACACATGTACTTGAAGTAGCAGAAAAACTTTGTGATAAAATTGCAATTATTAAAGCAGGTAAACTTGTCGTATCTGGGAATACTCAAGAAGTTATTGGGGATGATTCTTTAGAAGAAGTGTTCTTAGAGTTGGAGGATAACAATGCTTAAATCATTAATTAAGATTCGTTTGCAGGGAATCTTTATGCGTACAATGAGAGGGAGTAAAAAGCAAAAGATAACAGCTGGAAAAATATTTTTTATGCTAGCTATATTTGCATATATTGCTGTTGTATTTGGGATGATGTTTGGATATATGTTTAATGAAATTTTAAAACCATTTACAATGATTGGTTATGAGTGGCTGTATTTTGGGATTATGGCAATTTTAGTTGTTGTATTATGTTTTATTGGCAGTGTTTTTACAACTCAGCAGGAGATATATGGAGCCAAGGATAATGAATTATTATTATCAATGCCGATTAAAACGAAGGATATTTTACTTAGTAGAATATTTGTTATATTAATTCTTAATTATCTATATGAAGCTTTAGTAGCTTTACCATGTATGGTTACTTATTTTACACAAGTACCTTTTGATTTTATAAAGTTTCTTTTCTTTATTATTGTAATTATTACTTTGCCTCTTTTAGCATTAGCTCTATCTTGTACTTTTGGATGGATCATGGCAATGATTATGAAAAGAATTAAAAATAAAACGATTATTACAATGATAATTTCTTTAGGTTTTTTGGGAGCATATTTTTATATTATTAATAAGTTGCCCGATTATTTAGTGACATTAGTAGCTAATGGTCAATCAATAGGTGATGCGATTAAAAATACTTTATTTCCAATTTATCATTTAGCAATTGCGATTAGTGAAAAAAATTTAATTAGTTTATTAATATATTTACTTAGTGTTTTAATACCTTTTGCAATAGTGATATATTTACTTTCAAAGAATTTTATTAGTATTGTAACTAGTAAATCTCCATCTAAAAAAGTAAAACTAAAAGATTCAGATATAAAATATTCTAGTCAAAAAATGGCTTTATTTAAACGTGAATTAAAACATTTTACTTCAAATCCAATGATAATGTTGAATGCGGCTTTAGGTGTTGCGTTTACAGTATTGATTGCTGGAATGTTATTGGTTAAAGGTGTAGAAGTAGTGGACTTACTAGCTGTTATTCCTTTGCAATATAAGAATATGATTGATGAATATATAGTAGCTTTACTTTGTATTGCAGTAATTGGAACTAGTTCGTTGAATATTATTAGTGCAGGATTGATTTCTTTAGAAGGTAATAGATTATGGATTATTAAATCTTTACCAATTAAAACAATTGATATTTTGCATAGTAAATTATTCTTACATTTAGCTTTATGCATTCCTCCAGGATTAATATTTTCTATTATTGGATCAATTGTTTTTTCTTTGAATATAGTTGATAGTATTATTGTTGTATTGGTACCTGTTGCTTTTACTGTTTTTGAAGCCTTGTTTGGTTTGATTGTTAATTTATGGAAACCAAAGTTTGATTGGGTTAATGAAACAGTAGTTGTAAAGCAAAGTGCTTCTGTCATGATTACTTTATTTTCAACTATGGCTCTTGTAATTATGATAGGTATTTGTTATTTTAGTTTTTTAAGTGAATTTATGAATGTTAAAACATATGTATATACTTGTTTAGGAGTCTTTATACTTGTTGACCTGGGCTTTTATTATCTATTAAAAACCTGGGGAGTTAGAAGATTTGAAGAATTATAAGTCAGGATTTTATTCCTGGCTTTTATAGTAAAAAGTATTAAAAGATAATTTTTATAAAATGAGAACTAAAAGAGAGTGAGTAATAACATATGAACTGATGAAAAATGTTATATATTTTACAATAAATTGTTGATAAATATATGCAAAATGTAGGATAATTTAATTTTTATTTGACAAAATATTTTTTAGTAATATAATAATAATCAAACTCGATGACTAAAAGAGTAGTGCTGATGATGATTTTTAGCGAGCTAATGTGGGTGAAAGGTTAGCAATCAAATCAGGATGAAGCGCATTTACGAGAGGAAAGTGGGAAATTGACAGTATCACTTTCGGGTAATCACCCTTATTGATGAAAGAGATCATAAGGTCAACTTATGATAAATAGAGTGGTAACGCGGTTAATTCGTCTCTTGTTTTAGAGACGTTTTTTATTTTAATAAAAAAGGAGGACTAAAAATGATTAGAGTAGGAATTGTGGGATCAACTGGTTATGGGGGATGTGAGCTAGTACGATTTTTATTGACTCATAAGGAAGTTGAGATTAAGTGGGTTTCATCAAGGACATACACTGATCAAGAATATAGTTCAGTTTATGCTAGTTATTTTAAATTATTGGATCAAAAATGTGTGGATGAAAATCTTGAAAATTATTTAGATGATGTAGATGTTGTCTTTTTTGCTACACCACAAGGTGTATGTGCGAAGATGATTAATCAAAATGTTTTGAATAAAGTTAAGGTGATTGATTTAAGTGCTGATTATCGAATTAAAGATGTTGCTACATATGAACGATGGTATGGTATGGAACATGCTTCTCCTGAATTCATCAAAGAAGCTGTATATGGATTGTGTGAGATTAATCGTAATAAGATAAAACAAGCACGATTAATTGCTAATCCAGGATGTTATCCAACCTGTTCGATTTTATCTATTTATCCATTAGCTAAAGCGGGATTGATTGATATGGATACTTTGATCATTGATGCTAAGAGTGGGGTTAGTGGTGCTGGTCGAGGAGCTAAAGTAGCTAATTTGTATTGTGAAGTTAATGAAAGCATTAAAGCATATGGGGTAACGACTCATCGTCATACTCCAGAAATAGAAGAGCAGCTGGGATATGCTAGTAAACAGGAAGTTTTATTAAATTTCACGCCACATTTAATACCAATGAATCGTGGAATCTTAGTAACTGCTTATGCTAAGTTAAAAGAAGGGGTTACTAAAGAAGAAATAGAGGCAGCTTATCAATGTTATGATGATGAATATTTTGTAAGAGTCTTAGATTCTGAAAAGATACCAGAGGTTCGTAATGTAAAGGCTAGTAATTTTGTTGATATTAATTATAAGATTGATCCTCGTACTAAACGAGTTGTAATGATGGGGGCAATGGATAATTTAGTAAAAGGTGCAGCTGGACAAGCTATTCAAAATATGAATATTATGTTTGGTCTTGATGAAAAGGAAGGTTTACTGTTAGCACCAGCAGTATTATAGGGGACTTGATAATGAAAATAATTGAAAATGGAACAGTGACTTCGCCAATTGGTTTTTTTGGAGCGGGAGCACATGTAGGAATAAAAAAAGAAAAAAAGGATTTAGCATTGATTTATAGTCAAGTAGATGCTAAAGCAGTAGGGACATTTACTCAAAATATTGTTAAAGCTGCACCAGTATTATGGGATAAAATGATTGTTGAAAATTATGATCATGCTAGAGTTGTGGCGATTAATAGTGGTGTAGCCAATGCTTGTACTGGTGATGAGGGATTAATTTGTAATGAACAGTTTGCTAAAAGTGTAGCTGATTGTTTTAATGTTGAAAAGGAAGAGGTTTTGATTTGTTCAACTGGGGTAATTGGTAAACAGTTACCAATGGATAAAATTATTACAGGAATACCTAAAGTAAAACAATTATTAAGTGATAATCAAGAAGCTGGAGTAATAGTAGCTCAGTCAATTATGACTACTGATACTATGCCTAAGCATTTAGCAGTAGAAATAGAAATTGATAATAAAATCGTTACACTTGGGGCTTGTTGTAAAGGTTCTGGAATGATTCATCCAAATATGGCTACGATGTTAGGATTTATCACAACAGATTGTAATATTTCTAAAGCATTGTTAAATAAAGCTCTAAAAGAAGTTATACAAGATACTTTTAATATGGTATCTGTTGACCGTGATACTTCAACTAATGATACAGTTTTATTATTAGCTAATGGATTAGCTGATAACAAGGAAATTGTTGATGAAAATGAAGATTATAATACTTTTAAAGAAGCTTTATATTATGTCAATGAATATTTAGCTAAAGCAATTGCTGGTGATGGTGAAGGGGCAACAAAATTACTAGAGATACAAGTTTTAGGAGCTAATAGTATTAAACAGGCTAAGGTGATTGCAAAGAGTGTTTGTACTTCACCCTTAGTAAAAACAGCAGTTTATGGTAATGATGCTAATTGGGGAAGGTTATTATGTGCGATGGGTTATTCAGGGGAAGAGTTTAATCCTTATGATGTTGATTTAAGCATTGAAAGTGAATTTGGCTGTTTACAATTAGTAACTAAGGGGATGGCTACTGATTATGATGAACAAATAGCAACAAAAATTTTATCAAGTAGTGAAGTAAAAGCGATAATTAATCTTCATAATGGTGAGTGTAAAGCTACAGCATGGGGATGCGATCTAACATATGATTATATTAAAATCAATGCTGATTATCGTTCATAAGGGGGAATAATATGCATACAACAGAACAAAATAAAGCGCAAGTCTTGGTGGATGCTTTAAGTTATATTCAAAAATTTGCTGGAGATATGGTTGTTATTAAATATGGTGGTAGTGCCATGACAAATGAAGTTATAAAACAGTCAGTATTAAAGGATATTGCTGTTTTAAAGTCAGTTGGAATTAAGCCAGTAATTGTTCATGGTGGGGGAAAGGATATTAATAGCTGGTTAAATAAAGTAGAAATTAAAAGTGAATTTAAAAATGGATTGAGAGTTACGACTAAAGAAACGTTAGAAGTAGCTGAGATGGTATTATCAGGTAAACTAAATAAAGGGCTTGTACAGCATATGGAGAGAATTGGCACTCATGCAGTTGGACTATCTGGTAAGGATGGAAATATGCTTACAGTTGAAAAATGTTTGTCTAAAGGGGAAGATATTGGTTATGTTGGTAAAATTACCCATGTTGATACTGAGTTGATTGAGACATTGTTATTAAATGGGTATACTCCAATTATTTCAACAATCGGCTTAGATGAGAAGTATCATGCTTATAATATAAATGCAGATGATGTAGCAACAGCTATTGCTCGGGCATTAAAGGCAAGTAAATTAGTATTTTTAACTGATATTGAAGGGGTTTTGGAAGATCCTAGTGATCCTAATACTTTAATTTCTAAAATTAATACAAATTCAGCTAAACAATTATTTGAATCTGGAGTAATTCAAGGAGGAATGATTCCTAAATTAAAAAATTGTATTGATGCTGTACAAGATGATGTAAAAAAAGTTCATATTTTAGATGGACGAATGGAACATAGTTTATTAATTGAAATATTTACTACTAGTGGAGTAGGAACAGAAATTAAGAAGTAATCTGTATAGATTACTTTTTTTTTATGAATGTAATATTGATATATAATATAGTAATTTGTGGACTTTACATTGTGATATGTTAAAGAGGAGAAGTTGGTTACAAGCAATAAAGAAGTAATTATTAAAGACTGTGAAAAGTGAATAAGTGCTAATTAGTTAAATATTTGTAATATCTAATTATTCACTCTTTTTATGGAAGTATTAACAATCAATTAATCTTTGATACTATACTAAGATGCCTTTGAAAAGTCTTAAATATTTTCTAAAAACATATTGACTTTGAGTTAACTCAAAGTTATATAATCATATCAGATAAGAAAGGAGGTAGGAAAATCATGGGTTTAACAATTAAAGAAGTAAGTGAAAAATTCAATATTCCATCTGAAACATTAAGGTATTATGAAAGAGTTGGTGTCATTCCTCCAGTGACTAGAACAGCAAGTGGGATTAGAAATTATCAAGAAGAGGATCTTGCTTGGGTAGAAAATGCGAAATGTTTTAGAGCAGCTGGACTTTCGATAGAGGCTTTAATTGAATACTTAAAATTATATAGTGAGGGTAACTCTACTTTTCAAGCACGACTTGATTTATTAAATGAACAGAGAGCTATATTATTAGCTCAGCAAAAACAATTAGTAGAGACTCTTGATAGATTGGACTATAAGATTTCAAAATATGAATCTGCAGTAAAAACTGGGAAGTTAACTTGGGATTAATAAAATGGAGGTTAAATATATGGCAATAAAACAAACAGCAGGCAGGGATATTTTAGGTGAATTTGCGCCAAAATTTGCTGAATTAAATGATGATGTATTGTTCAAAGAAGTATGGTCAAGAGATGATAAGCTTTCTCTTCGTGATCGTTCATTGGTAACCATTGTTGTTTTAATGTCTATGGGACTTACAGATTCTTCTTTCCAATATCATTTAATGTCTGCAAAGGAAAATGGTATTACGAAAACAGAAATTGCAGAAATTTTAACACATGCTGCATTTTATGCTGGATGGCCAAAAGCATGGGCGGCTTTTAAAATGGCAAAGGAAGTTTGGGTAGAAGATTTAACAGATATGAATGCAAAGACAGAACATGAACATAGTATGATATTTCCAATTGGAGAACCTAATAATGACTTTGCGAAATATTTTAAAGGTCAAAGTTATCTTGCTCCTCTTTCAACATCACAAGTTGGTATTTATAATGTGACTTTTGAACCTAAATGTCGTAACAATTGGCATATTCATCATGCTACTAAAGGTGGTGGACAGATCTTGATTTGTGTATCAGGTCAAGGTTACTATCAAGAGTGGGGGAAGAAAGCTGTTTTATTAACAGAAGGAGATGTTATTAATATTCCAGCTGGTGTTAAACATTGGCATGGTGCTGTATCAGATAGCTGGTTTTCACATATTGCAGTTGAAGTGCCAGGTAAAAACTGTTCAAATGAGTGGTTGGAAGAAGTAAGTGATGAAGAATATAATAAACTTAGATGAAGGAGTGTTAATACTATGAGTAAGAAATTAGTAGCATATTTTAGTGCAAGTGGTGTGACAGCTAGACTTGCAAAAACATTGGCTTTGGCAGTTAGTGGTGATTTGCATGAAATTATACCAACTCAGCTATATACATCAGCAGATCTTGATTGGACAAATAAGAAAAGTCGTTCTAACATTGAGATGAGTAATAAAAATTTTAGACCTGCTATTGTGAATAAAGTTGAAAATATGGAGCAGTATGATGTTATTTATGTGGGCTTTCCTATTTGGTGGTATGTTGCTCCAACAATAATCAATACATTTTTAGAAAGCTATGATTTGTCAGGTAAGATTGTTATTCCATTTGCTACATCAGGTGGTAGTGGTATGGGGAACACAAACGTTGAACTTGCACCATCTTGTGTAGGTGCTATTTTGAAAGATGGTAAAAGATTTTTGGCAAGTGCAACACAAGATGAATTAATATCTTGGGCAAAAACAGTTGAATAAAAGAATATGAGTAAGAATTTATTCAGTGTATGACATAATATAGAGAAAATATAGAATGAATTTTTATTAGAAAACTTACTTATTGGAAATGTGTGGTGATTAAATTATTGAATATAGATTTAGTTACGATACATAAATGATAAGTTTTGTAGTGTATAAGAGATAAGAAAATAATTATAAGTTATGGAGGTACAAATAATGAAAGATTTTATTTTTCATAATCCTGACAAAGTATATTTTGGGAAAAATCAGATTAAATATTTACCTGAAGAACTTTTAAAACTTGGTAAAAGAGTCTTATTTGTTTATGGTGGGGGTTCAATTAAAAAAAGTGGACTTTATGACACTATAAATGAATTACTTAAAACAAATGGGTTAGAGGTATTTGAGCTTGCTGGAGTTGAGCCAAATCCTCGTCATTCAACTGTAAACAAAGGAGCAGAAATCTGCAAAAAAGAAAACATTGATATTGTTTTAGCAGTAGGTGGAGGTTCTACGATTGATTGCTCAAAGGCTATTGCGGCAACAACATTAATTGAAAGTGGAGATGTTTGGGAATTAGTATCAAATAATGTATGGGTGACAAAAGCTTTACCAGTTGCTGTAGTTCTTACAAATGCTGCAACAGGCTCTGAAATGGATGCTTGGGCTGTAATTTCTAATATGAATACCAACGAAAAAATAGGTCTTGGTGGTAATGCACTTATTCCTAAAGTTGCCTTTGAAAATCCAGAACTTAGTTTTTCACTTTCTGCATATCAAACTGCCTGTGGTGCATTTGATATTTTCAATCACGTTTTAGATAACTATTACTTTGCAGGTGAGGCAACCTTTGATATGATTTTAGAATTTCAAGAGGCAGTTATGCGAGCTGTTGTAAAGTGGGCACCTATCGCAATGAAAGAGCCAGATAATTATGAAGCAAGAGCAAATCTTATGTGGGCTTCTTCTATGGCATTAAATACAGTTCTTGATGCAGGAACTGTTCATGATTGTGCCTGTCATGCAATGGAACATGAACTTTCTGCTTATTATGACATTACTCATGGTCATGGGTTAGCAATTATAACTCCTCGCTGGCTTGAATATATTTTAAATGAAAGAACAGCTCCTGCTATTTACCGTCTTGGTGTAATGGTGTTTGGTATAGAAGAAAGCCTCGATGAAATACTTGGAGCGAAGAAAACAATTAAAGCAATTTCAGATTTTTGTTTCAATACACTTGGATTAAAATCTAATCTTTCTGATTTAGGGATTGATGACAAGTATTTTAAGGAGATGGCTGAACATGCTTGTTTTGGAAGCATAATAACAGGACCTGAAAATCTTACTTCTTCTGATATAGAAGCTGTTTATAAGATGTGTTTATAGTATTTTAGAGATTAGAAAAATTTTTGCTTGGATTAAATGAAATACTTTAAATAATGATAAAAACATTTTTATCTACACAAGGATATGAAGTGATTAGATGTTGATAGGATGTTATATATTAAGTGTATTTAAAAGAAAATGACTAGTAATCTAAAAATTGCTAGTCATTTTAAATATAGTATGAAATATGTATATTAGCTAAATCATGTATAATTTTATTGTTTAAATGTAATTTCAATCGTAATCTATTTTAAATTTCCCTTTTTTAGAGTAATTATATTAATTTGATTAGGGCAAAATAGCTTATACTCAAATCCTTCTTCTGTTGATAAACCATTAGATATAACTAACTGGCTTTTATTTTTGCTATGATAGCCATGAACATATTTACTACCGTTATTTTTTTTCAATAATCCTCCAATTCCAGGTAAGTATATATATCCTCCCATTGTATGCCCAGATAATTGTAAAGCAATATTACTTTTAGAAGTATTAGTAAAATAATCTGGTTCATGAATAACCGCTAGTTTATAAAAATCTTGATTATTTTCATTAATTAAACCAGAAATATCTCCAGTTCCTTCTAAACCAAATAGGGCAATAGCTGCATTGTTAAAATAAATAGGTCGATATTCATTATGAAGTACTTCAAATCCACCCTCGTTTAAAATATTAGTGACATCATTTAATGAAGCTAGATCTTTTTCACCTAAAACAGCAAATTTTCCATAACTTGATTTTATATTTGATAATATTTTAATTACCTTTTCATTATCAAAAGGGGTATTTGAATATAAATCACCACCAAAGATAACCATATCTACATGTTGTTTATTTAATGATGTAATAATTTTTTCTAGTCTTGTAATATCACTACTATTTTTAAGATTAATATCACTAATGAATCCTATTTCAAAGTTTTCAAATTCTTTAGGAAGGCTACTATTGTTAATAGTGGTTTTTTTTACAGTATAATTATTGGGAGCAATATAATGACTATAATAATAGCCAAATCCACCCCCAATAATTATAATTACTAATAAAAGAATTTTAATAGTTCTTAATTTTTTTCTCATAGTTTCTTGTTCATAATAACTGGAATAATCATTGGATTTCTTTTAGTTTTGCGATAAAAATATGAAGATAAAATATCACGGGTCGTATTTTTTATTTCTCCAAATGTAGTTTTACCTTGTAATAATTTTGATAAAGAATTTTCTACTAACCTTTCAGCTTCACGAATCATATGAAAGCTGTCTTTCATATAAACAAATCCACGAGAAATTATGACTGGATGAGTTAATAGTTTTCCAGCTCTTGAATCCATACTAATTAAGATTGATACCATTCCATCTTCTGATAAAATTTGGCGGTCACGAAGTACAGCAGTTGATAAACCGCTAATATCATTACCATCTACATAAATATCTTCAACATGGATTCTTGGTCCTAAACGAGCTGTGCCATTATTTAAAAGAATCGTATCTCCATTTGAAAGAACAAATGAATTTTCTGCTGGTACCCCTACTTCCTGTGAAAGAGCAGCATGAATTTTTAACATCCGATATTCACCATGAACAGGAAAGAAATATTTAGGTTTTGTAAGTAGCATCATTAGTTTTTGTTCTTCTTGTGAAGCGTGACCAGAAGTGTGTAGATTGTTAAAAGCAGTATTTGTAAGGACTTTAGCTCCTGCTCTAAATAATTTATTTACTACTACATTGACACTATAAGCATTACCTGGGATTGGGTTTGATGAAAAGACTACTGTGTCACCAGGTTTTATTTTCACATATTTATGAGTTCCATTAGCAATTCGGCTTAATGCCGCTAATGCCTCACCTTGAGATCCTGTACATAAAATTAAAATTTCGTTATCTGGCAATTTTTTTGCTTGATCATTTTTAATAAAAAACTTATCAGGACACTTGATATATCCCATTGCTCTAGATACTTGGATATTATTTTCCATTGAACGACCATATACTAAAATCTTACGATTAAATTTAACAGCTGCTTCAACAATTTGTTGTACTCGATGGACGTTAGAAGCGAACGTTGCTACAATTAAACGTCCTTCAGTTTTTCTAAATTCTTCTTGTACACTATTAGCTACTTTCTTTTCACTAATTGAAAAAGTTGGGACTTCAGAGTTAGTAGAATCACTCATTAATAAAGTTACACCAGTTTCTCCTAAAAATGACATTTTTTGGTAATCAGCGGCATCACCTACAGGTGATAAATCGAATTTAAAATCACCAGTTTCTACGATTCTACCATTAGGGCTATTGATAATTATCCCCATTGATTCTGGAATAGAGTGATTTGTTTTGAAAAAACCAATATTAAAATATTTCGTTTTAATTTGATATTCATCATTTATTTGAATTATCTTAGTAACATTAGTTAATCTTTTTTCATCAAGTTTTCTTTTAATCATTGCACTAGCAAGTGGGGTTGCATAGATAAATGGTATTTTAACGATTTGTAATAAAAATGGGATTCCACCAATATGATCTTCATGACCATGAGTAATCATTAATCCACGAATTTTCTTTTCATTTCTTTTTAAATAAGAATAATCTGGTATTACATAATCAATTCCTGGAAGACCTTCTTCGGCAAATTTAACTCCAGCATCAATAATAAATAATTCATTATCATGTTCGATACAATACATATTTTTTCCAACTTCATTAAGTCCTCCTAAGGCAAAAACTTTTGTATCGATATTATTACGATTTATTGTTTTTTTAGTTATAGAATTTTTAGATTTATTATAATTTCTTTGATTAGTTCTGCCAGTTTTTCTATTATTTGTATTTGGCTTTTCTTGCATAATTTCCTCCTTATTTTAGTTTGTCTCTTTTTAAGTATTATAACACATAAAAAGGCAAGAAACGAAGTTTCTTGCCTAGATAATTTTTTTACATGCTGCAATTGCAAGGGCATGTGGTCCAATATGACATGAAACACTTAACGATAATGGATCACAGATAATTGTTAAATCTGGATACATCATCTCTAATTCTTTTTTTAATTCTAATGCTGGTTGTTCATCATATGTATAAGCAATACAGATACGAACATTTTTTCCTTTTTCTTCAGGATCAAGACGTTCATCAATATCTTTTTTTATTGCTTCGATCATAATTTTTGTTGCTTTTGACATTGTTCTTGATTTACTAAAAGTATCAAGCTTTTCACCTTGAATCTGTAAAATCGGTTTAATTTTCATCATTCCACCTAATATTGCTACAGCAGGAGTAATTCTTCCACCTTTACGAAGATATTCTAACGTATTAACCGTAATATAGATAGAGGCATTTAATTTATTTGCTTCAAGAATCTCTTTGATTTCTTTAGCTGATTTTCCTTCTTTAATAAATTCAATAGCATCATAAACATCACACTTTTGAGTGACAGATACTCTTTGTGAATCAACAACTTGTACTCTTCCATTATATTCACTAGCTAACATTAATGCAGTTTGACAAGAACCGCTCAAACCACTAGACATAGGAATATGAACAATTTCATCATAGTCTTTCAATACTTCATCCCACAGTTTACTAACATCACCAACTACTGGTTGGCTTGTGAATACTTCAGCACCACTCATCAGTTTATCAAAAAAATCACTTTGTGTTAAATTGATATCTTCATAGAAGGTCTGACCATCAATAGTAAAAGGCATTGGCAGTACATAAATACCTAATTTTTTACCCTCATCTTGTCTAATTCCAGAATTACTATCAGTGACAACCGCTACTTTACTCATAAAAAAACCTCCTATCTCTAAAACATATTTTACTTAAAATAATAAAAATTGCAAACTATTTAAGTATTATTAGTGAAATATTTACATATACATATAATCAAACAATCAACTGTGTTATATCTTGTAATACAGTTTAGTATTTGGTATACTACTAAGTGTAGAGATGATTTTAGAAAGGAGACAGTATGAAAATAGATATTAACAATTCCACACCAATTTATGAGCAAATTTATAAACAGCTATTGGAATATATAACTACAGGATTAATGCAGGCTAATGATAAATTACCTTCAGTTAGGGAATTATCTTCATCAATTCATATTAATCCTAATACTGTAGTAAAAGCTTATCGGCTTTTAGAAGAACAAGGTTTTATATATTCTTTACCAGGGAAAGGAAGTTTTGTTAGTTCAAAACAAAATGTTCAAACAAAATTATTTCTGCAGCAAATTAATGAACTGAGTTTGGAAATAGTAAATAAAAGTAAATATATTGGTATGAATTTTGAGGAATTATGCCAGTTATTAAAGCAAACATGGGAGGATAAATAATGTTAAAAGTAAAAGAACTTTCAAAAAAAATTGATAACAATCAAATTTTAGACAACATTAATTTAAATATACCTAAAGGATCAATTTATGGAATAATTGGTGAAAATGGAGCAGGTAAAACGACTTTGATTCGTCATTTAGTAGGAGCATATCAGGGAGATCAGGGATTTGTAGAATTAGAAGGTATGAGAGTTTATGAAAATCCTGAAGCTAAAGCAAAATTAGTTTATATTCCTGATGAATTTTTTGATACATTTGGTCAAAATATTAAAGATATTAAAGAGTTATATCAAGGTATTTATCCAACTTTTGATGAAGAACGGTATATAAAGTTAATGAAATTATTTAATTATAATAGTATAGAAAAGTTTAATAAATTTTCTAAGGGAATGAAAAAACAAGTAATGTTTATTTTGGCACTTTCAATTATGCCTGAGTATCTAATAATGGATGAACCTTTTGATGGTTTAGATCCACATATTCGAAAAATTATTTGGGATATTTTAATTCAGGATGTAAGTGAACGTCAGATGACAATTTTTATTTCAAGTCATCATTTAAACGAGTTAGATAGTATGTGTGATCATATTGCATTAATTAATAATGGGAAAATTGTTTTTGAAGAGTCATTAGATCATTTAAAAGAGGGATATCATAAATTACAGATTGTTTTAGAATCAGGTGATGAAATGTATGCATTGGAAAAAGAATTAAATGTTTTAGCTCATCAAATGATGGGGCGAGTTCATACTTTAGTTGTTAAAGGAAATATTGAAGAAATAGATGCTACAGTGTTAAAATACAGCCCAATTATTAATGAGACATTGTCATTATCATTAGAAGAAATATTCTTATTTACATTGGGGGGAAAGTATGATGAACTCAAGGAAGTCATGGGTTAATAAACCGTTATTAAGAAATGTTATTAAGAATAATCTTTTTCCAGCTAAAATTTCTTTAATTGTTTTTTTTGGTTTCGTCGCTTTAGCTTTAATATCGGCTGATGGAACAGGAATAGGACAGTTATGTATTGGACTTTTTGGTATTAGTGCTGTAGTTTTAACAACTGTTTATCCATGTCTTATTCAAAGTTATTTAATTAATAAAACTAAATCATCAATGATGAAAACAATTCCTTTACAAAGCAGATGTGTTTGGTTTACGAATTATCTAGCTGGTTATTTAATTGTTTTAATAACTTTGTTGATTGAAGGGATTGGGATTATTTTTATTGATATTGCAAGATCGTATAACCTAGTATTTTCTGGGAATATATTATTTCGTTTTATTTTAATGATATTTATGTTGTTATTTATTTACTATACAATTACTTTTTTAGTTTCAAGTATGGCAGGAAATCGTTTAGGACAAATTGTTTTTAGTATTGTAGTTTATACTTTACCAGTTGTTTTATTAGGGAGTCTTTTCATATTTAGTAATTATTTAGTACCAGGAACAATTAATCAATTTGAAACTTATTATATATATGTAGTATTTCCACTTGCAGCAGGATTAGAATTTATTAGTACAGGTAATCTGGTAGTTATAATTCATTGTTTTATTGCTTTAGTATTATTGGAATTAAGTTATTATGTATATAAAAATCGTGATGATGAGCATATAGATGAACCACTTGTATTTAATAAAATTGGAATTGTATTAAAATCAGGAATAGTATTGATTGTAACGATTACAATATTTTATTTGGTTTTATTGTTTAGTTATATTGATATTACATTTGGTATAAAGGGAATGTTAATATTGTTAATGGTATATTTGATAATTGGTATTATTATTGCAATTTTTGTTGAAATGATTTTTAAGAGTCAATATATATATCGAAAGCTTTTAATATATATACCAATATTATTAATATTCTTTGGAATTAACTATTTTATTGCGAATAGTCAATATTATAAAACATTAGATGAGGTTATTAGAAAGCCAAGTGTTGCTGGTGAACTTAATATTTCTAATTTTGAAAACGATGGTTCATTATCAATAAATATTGAACATGATCAATTGTTAAATTTGATTGAATATTTAAATAAAAATCGTGATAAAATTCACTATCAACAAATTATGAATAATAACGCTAATGTATATTTTAATTTATATAATATAGATAATCGTGGTAATTATAATGATACACTTTTACAGTATCGGTTTGATAAACAGCTTTTTATTGATTATTTTAAAAATCAGGAAAAATCTTATTTAAATAGTGATAATTTTGAAAATGAAAGTTATTTAACGGGTTATTATGATGGAATTGAAATTTGTTTGAATTCAAATGAAACTAAACAGCTTTATCAAATGAGTAAGGATCAAAATATTGTTGCTGAAGACTTTTTTAATGGGGATATGTTGGAGTTATCTGGAAGTAGTGGTAAAAAATATAATTTAAAGGGAAATGAGAGAATTTATGAATTTTTAAAGGATGAAAAGATAATTGGACATACTAAGTTTCTTGAACAGTGTAAAAAATTTATTTATGATGATACATTATTAACTGATGAAAATAGTAAAATATTTGAATTTATAAAAGAACAATTAAATATTGAAACATTTACTTTATATAACAATGAAATTGAATTAATTGAATTTGATGATATTTATGCTACTTTTTCAATGAATATAACAGCAGTAGGTGAAATTCAAAATTATGATATAAGTTTGATGATTAAACTAGAAAATGAAAATGAAAAAATTATAATTAGTTCAATTAA
Source organism: Thomasclavelia cocleata (assembly GCF_900102365.1). GTDB lineage: Bacteria > Bacillota_I > Bacilli_A > Erysipelotrichales > Coprobacillaceae > Thomasclavelia > Thomasclavelia cocleata. The sequence goes on along the minus strand of NZ_FOIN01000023.1, from coordinate 11,605 downwards.
TCGAAAGGCAGGTGAATAACAATGTTAAGTTTATTTAAAAATGATTTGAAACAATTAAAGAATTATGTTGTTATTTACACAGGCTGTTTAATTTTAAATTTTATTATTAATGTTTTATCTTATAGTGATGAATTGCCAATACTTACATTTTATTTTATTGCATTTATATTTAGTTTGATATTACCACTTATTAATTTAAAATATTTATTTAATGCTACTAGACAGACCCATTTTAACTCTTTGCCATTTTCGCATATTCAAAGTTTTATAGTTCATTATCTAAGCGGGATAATTTGTCTAATTATACCAGCACTATTATATTGTCTTTTAAGTCAAGGAATAGTCTTAAAAAATAGTTATGCTCTTATTTTAATGATATTTATGTATTATACACTAGCAAATCTGACTGCTTATTTAACAACTTCATTTTTTATGAATATTGTTTTACAAATTGTTATTATCTTAGCTCCATTAATGCTTTATTATAGCTTATTTGCAGTATATTCAACATTTATTAAAGGGATTATTTCTAATGGACTTTCTTTAGAAATAGTTAGTTATTTGGTACCGGTAATAAGATTGATGATTGCTAGTAATGTTGGTTTAGAGTGGAATTTTTGTTTGATTTATATAGGTTATATAATTGTAAGTTTGGTTTTAAGTTTATATGTATGTAAAACTCGTAACTGCAGTAATAATTATCATGGTTTTACTAATAAAAGCATGTCGCAGATTATTAGTATTATCATTATTATTAGTGGTTCATGGATGCTTACATCTGTTTTAGGGGTGACAACAGAATTAATTAGAACATTTATCATTATAAATATTATTGCAACTGTTATTGTAACTTTTATCATACAATTTATTCAGTATAAAAGAATTAGATATTTATTATGTCTTGTTCAGTCAACATTAATTATTATTGGGACAGTAGTTATATTTATCTTTTCCAAAGGTTATTTAGAAAATTACATTCCTAGTCAAATAGCTTATGCATCAATTGAAAATTGGATTAATGATGTTGAATCAAATATAAAGATTAATGATGGTGATGCTATTGATAAAATAGTTTCTATCCATAAACAATTAATCAATTCAAACCAGTCAGGGAGTGCTAAAAGAATTGATATTACTTATTATCGTACTAATGGAAGTAAGGTAAAGCGAGGATATTATGTTAATGATGATGAATTCAGAAAAGTAGTTGAAAAAATTGATAGTAATTTGGTTAAAAGCTGGCATGGTGAATATTATGAGTTGTTGAAACAACTTGATAAAGCTGAAAATGTTGAATTTTTGTTTGATGAAGGAAATTATATTGAATTAGAAGGAAAAGAAGATGTACAGTTTTTTAAGGATGTTTTACAACGTAAATTAAAAGATTTTGAAAATAATCCTAGTTTACTCCAAAATATTGATTATCAAGATAGTTGGAGTTGCAATATTCATTATAAACATTTTAGTAACCAGTTTAATTGTAATTTAAATGACCCTTTAGCCCTTGCAATAGAAGATTTTTATAAAATAAATGCAAATTAGTTGTAATTATTTTAATATCAGGCATAATGTTAGATGAGGTGAGAATAATGAAAATATTAAATAGTAATGAATTTGATGATGTTATTGCAAATGGAATCGTATTAGTTGATTTTTATGCGGATTGGTGTGGGCCATGTAAAATGTTGGCTCCAGTTTTAGAGGGAATATCTGAAAAAATGACACAGGTAGAATTTTATAAAATAAATGTTGATACTTCATCAGATATTGCCAGTCGTTATGGAGTGCAGGCAATTCCTAATTTAATTATTTTTAAAGATGGAAAAGCGGTTGATCAAATTACAGGTTTTGTACCAGAAAATGAAATTGTAAATAGATTAGAAAGCTTACTTTAAACCATGGATTTTCCATGGTTTTATTTAATTGTTTATATGTCGATTTATATGATATAATGGAGTTAAAAGGAGGTGTCATATGATTAAAAAACCCCTTAAATTAACTAAGAATGCATTAATGCTTATTGGTGTGATCATCTTAATTTTAATAGTTTTTATTGTTTTGAAATTTGGAACAGGAGATATTAAAAAAGAACCTGAAGATGTAAATAAAGAAACTTTAAGTTCATTAGTTCTTGAAAATCAGGTTTTAAAGGTTGAATTATTAGATTTTATTTCATCAAAAAACTATGACGAAAAATATCAGGAAGTTTCAATGTATATTAAAGAAAAAGAGGAAATACGAGGGTATAAGATTGCTGGTGATCAGGAATTTAATAAAGTGATGCAGTTATTACCTCCTGGTAAACAATCACCATTATTAAATAATAGTAGTGAAATGCCAACGCATGAAGCATATATATTAGTTTTAATTGGTGATATAGCACAATACAAGAACTCTCAAGGAGAAGATGTTTATCGAATTATTAATGCTCGACTAAATTATTATAAACAGTCATTATTATTAGAAAATGATTATGATAGTGTTTATATCGCTTCGATTGATGGTAAAAAAGAAAAAATGGTTAAAATAGAAGAATATAAACAAGTGTTATCTAATCCAGATGAATATATGTTAATGTTACAGTGGTAGTACAAGACCCTAGCAAATGCTAGGGTCTATTCATTATATTTTTAAACCATCAACAAAGGCTAGATCAATACCGAATAAAATTCCAGTATTAGGATTATTAATACCCCCTAATGTTTCATCAATAATTTTTCTAGCATTTAATACATCATCTTTTTTTAGAATAAAAAATAGTGTTTTACTTGCTTCACGAGGGTCTTCTAGAAAGATTCGTAAAGATTCAATAATAAAGTTATCGTTATTTCTCAAAGTATTGATCATTCCCTTACTATCAATAATTGTTCCTCCAGTAATACCATTATTTTGCAAAGCTATTAATAAATCATCTAGTTTTTCAATCTTGTGTAAAACTAAAAATAGTGCCTGCATAAAATTCCTCCTTTTATTTATTATAAACTAAATTATAATTCTTTGCATTAGGAAAGGTTTGGTTTATAATAAACCTATAATTAAAGGGGGTAAGAGAATGAACTTTAAATTTTCAAAACGAATCAGTGGTGTTAAAGCATCTGCAATTAGAGAGATTTTAAAAATGATGAATGATCCAGAAATTATTAGCTTTGGTGGGGGAAATCCAGCTAGTGAGACATTTCCAATAACAAAATTAAAAGAGATCAGTGATGATATTTTTAATAATCAAGCTAATACAATTTTAGAATATGGCATTACTGAAGGCGATATTGATTTAAAAAAGGCGGCACTTAAATTTTTATCACGCCATGAAACTGTTTTAAAAGATTATGATGAAGTGATGGTAACTTCTGGTTCCCAACAAATCATGGATTTTATGAGTAAATGTTTATGTGATGAAGGGGATATTGTAATATGTGAAAATCCAAGTTTTTTAGGAGCTTTAAATGCTTTTAAAAGTAATGGAGCTAAACTGGTTGGAATTGATATGGAGGATGATGGGATTAATTTAGTCAAACTTGAAGAGGCTTTGCAGATGCCCCAGAAACCTAAATTTATTTATCTAATTCCTAATTTTCAAAATCCTACAGGAATTACTACATCTTTGAAAAAGCGTCAAGCAATTTATGCTTTAGCAAAAAAATATCAAGTAATGATTCTTGAAGATAATCCTTATGGTGATTTAAGATTTAGAAATGATCCAATTCCTTCAATTAAATCATTAGATGATGAAGGGTTAGTAGTATATGCTGCTAGTTTATCTAAAATTATTGCACCAGGTATGAGGGTGGCAATTATGATTGGACATCGTGATTTATTAGCTAAATGTACTGTTGCTAAACAAACGAATGATGTTCATACTAATGCTTGGGCTCAAAGGGTTATGGCACGTTTTTTAAATGAGGTTGATATGGATGAGCATTTAAATAAATTACAAGCAGTATATAGTAGAAAATGTAATTTGATGTTAAAAGAAATGGATAGACATTTTAGTAAAGATTGTAAGTGGACTATTCCTGATGGAGGGATGTTTATTTGGGTAACTTTACCTGAAAGACTTAATATGCCAAGTTTTGTTAAAAAGGCAATTGAACATAAGGTTGCAGTTGTACCAGGAAATGCTTTTTATGATGATGATAATAAACATTGTCAATCATTTAGAATGAATTTTTCTATGCCATCTGATGAACAAATTATTAAAGGTGTAGCTATTTTAGGGGCGTTGATTAATGATTAAAAATATTGTTTTTGATATGGGGAATGTAATTTTAAGGTGGGATCCTGAATATATTGCTAGCAGGTTGAGTAATAATTTGGATGAACAGAAAATAATTATTAAAGAACTTTTTAATAGTGAACAATGGCAGATGTTAGACCAGGGAACAATAAGTCTTGATGAAGCTTTACAGCAAATATATTTAATAACAGATGGACAATATCATGATTTGTTGAAATATTCATTATATCATTGGTATGATTATTTAGAAGTATTTGATGATATGGTTCCTTTGGTTAAAGAATTAAAGCAACAAGGTTATAAGATATATTTATTATCAAATTGTGGGTTACAAATCAAAGATTATTTTCATAAAGTAACAGCTTTTAAATATTTTGATGATTTTTATGTTTCTGCATACAATCATTTATTAAAACCAGATTTACAGATTTATAAACATTTTCTAACAAAATTTAATTTAAAGGCAAAAGAGTGTATCTTTATTGATGATATTTTAGTTAATGTAGAAGGTGCTAATAAGGTTGGGATGAAAGGATATTTATATGATGGAGATATTAATCATTTAAAATCTTTTCTTAAAAAAAGTTTATAATGATAAATTATTAATAATTCTTAAAAATACTGTACTTATAGTTGTTTAGGTTGACAATTAAAGGTAAAATGCTAGAATGCATATTGTAAGTAATTATGGAGAATTGGGAAAAATTAAAAAAGATAAGAGGGAATTATGGACAATATGAGTAATGGAGAGGCAGTGCTGGACTGTGATAAAAACAAAAAATTAAAGAAAAAGCGAAAAATTCGTAAAGAGTTTATTATTATTATCGTCTTACTAATTGGAATTGTTGCGATATATTTGGTAGGCAGCTTTTATTTTAATAAAAAATTTTTAAATAGTACTTATATTAATGATGTAAATGTAGGTGGTTTGACTTTAAATGAGGCAAATGAAATGCTTTCTAAAACAGTTGATGATCATATGTTAGAATTAAAGTTTAATGATGGAACATCAGAATTTGTATCAGGTAAAGATCTAGGTATTAAATATAATACAGATAATGATATTGCTCAGGTTTTAAAAAAACAAAATTCTTTTGCCTGGATACAAGCATTTTTTATCAAAAATGATAATACAATTAATAACTTAGCATTACTTGATGAAACAACTTTAAAAAATAAAGTATTATCATTAAATCATCTTCAAGAAGAAGTTCAAATACCTCCAGAAGATGCTAAAGTAGAATACATTAATAATGAATTTATTATTCAAAATGAAGTTGCAGGTTCAACTATAGATCAAGATAAGATGCTAGAGGCGATTAAATTAGCTTTTAGTGAGGGGAAAACAAGTGTTGATTTACAAGCTCAGAAATGTTATTTAGAGCCATCTTTGAAAGCTAATGATACTAAAGTTCAACAATTATACGAAGCAGCTAAACAGTATGCTTCTGCTGTTATAACATATAAAACAAAATCAGGGGATGTAATTTTGGATGGAAATACGTTATTAAGCTGGCTTTCTGTTGATGAAAGTGGTAAATATTATCGTGATGATGATGTTTTCAAAGAAAAAGCTACAGAATTTGTTAGTTCATTGGCTAAAAAGATAAACAGTATAGGTGGAACAAGAACTTTTGTTGGAGCTAATAATCGAACTATTACTGTAAGCGGTGGTAATTATGGTATACGTTTACAAAATTCAAAAGAAGTAAATGGTTTATTAGAAGATATATATGCAAATAAAGTAGGTGTACGAACACCTGTAACTACAGGAAAAGAAGCTTCTACTGATAATGGTGGACTTGGTAATACATTTGTTGAAGTTGATTTAAAAGGTCAGCATATGTGGTATCATAAAGATGGTCAAATTGTTTTAGAATCTGATTTTGTTTCTGGGACATATAATGATCCTGAAAGAAGAACTCCAGCTGGAGCTTATTATCTTTATAATAAAGAGCGTAATCGTGTTTTAAGGGGAACAAAATTACCAGATGGTACCTGGCCTTATGAAACACCTGTATCATATTGGTTACCTTTTAATAAAGGAATTGGATTACATGATTCATCTTCTTGGCGTAGTAAGTGGGGAGGAACGATTTATATGAATAATGGTTCTCATGGATGTATTAATCTACCTACTAATATCGCGGCTCAATTATATAATAATATTGAAATTAATTGTCCAGTAGTTTGTTATTATTAATTTTATATGAATGTAATGTCCTATTTTCGATTATAATAAAATATTTTTGTCAATCTTTTAGTGAATAGTCGGGAATTGTATGGTATAATTATAAAGTGACATTGACATTGTTATGGTATTTTGTTAGTATTTGCGTGTATTGTTGGATGTCTGTTTTTGTGGATTATTGTATAACTAATTGTGCTGTAAATAAGTTGATTATGGAGGAGGATTGTGTGATGAATAAAAAGAGAAATATAATGGATATAATCAATAAAACAATCTTTGTAGAAGAAGAGGTCGAAGAAGAAGTAGTTGAAAAAAAGGATAAAAAATCACCTGAAAAGAAAACCGAACAAAAAAAAGTTGAGTCAAGACCTGAAAAAGTAGTAGAAAATAAAAACTATAAAGCTCCAAAAGTGGAACCTGTTTATTCTAAACCTCAAAAGGTAGAACCTGAATATGCTGCTTCAGTTATTTCTTATGGAACAAAAATTACTGGTGATATTGTTTGTAAGGCTGATTTACAAGTTGAAGGTATAATTGAAGGTAATATTAATTGTGATAAGGCTGTAACTATTAAAGGTAAAGTTAAGGGAAATATTAAAGCTGATGCATTAACTACAATTGATGCTACAATAGTTGGAAATGTAAATTGTAATGGAATTGTTAATATTTTAGGTAAAACAAATTTACAAGGTGATGTTAATAGTAGTGATGTAGTTTTAGAGGGTGAAATTAAAGGTAATATTATTGCTGAAAATAGAGTATCGTTAAAAGGAACATCTATTTTAGATGGAAATACAACTTCTGCTAAAATCATGGTTGAAGAAGGTTCAACAATTATTGGTAGTATTCAAACTGTTTCAAATAAAAAGCCTAAAAACTAAGCATAGCTTAGTTTTTTGTTATAATTTATTGTGTAATGATTTTAGCTTAAATATAGAAATTGGATTAAAAAATAGTTTTACTGTAAAAGGTAAAGGTGAAGATAAAATTATTAGATATTATAATTTGCTAATTTGTAAATAAATTATATATATTTGGAAGATACTTCTTTGTTTCATAAAACATTACCAAAATAAATTTAGGTTTGTTGAATTTGTTATAAGAGCATAATTATAATTTTTAAAGGAGAGAGTATGAATCGTAATGATTATTTATTGTTTCAAAATAAAATATTAAAAGAGATTAAGGAATTAGAGAGTAGATCATTAAAAATATCAATTTTTAGATTTATTGCTGGAATTTTGATATTAATATTTTTATTGAGTGGTTATTTTTTGAAATTAGAATATTTATATATTTTTATGATTATAACAATAATGGCTTTTATTTTATTAGTTTTTAAGCATATAAAGATAAGTGATAATCTTACTTATTTAAAAGCAAAATTAATAGTAATTGAAAATTATTTGGCTCGTTTTGATAATAAATGGAAAGAATTTGAAGAAACTGGACTTGATTATATTGATCAAATAACAGGAGTAATGAAGGATCTTGATATAGTTGGTAATAATTCATTATTTCAATATTTAAATACAGCTATTACTTTAAGAGGAAAGAAAAGATTATTAACTAAGCTAACAAGAAGTGAATTTGATCAGAATTTACTTATTCAAGAGCAGGAAGCAATAAAAGAATTAGGTGATAAAGATAATTTTGTTATTGATATTGAAACATATGGGAAAATGTTAATAAAACCAAAAATGATTGAGAAGGTCATTGAGGAATTTATTATTAATATAAGTTCTAAACAAAAATGGAAAAGATGGAGAATGGTTAGATATATTATTCCTTTTTTAACTATTATAGCTCTAATAATGTTTTTGTTTGATTATGTATTTAAATTAGCTGTAATTCTTCTTCCAGTATTAGTATTTGGACAATGGATTGTCGCAGTTATAAATTTAAGTAAGAATAGTGATTTGTTTAAACAAATTGCTCAATTATCGAAATGTTTAACGAGTTACCAAAATATTTGTGAATTAATAGAAAAAACAACTTTTACATCAACACATATGAATAATCTAAAAAGTAGCTTATCTGAATCTAGTCGGGCTTTTAGTGAATTGAAAGCAATTAGTTCTTCTGTTAAACAGCGTAATAATTTATTAGCGGCATTGTTATTAAATGGGATTTTGTTGTGGGATATCAATTGCCGTGAACGTTTTGATATATGGATTGATAAATATGGAAAGAAAATGAATAGCTGGTTAGATAGTATTGCTGAATTGGAAAGTCTGATCAGTTTACAAGTACTAATACAAACTAAATCTTCTATAACATTTGCTACATATACAAATGATTTATGTTTAGAATTTAGTCAGGCGTATCATCCTTTAATTAATGATAAACAAGTTGTTTCTAACTCATTTGCAATGGATAAGCAGGTTTGTGTTATTACTGGATCAAATATGTCAGGAAAAACAACTTTTTTAAGAACAATTGGTATAAATTTAGTTTTAGCTTATGCAGGTGGTCCTGTTTTGGCTAATTCATTTAAATGTTCACTAATGAAAATATATACTTCAATGCGTTTGGAGGATGATATTAGTGGGATATCTACATTTTATGCTGAGTTATTAAGAATAAAAGAAATTGTTGAAGCAAACCATCGAGGTGAAAGAATGATTGCGTTAATAGATGAAATTTTTAAGGGAACTAACTCTAAGGATCGTATCTATGGGGCTACTGAAACTGTTAAGCAATTAGCAACACCTAATATTTTCACTTTTATTACAACTCATGATTTTGAGTTATGTGAATTAGAACATCAAGTACCATGTACAAATTATCATTTTAGTGAATATTATGAAAATAATAAAATTAAATTTGATTATTTAATTAAGCAAGGTCGTTGTAAAACAACTAATGCAAAATATTTATTAAAAATGGTAGGAATAGTAAAGGACTATAATGACTAACAATATTTTAACTATTGAAAGGGCATTAGCCCTTTTTGTGTTGATAACATTATTTTTTGGTTTCACATTGTTTTTCCATGATTCTGATTATCCTTTGTTTGTTAAAACAATTATATTATTATTCTACAATTTTTAATATGTTAAAAGAGTTTATTGATAGTATTACTAGTGTTTTAACTTGTACAAGCAAATTTGTTTTTATTTAATATTATTTTACATTTTGTTGGGGATTTTTAAAGATGATCTTTATTTTGTAATTATACTTCTATAAATATTATTATAGAAAAATTTTTTGAAAAAAGATGATTAAATAAGTTGTAATTTGTTTAATGTATATTTATAATGAAATCATTTATTAGTTATTGTTTTTGTATAATAATTTTTTATTTTTACGTAAAATTTAATGCAAAGTCGTGCAATAATAGTATAAATAAAGTAGAATACAAAAGATAAAAGTAGTATTTTTTATAGATTTTAAGAAAGGAGAAGTATGAGCTTGTATCTTTTTAAATATGAGTTTATTCATACAAAGTTGAAATGAAAATTGGATTTGATAATGATAAATATTTAACAATGCAATCTACCCATATTAAAGAACGAATTGCCCAGTTTGGTGACAAATTATATCTAGAATTTGGAGGAAAATTATTTGATGATTATCATGCTTCAAGAGTTTTACCAGGTTTTGCACCAGATAGTAAATTGCAAATGTTATTGCAGCTAAAGGATCAGGCAGAAGTTGTAATTGCTATTTCAGCAAGTGATATTGAACGTAATAAGGTTCGTGGTGATTTAGGAATTACTTATGATAATGATGTTTTACGTTTAATTGAGATATATCGTAGTAAAGGCTTATATGTTGGAAGTGTAGTTATTACTCAATATGATGGTCAAAAAGCAGCCGATATTTTTAAAAGTCGTTTGGAAAAACGAAATATTAATGTTTATTTACATTATTTGATAGATGGTTATCCAACTAATACCAAAAAGATAATTAGTGCTGAAGGATTTGGAAAAAATGATTATATTGAAACAACAAAACCATTAGTTGTTGTAACAGCTCCTGGACCTGGGAGTGGTAAAATGGCAACATGTCTTTCACAATTATATCATGAACATATTAGAGGGGTAAAAGCAGGATATGCTAAATTTGAAACTTTTCCTATTTGGAGTATTCCTTTAAATCATCCTGTTAATTTAGCGTATGAAGCTGCTACAGCGGATTTGAATGATGTTAATATGATCGATCCATTTCATTTAGAAAGCTATAATAAGGTTACTGTAAATTATAATCGAGATATTGAAATTTTTCCTGTTTTAAAAAATATGTTTGAGGAAATTTATGGTACCAGCCCATATAATTCACCAACAGATATGGGGGTAAATATGGCAGGTTTTTGTATCAGTGATGATGAAGTATGTAAAGAGGCAAGTTGTCAGGAAATTATTCGTCGCTACTATCATACTAGAAATCGTTATGTTAAAGAACAATGTTCTTTAGATGAATTTAATAAGCAGGAACTGGTTATGAATCAAGCTAAAGTTGTAGCCGAAGATCGTAAATGTGTTGCTGCTGCAAATAAAAAGGCATTAGAGGCAAAATGTTATGCTGGAGCTATTGAATTGGATGATGGAACGATTATTACAGGTAAAACTTCAGATTTTATGGGATCATGCTCAGCACTTGTAATTAACGCAATTAAATATTTAGCTAATATTCCAAATGATGTTCATTTAATTTCTCCAAGTGCTTTTGGTCCTATTCAGAATTTGAAAACTGAGTATCTTGGTAGTATAAATCCTCGTTTACATAGTGATGAAATTTTAATTGCTTTATCTTTAAGTGCTGTCAATAATGAGAGTGCTAAACTAGCATTACGACAATTACCAAAACTAAAAGGGACTCAAGCTCATGTTACTTCTTCAATTGGTCCAATGGATGCAAAAGTTTTTAGTAACTTAGGGATTCAAGTAACATACGACGCTAAAAAAATTTAATAATTAAAAGGGGCTGTAACGACTAAGTAATTTTTATTAATTATTTAGAGCGTTCAGCTCTTTTTCTTTTGTTAATCCCTTTCATATAAAAAAATCCATAAGTGTTGTTTCATTGTGAATAACTTTTATGGATTTTTGACGCACTTAAAAAGAACCTGCTCTTTTTCAAAAAAATTGGCTCTTTAATTTAATACTGACAATAACTTTTCTGCCTTTTTCCTGTTTTCTATTTTCCTGCGGTGATATTTCCTGATATTTTGTCCT